>NZ_JASHJA010000031.1:0-42523 GCF_030733445.1 Bacillus sp. MMSF_3353
ACAAAGTCATCTAACACAGTGGATACCTAAAGAAATAGACTGTATTGATATAAAAGAACATGAAATGAATATTTCGAGAGAAAAAAATACAAATCCTACAATTGAAGTTAAACCAGATAATTTAGCATATGTAATCTATACATCTGGATCCACAGGAAATCCAAAGGGTGTCCTTTATGCACAAAAAGGTCTATGCAATTTTATTAATGCCAGCATTGATTTTACAAAATTAAATACGAGTAGTAAGGTAGTTCAGTTTTCTTCAATTGCATTTGATGTTTCACTATATGATATATTCGCAACTCTGGTGTCGGGTGGAACTTTATATGTATGTGGTCAACAAGATATTATGCCAGTTGAGCCACTTACTCAGTTTTTGCTAGAAAATAAAATTACGCATGCATTTTTACCACCTACGGTACTAAATCTGTTAGATGAATCTAATTTTGAGGAATTACAAACTGTTATTTCTGCGGGTTCAGTCTGTAGTGAACAAGTGGCAAAACGGTGGGTGAAAAATCACCTCTTTATTAATGCATATGGTCCAACAGAGGCATCGGTTGCTACTATAGAAATTTATAGTGGTGAAGGGACACCACCTATTGGTCGATCTATTCCCAATGTAGAGGTATATGTATTAAATAAAGCTCAAAAACTTGTCCCTATTGGAACAGTGGGTGAACTTTATATAGGAGGTATCGCATTAGCGCGAGGATATTTAAATCAACCTGAATTAACAAAAGCATCATTTATCCCACACCCATTCAAGAATAGCTCTAATGATAGATTATATCGGACAGGTGATTTAGTTAAATATTTACCTGATGGAAATATAGAATATATAGGAAGAGCTGATAAACAAGTTAAGATTAGAGGATTTCGAATTGAGTTAGGTGAAATTGAAACAATCTTAGGAAAACATCCAGACATTAAAGAAGTTACTGTGGTAGCGCAAGAAGATACATTTGGAGATAAAATCTTAGTAGCCTATATTGTAGGTGAAGGAGATATACAAGAGTGGAGAAAACATGTAGAGGTACATCTTCCAAATTATATGGTACCGGCTCATTTTATCAAGATAGAATCATTGCCGTTAACTGTTAATGGGAAGGTAGATAAAAATGCTTTACCTGCATGGGATTCTATTATACAAACGAGCGATGGGTATATAGCACCTCGGAATAGAGTAGAGAAAAAATTGGTAGAAATTTGGTCAGAGGTATTGGGGATTGACTCCTCTGTCATTGGGATAAACGCTAATTTTTTTGAACTAGGTGGGCACTCTTTAAAAATTATGAGTACTTTAGTAAAAACATTTTCTGAAGGTTGGAATGTAACTATTAAAGATTACTTTGAATTAAAAACTATTAATAATATAGCTAAAAAAATTCAATATGGATATAGAGTAAATTCACATTCAGATACATTAGATATTAAATTGTTAACACCTCCAAAGAAGCTAAAGGAAACAAAAAGATATGCATTTAGTAATAGTAGCAAAATACTTTTAACAGGAGCTACAGGATTCTTAGGTATACATCTACTAGAACAACTATTGGATACTACAGAATGTAAGGTATATTGTTTAGTTCGTGGGGAAAATAAACTAGAGGCGAAAAATCGTTTATTAAACATGTTACAATTTTATTTTAAAAATAAATTTGTAAGATATCAATCTTTAGTAAATCAACGTATCTTTATTGTGCAAGGTGATTTAGCTAAACAAAATATGGGATTAGAAAACGAATTATACAAGGAGCTTCATCAACAAATCTCAACTGTTATTCATGCTGCGGCTTTAACAAAACATTTTGGCGAGTATAGTGAATTTGAAAGAGCGAATGTCCAGGCGGTGAAAGAACTTCTTGCATTTGTTGGTGATACTAAGGATTTACATCATATATCTACAACTGGTGTAGCAGGACAATTTGTATTAAGTGAAAAGGAAACAATATTTAAAGAAAGCGATTTTTATGTAAAACAAAATTACAAAGATAATGTGTATGTGAAAAGTAAATTTTTAGCAGAATATGAAATATTCAAGGCAATATTAAAGGGAACAGATGCTACTATTTATAGAGTAGGAAATCTTACAAATAGATATATTGATGGACAACATCAATATAACTTCACCGAAAATGCATTTATGAGCAAATTAAAATTTATATTACAATATGGTATCGTGACAGATGTATTATTATCAAGTGAAGTTGAATTTACACCTGTAGATTATTGCAGCAAAATTATCACAGGGTTTGTAACATCAAATGAAGTGCATGAAAATAGTGAAGATTGCGTAAATCATATATACAATCATCTTACGTTAAATTTAAAGGAACTTGTAAAGTTACTAAATTCAATGGGATATCCAATTAAAGTAATTTCTGAAACAGAGTATCAGCAATTTATTTTAGAACTATCTAAAGATAAAAAGAAACAGGAAGATATTCAAAATCTCATGACATTTGAAGAGCCAAAAGATAATTGTTATAAACCAATAAAGCTTGATTCGACTGAAACTCAAAAAAAGCTAAAATTATTAGGTGTTCAATGGCCTATTATTAATAGTGAATATATACAACAAATTATTGCTTATATGACGAGTGTTACTGGTAGTGGTTCTGTAGCAAATTTTTTAAAACAAAGTTATACTTTAAAAAGCTGATCGGGAATATGAGAAATGAGCTATTTTAAAGGAAAGTAATTAAAAAAACATAGAAATTTTTTAGGTGAAATCATTGGAAAAGGGCGGCTTTTAGTCAGCGTATGAAAGTAAACTATCATATATTACTTTTAGTCTTCAATAGAGAGTAGCGTCAAGAAAGTCCTTCTATAAGAAAGTATGAATATGTCGTTTTCTTTAACTGAAATAGAAATGAACTTATTATATAATAAGTTCAAGGAAATTTTTCCTTTTTAATCATTGTTAAATAACCACAAACCTTTCGGGTTTACGATTCATTACAAGGAAGTGTATAACGATATACGCTAATTTGTAATACGAATGTATTCCTGGAAGGTTTTTTTGCGTTGTGGGAATAGGATAAGTAATCAACTAACAAGGATGTGATAGATTATCTTAAATTATTAAGAATTGTAGTGGGGAAATAAGAATTTTGGATTTCAAAATACAAAAGAAGGTGAAAAAAGATGAGAGGAGCAGTCTCTTCTTTTTTATTTCGAAAGGAGAAGGAAGTGGTTAAATATGAACATGAAAACTTTTGAAATGCGTGAAAAACGTTTAGCAGAACTACTAGGTGCAAAAGTACTATGGGAATTTATCAGTGCCGTCACAGAGGAAATTGAAAAGCAGGAATTAGAGTCTACACCAGGTTTATTAGAAGATCTATTCATACATGTGAAAGAAACAATTCGAATTCAAAATATGAATCAAAGCATAAAAAAAGCCCCTATCAAAACAGAGGCTAGTGGTATAGATAAAAAGACATTATATATAGAAGCATATGTAGAATTAATTAATCATAAGTTTGTTATTTCTGAATTAGCTGTAGAGCTTTTATCTGTTCTAAAAGAATTAAATTGTTTTGTTCAATCATCTTTGCCACAGCTTCAAAGTGAGCTTGATTCTCAAGAACCTCAATCTTCTTCTCTTTAGGGAGTGATTGAAGTATTTCTTTTATTTCTTTACACTCGTATATGTTATTCTCCGAGTCTTCGATTAATTTATTGCGACGATTGGTGTATTCAAGTGCACCTAAAGTGCACCTAAAGTCGCTAATGCGCGAGGATCTAATCCTAGAATTTCCATGTATTCCTCTCCTTTCCTCTACAATAATTCGATAGGGGAAAGGAGATTCCTTTAATAATTTGGTAGAGTTTTTATAGTTATATAACATATTTTTTATTAGTGAGAATTTTATTTAGCAGGAATACAATAGAATTAGACTTAAAATGTTTACCTTCGTCTAAATACAAGTTATACACACATATATTGATCTTATAAAGATATATATTACACATAATAGTATGTTAAAGGTGGCGAATTGTATCATGAAAGATTTTGTTCTCGAAAAAGAAAACATTATTCGTAAATATGGTGAATGGACCGCTTATGATATTAAATTAACGGATACTCTATATACAAGAGATATTCGACAACCAAATCCTGCGTTAAAAAAAATTGTGACAATGATTCAAGATATCACACAATGTGATTTTAAAAATCTTCGAATCTTAGATTTAGCTTGTTTAGAGGGGCATTACGCTATTGAGTTTGCTATGCAAGGAGCAACTGTTGTAGGGATAGAAGGAAGAGAATCAAACGTACAAAAAGCTATATTTGCTAAAGATTTATTAAAGTTGGAAAACTTAACCTTTTATCAAGATGATGTAAGAAATTTAAGTGCTGAAAAATATGGTCAATTTGATATTGTTTTATGCTCTGGTATTTTATATCATTTAGATTGCTCAGATGTATTCCCTTTTTTAGAAAAAGTGTATGAAGTATGCAAAAGGTTTGTAATAATTGATACTCATATCACTCATACTCCCAATGTATCAGTACTCTATAAAAATTATGAATATAAGGGGCACACAATGCTAGAACACTCTGCTAATTCATCAATAGAAGAACGTTTAAAATCAAAATGGGCATCATTAGATAACATTACTAGTTTTTGGATGACAAAATCCTCTCTATACAATTTTTTAACGCGAACAGGTTTCTCTTCTATAAATGAATCCAGAAGTTTAGTTCAAGAAGATAGGGTTACTGTTGTAGCTTTTAAGAAATATCCTATAGAAATTAAAAGCTCTCCTGAAACAGAAAAATACATTGAACCCGATTATTTAGAATGCTAAAAATAACACGTTTAAGTTTAATATCCTAATCACTCTGTATGAGGTTGCACTATATGCCTCTCAAGCTAAAATCTTAAAGTATCCCTAAACAAAATTATCAATTTTCCAAAAGCTATTTATATAAATGCAACTTGTTGTTTCCGTTTTGAGAGCACTATAAAGTTTTTGCTTTATAGTGATGGGATAGCACTGCACTGCTATCAACTTAAAGAAATACTTCCGAAAACAAAAAATGAAAAGAATAATAAAAAAGCTTATCATTACGTGTTAAAGGATAAGCTTTTTTATTTAGCGTTCGATAGAACTCTTTACTTAGGAATTCCCCACTTCTAAATGAAGTGAAAGTGGGGGTAGTTCAATTGTAATTACAACAAATTAGTTAAGAAAGACTTTAATACAAGTGGTTACTAAAATAGTGTCTTTCTTAAACTGTTCTCATTTAATGTTCCTCATGTATCAGTCTTCTTATCTCATTTTTTCTAAGAGTCATCCCAGCTTCAGAAACTGTGTAACGGAAACCAAAGAAACATGAAGCCAAATTAATACAGTAAAAGAACAATTTAAAAATATGTTGTGATTATAAAATGGTGCCAAGAAAGGATTGCTCATTTTATGCTTCTACAGTTCATACAATAAATTGATGAATTTCTAAAAGCGGAACCATATTTGGAAATTTAGGCTGATGGTGAGTGAAGTAAAGATGCTTGGTGTTGTGAAAAATTAGGTAGTTTAAAAGGGGATTTTTTATGAAGAATGAACGAGTAGTAACTTGTAATAAAGAAGGAAGTATTGCAGTCGTTACAATTCAAAATCCACCAGTCAACACTTTAAGTTTAGAAGTATTTCAACAATTAGTAGATGTATTAGAGGAAATAGAAATTGATAATGATATTTCAGTCGTAATTATAACTGGAAGTGGAGAAAAGGCCTTTGTAGCAGGAGGGAATATAAAAGAATTTCCAGATTGGATGGGCAAAGGTGAAAAATATGCCGAGATGAAATCATTTGAATTGCAACAACCTCTTAATCAACTAGAGAATCTGTCTAAACCGACTATAGCTGCTGTTAATGGGTTAGCACTAGGTGGTGGATGTGAATTAGCACTTGCTTGTGACTTAAGGATAATAGAAGAACAATCTTTAATTGGATTACCGGAAATTACGTTAGGTTTATTTCCTGGGGCTGGAGGAACCCAACGCTTACCTAGATTAATTGGAGAAGGGAAAGCAAAAGAGATGATGTTCACAGGGAAATCGATTACAGCTAAAGAAGCAAAAGAAATAGGCTTGGTTAACTACATTACCCCTCGAGGAGAGGCGTTAAATAAAGCAAAAGAGATTGCAATGGATATAAGTAAATTTTCTCTTCCAGCTCTCGCCTATATGAAGTTGGCAATTCGCGAAGGGACAGCAGTACCTTTACAAGAAGGGCTTGAGATTGAAGCGCGTTACTTTGGAAAAGTATTTCAAACAGAGGATGTGAAGGAGGGGGTAAAGGCATTTATTGAAAAAAGAATGCCGCATTTTACAAATAAATAGAATGGGACGAAAAAAGTTATCCAGGTTTATTCTATACTATGTCAACATAGATGCTGTTTTTAAAGCTATTTATTTGTTTTTCGCAACACCTCTCAGATCTAGTTCGTCTAATAAATAGATTTGTAGTAGCATGTATATTTCAAAAGTGAAAATAAATAAAAAGGCGGAGGAATAGAATGGAAAATGGTACAAATGAAAAGGAAATAAATCAAACGCCTTTAGTAAGTGTATTAATTCCTACGTATAATCGTCCGCACTACTTTGAAAAAGCTTTATGTAGTGTATTAGAACAAACGTATCCTAATATAGAAATTATAATAGGGGATGATAGTACAAACGACGAAACAGAGAAAGTGTTACAAAAGTACTTGTATGATCATTCAAATATTATTTATATAAAACATAGGTCAACTCTTGGACAATTTGAGAACTCACGTATGTTATTTCATAAAGCGAAAGGTGAGTATATAAATTTCTTAATGGATGATGATTTATTTCATGTAAATAAAATTGAAAAAATGATGAAATACTTTTTAAATGACCTAGATAATGAAATTAAGCTTGTAACATCCCATCGCCAAGTAATGGATGCAGAAGGAAACCTATTGCCAGATGTTTATTCAACGATGCGTTTATTTTATACAGATACGATTATAGATGGGTCACAATTAGGAAAAATGGTGATTATGAATCAAAAGAATTATATAGGAGAACCGACAACGGTTTTATTTCGTAAAAGTGATTTAACAGAGCCGTATGGTGTATTTGATAAAAGGCGGTATCTTTGCAACGTAGATGTAGCTTCATGGTTATCCTTACTGAGTAAAGGGAAAGCAGTATATATAGCGGAGACACTCAGTTACTTTCGATTACATTCTAATCAGCAGTTAAATGAATCTAATAAAATGATGGATGGGTTAGAAGATTTTTCTCATAGTATTATTATAGCTGGAGAAAAATATGGTTTCTTATCCTCCGAAGAGGAGTTAGACAGAGCTATTACAAATTTTCTAGACTATGCAAGAAGAATTGTTCCATCATCCATATTATATTCATTGGACTACTATCAACAAATCAAGCTAAAGAAAATAAATATTGAAAAGAAAAAAGAGCGTATGAATATCAACTCGCACCTCCCAAAAGTCAGTATACTAATTCCTGCCTACAATAGACCTCATTACTTAGAATTAGCCCTCAAAAGTGCTTTGAATCAAACCTATGAAAATATTGAAATTATAATTTCTGACGATAGTACAAATGATGAAGTAAAAACAATGATCCAGCCATACTTAAAAGAACATGAATGTATAACATATGTTAAAAATGAAAATCCATTGGTGGCTGAAAATTTTAATCAATGTATAGAGCTTGCTACTGGTGAATATATAAATTTTTTATTAGATGATGATTTATTTCATCTTGAAAAGATTGAGAGAATGATGAAATACTTTTTTGAATTAGAAAACATTGCATTTGTGACGTCGTACCGTGAACTGATTGATGAGAATGGAGAGGTATTACCCCCCTCAACATTGAATTTGAAAATTGCCACAGAAACTACAATTTTTGAAGGGGAAACACTAGGGAATTATATGTTGAAAAACTTGAAAAACGTAGTTGGAGAACCGACAACGGTTTTGTTTAATCGCAATTTTTTTGGAGGGAAATTTGGTTATTTTAAGGGGAAAGCGTATTCTTCTATTAATGACATTGCAACTTGGTTAGATATGATGAGGAAAGGAAAAGTAGTTTATATAGAGGAACCTCTTAGCTACTTTAGACAACATAGTGGACAAAATCAAAAACAAATGTACTTTATATTAATGACAATTGAAGAATGGATTGAATTAATTACAGATGCACATAATAGTGGGTTTTTAAATACTGAACAAGATTATAAAGAGAGCTTATCTTATTGTTTGGAGAATGCGGGATTTATACTTAAGGATGCAGTAAGAAGTGGAGAACTAGATCAAATTTATAATGAAAAGATAAAAAGTGGGTTAATTAAACTAGTTACTCAAATATTTGAGAAAAATATTTGTTATTGCCAATATTGCAATCAAGAATTTAAAAGTTTTTCTCCTTGGCCAGCACATTATGATTTTCTAAAATATGAATTTGAGATGTGGAATAAAGATACAGGTATCTGTCCAGTTTGCTATTCGATGGATCGTGACAGGTTGTATCGTGCGTACATTGAAACAGAAACAGATTTGTTAAGTAGGAATTATACTATGCTTCATATTGCACCTGAAGTGAAGGTAAGGGGATGGCTTAACCAGTTTGAAAACATTACTTATATATGTGGGGATTTAGAACCAAAGGATTCTTTAATGGAGGAAATTGATATTACGAGAATTGCATACGAAAATAATACCTTCGATGTTATTTTATGTAGTCATGTATTAGAACACGTGCCTGACGATGAAAAAGCAATGCGAGAATTATATAGGGTACTAAAGCCAAATGGATGGGGAATTATTCAAGTGCCAATCGTAATGAATGTAGATTTTATTATAGAGGATAAATCTATTGTAACGCCATTATTGAGAAAAATAGCCTTTGGTCAAGAAGATCATGTTAGGATTTATAATCGACCGGGATTTATTCAACGATTAACAGATGCGGGATTTAAGGTGGAATTGTATAACATAGCTCAGAAACAAGGAATAGAAATTGCTAGGAAATTCGGATTATCTGAAACGGATATGCTCTATATTGTCCGAAAATGATAGAAAGGAATAGATGCATATGGAGAATATTCCTTTTTTACGTGCGTCAATTGTACCTGCAAACGAGTACTTAGATGAATTAGAGCGAATTGATATATCCCACATATATACAAATTATGGACCTATAAATCAACGTTTTGAAGAAACAATTATGTCGGAATTTTTTCAGAACAGGGGAACAGTTACAACAGTAGCAAACGCAACGCTAGGGTTAATGGCGGCAATTCAATGTAAGAAAAGAAAAAAAGGAAAGTATGCTCTTATGCCTAGTTTTACTTTCCCTGCTACTCCATTGGCAGCTATTTGGTGTGGGTTGGAGCCTTATTTTATTGATATTTCATTAGATGATTGGTGTATGGATAAAACGGTACTTTTGGATAAGATTGATGAATTAAAAGAAGAGGTTGCAGTTGTTGTTCCATATGCAACATTCGGATCATGGATGGACTTGAAAGACTATGAAGAATTAGAGAAAAAGGGCGTTCCGGTTGTTGTAGATGCGGCACCAGGGTTTGGATTAATGCATGAGGGTGTACATTACGGTCAGAATTTTAGTGGTATGATTGTATATAGCTTTCATGCAACAAAGCCTTTCGGAATTGGTGAAGGTGGTATGATATATAGCCATAATGAGGAAGAGATAAATCAAATTAAAAGAATGGGTAATTTTGGATTTGATCATAATCGTGAATGTACGATGATGGGGTTTAACTGTAAAATGACTGAATATGCAGCAGCTATTGGGATTACAACGATAAATAAATGGAATCAAAAAATGCAAGAACGAACTCGTATCTCTGAATGGTATAAACAGTTATTACAAAGTACGGCATTAATAAAAAAAGGCTGGCAAGTTCAAAAGACTAAAGCAGTTATTCATCAATTTATGCCTATCCTCTGTTCAGAAAAAATTAACAATATGCAGATAATAGAAGAGTTGAAAAAGCAAAAGATAGAAGCTAGATCATATTTTTCACCATCTTGTCATCAACAAGATTTTTTTAAAAAATATAAGTCTACAGATTTAACAAATACAAATAAAATAGCAAAACGAATAATTAGTCTCCCTTTATGGGAAGGAATGACAAAAGAAATCGTAGAGAAAATTATAATGTGTTTAATGCAGAAGGGGATGTCCACAGATGAATAGTTTTTATAGTCAAGAAGAGTTGAGCGAAATTGGCTTTCTATCTGTCGGGGAAAATGTATTAATAAGTAAAAAAACCAGCATATATAATCCAGGTGCTATATCTATTGGAAATAATGTAAGAATCGATGACTTTTGCATTTTAAGTGGCAAAATTACAATTGGAAGTTACTCGCATATAGCGGCATATACAGCTTTATATGGAGGAGAAATGGGGATTGAAATGCATGATTTTGCAAATATTTCATCAAAAACAATTGTATATGCAGCAATTGATGATTTTAGCGGAAATACATTAATGGGACCGACTGTTCCACATCAATATAAAAATGTGAAAGCTGGAAAAGTTACTTTAAAAAAGCATGCTATTGTTGGTGCGCACGCTATTATCTTTCCAAATGTAGTAATAGGAGAAGGAGCGGCAGTTGGTGCGATGAGTATGGTAAAAGAAAGTTTAGATGAATGGTATATGTATGCTGGGGTGCCTGTAAGAAAAATAAAAGCTCGTAAAAAAAAGATAGTAGAATTAGAAAATGAATTTTTAAAAAGCCTTAATTCCTGAGTGTTTAAAAGATTTTGTTGCAGCATTTCTCAAAAAAATTAAAAAAGACATGTATGAGGGGATATTATGTGATTACTGTATTATTTATGGGGCTATCTTTATAGTAGAGTCTACACCAGGTTTATTAGAAGATCTATTCATACATGTGAAAGAAACAATTCAAATTCAAAATATGAATCAAAGCATAATAAAAGCTCCTATCAAAACAGAGGCTAATGGTATAGATAAAAAGACATTATATATGGAAGCATATGTAGAATTAATTAATCATAAGTTTGTTATTTCTGAATTAGCTGTAGAGCTTTCATCTGTTCTAAAAGAATTAAATTGTTTTGTTCAATCATCTTTGCCACAGCTTCAAAGTGAGCTTGATTCTCAAGAACCTCAATCTGCTTCTCTTTAGGGAGTGATTGAAGTATTTCTTTTATTTCTTTACACTCGTATATGTTATTCTCCGAGTCTTCGATTAATTTATTGCGACGATTGGTGTATTCAAGTGCACCTAAAGTCGCTAATGCGCGAGGGTCTAATCCTAGAATTTCCATGTATTCCTCTCCTTTCCTCTACAATAATTCGATAGGGGGAAGGAGATTCCTTTAATGAATTAGTAGAGTCTTTATATAGCTATACAAATTGTTAATGATTAGTGAGCATGTTATTAAGCAGGAATACAATTGAATTAGACTTAAAAGAGCTTTTTAAAAGGAAGAGAAGAAAGGGGAATCCAGTAATTCTCACTCTTTTTTCTTAAATGCTAAATATCACACGTTTGTTTCCTTTTATCATGTATTTTAAATGGAATTCTTTAAGGAAGATTAGATAGCTATAGGGTATGTAATATGAATAGATAAATGAAATGAAAGAGACTTGTAACCGTCAGTATTATAGGGAATATTAAGGGGTTATCAGGTAATATGTTTTAAAGTGTTTAAGAGTGGGAGTCTGTGTATAACTCGTTACTTAAACAATAAAAGATTAGACATTAAAATGGGGAAAAGTATTTAAGTTCCTGGTATAGACGAAATAATGGAGCGTATGAAATGAAAACATGTTGAAATAAATAGAAGGGGATCTTTAGGTAGGTTAAGCAGAGAAATAAGGCATGCTGAGAAAGTGGCTATTGAATTCGAAGAAGTTAAATTGTGAAAGGTATCACTTATGTAAGAATATCTATTACTTATTTACTCTATATAAAAAAGCAGCTGCACAAAAGTACAGCTAGTCTTCTTCGCAAATTTATATGGCCTTAATGACGAATTGGGATTGAGGTATATATAGTAATTGTGCTGCTAAGGAAGTTGTTGTGTTAGCAAATGGGTATGCTTCCTTATAAAGAAAATTACTATACACTATTTCATTCATTTCATAGGTCGTACACAGTTTTTTTAGGATTTTTTGAGAAATTTTATTTGTACAAGCAGCAATAAAATCATAATCTCTTTTACTTATTTCTTGAATGGCATGTGAAAGAAGGGTAGTGACTATACCACTTCCCATCCAATCTGGATGACAAGCGCCCATATCTAGATAAACCAATTTTTCTTTATCTAAATGAGAAAACTCAATAGATTCTGTCTCTAATGTATCTAAAAGTTGAAAAATAGGTTCCATTTGCGGGCATAGTTCAATCGCTTTCTCTGTATCTATTAGTGGCTGAGTTACTTTTTTTGTTAAAAGAACCCCAACAATTTGAAAATTTTCTATTGCTACAAATGACATAGCTTGAGATACAGCTTGTTTCATCATTTCTTCGCACATTTTGTGAAAAGGAGCAAAAGGAATTTGTAAACTGCTTACAAGAGGTTCATTATTCACAAAAGAATGTGCAAGTAAATGTGCTGCATCTTTCACGTGGTGTGTATCAAGTAGCTCTATATTCATATGTTTTTCCTCTTTCCTGATGTAATTAATAGTAATTAAAAGGATTAAAAATTTTATTTAATTTAGTTAAGTTTAACTATTAAAGCGCTAACAAAAATGATTATTAAACATATAAATAAATCTGTTTAGTAGCAATTGAAATATATTTATAAAGAAATTCTACGATCTCATCTATACATTCAACAGTTGTATATGGAGAGATAGAAAAGAATTTTAATGTAGAAATTGGATTTCTATCATAACTGTTTATTACATCTACTACACAAGAACGAGTTGTGTCACCAAAAAATACTTGATCGCGATTTTTTCCTAGGTAATTAAATAGTTCTATATTTAATCGGTTTGTATCCTCAATCTCTTCTTTTGTTGCAAGGCCTATTCGTTCTTTTTCCCAATTTTCTTGGCCATCTCCATTCATATAGAAACGGAAAGTTGTAATTGGCCCAAATGTAAAATCATTTGTGATTGCGACTTGAGGCAAGGCCTTGCGCAACTTCTCTCTAAATAATAGATTTACACGAATATAATTTGCTAATAATTTTTGATATCCTTCAATTCCAAAGGCTAATAGATTGATATACATGGGAATAGCACTACCAGCTCGTGAGCATTCTAAGGTATAGCCTGTATGATAACTACCATATGATCTATTACCAAGATAAGGTGTATCATCTTGTTCAATGTCCATCAGTTGTAAATCAGTATGATTTTTTACGATTAAAATACTTGAAGCATAAGGTGTTTGTCCTAATTTATGAAAATCAAAACATACACTATCTGCAAGAGACATATATTGCATTTTATCTTGTACGTATTGTAAGGCGTTTTTTACATTAGGTTCAAATGAGAGTGGATTTTCTTCAAAATTATAATTATTAAAGAAGCTATAGAATCCGCCCATTGCAGAATCAGCATGGATATAAATAGGCTTTAATTTATATTTTTTCTGTATTGTTTCAGCACTCTCTTTAATTTTTTTTATATCATCAATGGTAAATGTATCTGTTGACCCCATAGTAGCTAGAATATAGAGGGGGATACCGCCATTTTTAATAACCTGTATCATTTTATTCTCTAAATCTTCTATATCCATAGAATTTGTATATGGATCAGTTTTCACTTTTATTAAGTGATTTGATCCGATGCCAGTTGCTTCAGCTGACTTTAATAAACTATAATGTGCATTTTCAGAAGCAAAGCAATATACATTTTGTGGAGCGCCATGTTCTTTTGCTGATGGGAATTGTTTAGAAATTGCTAAGCGCAAGCTCGAAAACACGCATCCTTGTCCACCCCATGTTGTATAGCCACCGCTATTATGCGGATTATAACCAATCAGTTTTGAAAGCATGGATACAACTTTTACTTCTGCTTCAGCTGCCCCTGGACCATATACATCCCAAACACCATTACCATTTAAAAGGGCCATGGTTATTACACCTAATAGTGAAGGTATACTTGGTAGTGGTACAGCGTTAGACAAGTAATATTTATTTGGATAAGGATGACCATTCATAAATTGGTTTAGCTCTTCTATAACCTCAGACATAGTGATTCCAGCTAGTGGAATATGACTTTGGTGAATTAAGCCATTGTAGTATCCTTCGGATTTTTCCTCACATTTACCTAAAGTAGCTCGCTCTTCATTTTTTAATCGGTCAAGATTTTTAATTATTTTCTGCATAGATTCTAATAAAAGTTGTTGTTTTTCTTCATTTCCGTCAACGCTCGGAAATAATTTTAAAATATCTTGCATGCAGTCACTTCTCCTTGTGAAAAACTGGATTTTTATTTTACTTGGTTAAACATAAGGGTGTAATAATTTGTAATTGCCCTTTTGAATACTTAGAAATGAGGAGCTATTTAGAAAAAAATGTAATTCCATAGAAGATTATATGAACTATGGAATTTAAAGTAAAGAAAAATTTTTTGATTTATTTTAAAAAAAGTAATTGTGAGATAATGAAGTTTCTAAAAATATTTCTGAATTAATTGTTTATTTGGTTTGCATGATGTCCTAGCATGTATTCAACTAATGTAGTAGATAATTTACTCTAATGTAGAACTATTATAAGGTAGTTGAATATAAGAGCTCAACTACCTTATAAACTGTAGATATTGTTGGAGAAAGAGAAAAAAATAGGGTGGAAGTGTTAAAAATATGTTCTAGTTGAGAAGAAGTAGTAGTATGGATTTGGTAGAAGAATCAGCATAATTTTTGTAGGTGAATAATGATCTGATCAAAGCTTTTTAATGAATTCAATTTCATTATCTAATAATAATGGACGAGTTAAGTGTGAAGAATTTTCTTCAACCTGAGTAGAATTTTTTGCACCAGGAATAGCAACTGAAACGGCTGCGTGACTTAAAACATAACGTAAAGCAACTTGCGCTAAACTTCGATTTGAACGTAAAAGTGAACGTAATTTCTCTACTGTGTTTAAGCTATCTTTAAACCACTTTTCTTTTGGCCAATCTTTTCTTAAATCATCGTCTGGAAATTGAGTTTCATGATTAAATTTCCCAGTTAAAATTCCCATCTTAAGTGGACCTCTTATCACAGCACCTAAATTATGTTTTTCAATATAAGGAAGGATGTCTTTTTCAGGTTCTTTATTCAAAATACTATAATCGAATTGTACGACATCTAAATCATTATTCTGATTAAAATGTTTTATATAATCTAAATCATTAGTAGAAACGCCAACAGCTCTCACTTTTCCAGATTTTTTTAAGGTTTGGAAAGCTTGTAGAAAGGCTTCTGTTTCTTCAGGTTTATCCCACCAAATATGACAAAAGTACACATCTATATAATCCGTTTTAAGCCGCAGTAAACTAGCCTCAAACGCATCAATGATCTTTTGAGGATCTCCATAAACGGCTGGTTGATTGGGGTCATAATGATGACCAATTAAACCACCTTTTGTAGAAAGGATTATATCTTTCCTGCGATTATTTATAGCTTTTGCAACGAGTGTTTCACTATGACCTAGTCCATAAACATCAGCAGTGTCAATAAAATTAACCCCTAAGTCGATTGCTTTCTCAATTGCATCAAGTGATTCATTATCTTTTACTGTTCCCCATTCATCTCCACCAATTGCCCAAGAGCCGAATCCTATCTCAGAAACTATTAATCCCGTGTTACCTAATAATCTATATTCCATTATGTACGGACTCCTCCATTTCAGTTTATATTATTAGAAATATATATAGCCACCATTTGGAATATTCTTGAATTTGTTTTCGAGGTGTAAATTAGAGTATATATTTTAATAAATATATATGAGATTAATTTATAAAAAGTAATTGGAATTATTAGTGAAATGGTTTTTTATGCTTAAATTGAATAAAAGTATGGACTTTCACGGTATAAATATGAATTTTATTCATCATTTTAATAACTATGCAATAAGCGAAATAAATGTTGAATTTAGTCGGAAAATATACATTTACAAATCGCAGAATGTGTACATATAGTTGTAATTGTAAATATTATTCGTTTTGAAATATTTATAAAAGGAGAAATTCATATGAAGGAAATACAAAAGCAATATGAAATTGTAGAAGAATTGGATGCAACAGTAGGGCAAGAAGCATTATGGATAGCTCATCAAATGGAATTAGAAAATGCTATGAACAATGAAGCTAACATAATAAAGCTAAAAGGAAATCTTCAAATAGATACCCTTAAGAAAGCGCTTACTTTAATAGTGCAATCTCACCCGGCGCTACGTACACTATTTATTAAGAGGGACGAAAAAATTAAACAATTCATTCAAAAGAGTATAGACTTTGATATACCAATTAAGGATTTAACTGCTTTTAAAAACACAGAACAAAAATCTATTTTTAAAAAATTTTTAGACTCTATAGTGAATGAGAAATTTAGTTTAGAAGAGGGACCTTTGTTTAAATTCCACATCATTAAATTTTGTGAAGATGAATTTATTTTACATATGATTTTTCATCACATTATTTATGATGGATGTAGTTTAGGAATTTTTATCCAACAATTGTCTCATACGTATTGTGAATTACTTCAAGAAAATACGGGTTTAGTATTAGAATCTCCTTATAAGAGCCTTGTAGAATTTGAGGAAGGTTTTATTGACAGTGCAATATATATAGAAGGATCATCCTATTGGAAAGATTATTTACAAGGTGAATTACCTCCTACAGAGTTTCCTGCTACTATTAATAAAATGAATGAACCGATGTATACGAACAAAAATATAAGCAAGAATATTGATGCCGATCTATTTTATCAAATACAATGTTTTGCTAAAAGAAATAACATAAGTGTCTATCGGGTTATGTTAAGTACTTATTGTGCCTTGCTTCATCAAATGACAAATGCTGAAGAAATTATTGTAGGTATTCCAATTAATACTAGACCACAAACGGAAGAAGGGAATGCTTTTGGTTATTTTGTTAATACATTACCTATACGTATAACAATAGAAAAAGGTGATACATTTAAGGGAATACTTAACAAGGTGAATAAATCTGTTCATTTGGCTATTAAGTATAAACATAATCCATATTCACATATAGTAAGAGATTTAAATCTAAATAATAATACACATCATAATATGATTTATTCAACAGCATTTAATACGGTAAGGATACCTCAATTGAAAATTCCCGATATTGAGTCCACAGTTTTAACAGATTGTAAAAGAGTAAATCCTTTTAACATGACCTGGAGAATAATGAGATATGAAGGGGAAACAGAGAATAAAATTGAGGTTGACTATAATTCAGCATTATATAAACCAGATAGTATGAATGATTTAGTTGAAAGATATATATATTTGTTACAAAAACTAATGAAGAATGTGAACGAACCTATCCATTCATTGGATTTACTTTTAAAAAAGGATCATCGTTTATACAAAGATATAAACTCAAATACTCTTGCATATCCTAATTTAAAAACATTAGATCAATTAATTGATCTACAAGCATTAAAATCGCCAAATCAAATAGCGATTTCAATGGGGGATAAATCGATTACCTATTATGAATTGCAGCAAAGGTCAAATCAAATTGCGAATTATTTACGTGAAAATGATATAAAAAAGGGACAGCGTGTAAGTATTACTATGGTGAGAGAGATCGATACAATTGTATGCATTCTAGGTATACTAAAATCAGGTGGAGTTTATGTACCAATCGATCCAAAGTTTCCTGAAAAAAGAATAGAATACATCTTAAAAGATAGCGAAAGTCAAATGATTATTACGAAGAAAGAATACAGGAGATTGGTTGAAAGTTTTGCGATTCATACAATTTATCTAGAAGATTTTCATTACGCTAATTCTATAGAAAATATTGCGCCTACACATACCATAGAAGATGCTGCGTATATTATCTATACGTCAGGTTCAACAGGTTTACCAAAAGGAGTAGTTGTACCACATAGAGGAGTAATTAATTTATCATATTCATTAATGAATCAATTTAATTTAGACAAAAATGATGTATTTTTACAATTTGCAACAATGATTTTTGATGCCTCCATTATGGAAATGTTTCCGATTTTGTTATGCGGAGGAAGAATGCATGTAATTTCTGAAATGGAAAAACGTTCTGCAGAAGAATTTATAAATGTAATTAACAAGAATGGTATTACATTTGTTCTTTTACCAACTGCATTTTTTAAATTAATAGCTGATATGCCTAAAGAAATGTTGCTTAAATTAAATTCCTTAAAATGTGTATTTGTGGGAGGGGAAACCATACCTGCTGAATCAGTTCGTAAATGGCAAAGTAAAGTAGGGTTAAAGATTCCAATTCTTAACGCATATGGTCCTACTGAAGCTACTGTATGTACAACCATTTATGAAGTAAATCATGAGATAAAAGAAGAAATTTCTAATATCCCAATAGGTAAACCAATTGCTAATAGTAAAGTTTTCGTGGTCAGTCCGTTCAACACGTTATGCCCGTCAGGAGTAGTAGGTGAATTATTCATTAGTGGTGATGGGGTTGCTAAAGGATATATAAATCAAAAGAAAAAAACAGAAGAGGCATTTATTTCTTTCGAAAAATCATATAATCGCAATAAAAAAATATATCATACTGGGGACTTAGTACGTCTTTTACCAAATGGAAACTTAGAATTTATCGGAAGGAAAGATAATCAAGTAAAACTACGTGGGTATCGAATTGAGCTTGATGAAATAGAAAGAGCATTATTTAAACACCCAGAGGTAAAAGATGCAGTAGTAGTAACTTATCAAAATGACAAAATTGCTAGCTTTTATGTATCAAAAGACAATACAGAGATAAAACAAGAGAACTTAAAAACATTCTTAAGTGAAAGATTACCAGATTTTATGATGCCAAATTATATATTTCATCTTAAAACATTTCCATTATCACCAAGTGGTAAGGTTGATAGAAAAAAATTAGAATTACAAATCCCATCTTTACTTGAAAATATGCAAAATCAATATATACCACCAATAAGTGGCACAGAAAAAAGGTTGGCAAAAACATGGTCAGAGATTTTAAATTTAGGGAAATATAGAATCAGTAGAGATGACGACTTTTTTAAACTTGGGGGACATTCACTAATTGCTGTGCAAGTATTAAATCAAATTCAAAAAAAGTTTCATTTGAAAATAGAAATTAGAGATATTTTTGAGCATACAACAATTGCTAGTCTATCTGCTTACATCGATAAATTAATGGAAGCAAATCATGATAGAGAAGAACAGAAGATGCAAATATTAAAAGTTGCAGATAAGGAAAGTTATCAGTTATCAAGTGCTCAAAAAAGAATCTGGTTTTTAAATAAATCAAACGCTATTAATAGAGTATACGATACACCACTACACATATATATTGAGCCGAGTTTGAAAAAAGATATTTTACAGGACGCCATAAGGTTTTTAGTTGAACGACACGAGATGCTCCGCACAGTGTTTATTGAAAAAAATGGGGAGCCTAGACAAGTCATATTAAAATCAATAGCGATTGACTTGATACACCATGAGATTGAACACATGGCTAAAAAGGAACAACAAGAATATATACGTAGAACAATAAATCAAACGGATCATACACCATTTGATTTGGAAAATGGACCGCTTTTCTGGATTAGAATTTTTAATCTTGATAAGAAAAAATCCTATTTATATATCAATTTACATCACATTATTACTGATGAGTGGAGTGTAAGGAATTTATTAGATGAATTAATGAAGGTATATAGTGCCTTTGCTAAACGAAGAAATCCTGAGTTGCCAACTATCTCTAATCGATATGTAGATTATGTTGAGTGGGAACAAGAGCAGTTAAATCTAGGTCGGTGGGATACAGAAAAATCTTATTGGATGGCCGAACTTGCAGCACCTCTTCCTATACTAAATCTTCCCTTAGATTTTAGTAAGAATCATCAAGGTACAAATAGAGGTACAGTATTTGAAATGAAGTTAGATAATAAAATGAAAGAGTCTTTGAAACAAGTATGTGAACAAGAGAATGTTTCGATGTATATGCTATTTTTCGCAGCATATATTCAATTGTTACATTATCTAACGGATCAAAAAGACATTATTGTAGGTACACCGGTTGTTGGAAGGAATTATCAAGAATTTGAACAAATACAAGGATTTTTTGTAAATACTTTAGCTATTAGAACACAATTAAATGATGTAAAAAATTTAAAACAGCTATTACAAGTAGTGAGAGAAAAATGTTTGAATTCTTTCCAAAACCAATCATACCCATTTGATAAAGTAATTGAGCAAATAAATCCTGATAGAAGCTTTGGAAATAACCCGATCTTTTCTACTATGTTTAGTTACCAGAAAGATATTTTGCAACAACATGATGCGTACAAGCTTCAATTGTTACCTAATAAACAAGATGTTAGTAAGTTTGACATTTCTTTAGCTGTTGAAGAAGGATCGGATTATGTAGAGATTTCATTTGAGTATAATATTAATCTTTTCAAGGAAGAGTCAATTAATAGGTTTACTCAAAATTTACTTAATATACTGGACGCATTTATTCATCAAAGAACAGTGGCATATGAGAATCTTTCATTCCTATCACTGGAAGAGGAATCTCTATATAGAAAGGTAAATCATACAGAAAGACCGTATCCTTATTTTCAAAATATACAGGAGCAATTCTATAAGCAAGTAGAAACACAATCAAATCGGATTGCTATAGCGACTGAAACAGAGTCTTTAACATATAGGCAATTAAATAGGAGTTCTAATCAAGTAGCGCAACATTTGCTTGATAAAGGTATAAAAAAAGGTGACAAGGTAGCCATATTTTTAGATAGAAGTATGAGTAGTATCGTTTCTATGATTGGAATATTAAAAGCCGGTGCTGCCTATATACCAATCGATGTTAAATACCCTGAGGATAGAATAAATTATATAGTAAGTGACAGCGAGGCATGTAGAATTATAACGAATTACAAATACAAAAATCATTTGAATTCAAGTAGTTATAACGTTTCAATAATAGAGGATATATATTGTACGAAAATAAATGGTGATGTGAAAATTTTAAATAAACCAGATGACTTGGCCTATGTAATTTATACTTCAGGATCAACAGGCAAACCAAAAGGTACATTATTAACTCATAAAGGAGTATTAAATTTAGTTGAATGGAGAAATGAAGTATTTCATATTTCACCAAATGATAAAGTAACACAGTTTTATTCCCATAGTTTTGATTCTTCTGTATCGGAAATTTTTTCTACTTTGTTAAATGGGGCGGAACTATATGTATTAAGTGATGAACAGCGCTATTCAACTGCAGCATATGCCCAAGCTGTCCAAGAAATACAAGCAACTATTTCTGATTTACCAACAGTATTTTTTAATGAACTATCGACTTCATTAAATAAACTGGATAGTGAAAAGATACGTTCGTTAAGATTTATGATAATGGGAGGGGAAGCCGCATCAACAAATGCTATTAGGAGTTGGCAAAATACTTTTAAAAACCAAGTACAACTGGTAAATGAGTATGGTCCTACGGAAGCAACTGTTTCAGCGATGTATTATTTCATACCAGACTTAGAATGCGAAAATAACATTTTAGGTAGTATACCGATTGGCATTCCAATTTCTAACACAAAGGTTTACATATTGAACTCATATATGCAACATTGTCCGGTAGGGGGCATTGGCGAATTATATATTGAGAGTTTAGGATTAGCCCAAGGGTATTGGAAGCAGGAAGAAAAAACAAAACAGGCATTTATTGCAAATCCATTTTCAGAAGATAACAGTAAAAGGTTATACCGAACAGGTGATTTAGCAAAGTGGTTATCAAATGGAAATATAGAATTTATGGGAAGAAAAGATAAGCAGGTTAAAATTAGAGGGCACAGAATTGAACTAGGGGAGATAGAAGATGCAATATTACAATTTGAGGGGATAAATCAGGCTGTGGTAACACAAACGAAAGATGGAATGCTATTGCAAGCTTATTATAAAACAGTGGACGGTTTAGAAATAGAGAAAAATAAGTTAGCTTTATATTTATCAAATGTATTGCCAGAATATATGATCCCTAAATATTACTCTCATGTGTTAGAAATACCAATAACGGCTAATGGGAAAATTGATTTCGAAAAACTGCCAGAAATAGAGTTTGATAATGAGCAAAACGATGAGTGTATACTTAAGCCTCAAACTAAAGTGCAAAAAAACATTGCAAAAGTATGGTCTGAAGTTCTAAACATAAAATCTATAGGTTTAAAAGATGATTTCTTTAATTTGGGTGGACATTCTTTAAAAATTATGCCGGCATTAGTCAAATTAAAACCGTTATACCCTAACTTGAAAATTCAAGATTTCTTTAAGTATAGAACAATAGAAAAATTAGCCTCTCATATTGAAGAGATGGAAGATATGTCGTTCAAGAAAGAGAAAAATATGAATGTAGCTCGTATGGAAAATGAAACGAAAACGACTCCTGTTTATGAAACAACTAAATTAGAAGAATGTGAGTTAGATATGGTGAATTATCCAAAAGCAGTTTTTCTTACAGGGGCAACAGGATATTTAGGGGCACATATTTTAGAACGGTTATTACAGTTGCCATCTACGACTATATACTGTTTAGTAAGAAAAAATGAGAATCAAGTAATTGGTGCAAAGTTAAAAGAAAGAATGGAGTTTTATTTCGGTAAAGAAATCCTTCAAAAGTTAGAGGAGAGAGTAGAATTAATTGAAGGAGATTTATCTTTGATGAATCTAGGTCTAGATTCAAAGCAATTGGACCATTTAAAGAATAAGGTAGAGTCAATCATACATTGTGGTGGAGAAGTTAGACACTATGGAGAACGTGAGCATTTTCAAAAGGTAAATGTTCAGTCTACAAAATACTTATTGGAATTAGCTAAGAACACAAATGCACGTTTTCATTATATATCGACTTTAAGTGTAGTAGGTCAGGCTGAAAGCGATCCAAAAGAATTTGAATTCTTTGAGTCTAATTTTGATAGAGGGCAAAATTTAGATAATCTGTACCTAGAAAGTAAGTTTCAAGGCGAGAAAATGGTCAGAGAAGCAATGGAAAAAGGAGTTCGTGCCACGATATACCGTGTGGGGAATTTAGTGGGTAACTCTAAAACAGGTAAATTTCAATACAATATTAATGAAAACGCATTTTATAGATTATTAAAAGGGATATGCCTATCTAGCATAGCTCCTGACGTCAATACGTATGTAGATTTAACGCCTGTAGACTATGGAAGTTTAGCTATTACTGAATTATCTTATAAGGCCAATACAGTAAATAAAACCATGCATATCTGTAATCCAAATCAGCTTAAATGGGATCAATTTATTAATAGTTTACAATCTTTTGGATACGATATCCTGCTAATGAAACAAGAGAAGTATATAGAGAAGTTTTTTAATACGAATCTAACTACTGATGAACAGAAAGCTTTAGAGCTCATAATGCCTTTATTAGAATCTGTAGAAGAGTTATCAGTAGCTATACCATCTTGTTTATACACGCAAGGATATTTGAAGAATATACATTGTTTAGAGCCAAATCAAGAGTATATCAATTTGCTATTACATTACGCTATGAGTATCGAGTTTTTACCAACCGTTAAAGAACCAATATTGCTATAGAATATACAATCGATTTTGAACAGATTGGTTTATAAATATGAAGTTTTGAATATTTGTTTACTTTCGCTTGTTTTTTGGAAAAGTAAAAAGAACTTGTAGTTTTATCTACAAGTTCTTTTCGATTAAAAGGTTTATACATTTAGTTAGTTGGATAATATTTCAATTCTTCATATTACTAACAAAAGAAATTAACCAAGACAAATAATTCTTTTCAATAAGAGAAAAAATACAATTTTATATTAAGACCAAATCCATCGATCATCAGTTAATGCTTGAGAATCATTAACTTTTTCAATCTCATCTGTTATCGACCACTCATTACTTCTTTCAGCGTTCGCCATATGAACTTTAACCTTTTCACCTACATTAAATTTCTGCCCGTGTGTCAAATAAACTGTAACATTACGTTTACTTCCGTCATTTCCAGTATATTGAACAATTACATAATTATATTCTTCTATTCCAGATTTAAACTTATCTACTTTTGTAACATGTCCTATTTCATATTCGTATGCAAAAACATGTTTTAAATAACTTCCCTGGTGTAATGTATCAGTACCTTGAACCTTTTCAATTGACTCTGCAACCATATAGTCCGTAAAATTACGCATCATTGCACCAGTAGCTTTTATTTGATCACCAACTTTTACATTTGGTGTAGAGTTGAAATAAATACTAATAGGCTCTGAATACTTTGTTGATTCAACAGAGATAACATTATCAGTAACCTCAACTACACGCCCTTCAATTGTTGATAAATTTGACTCGATAGAAGCTGCACTTGCTTTTGTTACTTCTAATCCTGGTAGATTTGTGCCTGCAAGAGCTGCAATTCCTAATGCACCAGCTAAAATGATTTTTTTCATACCTTATAACATCTCCATTCCGGTTGTAGTTAAATGCGCAGTTAGGTTTAATTGGTAAATAACTTTCGTATATCACCTAACATGTAATCATTATAGTTACAATAAGAATGATTATCAACTACAATTTAAATGTAATTTTGCATAATAATAAATCTTGATTTAATAATTTATCATTCGTATTGGGTATTATACCAATAATTGGTACAGGAAAAGAAATTGGACAACTTATCAAAGGTGAAGACTTAGTAACAGGTCAAAAATACGGTCCAGACGATTATGTATGGGGCACATTGGCCGTTGTATCTGGTGGTACAACACGAGTTGTTGGTAAGGTTGTAGGGAAGATTGGCGATCTTGAAAAGAAAGGAAAGGCACTAGAAGCAGCTGCTAAAGGTGGTCGTTCAGGTGAGATTGTTCTTGATAAGGTTCAAATATATGAACAAGCAAGAAATAAAGCAATGAGCTTATTGGGGGATTTTGGGGCAGATTCACAACCATTTATAGGAACAATGGAAAAAAGCGCTGGTTATGGTAAAATTGTTGGCAGAGAGACAGCTGATCATAAAGCAAGATGGCGATTAGATTATGATCCTAGTAAAGGGATGCATATAAATGTAGAAGATTTTAGAAATGGAAAAAAAGATAAAGCAATTAAATATGCAATTCCTTTTGAAGGAGACGAAGAAACCTTTAAATCATTATTAAAATATCTAAATAAATGAGGTAATAAAATGGCAACATTGTTGGAAGAGTGTATTGAAGCATTAGGTGAAGACATTGAAATTTTAGAGAATACTCAAGGGAAAATGGTAGTAAAAAGTTTTGAAAATGCATTCCCTATTACACAATGGGGGAGAGTAGATTGGTCCAACATTGAAAACTATGGTGATTTATATAATGAGGATGAAATAAAATTATATCTACAGAACTGTTTTGGAACATATTCTCAGACAGTATATATTATTTGGGATAATGCTAGAGTACCAGTAATCAAAACAAATTTACATCAAGTTTTAAATGTAATATATGATGTTACAGCTGTTAGTTTTGATACTTGGATATATTCACCAGATATGGGGTATGTTATTGAGTATCATCATGATGGTGATATACGTATTGGAGACGTAAAAAATATTGTTAAATAAATAGATTTTTATAAACAAACGTAGGATCATTGATTCCTACGTTTGTTTAGTATTAAGTAAAAATTTAATCACCAGAGAGTATTAGAAAATAAGGGTAACTGTAACTATGAACGATTCTAGATAGCCTAATGAAGATGGATAGGTCAAAATGGCCCATAGTGTAAATGGTGTGGAAATACATTATGTAAAAAAATACAAAAACTGGTGAATTTGATGATTTTAAATTTAAAGATAAAAAATGAATAAGGGGCGTTTATTATGAAAGTAGCTTGTTTGTACAACATTGGAGATTATCTAACAAAGGCAACCGAGGAAATATTTAACTTAGTTATTAAGAAGGAGTATGTTGTTTATGGCATATGTAAGTTACAAAGTGGTGAATTAACATACTTAATCTTAGGAGAACGTGAAAATATGCCATCATGGTATCCAGCAGAATTATTTAAAATATCTGATGCGTTACAACCTATAGAATGGTATTGTGCAGAACACAGACATGTCAAAGATACAACTATAGATTATATATGGGGATATAAAGAGTTAGCCTTGGATGATACACATGCTCTTGGTTTAATAGAAAGAGAGAATAAAGATATGGAACTATTTTTAAAGCGTAAGGCTGAAATTGATGAATTTGAGGAATTGTAATAGTAAATTAATGAATTGATTAACCTATAAAAAGCGTAGAGATTAAATATTTCTACGTTTTTTTGTACATAACATTTAAATAAACAGCTTACTTTTGAAAAAGTTGAAAGATGTTATTTATATTGGCGCTGATATCTATTACAATGTACTCTATAGAAAAAAGTAGCTGCATGTGCAACTACTTTTTTTCAAAAACATTATGATTCAAATAACACCTTTAGCGTAAACTTGCGCTTAATGGTACTTGAGAATAAACTGTGAAATTGTTACCATAAGTACCGTGTCTTGAAAATGAGGAAGAAATTGAACCGTTCCAACTTTTGTAGGTAGCCCCAGATGTATCTGTTCTTAGAAGTACGTTTGAAAAGCTAGCTTGGCTAAAGGAATTGCGTCCAGTATCTTCAACCCCCTGAACCATTTTTACAGGTTCATATTGAGAAAATGAGCCATATACAGGCTGATTTGCATATCTAGGGCTTCCATTTACATACATAGTAACCGTACCATTTCCGTTATTAACTATTTTAAGGTTTACTCGATCACCATCTTTAATTGATGCATCATACTGTGTGTTCCAATACTTACTGTTTTGACCTGATTCATTATATCCTGAATTTAGAAATACTTTATATCCACTTGGTGTTTTGGAAATACCACCCTCAACTTTAGATGCTCCAATACCTAAATACCAATTCACATACCCATCTTTAACAACAACTGATTTTGGTAGATTTATATCAGCTGCAATCCCAGTATAGGTACTATTTGTAACACTTTTTACAGCACCTTCTGTAGCTGCAAAACTAGTAGTTGAAAACATTGATAGAGAAATTAGAAGTGAACCAACTAGATACATCATTTTTTTCTTACTTTTTCTTAATACTTGATTCATTTTAGATCCCCCATATTTTTAATTATTAAATTGTATAGAAAGTTGGCCAACTAACTACAACTTACAAATTAAAGATATATCAGGTTTCATTTAATGTATATATTTTCCTGTTATAAGTCATTGAATTGTCGAATAAATCCGATTTTTTATATTTATCAATATAGGTGGAGTTGACAGATTAAAGTTGTATGTCTATTTAAATGTAAGCAGATTTTGTTAAAAATAATATAAAAACCTATAAATATGTTGTGGATAATATGTACGACGGTTCATTTAGGAGAGAAAAATATGGAATGAATATAGTGGGATTTATCAAAGAATATATCTGAAATGTTTAGAAATAGATTAAATACGAAGGAAATAAATGAATCGTTTGTCTTAAGGAATTCATTGAAATAGTCCGTAGATGAAGGGAAATATATGATTTATAAGACATGGATTTCCTATATAAAAGAAGAAAGGGGATCCAGCTATGGGAATTACAGAACAAGACAAAGCGAAGGTAATTTATCTTACAAAATTCGAAAATATGTAACATATTAAGATAGAATTAGATAATTATATAGGTTATTACAATCACAAAAGAATTAAAGCGCAGTTAAAAGGAATGAGTCCAGTACAATACCGGACTCACATTCAAACGGCCGCTTAATGTTTTGTTTAACTCTTCTGAACCAGTTTTTATAATAGGTGATCAATTTTTGGCTTGCTACGATTAGTGATTGTTATTCTTTAACTCATCTCATATTACGTTAGTTTAAGTATTGAGAGTAAAAGAATAGGAATAGAAAAATTAATGTTTTGATAAATAATTTATTAAAGAAACTTAAAGGAATAACAAGTTCTCCTATTGTAAGGATTTTAAGTTTATCCTTATTTAGTCCTTTTATTAATTCTTTTAATGTTTGGAAGTTTATTTTATTAACGAAAGACCAACTTGGCACAGCTTTTGTATCTGAACCTATTTTGAAAATGATATGAATACTATGTGCATGAAAACCGCTTATTATTAAAATAAGCATAAACCCTAAAATAATGAAGCAAGTCATTTTTCAACATCTCCTTTCAGTATTTAATATTAAGATATTAAAACTGTTGAGAAAGTGTGCTGTTGTCCATGAAAAATATTGAGAATTTGTTGAGGAAATGATGAGAATGTTGCAAAGCGATTGATTGTAGGGGAGTTAGAGTTAATAATGCTTGTCAGATTATATGCGTGAAAAAAGGAAATAGGAAAGAGAACAGTTGCGTAGACTGTTCTCTTAAGGAGCGGAAGTGCTGAACATTTTCAATGACAATGATTCAACCATTCCGTTAATAGTATGTGTAAATATTTATAATTTATACAAGAAAATCAGAGATTCATTATGAATACAGATTGGCTGTTACCAATCTATTATTAGTATTGGGAATAATTACACAAATTATTCATAAGTTAAAATCTCAATTCATCGTAGGATGAGTGACATGCAAAGTAAAAAGAGCACTTTTTAAAAGTGCTCTTTTTAAGGTGTGTATTAGGACTTGAAAGAGGCATCAATGATAATTTAGAAGGAGATATCTCTATACAACATATGGAGGTGCTATGAAAGGGTGACGATAAAAAATAAAAAGAGCAGTTAGAATGAACTAACTGCTCAGCTCCAGGGGAATTGGAGACTTAGTTTTTATAGTATTAGCAAACTTACGGTGTATTATTCAATAGTAGATATAGATGGTTAATTATTAATATTGTATTAGTGCGTTTTATCCTTTAAATATTGTTCCTCCATTAGTAACATGGGACTCTCCAATTTCTCCAACTTCTTCAACAAGAATAAGCGGTAAATTATTATTACCTTGTTTATTATTCCTGTTCATAGCATTATAAATAAATTGTGCGTACTGTTCTCTAGATACCTTCATATATGGACTATAGTTATTGTTACCTGTGCCTTCCGCAATATGGTTGGAATGAATAGCATGAATTGCATCTTTTGCCCAATATCCATTTGGTATATCTTTAAAAGTAAATGCTCCTGTTACTTTTAGCTGAAATGCCTTCGTTAATACAGAAGCCATTTCAGCACGTGTTAAAGTATCCTTAGGACGGAAGTTACCATGTTCATCTCCAGTGAATATTCCTAAGTTTGTGAGAGATAAAATCTCTTTTGAGTAATGGGTTGTGAGAGAATTGATATCTAAATAAGGGTTAGTATATGTTTCTTTATTTTCTGGTTTGAGGTAATTGTACATAAGGATGGCTACTTGTTCTCGTGTTACATCATCTCCAAATCCAAAGATCCCATTTCCGTATCCAAATAGGATTTGTTTTTCTTTTAAGTCATGTATCGCTGTATATGACCAGTGGTTTTGTGGTACATCAGCAAAGGCTTCTTCAGCATGAGCGTTATAATGTCCAACTCCAAGTATTGTTAAGGTACTAATAGATAGTGCTGAGCATAATTCAACTAATTTTCTTTTCAAAACATTTCCTCCTTAAAAACGATATATTATCTTAATAAGTATATTGAAACCTATTTTAATTATATATAAATATAATAGGTTTAAAAGATATATTTTTGTGGATGAAAAATATAACGGTGCCATATTTGAAAAATTGCAAGATAGGCCAGTAACTAGATTTGGTTATAATATTTTTGATTTTATAAAGAGGAAAGGGGTAGTTTCAATTATCGAGACAGTAAAAGGACAAGTAATAAGGATTACATTTGAAGAAAGTGTGTTGTTTTAATTGTATTAGGAGTTTTAATTATCGTATAACTTCGTCTTATATAGCTAGGGAAAATCAATGGATAAATTGGATAGAAGTCTTTGTATATCCTATAGGCTTAATTCTATGTATGATACTTGGACATTTTGGGTTACCAGAGTTTTCAATATTAGTAGGGTTAGTATGTATTGTATGAGGTATCCTTATGGCAGTAGGAATTAGTGTCATATAGAAACAATAAGAGCACAGAGCATTTAAATAGAATGCTTTTTATTTTGCATAGAAAAAGGAACCCAGAAGGGTTCCTTTTCTTATTCCGATCTATCTTAAGCGCATATAAGATAATATTATTTTACATCTTAATATTAGGAATTACAATAAATTAATTAGAGATTACTGTGAGTTGGTGTAAATGGGAGAAAGAACTATGAATGCTCCTGCATGCTCTGGTTCTAATGAGCCTTGCATATGGACATCAAATGTCTAATAAGCAAATCGGTGAAATGTTTCTACCGGTGTATCCTCAAGGTTGATTAGCTTGTAAATATGAAACACTACGCTGGAAGATAGAAATACTTACAAATTTTAAAAGAATTCCTTTTGTGTACCAAGAAGCAAAATTATCGCGTTGTACATAATAGCTTTATTACAATTCCAGGTGAGCTAGACCACCCGCAAGCAACCGCGCCTGGATATGCAATGTATTTTTGTTGGATGATTCGACATCTTGAGAATAACCCATGGAATGATCGCATTATGGAGGAAGACCACAAGTGGTTATTAGAACCAAACGTGAAAATTTGGCCAGAAAAGGAATAAATAGAAAAACGAGCACTCCTATTTATAGTGATAGGGTGCTCGTTTTTCTATTTATACGCAGAAAGGAAGATCCTTTTTACTGTTACTGTCGGGCTATCGTTCTGCGCACATTTGAAGAAGGAGAATTCTTTCAGTAAGTATGTAGAAATGATCCTTTATTTTGACGTTTGCTTCTGACCTGATAGTTATTTTTTATGGAAAAATCAGTTTACTGTTATTAAGTTTTTTCTTTGTAATTTATTTTTTGTTTGTTGTTCTATCTACATCTAAAATGGGTGAGTCTGTGCTGTATAGGTCTTGGTTACTTTCGTTATTGTTATTGTTTGGATTATTTTTCACTTGAGATGATGTTTCTAGCAGTTGTTCTTGTTCCTTACTAGGGGTATTCAGGGCATCCGAAGGGACGCGATTAATCTGTTCGCTCAATAGATTTTCTTTGTCCATATTATACAGCTCCTTTTTGGAATGAGATAAAAAAATGGAATTATTAATAGACACTTCGATATTTTGTGTCTTTGAAAGGAATTATATACAAACTTATATTGCAAAGTTAACTAACAAAAAAATATTGGTGATGAATAAAGGGATACAGAATTCAAGTTCGAAAGTGTGGTTCTTCTATCTAATAAGATAAGATATGATTTGATATTTTCTTAGTTTTGGTTCGTTAAGTTTATATACTTAAAGTAAAGGGCTTAATTTCAATTAAGGGGGAGAATAATTTGGAGGTATATAACTCAGTTGCTCCTGCACAAACAAAAAATGAAGATCTACCATTCGATATTTCCTGGATGACCGATTGGATTGTAGATTGGTTTGGTTCTTTGTTTAATGGAGGCAGTGATGTAATAAAAGATGGGGGAGACAAAATAGATGGGGCAGTTCATGCGAGTGTGCCTGCATTCTTTGATGTTATTTTCCTGATCCTTTCTGTAGTAATTTTAATATCATTATTAGTTTTTGGCGCTTCTTTATGGTTTAAACATATAAAGTGGAAAAAAAGATCAATATATTTTGGAGTAGGGTCTTTCATTCTCATACTATTAATAAGGATTTTACCGGTGTTAATGTTGACAACACGTTCTTTTGATTTTCAAACTTTTATGAGTAATATGGTGGGTTTAATCACTTCTATAATTTTAGGGACAGCTGTATTAATGTTTTTAATATCTCTAGCACTAGGTATGCTTTATAAGAAATTTGAACATCCGAAATATGGGAAATGGAGTTCAAGTTTAAGATATAGTTCCATTTTTATATTTGTAACGACATTGTTAGTACCAGCCTTACTGCGCCATTTATAATTTTGGTTTATATAAGGAGATAGAGGAATAGTGAAGGTAACATCTATATTTATTCCTTCTATATATACTAGTACTTATTCTCCTTTAGGTTTCTAATTTAAATCTAATAAGTTAAAAAGCTTTTGGTGTATGAGGTTTTGATAAGGGAGGATGAGTATTAGTGACTACGTTCATTGTAATGGTTAGTATTTTCTTAATTCTATTCGTAATTGGTCCTAAAGCGACTAAGAGAAAAGAAGAAAAAGATAGAATAGAAAAAGAACATAAGCAGAAAATGGAGGCTTTAGAAGAAGAAAAGTTGGATTTTGATATTAATGGAAGCAAAGTAAGGTTACATAAAAAGCCTAAATTAAAGAAAAGTATATATAAAATAAAGAGTAACAGATAGCTTTTTAATTAAAAGGGGAAAGGGATAGAATGGATAACGGATTTCTTTGAACAAAGTAGGGAGCATCATACCGGACAGATTTAGAAGAGTGCTTTAGGGAGTTGGTACAAGAAATATGCGACGAATTAGAAATTGTCATTGTCGCTTTAGAGTGTAACAAAGACCATACACATATGTTTTTAAACACGCTGTCAACATTTATTCCTTTGATATTATGGAAAAAATCAAAGGAGTAACTTCAAAAAAATTGAGAGAGGAATTTCCTTACCCTAAACATTTTCCAAGTTTATGGGCATGTAGTTATTTTGTATCTACCGCAGGAAATGTATCGAGTGCAACTTTTAAAAAATATGTAGAAAAACAAAAAACAAGGAGCTGAGAAAGGTGCAAATTAAATGTAGTAATTGCGGATTTGAACAATTTATGAAAGACCATAAATTCAACAGAGAATATAGAGATGACTACAATAATGCCTTGTTTGTTCTGTGTGGGAGAAATGCTTGTGATACTTCTCAAATTAAAATTCCGAGTGGTTATATCAGAAAAATGATGTGGCTTGGTTCGTGGTCAATTGTAAGAGTTATAACTTTAGACGAATACAAAAGTCTTAAGAGAGCTAGATTTATTAGGAATTTAGTTGAAGAAAAATGTACCAAACGATAACAGTAAAAATCGAGCTACTTCCTACAAAAGAACAGGCTTTCATCATAAAGGCTATTGAAAGAGAATATATCTCTACAATCAATGCACTTGTATCTGAAATGGCACAGCAAAGAAAATATATGAAATGAAAGAAGCCATTTGTGATAGAATGGCTCTTTTTGTATTAAAATATTTTCCCATGTTCAGTATTTTGTTGCTTGAAGTGAAACTAAATCTGAAAATAGCTACTAATTCTAGAGTGATACCTAAAACTTGAATTACTTTCTTTATTTTCTTCTGTGAATATTCAAAAATAAGTTTCTCAAGTTAAAATATTGTGAATATATTTATAAATACAAGTATACCGTGATAATATTTGATAAAAGGGGGTAGGAGCAGATGAGTGTTAACCTCATTTCTAACGAAAAAATCACCAAATTATTAAATGACTGGTATCAAGCTATGATTGCACAACGTGTATTACAGTCCGAAAAGATAAAAGAAGATATTGAAAGTAAAATTAATTATATCAAGGAAGATCAAACAATATTAATGTATTACGCTTTACTAAATGCGCGGTACAGCCTTCTAATTCGTGATACGAAGGGTTCGAAAGATATTTTAGACAAAGTCGAACCTTTACCAGACGAAAATGAAACATTTTTAGAGTACTATTATCATTTATTTAAAGCTATTTACGCCATCAATACGGCAAACAATAGTGAAGCAAGGGTTCATTTTGAAGAAGCTGAAAAGCTTCTAGATTACATGCATGATGAAATTGAAAAAGCAGAATTTAATTATTGGGTTGCTGTTTACTACTACCATATAATGAAACCAATTCAAGCAATTCAATATGCTATGAAGGCAAATGAAATATTTATAAATAACGCAGGATATGAATTGAAAATAGCTGCATGTTTAAATACTTTAGGAATGGCAAACATACGACTAAATGAATTTGAAAGTGCAGAAGAATATTTACTTTCAGCATTAGACACTTTCAAAAAATCAGGTGATGAAATTCTAATTAAACGCGTTAAGCATAATTTAGGACTTTTATATGCTAGTCAAAACATGCCAGAGTTAGCAGTTAAACATTTAGAGAATTCATTAGAGAATAACTTTAAAACTATGTTTCTTTTAGCGAGAGAACATTTCAAGCTAGGAAAGCATACTATTGCTAATGAATATATTGAACAAGGTTATAAGCTTAGTGATGTAGGTTATCGTCATCATTTCGAAATCTTAAGGGCATTACATAATAAAGCGCCACTCGAAGAATTTGAGAAATTAGTTATAGAAGGTATTTCGTATTTTGAAGCAGAAGAATTATATGAGTGGGTAAAAGAGTATGCTTCTCTTTTAGGTGACCAATTCTACAATTCAAAAAATCATGAAAAGGCAAGCAAATATTTACACATTGCTTTAGACGCAGACAAAATAAGCAAAGAAAGAAGGGCGCTAAAATGAAAAAAGCTATCTTATTAATGATGATGTTGTCCACCGTTTTTACTTTTGGTCTTACTAATGTAAAAGACGTACCACAACAAGAATCAATTGAAGTATTTATGGATCATGGGGAACATATTTAACGAATTTCCCGAAAGAATTCTCCTTCCTCAAGCGTGTGAAGGGCTTAGCCCAACGGTAGGTGGGAGATGAATTTCGGTTTGGCGTAGCCAAAAGGTTTTCCTTTTTATTTTGCCTCTGATATAATCAGTCTTATAAATTATAAAGGCTGGTATATAAATGAAATTAGATAGCAATAACCATTCAGTATTCTTGTTATATTATCACCTTGTGTTGGTCGTGAAATACAGAAGAAATGTGTTTGATGATGATATGTCAGACTATGCAAAAGATATGTTTGTTCGACTATCTGAAAACTATAACATCACATTAGTTGAATGGAATCATGATGTAGACCACGTTCATATTTTGTTCAAGGCACACCCTAATACAGAAATGACAAAATTCATCAATGCTTATAAAAGTGCAAGTTCTCGACTTATTAAAAGAGACTTTCCACAAGTGAAAAAGAAACTTTGGAAAGAGATGTTTTGGTCAAGAAGTTTTTGCTTGCTAACTACTGGTGGTTCGCCAATAGACGTAGTAAAAACATATATTGAAAATCAAAGTGAAAAGTGAGGTGAAATGATATGACAAAGCAGAATAAAGCATATAAATTCCGTTTGTATCCAACAGAAGAACAAGCACATCTTATGCGTAAAACCTTCGGTTGTGTACGTTTCGTGTATAACAGAATGTTAGCTGAACGGAAAGAAGCGTATGAAAAACATAAAGATGATAAGGATCAACTAAAGAAACAAAAGATTCCCACTCCTGCGAAATACAAAGCAGAATTTGAGTGGTTAAAAGAAGTTGATTCATTAGCTTTGGCAAATGCTCAACTAAACTTGCAAACTGCCTATAAAAATTTCTTTCGTGGTCAAAATGACTTCCCAACATTCAAAAGCAAAAAAGACAGAAAGTCTTATACAACGAATGTAGTGAACGGAAATATTATGTTGCTTAACGGTCATATCAAATTGCCAAAACTGAAAATGGTACGTATCAAACAGCATAGAGAAATACCACAAGACCATATAATCAAGTCATGTACGATTTCTATGACACCCACTGGTAAATACTATGTGTCCATTTTGACTGAATACGAAAAAGAGATCGTACAAAAAGAAGTAGAAACAGTTTTTGGATTAGACTTTGCGATGGATCAATTATACGTCAGTTCTGAGGATGAGAGAGCCAATTATCCTAAGTTCTATCGTGAAATGTTAGACCGATTAGCAAAGGCTCAACGAGTATTATCAAGAAGAACAAAATGTTCTATTCGTTGGAATAAACAACGTATCCGTGTAGCTAAATTACATGAAAAAGTAGCGAACCAACGTAAGAACTTCCTTCATCATAAGTCTAAAGAGTTAGCTACTTATTTTGATGTTGTAGCTATTGAAGATCTAAATATGAAGGGAATATCGCAAGCACTTCATTTTAGAAAAAGCGTCGCTGATAATGCTTGGGGTATGTTCACTTCTTTCTTAGCTTATAAACTAAATGAACAAGGCAAACAGCTTGTGAAAATAGACAAATGGTTTCCTTCCACAAAAACATGTAGCAGTTGTGGAAATGTGAAAAATATGTCATTGTCTGAGCGAGTTTATTCTTGTATATGCGGTGTAAATATCGATAGAGATTATAACGCAGCTATCAATATCAAAAATGAAGCAATACGCCTATTGGTGTTAGCATAGATAGCAATAAAATAACCCTTGGAACAAGGGAGTTAGCTCGGCTGTCTTAGGACGAATTCGTTAGCTACCAAAAGTAACGACTAACCGAGAAGCCCCCACTTCAAACAGTCCGTTAGGATCTTAAGTGGCGGGTAGTTCACTTTTCTAAAAAGAGGCTAATAAAGTTTTATTTAATCTAATTATTAAACAGAGATCTGAGCGTATTACTGATGCTTGGATCTTTTTTAATAATAGGGATTCGTGAACATAACTATCGGTTGAGTACGGAAATAGTGATTGTGGGGGAAAAAGATGAAATGGGGAATAGAAGCAATAAAGAGTTATGAATTAAATTGTAATGACTTAGATCGATATACATTTTTAGGGGAAGAATACCAAAGTACAAACTGGAGTTATTTATCTCTCTCGCATCTTCAAAATTTCTTAGAAACATCAGGTTTGGATAGAGATATGATATTAGAACTGCTGCCAATTAATTTTAAAGGAATTGTATGGAAGTCTCTCGAAAGCGAGGACTTGGAATTTCTAAATACTTTAACAAACCCTATTAGATGTTTGGAGATTATAGATAGATATAACTTAATGGATTCTGCAGCAACTCATACACCAAGCATGGAATATAAACTGAGATGGTTAAAAGAGCGCTGGGTGAAAGGATATTATATTTTCGCCAACTGTTAAGATAAAGCTTGAATAGTAGAAAGGAGGATATATTTGAGAGGACCGACTCATGTAGCAGCAGGGGCAGCATTCGCTTTAATTGGAGACTCTTTTTTAAATTACATGAAAAATAGGGAAGAAATAAGGCACTCGAACAGCTATTTAATGTTTAAGTGCTTTTTTTATGTAGAGTCTACATTTTAATTAATGATGGGTAAAATTTCTATCTTATTTATACAAATTATGTTATGGTACAATATGTTAATTATATACAATTTTTTCTAAGGGGATGGGGCATCGTGAAAGCAAAGAAACTAGTAACGTTAGCGATACCATTTATGCTATTGGCAGGTTGTGGTACCGATAAAACAGACGCAAAGCCAAAAGAAAAAGTAGAGTCTAAATCAGAAACTAAGGAAAAGTTATCAAAAGAGCAGTATCCAGTTCGTATGACGGGTTTATCTTCTGAATTAATGAATAAAATTTCTTCTATAACTGAGATAGCATTAGATAAAACGAAGGACGAAAAGGAATTAGTAAAAGGGTTAGTAAAAGAAGAAGCTGAGTTACAAAAGACTATTACTAAGTTTAATAAAATAGAAGCGCCTAAAGAGTATCAAGACTCACATAAAGAAATATTAAAGGCGGTAGACTGTTATAGTAAGGCATATGCAATTCAGGCTAAGATGGCAAAAACGAATGCTAAAGACATAGATAAATCAAAAGCAAAAGAAACAATGGATTTAATCAGAGAAGGTAATGGTTATTGGAAAACTGGTTTCAAACCAGTTGAAGATGCTACAGTAAAAAAAGCAAACGATCTTGGTTTCGGTACAGGGGCAAAAACTGATACTCCTTCAACTTCTAAGTCCGATGATGATAATGTGCAATTATCCGCAGACGGTAAAGAGTTATTTGGCACGTGGGGTAGTTACAGAGGTTCTGAGTTTCATAAAGGTTTAGACCTTAGAGAAGATAATTCATTCACGGCCTATGATGATACTGGTAAGTCTTCTTATGAAGATAACCATATGACAGGTACATGGTTATATAATGCAGACAAGAAGCAAGTAACTATGATTCCTACTGAATTTGTTAAAGACGGTAAGAAGATAGATGCTAGACAAATGAATGCGGTAGTAGATTATACAGTTGAGTTTCTCAGAGCAGGTTCTTTAAGAATGGTAGATAATAAAGGTAACAAATTGGAAGTAGAAAGACAGAAGTAAATATTGTTTACAAAGGGTGGGGGATTCATAAATTATGATACTGTAGCATTACTACAACGGATGCGACAATTGCAACAAATGGAAGCCGCTGCAAGCAATAAATTGATTTTAAAGCGTGCTGATTCGTATACACCAAATATTCCCCCCATAAAAGGCAAAGTAATGTCATGAAAAAAGAGCCAGATTGTATGGCTCTTTTTAAGTATTAAAATGTTTCCCCATGTTCAGCATTTTGAGTAATGTTGTTTGAGGTAAAACTAAATCTGAAAAACGGCTACCAATCCTAGAGTGATACCTAAAACTTAAATTACTTTCCTCATTATTTTAGTGCCTCCTTTTCCGAGTTTTTGAGACTGTAGTACCTACAAATAGACTTGAAATTTAGTTTTCATAATTATTGTTGAGCCCTAGCAGAATGAAGAACAGGGGAATTAAATCTGCCTATTCCGCTAGCTAAAAAAATGTGGAAAATTAATAACTTGAGTAAAAGAACTGCTATTAACATACTTAACATACATATTTGTTTTGTTAATTGTGGGCGTGTTTTGAGATTTGTATATAGTAATTTCATTTGAAAACTTGAAAAACATTAAAATGTGTAAATTTTTCGAATTTTTTATTAAATGCATTTAATATTTGTAATTTGTTGTTTTATAATGATACTCGGGTTGGTCGTGAATGTTTTAGATATTGCGATATACAATCGGATTAATTTATTTTAGGGAGGTTTCAAAATTGGGTAAGAGAGTTATTATAAGAGTTTTTACATTATTATCAGTACTAGCATTATGCCTTAATGTGTTTTTACCAAGGGCTAGTGCAGAGGTTATGACGCACGAGAAATATTCAATGAACTGGAGTTATAGTAATAGTTTAGGCAAGTACATTCGAACTGAAATGATTAAAAATTCAAGTGGTCAAATTGCTTATTGCTTAACTCTGGGACTAAAATCACCAAATGGTGAAGATCTTCCTGAAATGGGGAAAACAGATAATGTAGTATATAGGGTCCTATTAAACGGTTTCCCACAAAAAAATGTTGAGCAGCTAGGAGTAGCTAATCAGAATGAAGCACATTACGCGACTCAGCTTGCAGTTTGGAATGCATTAGGTCAACTTGATGTAAATGAACTGAAACATGAAAATAAAAATGTTGAAAAAGCGGCTAAGGCAATTATCAATGCTGCTAATAATAGCGGCGATACACAAGATATCTATATGAATGTTATCCCAGCTGAAAAACAAAAAGCAGAATTAAAAGGTGAGTTCTTCGAAACGAATCTATATACAGTACAAACAAATGCTAAGAGTGGTTCTTATAAAGTAGTAGCGAAAAATGCACCTAATGGAGTAAAAATTGTTAGTGAAAATGGTGAAGTGAAAGATCAACTGTCAGTTGGAGAGAAATTCCGTATCCAAATTCCTAAAAATACAAAAACAGGTGAATTTAATCTAAGTGTTGCTGCAAACTTAACAAAAGTTCAAGCAATTGCTTACCGCGGTACGGATACTGTTCAGAATGCTACAGTATTACTAGAAAGAAATGAAGAAAAGCTTAGTAGTGACCTTGCAGTAAATTGGGAAGCTGCTGGTGCTTTAAAAATTAAAAAGGTTGGAGAAAATGGAGAAGTATTAGCTGGTGCAGTATTTGAGGTCTTTAATGCAAATAATGAATCAGTTGGAAAAATCACGACTGGTGCTGATGGTACGGCAGGATTAAATAACCTACCAATTGGTACTTATACTGTAAAAGAAATAAAAGCGCCAACAGGCTATGTTTTAGGTGATAAACCACAAACTATTGAGGTTAAGACAGGAGAAACAGGGGTTGTTCAAATAGTAAACAACAAGGCAAAAGGGAACATTGAAATAAAAAAACTTAGTGATTCAGGTAAAGTGCTACCTAATGTTGAATTCACTGTTTTTACTGAAGATGGAAAAGAAGTGAAAAAGGCAGTAACAAAAGAAAATGGAATTGCAAATGTTGAAGGCCTTACATTTGGGAAGTATTATTTCTTAGAGACAAAAACACCAAATGGATATATTGGAAATAAAACAAAGTATCCTTTTGAAATTAAAGAACACAATAAAACACTGACTTTTACAGTAGAAAACACCGAAGTAAAAGGTAGTGTAAAACTACTAAAAGTAGATAACGAAGATATTAGTAAAAAATTAGAAGGTGCAGTATTCGAGTTAAAAGATGCAAGTGGAAAAGTAATTGGCGAATATAAGACAGATAAATATGGCGAAATTAACGTTAAAGATCTAGCGTATGGTAAGTATTCATTTGTAGAAAAGACTTCTCCAAACGGTTACGTTCTTGTTAAAGAACCAATTGTGTTCGAAATAAAGGAACATGGAAAAATTATTGAGCTATTAGCAGTTAATCATCTTATCAAAGGTGATCTGGAAATTACAAAGGTAGATGTTGCGGATGGAAACAATAAGCTTCCAAATGCAGAATTTACGATTTATAACGAAGCAGGAAAAGAAGTAGTAAAAGGTAAAACAGATGATAAAGGTATCGCTAAATTTGAAAAGCTACCATTTGGAAAATACACATATAAAGAAACTATTGCACCAAACGGTTACATTTTAAATGAAGAGACGTTTTCTTTTGAAATCAAAGAGAATGGTCAAATAATTAAACATATCGTCAAAGATGAGAAGATTCCTTCAATTAAAACAACAGCAACTGATAAAAAAGATGGTACAAAAGAAATGCACACTTCTAAGTCTGTAACAATTCAAGATAAAGTGGAGTACAAAGACCTACAAGTAGGTAAAGAGTACAATTTAAAAGGTAAATTAATGGATAAAAAGACTAATAAACCATTAGTTGTAAATGGTAAAGAAGTAACTGCTGAAACGAAGTTTACACCAAAAGAAGCAGCTGGTTCTATTACATTAGATTTCACTTTTGATGCAACTGGTTTAGAAGAAAAAGAAGTAGTAGTATTCGAAGAGTTACTGAAAGACGGAAAAGTTGTTACTACACATGCTGATATTAATGATAAAGGTCAAACAGTTAAGTTCGTTAAGCCATCAGTAAAAACAACTGCTACAAACAAAGCTGATGGTGGAAAAGAGATTCATTCAAAGGATTCTATCACTATCCAGGATAAAGTGGAGTACACTAACTTAGTTGTTGGTAAAGAGTACACTGTAAAAGGTAAATTAATGAACAAAGCTATTAATGAACCATTATTAATTGATGGTAAAGAAGTAACAGCTGAGACTAAGTTTATTGCAAAAGAAAAGAATGGTTTTGTAACATTAGACTTTACTTTTGTTGGTGCTGAACAGCAAGGAAGAGAAGTAGTAGTGTTTGAAGAATTATTACATGAAGGTCAAGTAATAGCAACTCACGCTGATATTAACGATGTAGGTCAAACAGTTCGATTTGTAGAGCCTTCTGTTAAAACGACAGCTACAAATAAAGCTGATGGTTCTAAAGAGTTAGACGCTTCTAAAACTGTAACAATCCAAGATAAAGTGGAATACAAAGACTTAATCGTGGGTAAAGAGTACGTAGTAAAAGGTAAACTAATGGATAAAGCAACAAAAAAACCATTATTAGTTGATGGTAAAGAAGTAACAGTAGAATCTAAGTTTACTCCAAAAGAGAAAAATGGTTCTATCACACTCGATTTCACATTTAATGCTTCTGCATTACAAGGAAAAGAAGTGGTAGTGTTTGAAGAATTGTATCAAGATAATGTCTTGGTAGCTATTCACGTTGACATCGAAGATAAGGGTCAAACGGTGAAATTTAAAGAAGTAAAACCGGAACAACCAAAACCAGAACAGCCACATCAAGATAAAAATACTCCAACTTCAGAACAACCAAAAGAGCAAGTAAAAGAACAACCACAACCTAAGAAAGAAATTCAATCTAAAATTGGATGGTTACCGCAAACAGGTGCTGACCTTACAAGTTGGATCTCTATGGCTGCAGGTGCATTACTGTTAATTGTTGGTGGAGTTATTTTCTTAAAACGTAAAAACGCTTGAACTACCCCCACTTTCACTTCGTTTAGAAGTGAAAGTGGGGGATTCCTAAGTAAAGAGTTCTATCGAACTCTAATTGATTAGGCTAACCCCGCAGTCCTTGCGGTTAGAA
>NZ_JASHJA010000032.1:0-42352 GCF_030733445.1 Bacillus sp. MMSF_3353
AAACAAGGAGAAAGCACTCAAATGAGTGCTTTCTCCTTGTTTATAAGTGGACCTTGTAGGACTCGAACCTACGACCGAACGGTTATGAGCCGTTTGCTCTAACCAGCTGAGCTAAAGGTCCAAAGCATAAAATTTACTTCATAAGGCGTATTCACATATATCATTTTACCATATAATGTATTAATTTACTTTACATTTTATTTAATATGCATATTTACATCATGTTAAAAGTGTTTATATTCTGTACTCCTTATCCTTTGTAATTATTACTATCTTTTAATACCTTTACAGGGGTTTGGTTAACAGTAAAAAAATCGATATATCAATCATATTAAAAATAATATAATTACAACAATTAATTGTTTATATTTTCAAATACCCTTATACTATATTGTTTAATATCAGAAATAGTAACTAAATTATATGCCTGTTTCATTGTATTAAAACAATTATCTATCTCCTCTTTTTCCATGATAGGTTTACCAGAATTATTATCTTCTAATTCTAGATCAGCTACTTCCCATGGTAAGTTAAATAGAATCATTTTTTCTAAACTCTTCCCACTATAACAGCCTAAAGTATTAACTACATAATCTAATAGTTCCTTTTCTATTTGAGTTAACTGATTTGTACTATCATAATTGAATTCAAGATTGTCGTACTGATATCCTTTGTATTTATCAAAAATAACTCGATATACCGGGCCGTGACTTCCTACTTCACAATCATCTTCAAATAAATATGTTCCAGTAAACACCCTACAAAATCCTTGCGCATAGTATAAAAGCTTTTGAAGAGCTAAAGGAGTAATATCATCATTTTTATATAGCAAATAATTAGCAACTGCCTCAATTTTCGTAGTCTGTGTAGAAGTAAAATTCTCATTTCCCTGCAGCTTTACAATCGCTTCTTTAGAAACCCTATATGCTTTTTGCGTAATTAAACCTTTATTTCTTTCCAGAATATCTAGCATAAAAGATTGATCCCTACTTAATCTTTTCAATATATCCGAGTACTGCTTTGTCGGAATATCCCCATTTACATACCTTGTTAAGGTAACTTCACCCCAACCTAAAAGTAAAGACAATGGACGTTTTCCAATCTTATATTTTTCTAAAACCTCTTTTATTTCAGAGATAGTAACTAACTGCTCCTGTTGCCTATATGCATGATCTAATTGTTCTAAATTATAATCATGAATGTCAGAAACAAATATTTCAGATTTACACTCTCCGCATTTTGCTTCTTTACCCACGTAATGATATTGCTTCCCTCTAATGACTGTCATTTTTGGAACATCTTTTGTAGAATAATTCACCATATCTCGACAACACTCACATAAAACCAACATAAAAATCCTCCCTCATTCTAAAACCATTAGTCACTTATCTTTACCTAAAAAGATAAGTGACTGGTTTATTCCTTTTATGAAAAGAAACAACAATCATGTATTTGTTCCTATCCTTATTTTCAATCAGATTCGTCTTAATATATATGTCTACCGACTTCTTTTGTCCCCAATCATCTAGCTCATATTGTGGACAAAAGATATACAATTTTTCATGAGCAAATACAATAAGCTACTTGGCATAGGCATTTCACATTTCGGGCAATATTCTCTATATCTATCTTGCAATTGCATAATTATTTCTGTCCCACATTGATTACAATTATTCATGTAGCAATCTCCTTTAATGGATAACTCAATTGGTCTCTCCTGTATTTTTTACTCTCCTAAAATTATATATTATACTATCAGGTTTTTACATATTATTCCCATCCCACTTAAATTTAGCATTAAAAAACCTTCCATTAGGGAAGGTTTTTTAATCTATATATCTATTTGACAGTAATCTAATAATTAATATTGTTTAATGAAAGCTTCTTATAACTTAATAATCAGAATGAAAGCTATCATGCTAATTATTAATCTATAGATTCAAATTCAGAGAATAAACAATTAAATAAAGTGAGCTTATTACAAGAAATATATTCTGTTTCTATACCTTCTAATGTAGTATTTAATAACTCTTTAGAGATATAATTAAACCCTTTTTTATCCATAAAAATTTTAGCCTCTTCTAGAAGTTTAACGTATTGTCCACTATCACTTATATTATTGAAATTCCATTCATCTGTTTCTTTAATATAGCTAGTTTCCTCTAACATACAGTAATAATAATTTCCCAGTAAACTAATAAAGATCCTTAAATCCACTCTTTTTCCACCTAATAATTTAATTAACTCAATATCATCATCTAAAATTTTCTGATTACTGTGAGCTAAAACCTTATACTCTAAACACTGGCTATTAGGTAAATCCGTCCAATTAACAACTGCATTATTAGAGTATAATTTTTGAAACTCGGTATACCAAATTTTATCTATATTATCTTCTTGACTATGTTGCTTTAAAGATAGTAACCTCTCATTTGGCTTTAAGATTTTTACTGATGATTTATCCGTAGGTCTTTCATAAGAAAAAAATGAATCTACTGTATTTAAAATATCACTTTTAGTAATTATACTCATTTTCTATTATCACCCTTGTTAAATCTCTTATCTGTTAGTAATTTTTTTGCCTTTTTCGCATCTTTATTTCCTTTTTTAGCTAAATCTTCAATCTCCTTCACAGTTTTATTTTTCATTGAGCCTGGAAATTCCTTATTAATAGCACCTTTTTTATATTTACCAATGACATCTTGTGCTTTCATTCCAGAAATACCAACAGCAGATCCAATTGTAACTAATTTACCTGCTTTCCATACCTTATGAACTACTTGTGCACCTCTAGCACCCCAAATAATCACAGGAATGGCTAATGGGAATGCAAATCGTTCTACTTGATTAAATTCTGCCACTTCAATTTTACTATCTTCTACTGTTTCTACACTAATAACCGGTACATTATCTAATTCATGAGTCGCTGCTTGCGTACTCATAGAAAATGATGTAGTTAATAGAGAAAATGCTGAAATACCTAATAATGATTTTGCTAATAACCTTTTCATAACAACCTCCAAATATTCCTGTTTTTACCTTACATGTAAATTTTACGATTTATTAGGAAGTGACTTCAAGTCTGTTTATTACTAAAATAATTTGTTATAATTCTTATAAGAAAACTCAGTTAATACAGTAGGTTTATTATTTATAAAGAAAATAATAAACCTACTCCACATCTTCCTATGAATTAGCTAAATTCCATCAATATAGGTACCCAAAAAAATATTTAATAACATAATTATAAGCTCTATTGAAAACAAATTAGTAGATTTTATTTCATTACACTCCTTTGAGAGGTACAGAAATTCTATGGACAATATTTTCTTATTTACACAGTAATCCTCATAAAATAAAATTATTATTTATATAAAGTTCCCTACTTAATAACAGGAAACTTTTTTGCTTTTTATTAACCTACAAGCCTAAAATTCCAACAATCTGACGAGCCTTAACATTATCTATATAATAATGCATCTCTAATCCCTTTCTTTCTGCACGAAGTACGGTTCCCCTTAATTTTGAAAGATGCTGTGAAACAGTAGATTGTGGGAGTCTTAATATTTCCGTTAATTGCGTAACATTACACATTTTATGATGCATTAATTCATTTACAATTTGTAATCGTACCGGATGTGCCATTACTTTTAAAACATCTACGTCTTCTTCGCGGATTTCAGCTAGATCTCTATCAGTTACTACTGTTTTCATTTCGCATTCTCCTTTATTATTAATTTCTATTTTTCTTATTATCCTTATAAATAGTACTTATAGATAATTACGATTTGTCCTGTTGAGAAAATGTATTCTCTTCTTAAAGCAAAAAGGAAACCTATCCTGAAAACAGTTTTCACATAAATTTGATCTATATTTAACACGCTTTGCTAAGCAAAAGTACTTCTCCTATCCTTTGTTTAAAGCAAATAAAAAATTCTGCTTTTGCCTTCCCGTCCTGAAAAATTGATAAGCAGTATCCCCCATCTCACACTCTACAAAATAATCATTTTATTTCTCAACATAGATACCTGGAATTTAAATACCAAAAATGGTAATATGAAGTCACCTTCAGTTGTCAATTGTGTCCCTTTTTGAAAGGCCCTGTCTATAATGACAAGGCCTTTTAAATTTCCTTAAATCCCCTTTCTATTTCGTTTTCTCTTGAATTCCAAAAGTATGTTTCCCCCCTTTGCATCTATTAAAACCCTATCACATTCATGCTCAATAACATTCCGCCTCGTAAATAACATATTATTTAACAAAATAGAAGCCCTACCAAATCACTATAGGAATCTCTTTTCCTCTATCATATTATCAGTAGAGGAAAGAGGATGTATGCATGGAAATCCTAGGACTAGACACGCTCGTTAGCGACTTTAGGTATACTTGAATACACAAATCTTTGCAACAATTTAAGAGTGTAAAGAGATGAAAAACATAATTCAATTGCTTCCTAAAGAGAAGCAGGTTAAAGTTCTTGGAAGCTTACTTTGAAACAGTGGCAAAGATGATTGAACAAAATAATTTAATTCTTTTAGAACAGATGAAAGCTCTATAACTAATTAGAAATAACAAATTTATGATTAATTAATCTTACATACGCTTCCATAAATTATCTATATTTATCTAACATACTAGCTTCTATCTTTACAGAAGATTTGGTTATACTCCTTTTCATCTTTTAAATTTGAATTCTTTCTTTTACAAGTTGAAATAGATCTACTAATAAACCTGGTGTAGACTCTAATTCTTGCTTCTGCTTCATATTCTCTTCTGTTACAGCACTTATAAACTCCCACAGTACTTGTGCTCTAATTGTTCTGCAAATCGTTTCTCACACATTTCAAATGTTTTTATCTTCGTTTTGAACACCGTCCTAATTTAATAATTTTCTTTCCTGTAAATGACTAGATCAAAATTATTAGCTCTTGTCAGTAGATTCCAATATTATGTATAATGACATTATCTTTTTACCAATAAACGGTAATGACGAGGTGATACAAGTAAATAAACCAAACGTGTCATCAAAATATTAAAGAATCTATTCCATGTACATTAAGATACATATATAGAATTTAAAACCATGAAATTTTATGTACAGATTGAATTACTACAAGATGGAAGATTGGTAGCAAATGTACTCAAGAAAAAAGAGCATTCAATTTGCTTAATGTTATAAAACTACTTGATGTGACATCTGTTGAATGAATTAAAAACATACTCAGGGGGAATTTCAAATGAAAACATTTAGTAAAGTATTATTAGCGGGAACATTGGCTCTTGGCAGTTTAGCAGCAATGAATGTGGAAACACCGAAAGCTCATGCTGATGGGGCGAGCGAATATTGTCGTTACATTTGCGGTCCTAAAGAAACATTAAATAATTTCACAATTCAACTTTCAGATACGAAATATAGACTGGGACAAAATATCATTCTACGAGCAACAAATGATAATGCATATGATGTACATTACACAGCATCTTTTGAAAAACACTACGATACTGGTTGGGATTATTATGACGCTGATTTTCACTATGGTTCCTTATTACCAGCTGGAACAAATGTATATGAAGATTTTGATGCTGAGACTGGCAATGGTGGAGCAATTTCTGAACCAGGAACATATCGCATGAAAATTAAAGTAACACATGCTGATGGACACGTTGATACAATGTACACAGCGCCAATTACATTAGCAAATTAAATCATAAGGTTGCTTCATATCTTATTGTTTTTATTATCTATCAAATATTTATTCAAAGTACCTAATCTTTTAATTCGTATTAGGTACTTTGAATAATAGTTTTATTTTTAGGTTACGTTCGCTATTAATAGGTATTGAAGATGCAGAAATTGATATTCAAACAATATTAAGGGTTAAAAAATAGGAATACCTTCTCTTATAATTGTCCCATTATTTAAACACTAAAGGGATTCACTATTTACAGCATTAGTTTACTTCTTTCCATAATGACAATGCAAAAATCCAATTTGAATCTCCATTCCCTTGATAACTCTGAACTGCCTCATACACCTTATTCTCATGAACTACTCTATCTCCTGCTTTATACGCTTTACGCGCATCCCATTGTTCATAAGAGTTTTCTTGTCCTTTTGTTATAACTGTGATGGCATCACTTTTCATTGATTCATTACCTGATGTATCGACAGCAGATACAACATACTTATATGCTGTATTCGCTTGCAAATCTTTGTCCATAAATGAAGTTGTATTAGCAGTACCTATTTCTTTCATGGTCCCTCCAACTTCTCTGTATACAATATAATGGCTCACATCTACATTATCCTCCGATGGACCCCACATTAAATCAATACTACTCGTAGTGGTTCCCATACTGTGTAATCCTTTAGGCTGGGTCGGTGCTTCTGTATCTGGTTTTTCCTCTGTTGTTTTAATAACTAGTGCTTCACTTTCCTCAGATATATTCCCTGCAGCATCTACTGCTCTTACTGTATACGTATATTCTGTGTTTGGGCTTAATTTTTTATCAATTATACTTGTACCGACTACAGTATTAATTAACTCCCCATTACGTAACACTTGATATTCTTTCACCCCTTCATTGTCTGTTGCAGGTTTCCAATTAAGTTCTACACTATTTGAAGTAGCTTTTATTACTTTTAATTCAGATGGCTGGGTTGGTGCCTCTTTATCTGGTTTTTCATCATTTATTAGATTCACATCAATCACATTATAGAAAGCGTTTACAGTATCAGCTACATCCCAAACAGCTAAAATAACATGATACCCACTACGATCAGTTGGTACATTGATTTTATGTGATAAATTATTAGTTGCTTTAGAACCATCGTGTTTTACAGTACCAATTAACTCGAAGTCTGCTCTTGTTAGAGGTTTATTTGGATCCCATCCCTTTTTTGTGATGTAATAGTGCCATTGACTTGTTGAATGAGGAGCTGTGTATTTCCAAGTGAAGATATTTTCTCCGCTTTTAATCGTATTCTTAAACCATCTATCAGCTGTTTGTTGATCAAGAATCCCACCAAACAGGCCTCCTGCTGAAGCAATTTTCCCGTCTGCTGGTCCACCCTGTGGGAATCCTTTAGGAGCTTCTAAACTTTGCGGTTCATACATTATATTTCCACAATTTGAATTCAGCGCTCCATAATTTTGACTGCATAAAGCTGCACGGCTACCTGGCTTTTCAACAAACCCATGTGCATAGGCATTTTGAGGAATAAGAGTTGTACTCATAATTCCCACTGCTACTGCAGCAGCACTTAATCCTTTTTTATTTGTAGCCATTTTTCTAAACTGCCCTAGAATTTTTTTATTCATACTACTAGTCCCCTCCTATTGAATTTCTTACTATATTAAGAGCATGGATATAAGTGAAGGCTAAACACGTATAACTAAAATGAACAATTGAATACACAATCTCATAATTTCATACTCAACTATTCATTTACCTTCATTACATTCAAATAACCCTATAGTTGAATTATTACATACTAATTTATTAAACTTTCACAGAAATTATGACAGTTATTGGACTTTTTCCCGTACCCCTGTTTTGTCTTAAAAGTTCTTCTTACTGTAATTTTAGAACAAAAAACGTATTCCCTCTTACATTTACCTACACAAATTTAAGAAATAAATAATTCAAAAGGAAAAATAAAAATACTACAACAAAGAATTTCCGTTTGTTTCTTTTCGTTGGTTTTCCAGCATGTTGTATATAAGAAAACAAGGCAATACCTGCCATAGTAAATAAAAAGATTTGATAATAATCAATCATCTGTAATCCCCCTCCATACAAAAAATAAGAAGCCTCTTTTTGAGAGGCTTCTTATTTTTAATACAAACGACATACATAGGCTAAATATACACAATAAGATTAGGATGCTGAACCTTATTGCAGCTTTATTATAGCATATAACCCTTTATTTTTTTGTTTAATAATTCCGAATTATACAAATTTATCAACATCTGAGTGTTTATTTACATACAATTCACAATAAAAAACAAAAAATATCCACGGATAAAACCAACGTATGTAAAAACCAGCTACCATCCCATTCATAGTTTTAAAAATTTGTCCTATCCTTCTTTTAACAATACTTTAAACTTCGGATAGATTACCGTATATCGACATCTTATGTATGCAAAATTACATATCAAATCTCATTGAAAATCATTCTCGTTGTAACTATAATGGTTTCAAGAGGTGATATTTTCACTTCCTTTTCAAATCTCACAATATATTAAAGGAGGAACTAGCATTATGAAAAAAGTTATTTTAGCAGGGGCATTAGGAATTGCAGTATTATCAGGTATGAATTTACCAGGAGCAGAGGCATCTAAAGCGAGTGCGGCAACTACAAATTTAGACATTCAAGAAGTTACAAAATATTACTCTATGAGTTCCTATGAAGTTTCTCAAAAAGAATCATTTAATCTTAATAAAGGAGAAGAACTTACGGTCTTTGTACAAAATTCCGGGTTCCCAATTTCTTATACAGTCTTTGATGCAGATGATCAAGTAATTGGCACATACAATGCTAATTCACCATATGGTCGCGTATTCAAAGCACAAAAAGACGGTAATATTTCTGTACAATTTCAAGCAGGAGTAAATTCTTCTTACATGAAGAAAATGAATTTCACAGCTAAATTTACAGTTTCTAAACTTAACCAACAATAAAAATTTTAACAATCCTCTTTAAAAGAAAATTAAAAAGGTATATCCCTTCAATGGGATATACCTTTAACTTTAGTGAATTTTATATTGACCAGATAACTGCTCTTGCGCCATACGAACTAAACGTTTCGTAATCTCTCCACCTACTGAACCATTTGCTCGTGATGTTGAATCTGGTCCAAGTGTAACGCCAAACTCCTGAGCAATTTCATACTTCATTTGCTCAATTGCACTTGCTGCCGCTGCTACCAAAATCTCGTTTGAATTATTATTTTCTCGAATTTGCATTTCTAACACACCTCCATTTAATTGGTAATATCATGCTCTATTTCCAATTAAATATGCAAAATTTATATTTATTTAAGTAAGCATGTGATTTACATTATTAAATTCAAATTTAAAAAAGTTTTTTCAATAAAATTAATCTGATACTTATTAATTTTATTGAATTTTAAACTCTCCAATTAATTCTTGTAACTCTTGTGATAGCCAACTTAATGATGTTGCTAGTTCTGCAATTTCTTGTACATACATTTCTTGCTCTTTCATACTAGTCTCTACATTACTACTGCTATCCACATATGTATTGGCAATATGTGATAATTCATTTACAATCTGAACAATGTTATAAATTATATTTAGTATTTGTTAACGGCCAGAGGAACGAAATAGGTATGAAAAAGTAGCTAATATGCTAGAATGTCCAAATAGTATTTATTTTAGTGTACTTATTGGTGAGGAATAGAAACTAGTTTTTATTTAATTTTTTCGAAAGTAAAAAAGAGACCTATTTATTAGATCTCTTTTTTACTTTATCCCAGCTTAATTAGTCTATTCCTTTGCCTAAAATTCTAATATCCCCATAACCTCTTTTGTAAACAGTTTAAAATCAGTTAAGTGTTTTTCAATAATTTGCCGAACAATATCTAAATTTACACTTTGATAATCATGTACAGCGATATTTCGAAATCCAACCATCGCCTTTAACTTATTTGCCAGCTCTGCGCTAAGTAGTCCTGCTGTAACCAATAAATCAAAAGCTTCTCGACTAGATTGAGGTAGCCCCAGTTTTTTCCCAGCAACAATATGCATTGCTAAATCAATACTCGCTTCACAAGCTCTTTGTATATTTAATATTATTGAATCTTGCTTTGTATAATCCTCTAAATTTTCCGGTTCATTTCCATACACATCTTGGATTCTTTTTATACAACGCTCTATTGTGGAAATTTTATTCAAAATAACCTCATTCTTCATATATTGAACCTCTTTTCTTTATATCATCGAATACTATCTTGCGTTCCTCATTCAATTTTGAATACATTTTTAAAGTTTTCATTTCAAAAATAATTTTCCGTTCTTCATCAGAACAAAAAATTGTCTTTCCTGTATGTATAATCTGAGCTTGAAAAACTGTAGAAGCTTCGGATAAATCAACTAAATCAACATCTCTATGAACAATGTTAGCTAACTCCTGTGCTAATAAAAAACGTTCATAATTCCCTAAAGTTGTATCACTTACATAAGCTATATCAATATCACTATCTTCCCGTTCTCTATTCTCAGCCGTTGATCCAAACACAATTATCCAATAGGGATTCACCGTATCTTGTAATTTTTCTATAATAGCTGTTATCATGCTTTGAAAAATCATTTAATTAATCCCCCTTATTGTACTTGAATTTTATTATATCATAACCATTACGAAATCCATTAAGCTTCGACAAATACATAAACAAAGTTAAACCTTCTTAGTACTTAAAGCATCTCAAAATTGCGTGTTTATCCCTGTAAAAGCAAAAGAAATAGAGGATATATTTCTCTAACAATGGCATGTTTTATATGTTAATTCACCTTTAGTTTTTCTTTTACTTTTGAAGGGAGGTCGTCTTTCTTAACCTCTTCCCAAGATTTCACACCTTTTTCCTCAGTGTAATATATAAGTAAAAATGCTTCTTTACGAAGATTTTTTAATGCTGTAAACTCCATTTCCTTTTCCTTACCGTCCTTATCAAATCCGGACAATTTATATTGGTAAGTCGTATCACCATTAACATTTTTCTCTTTTAATTGTTCGCCATCCTTATTAATTTGAACATAATATTTATCTGTACCAAGTCGGTTTAAGTTACAACCCGATAAAAACACAGTAAATATCACAAAAACACTAAACAGAAGCATTATTCGTTTCATATTATTCACCTCATATTTCTTCTCAAAAAAATTATATCCCAATCTTTTTACTGCCAAAATCTATTAACATTACGCTAACATTACATTTTTGTAAGATAGTCACTATATATTCAAACTAAGCACCCGATGGACTTCAAGCCTTAGGATAAACTGTATATTTTCAGATAACAACTATACTATGTAACACGAACGACTACATATATAATAATATGAAAGCATCATTTAATTTTTGCAGCATGAGGGAAGCAAGAAACTCATGATTTACTACATATTTATCATTTTGGAATAAACATATTTAGCAGCAAATGATATAAAAAACTTCTATTAAAAATATAGCAAAAAATTTAAGGATTCAGAGGTCGATAATACTGAATTATTCAATTTGAGAAGAATATAAATTATGACTAAAGTTGATAAAGTAAAAGAAAAAATAATTGAAACAGCTTTATATTTATTTAATACACAAGGGATTTCCCGTAGATCCATTCAAGATATCATGGACGCCGTTTCTCTGCCTAAAGGCGCTATTTATCGCCGATTTAAAAGTAAAGAAGAAATTGCATTGGCTGCATTTGATAAAGGTGGAGAAATCATATGGAAACATTTTTATGCGGCTATAGAAAATAAAGAGAATGTTATAGATAAAATCATCGCCATCTTCCTTGTATACCAAAATGCGGCCAACAATCCTCCAATAGCCGGTGGTTGTCCTTTACTTAATTTTGCAATTGAAAGTACAGATGTTTTCCCTGAATTACATGCTGCAGCTGCAAAAGGATATGATAATACAGTAGTTCTAATGGAATCTCTTATTAAAGAAGGAATCGAAAAAAACGAAATTAAAGATGATATAGATGTCATGTCACTCGCTTCTTTCCTTTCTTCTTCCATGGAAGGAGGCTATTATGGCTAGTCGAGTATCAAACACCATCATTATTTTATAGAATAAATAAGACATCTTCTTAATTCATACTCTAATTAAAAAAGAAATATAATACATATCTCTTTATAAAACATATTTAAAAATAAAAACCAAAGGACAACAAACATCTCTCTTTTGTTGTCCTTTGGTTTTTATCGTTGCCTATTCCATATTGTACTGAATTTTTTAATATTATAGCCATCGATTAAACTTCCTTATGTATATTCTCTTTATAAATTGAGTAACTAGAGCATACATTGTTAAAATTCCCAATAACCACAGAAAATAATAAAATGGAATTGGAGTTAAACCGATTTGAGTACTTAAACTGGTAAATGGAAGGGAAATCCCTATAAACATAACTAAGCCTGTAAGTATCAAAACTGGCCTAGCAGCCGTACTTTGTAGGAAAGGGATATGTTGAGTACGAATCATATGCACAATTAATAATTGTGTTAATAACCCTACTACGAACCAACCCGTTTGAAATAAGGATTGCATCTCAGGAATATTTGCACCAAATACATTCCACATTACGATAAAAATGATTATATCAAAAACACTACTTATCGGCCCAATAAAAATAATAAAACGAAATAAATCTTTTGTATCCCAACTTCTTGGTTTTACTAAAAATTCATTGTCTACTTTATCCCACGGAATTGAAAGTTGGGATAGATTATATAGTATGTTTTGACATAATATTTGAATTGGTAGCATTGGAAGAAAAGGAAGAAATGCACTAGCAATTAATAAACTTAATACATTTCCAAAATTTGAACTTGCTGTCATCTTAATATACTTCAGTATATTTCCAAACGTTGTCCGTCCTTCCACTATAGCATCTTCTAAAACATGTAAGTCTTTTTCTATAAGTATAATATCTGAACTCTCTTTAACAATATCATCTGCTGTATGGATAGATACACCAACGTCAGACTGTTTTAAAGCAAACACATCGTTAATTCCATCCCCCATAAACCCAACTGTATGACCATTCATTTGAAGTGCCTTTATAATACGGAATTTTTGACTAGGATTTAATTTTGCGAACACACTTGTTTTACTTGCAAGTTTTCCTAATACCTTATCAGGAAGACTATCAATTTCATAACCCAGTACTGGTTCTCCTATATACAAGCCCATTTTCCTACATACATTTCTTGTCACGGACTCGTTATCACCTGTTAAAATTTTCACTTGTACTCCTTTCTTTTGTAGAGTATGAAGTGCAGCGATAGCCGATTGTTTGGGTGGATTTAAAAAACCTACATATCCAACGAGTATCATATCTGATTCATCATTTATAGAATAACTTCCCACTTTATCACTATTTAATTGCTTATATGCAACTGCAACAACTCGCATCCCCTGCTCTTGCCAGAGTTCAATTAGGTGTTTATTTCTACGCTGGATTTCATCTGTCATAGGAATTATCTTATTATTTTCTTTTATAAACCTACAAATTGATACAACTTCTCTAACTGCACCTTTACAAAGCATTATTCGTTCGTTAGCATTTTTTTCTATAACAACTGAAACTCTTCTTCTATCAAAATCAAATAGGCATTCATCTATTTTGGAGTATTGAGACAGATCATATTTACTACTATCTTTTACATAACGTATAACTGATAAATCAATTTCATTTTTATAATTTGTATGGAAGTAACTATTTATATACGCTAACCTTAAAACCTCATCCGACTTCTCTCCATTTGTATCTGTATGGCGTACCAGGTCCATCTTATTTTCTGTCAACGTGCCTGTTTTGTCGGTACAGAGAATATCCATAGCTCCAAGATTATGAATAGAAGATAGTTGTTTTACAAGTACCTTTTTTTTACTCATATTAATAGAGCCTTTAGCTAAATTAGCTGTTACAATCATTGGAAGCATTTCTGGAGTGAGTCCAATTGCTATAGCAATTGCAAATAAAAAAGCCTCATACCAATTCCCATTAATACCCCCATGGATTATCATGACAATAGGAGTCATGATGATCATAAATTTAATTAATAGCCAACTAACTTTGCTTACCCCTTTATCGAATTTAGAATCAGATTTCTTGTTCAGCTTAACCTGATTCATTGCTATTGAACCAAAGTAAGTATCTGTTCCAGTACCTATAACTATTACTTTTGCTGTACCACTTATAATATGAGTCCCCATAAAACAGAGATTTTCTAATTCAATCAGATTTTGGATTTTTCTAATTTTACGTTTTTTGTACATATGGAAATACTGATTTGATTTTTCAACGGGTAATGCTTCTCCTGTTAGGGATGATTGATTTACAAGTAAATTTTCTGATGAGATAATCCGTACATCTGCAGGCACAATATTTCCAGCAGATAATTCTATAATATCCCCTGGTACAAGATCCTCAAGACCAATTTGTACCTTTCCACTTTCCTCCAATAAGGTTCTCTTATTTTCTTTATAAGGAATATTTCCCTTCCTGAGAACAGTTACCTTTTCATATACAAGATTTTTTAATCTTTCTATAGACTTCTGAGAACGAATTTCTTGGATGAACCGAATTAACACGCTTAACGTCACCATGATTCCCACAATAATAGTACCTTTTATATCATTGGTAAAAAAAGATAACATCCCTAATATAATTAGAAGAGAAATAAACGGACTTCTAAAAGAATTAAATAATGTTATATACCATTTTATTATTTTTTGAGAAACTACTTTATTTTCTCCATACACTTCAAGCCTCTTAGTAGCTTCCTCGTGAGACAGCCCTTGAGACGTTGTTTTAAAAAAATCTAACGTTGATTCAACATCACTTTTTGCAATTTCACATAGCATCTTATAATTTTTGCTTAATACTTCCTGATTATAAAAATATTTTTTATTAGATCTCAACAAATTTACCTCCTATCCAATAAATAGAATCCCCTTGTTTTAAAACTACATTTTTATAATTTACCGGAATTTTCAATTAGTTTCAGAAGTGCAATAGCACTTAAATAGTATTATTCTCACCATAAATAGTAATTTTTATTTATAAGTTCCCTCTTATTAGCAACAAAAATTTTGAATATAATATGGCCTTTCGCTAGTATAGTAGTGTAGATGCTTCATTAATTATTATTGAAATTTATTTTAACTATATAATGGATTATGAAGGCCCACATTGATCCTAAAACAGCTCCTATTAATACATCCAGCGGATAATGAACTCCTACCCAGACCCTTGAAAAAGCAATTAAAAAAGCTAACAATACAAGCGCTTTCCCTAAACGTTTTTTATATAAGCATAAAGTTATAGCTAGTGCGAAGGCACTTGTAGCATGGTCACTAGGAAAAGAGGCATTAGCGGTATGCTCAACAAGTTGATTTATATTCAAATGAGAAACAAATGGTCGTTCTCTATAAAAAAACAATCCAATAATTCTATTCAATACAAAAGCAAAACAGCATGCCATAATAGCTTGAATTACACAAGTTCTATTTTTATATTTTTTGTTTAACCAAAGAATCATAAATAATAGTATGAACATATACTGAGCATATTCAGCAAAAAAATCATTAAATAATTGATGTATATATTTTCTCCCACGTACTCATTTATATACCGAAATCCATTATAATCAAGATTGTTATCAAATTTAACATTTCTCCTCCACAAGCAAATATATTACCTGTTCATTTTATTGAAAATTGAGATATTTATCAGTGTTCCTATCGCTATCAAATAACTTCCATTAAACCCAATAAACGGAATAAAAGTGCCTGTAAGGGAAAAAATTCCTGTGACACCTCCTAAATTAACAATAGATTGAAGACCTATCATACTCCCAATTCCTAAAATTAATAATACAAAGCCTAGATTGTTTTTTTTTTTATCATTTTAGCCAAGAAGACTCCTTCCTCAAAGAGCGTGAAGGGTCACAGCCCAGTGAGTAGATGGGAGATGAATTGGCTTCGAACAAGGGATGATAGGAACGATCGTAGGTATAAAAACTTAACATAAATTTCTTATAAGCCTAGTAACATTTTTGCAATGGTAAAGTACAGAATTAACCCCGTTCCATCGACTAATGTCGTAATGAACGGACCTGAGATAACAGCTGGATCCAGCTTTAACTTATTTAATATCAAGGGTAATACAGATGAAACAATAGACGACCAAATAACAATGAACAATCCAGTAATAGCTACAACTTGTGCGACTTCTGTACCTACGCCTAAAGTGTACGCACGAATTAATGCCGCCACGGCTAATGTAACCCCCAGTAAAATACCCACTAAAGCCTCTTTTTTTATAACACGAAATATATCTTTAAATTTCACCTCATTTAGAGCTACCGCTCGAACCAATGTAGTTACGACCTGTGTACCTGTATTTCCACCAGTTCCAATTAACAATGGAATAAAAAAAGCCAGTGCAACTACATGAGTCAAGGTTTCTTCATAATGTCGAAGTACAGAACCAGTATATGCTTCTGCTACAAACAGAAGTAATAACCAACCAATACGTTTACGGTATATTTGCCAAATAGAGGTTTCGAAATACGGCTTATCTAATGGGGTGCTTCCTCCTAATTTTTGAATATCTTCAGTCGCTTCTTCTTCGAAAACATCCATTGCATCATCAAAGGTTATGATACCTATCATCCGATTATCCATCGTTGTTACAGGTATAGCAGATAAATCATAATCCATTAGTTTTTGTACAGCTTCCTGTTGGTCCAGGTCCACTGAGACTGAAATAACATCTGATGCCATTATTGATGATAAAGTTTTATCATCTGAAGCTAGCAATAATTCACGAATAGAAACAATTCCATTTAGCTGACCACGTGTATCAAGAACATAAATATAAGAAATTGATTCTACCCCTGCCCCAATTTTTCTAATATGCGACAGCGTATCTTTCACTTTCCAATTTTCCCTTGCAGCAATATAGTCAATGGTCATTAAACTGCCCGCTGTTCCAGATTGAAAAACTAACAGACTTCTAATTCTCTGTTGAGATTCTTTAGATAAAAGTTGTATCAGTTTTTCAGCCTGAAGTCGATGAATTGAAAGAATTACATCAACAAGGTCATCAATAGATTGCCTAGCTAATAGCTCTTCTCCTTTATCCATAGGTACATTGGTGTAAATATTATATTGCTCCTCTGGAGTAAGGTAACTAAGAATTTTCGCACCTTTTTCAGCAGGAAAGTATTTCATTAAAGATATCTGATCTTTATCATGAAGTTCTTTCATTTCCATTGCAATATCATAGGATTGAATTTTTATAAGCTCTTGCACTAAATTTGTATCTTTTGTTGCTAATAATTGTTGTAAGCATTTTTTCATCGTAATTCCTCCTTAAGGACAGTGGTACTTGGTATCATTTTCCCACTTCTAGGAAAACTAATTTCTTAATAAATATGGGATCAATATCATCAATCATTAGTCTTCCCCCCTTTTATAAAAGATTTATTACAAATAAAATTTTGCATATAAAAAACCTCCCTTAGTAATTCAACTAAAGGAGGTTGCTAAAAAAGACATAGCTAAATAAAGCTCATTCCCCCTAGTTGAGTTTTGGCACTATACAACGTAAAGGATGAATCATTCATCACTTAGCTATCTTAAGAAGAGCCTTAATCCGACAATTCCTGTTCTACCCATTGGCATCTTTCGATATTTTTGGGCAATAGCCTGTGTTTGTATAGGAGCCTCACCTAACAGGTCATAGATATCTCAAATTTTTTGTTCGTTTCGTGTTAAAGCATATCTACTATTTTTGAACTTGTCAAGTAATAACAGAACTTATTTTTTCAATTTTTTATATTATGGCATTCCCAAATCATAGATATAAATTTCTGTATACAGTTTTATATTTATACAACAAAAACAACGATTTATGCATTTAATTCTATAAAACATTAAATTAATTTCCTTTTTTATTACACCTGTCCTGGCGCTTTATTATTAGAAATTAATATAGGAAAATAATATTGTAGCAAGAGAAGGAGAATGTAACTATAAATTTGTTGTGTACTCCACGTGATACTCAAGTATATCTAACAATAAAAGCAATACAAGATAAAATTTCACATGTATTTGGTGGTATAGACCGTACATTAGATACCGTTGAAAATTTTTTGGATATTCCCGCCACGTTTACAGAACAGGATTACCAAGACCAAGCTGATGCTATTCATTTGGAAAATAGATTGGATATACAATTCACAACCTAATAAAGAAAGCGTTCAACGGATTTTGAAAGATTTAAAACAGAAATTACAAAAAAAATAAGAGTTTTTCAATATATTTTATTTCGAATGGCGGAGACTAAAAATTAAATGAAAATTAAGTGTATATGCAGTTGATTGGACTATATCAATATCAACAATTGCCGTTATGCCTATATTTGAAAAGATATCCCAGTTCTAAATTTAGGATGTGGCTACACTCATAGTTGTTTAATTTTTGATATAAGATATACCTTTACACTAAAAATATCCACTGGATTACTTTTCCTTATCTTATGATTAAAAGTACAACAGAAAGGCACTTATGCTACTACGCATAAGTGCCTTTCTCACTAGTATTATAAACAACTAGTTATTTAAGGTTCTAACCACCATTATTCTGGGAAAATAAAGCTAGAGTCCCCTTCACTATTAGCGGAATCTTCTTTTGGGAATGTAATAGTAGATCCTTCACTTCCCTTATTCCCTTTATTTATTTCTTGTTCCTCAGGAAATACAATGGAAGAATCATTACTTAAGTTTGGTGAAAAACCAAGTTTAGATAAAATGGCTTTTAAGTCAGGTAAAACACCAATTTTATCAGAAGTTGGATCATTAGATTTCGTTCCGGTGCTAGAATCACTTAAAATATCCCTAAGCTGTCTTGGTGTATATACCCTTCCCTGATTATTTTTTGCAATTCCTTGAATTGATGCTGCAGCACCAGCAATAATAGGCGATGCACTAGACGTTCCGCCAAAGCTGGATGTATATAGATTTGCTGTAAATTCACTAGGTTTAGCATCTGTTGTGTCAACTGCATTTCCCCAACCATACACATCTACTCTACTACCATAATTAGAGAAGTATGAACGTTTATGAGGGACCCTTGCAGAAGCTGCACCAACCATAATTGCCCCTGAATCTTTAAAATCAGGACTATTGCGATTTAAAACTTGTTTACCATTACGGTCTCTAAATTGATCCAAGTCGTTTCCACCGTTTGCACCTGCTTCAATAATAATTCCCTTATTTGTTCCCATACGAATTGCATCAAATATGTCCGGTTTTACTTCCACAGGAAAATAATTCTTATCTCCATATCCATCGTAAGTTGCTTGTGCCTCTAGTAAAAGAATATCTCCAGTTTGCATATTTTTAACCGCACTTAAAATAGCATCAGCTGTATTATACTTACCGTTGTCTCTAAACTGAGATACAACCTTTACCTTAGCTTTTGGTGCAATCCCAATTCCACCTATGCTATTATCCTCTGCAGAAACAATTCCCAAGACTGAAGTACCATGATCATGGTGTTCACTCTTGTTCTGTCCAGACATCAATTCTATCTTCTGATTCACTAAATCTTCATGACTTAATAACCAACCATACTCCATGTCTACAAAAGTTGTTCCTTTTCCGTCTCCACCATTTATACTCCAAGCATAAGGTGCATTAATTCCTAATGGAGCTGGTTCAAGGTAACCTTGCCTTGTAAGTCTAGGCTCATCATATGGATTAACAGATAGACTTGGTAAACGCCCTTCAGGTGGCGTTTCTTCTTCCTGTAGATAGGCTGTCTCAATAAGAGATGATTTCTCAAACTTTGCAAGTAAGGCTTGTACATCAATATCACCTTGGTTTTCTACAACATAATAGTTTAGCAAATTGGAAGAAATATGTTCGGAGTCGTTTATTCCTCTACCTAAATTTTTAATTTCTTTAGGGTTTAAAGAACTAAAAAGTCGATTTATAGTTACATTTGGATATTCGGTTAAAATTCTAATTAATTCAGGGTCTTGTTCTTCTTCTTTAATGAATTTTTCTATTCCATCCTGATATGGCAAATTTGCTTCATTTTTAAATTTCAAAATTAATTGTTTAGTAGCTTGCTTATGTACAGTAGAATTCAATTGCTTATTTGAATAATTGTAACTAGCTGCATAGGCAACTTCTGATTTATCACTGGGAAGTAGTCCACCCACCCCATTAAATGCTGTTAACGCAATTGAAGAAACTATAATTCCCTTAAAAATTTTCAAAATTTTCACCTCTTTTAATTTATATATGATTATAAAATGCTTTATATGGCCTTAATTCTTTTTTATATAAGCTTCTTATATTTCCAACTCCGTTCATTTTTTAATATTTGCTTATACATCATTAATACAACTACTTCATACCATCAAACCTATTAATTTAGCTGCATAACTGTAACCACTATAGTTACATCAATATTAAATAGTCAATCTAATTTTTTATGCAATTTCGCATTTTAAATAATACATACTCCTAATTATTTTAACGAATTTCCCGAAAGAGTTCTCCTTCCTCAAGCGTGTGAAGGGCGTAGACCAACGGTAGGTGGGAGATGAATTTCAGTTTGGCGTAACCAAAAGGTTTTCCTTTTTATTTTGCCTCTGATATAATCAGTCTTATAAATTATAAAGGCTGGTATATAAATGAAATTAGATAGTAATAACCATTCAGTATTCTTGTTGTATTATCACCTTGTGTTGGTCGTAAAATACAGAAGAAATGTGTTTGATGATGATATGTCAGACTATGCAAAAGATATGTTTGTTCGACTATCTGAAAACTATAACATCACATTAGTTGAATGGAATCATGATGTAGACCATGTTCATATTTTGTTCAAGGCACACCCGAATACAGAAATGACAAAATTCATCAATGCTTATAAAAGTGCAAGTTCTCGACTTATTAAAAGAGACTTTCCACAAGTGAAAAAGAAACTTTGGAAAGAGATGTTTTGGTCAAGAAGTTTTTGCTTGCTAACTACTGGTGGTTCGCCAATAGACGTAGTAAAAACATATATTGAAAATCAAAGTGAAAAGTGAGGTGAAATGATATGACAAAGCAGAATAAAGCATATAAATTCCGTTTGTATCCAACAGAAGACCAAGCACACCTTATGCGTAAAACCTTCGGTTGTGTACGTTTCGTGTATAACAGAAGGTTAGCTGAACGGAAAGAAGCGTATGAAAAACATAAAGATGATAAGGATCAACTAAAGAAACAAAAGCTTCCCACTCCTGCGAAATACAAAGCAGAATTTGAGTGGTTAAAAGAAGTTGATTCATTAGCTTTGGCAAATGCACAACTAAACTTGCAAACTGCCTATAAAAATTTCTTTAGTGGTCAAAATGACTTCCCAACATTCAAAAGCAAAAAAGACAGAAAGTCTTATACAACGAATGTAGTGAACGGAAATATTATGTTGCTTAACGGTCATATCAAATTGCCAAAACTGAAAATGGTACGTATCAAACAGCATAGAGAAATACCACAAGACCATATAATCAAGTCATGTACGATTTCTATGACACCTACTGGTAAATACTATGTGTCCATCTTGACTGAATACGAAAAAGAGATCGTACAAAAAGAAGTAGAAACAGTTGTTGGATTAGACTTTGCGATGGATCAATTATACGTCAGTTCTGAGGATGAGAGAGCCAATTATCCTAAGTTCTATCGTGAAATGTTAGACCGATTAGCAAAGGCTCAACGAGTATTATCAAGACGTACAAAAGGTTCAGGGCGTTGGGATAAACAACGTATCTGTGTAGCTAAGCTGCATGAAAAAGTAGCAAACCAACGTAAGAACTTCCTTCATCATAAGTCTAAAGAGTTAGCTACTCATTTTGATGTTGTAGCTATTGAAGATCTAAATATGAAGGGAATATCGCAAGCACTTCATTTTGGAAAAAGCGTCGCTGATAATGCTTGGGGTATGTTCACTTCTTTCTTAGCTTATAAACTAAATGAACAAGGCAAACAGCTTGTGAAAATAGACAAATGGTTTCCTTCCACAAAAACATGTAGCAGTTGTGGAAATGTGAAAAATATGTCATTGTCTGAGCGAGTCTATTCTTGTATATGCGGTGTAAATCTCGATAGAGATTATAACGCAGCTATCAATATCAAAAATGAAGCAATACGCCTATTGGCGTTAGCATAGATAGCAATAAAATAACCCTTGGAACAAGGGAGTTAGCTCGGCTGTCTTAGGACGAATTCGTTAGCTACCAAAAGTAACGACTAACCGAGAAGCCTCCACTTCAACAGTCCGTTAGGACGTTAAGTGGCGGGTAGTTCACGATAAGTTAAACTTCTATCATTTTAAGTAATTGCATATATGTAATATAAAGCATGTAAAGGAGGTCAAAACGTGGTAATCTCAAGGCAAGATTCCTGGACTAACGATAACGATTTACTTCTCGCATCAACAGTACTCCAGAATATTCGTAACGGTGGAACACAGTTAGCTGCATTCAAAGAAGTAGCAAAACTACTAAATAGGACACCTGCAGCTTGTGGATTTCGTTGGAATTCATACGTAAGAAAACAATACCAAGAGGAAATACAACAAGCAAAACAAAATCAAAAAGTGGGAAACAATATTTCTCTCTCTCAACAAAAAAAAGAAACAAACTCTTTATCTATGACATTAGATGATATTATTCTCTTTCTACAAAATTATAAAAAAACAAATGAATTTACAAACTTACAAAACCAAATAAAAAATTTAGAAGCAGAAAACCAGTCCCTTCTACAAAGCGTAAATATGTACGAAGAAGAGTATCGTATGTTACTTAATCATATTGATAGGTCAAGAAGTTTAGTTGTAATTGATTAAAAGAAGCAGTAAATTACTTTTATATACTTAGGTCGTAACCTAAAAAATTTATATATATGAGTTAATTTAATTCTTAAAACATAAAATTTAATTTTCAACTCATTAACAATATTAAAATTAAGATGTTTGTTTTATAGGTATTTCTTTACTTCTATTCTCAATAAGTCTGTCTAAAAGTAAGTAAATAAATCCAGAAATAATACAACCTACACCTAAGATTGTAAATAACATATGTCCTAAAAGCTGATCCAGTAATACACCACCTAGTAGAGGTCCAAATACATTACCTGTAATCCATTGCAGATTAGCCGCTCCCATATAAGTCCCCCTCAAAAAATTGCAACTATATTTTAAATCCACTTTTAACCCTTAAAACAAAAAGAACTTGTAGGAATCTCTACAAGTTCTTTTTGTTTTAAGGTAAAAATACGGGCCAAACAAACTATCTTACAGCTTGACTGTAGAAACTTTAGGGGTAATGCTTTGACAAATATATTATATAACAAATATTAACATCTACGAGATTTATTTTTGAAAATTATGTGAATTAAGAAAGGAAGTAGTTTTTTTCTTAGATATTTTTGTTAATAACTTGGTATCATTATATTTCATTCTGCAACTTATTTAGAAGAGCTATGTACATTTCGAAGAAGTTCTTCAATAAGTTTTGTTTTTTCATTTACCTTTGTGGCATATGTGAAATCACCATAACAATATGGATACCTAAAATTATTTTTATTTCCACCACAAGTATACATCGCTGGATTTTGATCAACTTTCATCTTAGAAAACTTTTTGGCTGAATCCTCCGAGTGTTGTTTAACTTCTTGACTAGCAACAAAATCAATATACCCTGGCCCCATATTATAGCTTTGAATAATTGTATCCATGCTAACATCCTTGTCCGTTCCATATTTGTACATTTTAGCAAAGTGTTTTACCCCTTGTTCAATGCTCAAGCTTGTCTCTTGAATTTCATTTGGCTTTAATCCAAGTGATTCGGATGACTGCATAGGATCGTTTCCCTCACCTCTACTCTCTTGGTACATAATTCCTAATAAAACTGCTGTTTTCTCTCCTAAATTATATTTTTCTAATTCTTTTTTCAAGGTAGATTCATATTGCAATACACGTTTTTCGGTGGCTAGCGCTTTATTTTGTTGAATATTGGTTTTATGATTAAAATATAGCATTCCAAGTATTATTCCTAAGCCCAAAATACTAATAAGGAACACTTTTATAATTTGTTTTTTACTTGTATCCTTCATATATTCCTCCTCGTATAAAAAATTCAATTTTTCAAAGGTAATTGGTTATTTACAAACTATGTAATGGACATCTATCTCCCGCCCTTTTTAGACTAAAACATCAATACTTTAAGGTTTTAAGTTTAATATAAAAGTTTAAAGATAAGGTAAAGATAAGGTAAAGATAAGATAAAGGGCATTTTTTATACGTACTTTAAAAGATATTGGTACAAAGGGATATGTGGGACAATTTGTTGATATAAACGGATTTAGTAATAAAGGAAAGGTTAACGTGCAAATTATTAATTATGGAGATATCATTCCGGAAGATTTACCTTATCTTTTCAATATGCTTTATATAAAAAACTACAACATAACATATAATAAAAAACGGCGAACCCTCCACGTAGGAGAATCCACCATCACAAATAAATGATTATTTCACACCTAGTTTTTCTTTTGCTTTCTTAGAAAGCTCGTCTTCCTGCACTTCCTCCCAAGCGGTTACACCTTTTTTCTCTGAGTGATATAAACGTAGGAATGCTTCTTTACGAAGATTCTTTTGTGCCATAAATTGTAACTCTTTTTCTTTACCTTCCTTATCAAAACCCGATAATGTATATTCATACTCCTTTCCCATCACTTTACCATCCATAGATTTTGAAACTCCCTCTTTTCCATCCATTGTAATTTGAACGTAATACTCATCTTTACCCATACGATTAATATCACATCCAACTAGCAGACCTGCAAATACAACTAAAAGACTAAAAAGTGCCATATATTTTTTCATATTGTTCACCTCATTGATTTTCTATGATACTGTAATCTTAATCTGTTCTCGTTTGAAAAAAAATTCAAAAACATTACGTCAACCTTACATTTTCGAAAGATAACAAAATTACCTATATCAATGTTTATAAATGAGATATTTACTTAATCATAGAAAATCATTTAAAAGATTACTAACTGAACTGATACATTATCTAGTAAGAAAAATATAATTAGCCCATTAAAGAACCCTATAGAACAGGTTTATTAACCTGTAAAGTGACAACCACTTTTTCAAAACCACAGAAATTCAACATTTTGGTTATGCCGTACGTATAGTACAAGGCATCGACATCATTCATGTCCCGTACAAAAAAGCGAAGTCTTCAACTAAACTTCGCTTTTCAATGTATTATGAATTACAGGAATTATTGCTAAATGCCAAAAATTTATTTTTCCAAACATAGATTTTTTTTATTTCAGCTAACTTTGCAAAAGAATTTGACAAAATATAATTAATTATTGATTAACCGCTTTAGCCACAAGGACTGCGTATGCTTCTGCACCTATATTGGTTAAATGCACACCATCAGGTGCAAAGTAGTCTTTCTTTCCAGCACTTGCTGCATACCAATCAACTAGAGTTACATTAGGATATTTAGGTACTGTTACTTTCAGTCTCTCGTTCACAATTGATTCCCACGGACGTGGCACTCTCGTATTAATAAATATTATTTTACGTTCGTTTCCAATTAATTTTATTAATGAAACAAGTTGCTCAGTAGTAAAGGCTCCATTTGTACCTAATCCGATAATGACATAGTTTCCTAAATTCCCTTCATTTTTTAACTGTTCAACTACCGGAATCGCTTTTGACAGCTGACGACCAATTTGCGCATCAATCCTAATATCAGGAAAAGTATTTTTTAAATATGGAGTAATATCAATCATAACGGAATCGCCTATCGCAGTAACTGTGAGCGGATTTTTAGGTTGTGCAGAATTTACTTCTTTTGATTCCCCTTGATTTAGAGGCGTTTCTTGATTTGGATTTTCCCAAACAGCAACTGGATGTGGCGCCGGTTGTGTTTGTACTGCTTCCACCTTCTCTTGTTGATAATTCTCCTTAGCCTTACTAGCATTTGATAACCCTAAGACTGCTATTGACGAAAAGAATAATGAACAAACTAAAGCTAACTTAACACCTAAAGTGATATTTTGAAGTCTTAAGTTCTTAAACTGAATGTTCCGGAGCGCACCTTGTCGGATTGGTTTTTCGATAAACTTCCATGAAATTTGCGCAATCAATATGATTAAAAGAAATTGAAGGATTGCTCTTATTATTGAAAAATCCCCCGTATTTACTTTTGGAGTCGTTAATGTGAGAATTGGATAATGCCAGAGATATATGCCATACGATCTTACCCCTACCCAACGTAAAGGTCTAAATCGTAAAAATTGAGCAATGCGACTAGTTGGATGAGCTAGATTTGCCACTAACAATGCTGTTGCAATTGATAAGAGAACCATTCCTCCCTTGTATAGAAATGGATCATATTGATTGGTCTTCCAAAACATAACCAAAATAATAATAAGAGCAATGCCCCCCACTACATCAAGGATGAAACGCGCCTTCGGGATAATTTTATTAGCAAGCCTATTGCTTGGCCAAACTAAAGCAAGTACCGCTCCGATAAGTAAGGAAAAGGCCCTCGTATCTGTACCATAATATATTCTGCTCGGATCAACTCCAGGTTCATACAAAATTGCCATTGCCAAAGCTGAAGCAAATGCTCCTAGACAAATCAATAAAATCATACGAGATTGTTTTTTTATGTAGTAAAGTCCTAAACTAATAATAAACGGCCAGACAACATAGAATTGTTCCTCGACTGCTAACGACCAAAAATGATTTAATGGAGAAATCTGGTTAAAATTATCAAAGTACGATAATTTATGATAAATATACCACCAGTTACTAACATAAAATAATGCCGCTAATGAATCTCCACGCATTTTTTCAAGTAAAGAGCTATGAAAAATCGTAATCCATGCCAATGTTATAACGAGCATAACAAGCATTCCTGGAAGCAATCTTCTTGCCCTACTAAGCCAGAACTTTTTCAAATCAATTCTCTTATTTCTCTTCCACTCCATGGCTAGAATATCTGTAATTAAATAACCTGAAAGTACAAAAAATACTGTAACTCCTAAAAACCCTCCAGGCATCCAATTAAAATTAATATGATACAAAATAACACCTAGTATAGCTAGACCCCTTAGACTGTCCAACCCAACCATATAACGACTATTTTTTTTAAAAGGTTTAGTCATCCTATATTCACCTCTATTTCTTGGTAACTAGGTTAATAATAACGGCATAAAATGCTATTAATTTCCTAAAATCATATAAGCTAAATAAACCATTACAAACATCATTTTGTAAGGCTTTTTTTATATTTACATGCACAGCAATACATACTTTATCACGTTATCTGGCTCTGTTGTGAAAATTTTTATAGTAGGTGTTTTTCCTATTCCTAAACAAGAGGAATTTGCCCAATCAAAAATTTATATACCGTGTGTCTTAAAGTAAAATTTTGATACGTTTTTACAGAGATACCAAGGCCTGTGACATTTTGAATATAATCGATAATGCATATGTAAAAGATTTTGCATATGAAAACATTATAAAAAAAAGATATGTATAATTGCATATTTCTCTTACTGATAAAACGCTTTCATTTTTAGGGAAATCCTCTTTAATATTTTTAATCTCTTTGTTAGCTTGATAGCGAAATGGTACAGCAAACAAACCATAATCGGGATATTTCAGCAAGTATCAATTGGAAGAATGAAGGGATAAGGCTTCTAACCACTATAATTATGGCGATAACCTACTAATAAGTTAGAATTCGATTGAGCCCCTTACTTATCAATTTCCCTCGTCTATACGAGATAATAGTGGGAATAGTTCAATAAGGGGATAATCTTCATAAAGTAAAATGACGCGTAGACTTTGAGGATTTCTGGATGTAATAATCAGCTCGACAAATCGAGCTGATTATTTTTTGAGGATTTCATCATTCTTTTTGATTTTGGGGCCATGTTAAATTATATAAAAGTGCTAAAATTCAAAAGAACGTGTATAAAAAGTGACAAACAAAAGATATATTGTTAATAGCAATAATATTGATACACAAGTAAAATACACGATAGAAATACGCTTTCTATTCTCTTTCCAATAACGAATACCGGCAATTATAAAACTTACTATCACCATGCAACAAATCCCTACCAAAAACACCAATACATACTCGTGAATAATAACACCACAAATTAAAAATATAACTGCTAATATTGCTAATAGTGAATGAACTACACGCAAAAATAACCTCTCCTTATCTCATTGGAAACATATTAATGTACTATTATTTTATTTAGCAAACAGATGGTTTCCAATTTGTGCAACGGTTTGACGTGTTGTAATCCATTTATCAGTCGAGGTTTTGGGATTGTAGAAATAAAGCCAATCAGAATTTGTTCCTTTTGAAGTGAGAGCCTCTTCTACTGCCATTCTTGCTTCCTGTGTAGCAGGCTGATTAATCCTACCGTCTGTAACAGGAGTAAATGCATAACCATTTTTAATGGGTTCATAAATTACATCTGTAATTGTATTTGGAAAACCATTTGCGTTAGCACGATTTAATACTACCTTTGCAACTGCAACCTTTCCTGCATGCGGTTCTCCTCCTGCTTCTGCATTTACTAATCGAGCCATTAAATCCACTTCTTGTAATGAAATACCAGTATCAATCTTTAAGTGCTGACCGATAAAAATATGGTTTTCGTCTACGTTATTGTTTTGTTTTATTGACTGTATTGAAACCTTATATTGTTGTGATATAGAACTTAGTGTATCCCCGCTTTTCACTTGGTAAATTGCTTGATATGTATTAGTTGAAACTGTTGAATTATTTTTTTGAACATATTTGTTTGCAGTTGACGATACCGGAATTGTTAAACGTTCTCCAATATTAATTTGATCATTTGCTTTATTGTTTTCTTGTTTAAGTGATTGTACAGAAACCTCATATTGTTTACTTATTGCTTCTAGGGTATCATTCTTTTGAACCGTATAAACCGTTGAAGCCGCAGTCCCTACTGGATTTGTTACTACTGTAATCATTGCAGCAGATAATGGTAACCAGGTTTTCGCCTTACATAACTTCATTCAAAAAAGCCTCCTAAAAATTATTAAGTACTCTTAATATGTTTAAGTTAAAACAAATCAAGCTATCTATAGCGTAACAAAACATTGAATTCAAGTCATTGAATTTGTATTTCTATATAATAACTGAGTTGCTTACGATATTGAAATTGAATTATTATAGTTATGTTTCAAAAGGATTGAACAATCTAATTCTTAAACTAAATATGGTGAAAGTAGAGGCTGATTTCAATCGCCTAATAGTTTCTTTCCAAAGAACTATTTCTATATGCTATACTGACTCCTAATTAATTGTAGAAGGAATGATAAAAATGAGTGATAGATCCTCAAGACGATGGAAAATGCAACAAAAATTACGGGCACTGAAAACCAAAAATAACAATGATACAAACCCTTTGTTTAATGAATGTATTGAATCCCTCGGAGCAGAAACTCTCATTTTCTCTCAAAATAAAAGCCAACAGATTGTAAATACTTTAATAAATTCATTTCCTATAACTGTCTCTGGAAGAATAGATTGGGAACAGATAGACAATCAATTAATAGCTTTAAATAAAGAGCAACTAATTTCCCTTATTAAAGAAAACAAACCAGATTTTGATGAACAGATTTTTATATTATGGGATAATAATGAAATCCCTGTAATAAGCACAAATCTTGATAAAGTATTCCAATCACTAGTTGATATTGATGCAGTCAGTTTTTATTTCTGGTTATTGGATAAAGAATATAAATTTATAATTGAAATAAAAAATGAAGAAATGATTATGGTTGGATTTAGCTAATAATCCAATCCACTTTCCTCATTCTTTTTTTCTATAAATGAGCTTTTTCCACCGAAGTTATGTCGCCTTTAGCAATACGAGTACCTCTTTCAATTTCATGATCTTGCATAATTTTCCTCTTTAGGAACTTCATTGTTAACAACCAACACTCCGACTTCTCCGTGGCAACTACTGTCCACCGTTCCAAGAACATTGTGTTCCTCGTTATACCGATACGGGGATGTACCTGCAATTCATATCCTGGTAGAGCCTTAAAAACTTATATTTTTGGGACACTAGCATGTTTCTTTTTTCATTTATAAGTTTAATATTTCTTATACGGCATTTGGATTTTGCGATGTAATTTCAATCGAGAATGGGAATTCCCTCTCACTACTTGTCTATTGTCTTGTTATTCGCTTTTTCCTAGTGGGTTATAGCAAACGACAAGACTATTATTTTTTCTTCTAATCCCGTACTTATATTCTTTGATTTTGTTATTTTTCCTTAACAACAAACAAGACGCCAACCAGATCACGGAAGCGCCTACAATACTTGCTATAAACTTAACTAAACTTATTTACCTTCACGTCATTTACTTCTTTGTTTCCATACCCCATTCTCTTTACGATAAGTATTCTTTCCATTCATGAATCCCGCTGTATTACCAGGAATGCTATATTTTTTATTCTTAGCTTTCTTCTTCATTCTCTTTTCTTCTTGAACAGCTTGCAGATCCACCTTCCATTGTTTTAACAAATCCTCTTTACGTCGCATCGAATTTGTACCCCTTATATTGAAAAATAAATTGAATAATCATATTATATACATTTAAATATATTTTTCAATAAAAAGAGAGCCCCCCGCTATCGGTGCTCTCAATGTGAATCGGGGTTATCCTGAGCATTGAATAGGACACGAAGAACTCGTCCTATTACATAATATGCTTGTCCTTATAATAATGTGCATTAAAAAAGCACCCTCGCACAGGTTCCAAATAATACATATACTTTGAATTAACTAACATGTTCGAAAAGACCTTTCCATATCATTGTATGATTATAAATTATCTTTATACTTAAATGACTCCTTAAGTATGTTTAATGTATAATTTCTATATAACTAAAAAAAAGCACCTGCATCATATAACTTTCTATTTTTCTTAACTATTCGCTTTATGTTTGGTGGTTGGGAGAAAACCAAGAATCTTCTCATTTATACTCCGTAGGTCCAGTCAGTACTTCTGTTGTCCCCTCACCTTCGCTAACCAATTATGGTTACGCAACATGATACCTACTAACAAATAAATCTATATATACAGTTGTAAAAATAAATGGTTAAGTGTTAAAATTGCATAGGTACTCTTTAAGGAGTTCTCATATAAATTAACAAGAGTTTAAAAATTCTCGAATCTTAGCCCCTTGGAGCGCCCTCCAAGGGGCTAAACTAATTAAAATATAGATTATATGCACCTTTATCATTTTCATTGACTCCATATATTGCATATACGTAATATTTTTGTGAAACATCACGAGTTTCAAATACAACATTTTAAAAAAAACTCTTATCTTTCCATAAGAGTTCTTTTTTTAATAATGCATTTGTTTAAATTCTTAAATTTGGCCAGACAGTCCAGTAATTCTCAATACTTTGTCAATCTTCCTGATTGTCGAAACCCATATACATAATTATTTTCACCTTATCATCCTAATAATAAAATAGTAAAAAATAGATGAAGTTATGTACCAACAAACAAATTTTACATGAATCAATTACCAAAAATAGATAAAATTTTTGGCTATAGCGCATTTACCTTTATGAATATGAGATACAGACGAAATACGGGGAAAGATAGGTCATAGGACAGAAATGAAATCTGAAACTTCCAAACTATCTTTTTATTTCTGTTAGACATAATATGACAATATAAAGATATATAATGTGTTATTATTACTGTTGCAATCTTAAATTTTACATAATTGGAGGAACAAACGTGGGAAAAATATTTAAGTTTGGATGCCTAGGCATTATAGCTTTATTTGTAATCGGAATAATTGCTATGGTTGCTGGTGGCGGAGATTCAACAGAAACAACTTCAACAGACACTAAAGCAGTATCAAAAGAAGGTGTATCTTCTGATGTGAAAATCGCTGTAGGGTCTATGGAAACAGTAGATTCTGTGGGCAATGAATATACAAAAGAACAAGCACAAGGTGTATTTAAAATTTTAGAAGTTACACTTACTAATAATCAAAAAGACGCTATCACTGTTGATGCTAACAGCTTTAAATTAGTAGATAGTAAAGGTCGCGAATTTACATATTCAATACAAGGTCAAACATCTTTTGACTTAGCTAACGGTGGAAAAACTGACTTCTTCTTAAAACAATTGAATCCTGGTCTAACACAGACAGGTAAAATTGTATTTGATATACCAAAAGATGCTGAAGGAATTTTCTTAAAAGCTAGTGGTGGTATGACGGGTAAAGAAATTAAGTTAAAAGTAGAATAGTAAAAAGGTACTCGAAAGAGTACCTTTTTTCTCACTGACCACCATTACATAACGCGGGAAAATAAGATGTGGATGAGAATTCAATACATATTAATAAAATTAAGACGGTTCAAGTTTGAGAAGGGCTCCTTAAGTTAACTATTCTTTTTGGAAAGTAACTTTACACATAGAAAAAACCTCATATATTGAGACCTTATAGTAAACATTTTAGTATTTTCTTCCTACAAAATCTCAGCGAGAAGAATCATAAAAAAACATATTGAATTACTGAAGAATTCTGTTCTCAACATTACATTAGATTTGCATCATATTTATTAATCGTGAATACATTTCACGTTCTTCTTTCGAATTTTTTATATAATTGTGAGCAGCATGAAAAACATCAAAAAATTGATTAAGAAAAAGCACTGCCAAAATCTTCAGCAATGCTTTCCCATTAAACGTACTATGATAACGAACGTCTATTTTTTTCTACTCATGAGTTCTATATACTCGCATATATTTATTTTAGATTTAAGATACTTTTTATTTCCTTCACACTCAACTTACTTGCTTTTGCAATAGTTTCAAGCGGTACACCAACTTCATACATCCCTCGGATTATCTGCATCTTACCTTGCTCAATTCCTTTTTCCATGCCCTCTTGTTCTGCATGCGCTAACTTAGCTTGTTCATCTAGAAGTAATTTCTCTCGAGCTTCATATGCTGTTCGGAAAGAAGAATCATAGCTCATATTTTCCCCTTTATTTATTGCCTTTTGTAAAATTGGATCTTGATTCATCGCAATCTCCTCCAATATTTGAGTAAAATTCTTCACACATTATTAAGATTCTTCTTCGTCTAGAAAATTAAAATTACCATCAATAAGACTCTGTAAATACTCATCAAAGCTGTTTGCAATCACTTCATATTCATCAGGATCATGTAAAAAACGAATGATTTGACCACATACACCTTCATCAGAAGGGTTAAAATCAATATACAGCTTTGATGTTCCACCGTTGTTCATACAATCTGAAAAGTGAATATACGTGCCAGGGAGAAGTCCTTCTGGATTTATCTTGGAGTCAACAGCATCCTCGTCATCTTGGTATTCTAAAAGATAGGAGACGTCTTCTTCTTCTTTTGAACTTTCAATCATCTCCTGTGTAGAAAGCAAATAATATGGATACTCTTCAACATCTGAACCTAAAATACATACCGTGACTTCGTTTTCTCCATATTTCCGCCAATATGTACCATCGATATTTTCAAGTAAAGTGATTAATGATTCTGGACAATTTGGATATTTCGTCCTTAATATATCAATATCTCCTTTTGTAGCACCGTATGCTTTATTTAGTGCTTCGAGATCATCTGTTGATAATGCTGCTTTCAAACCGTTTAAAAATTTGTTTACCAAATCCATTATTTTGTCCTCCCCAAAAACAAATATAAATTTTCTTAGTCTATATACCTAACATAAATAAGATTTGACCTTTAACCGTTTACACATCTAATTTAATTAGTACCATTACGTTCTAGCTCTTCTCGATTAAAGTATTGTTCTAGTAACTCTTTACCTGTTTTGATTGTAGTATAGTACTCTCCACCATACAGTTTCCCTTCTGATGGTTTATGGAAATCTTCGTATTTAAGGAAGTCTTCATTCTCTTCAAATGATTTCTTTGCAATTTCCATGTCTTCTGCTTCTATTTTAGCAAACAATCTACCTATACCGAATAACCCTTCATCATCAATACTTTCTTCTACAAGATAGTGTTCCTCTTCCTCTATAGGTGTCATTTTACTTCTTCTAACAGAATATAGATGACCCGTTTCTTCTTCTCTTACCGTAATAAAAATCCAACCAACTCTTACAACTGTACAAGGTTCTAATCCTAATAGTGTATAAGCAACTACCTTTTGGTCTTTCACATATTTCCCCATTTTATCTACCCCTTGTTGTTTATCTTGTTTAAAAGTTAAAATATTTTCAACGTGGTGATACATATCTATAACCATATAAAACAGTAATTCCCTTTACTACAACTGTTTTTTTTCAATGCTTTTCACTACCTCCTTTCCTGTTAAACAATTCATATATTAAATATAAATTGCAAATTCTATAGGTTCCTTTTTGGGTTTTGCTTCTTCAAAATAATATAATTCTTCTTCATCGGCACTTAACTCTAACTCCCAATCTTCAAAGTTAGTTTTATGTATGGATAGTGCATGAGATTCAGGCGATCCTATTTCATATTTTAAGTCTTTAACAAAAACACGGTCTATGCCATGCCACTTCCTTTTTCTTCCCATTTTGGTCATCCTTTTCGTTCCTATTAATAATTTTTTCTACTTCTATTAAGCCAATTATTATCTATGAAAACATTGGAATATCTCCATTTTTATCATACAGGATAAAGAATAATTAAACCAATTATTACCATGTGTTTCTAAAGTTTTTTGAAATGGCGTTATTACTTTTTAACAAGTTTATTATTCGCGTACATCAAGTGTACAATGATATTTATTTTGCCATTATTGAAACAGAGTAAGATAGTAGCTAGTTCATCTTAAAGCGAGCTTTTTAATTCTAAATACAAAGAGCTATCATCATTAAACATGATGATAGCTCTTATATTAATCCAAACTAATTTCTTGATTATTTTTTTATAAATCCCCACCAACTAAAACAAGTTGTAATTGTTCATATATTTCCTGTGTATCAGGTGTACTTTCTGCCTGCTTACGTTCACGTTTAACTGTAGTATCATTTTCCACTAGTATTTCTTCTTTAGTTTCTGCGACCATTTCTATGTGCTCTAGTACAGCTACACGCTCTAAGCCTTCCATTTCATCTAAATCTTCTACATCATCTGCATCGTCAATTATTTCTAATCCTTCTGTTTTTATACTCTCCCTCTGTGCTTTTTTCAATTCAATTACTGCTGGTTGCTCTTGTACTATGCTCTCTTTTTCAAGGTTAAATTGAGCAACTTCAATTACCTCTAAAGGTTTATTTTTAGTATTTGAAATTTTATTTGCTTTTGCTATAGCAATTTTCACTTTCATCGCTCTTAATGAAGAGGATATTTTATTTAGTATTCTTCCTAATCCATAGAAACAAATTGCCTCAACTATAACACCCATTGCAATTCCAAAAATCCATGAGCTTGAAAAATACCCAACTAAGCTAAATGTTATAACTCCTGGTAAATATAAGCTAGCATAGGCTATTAAATTAGGTATAGCTTTTTCTACTGTTAATTTGAAGCTATATTTAATTATTAAATATATAGCACTTAACCCCACTATTAAACCAGCCAGATTTAATAATAAATTTTTAAAAGTTTCACCTATCATTGTAATTTCCTCCCTTTATGAAAGAAAATGCTCTAAAGGCAAATCTATTAGAGGGTTATAGGATGGTTTCACCTCATGTAAAACCTTCTCTACTATAATTTCTGCATATTTAAGCATGTAATCAGTTAAACTATTACCCTCTTCTAACACGCTTCCACAATCCGCCTTCGGAAACAAGATTTTCTACTCTTTTACCATTTCACTAATACAATAATTCATTTCATATTCATTGAAATTGAACTTTAACACCTAGAAATATTTAAATAACTTATTGTCATAATAACAAGGTACAGTCTCCATCTCTTTTTTCTCTAATAATCTTTGATAAATAGATTCTCCCAATTATTGTGCAAAGTAGTAAGGAAACACACTGTCCTATATCCGCAACAACATGTGCAAAGCAAAAGGCAGATTGATATGTTTTACCTTCTACTAGAACTTCTATCATCTGCTGATGAGTACCAGATCTCTCAACTTCCTCTAAAATCTTAGCTATTCGCTCAAATCCATTTAGTTCATTCGTTTTAGTAGTAACATAAATTATGTTTCCTCCTACTACTTAGTATGAAATTTGTTTAATAAGTTAGTGGAAGTGTTACAAGCCCTTTAGAGTAACTGCATAATAAAATTCCTTTTCAAATATATACAACACCCTTCATCCTTTCCTTATAGAAATATCTATATAAACGGCATAAGCCTAATTGTTTTTAAACACAAAAAACCCTTTCGGGTATATGAATTTTTGTAAGCAAGGCTGCTTTACAAAGTCATTTCCCCGAAAGGGTTGTAGTATTTATGGATTATAAAAAAAAAAAAGAAAGTCTTACATACATTATATAAATTATCATCATCATATTCAATTTATTTTCAACAGAATATTCAGACTCCTATTTGTATTCAAGTTCTATTTTTCTTTATAATATGGATATATTTTAAAGGATTAAGCTATAATTCCTCATTACCTTCTGATATGCATGTAGAAAAAAGTCAAGATTCTAATAATTTTCCTTTTTTACTATAATTAGATTGATATATATGCAGACTATTTGTTTGCTATAGTTTCTTATCACTTCTTGATATTATATGATATTTCACCACTGAAGACCTCTAAAATAACATTATTTAGGGATCTCCATTTATGTATAAAAGCACTAACTTTATATACTTAAAATATAACATGTGTAACTTTTGACTAAGTTTGATAATTCGCCTTTAACTATTAGTTCTATATTAGGAGTGGATCTTATGGAAGGAAAAACATTGATAAAATATATTTTTTACTTTTTTCTTATTTACTTGTTTATATACCCTCATTTCCAGTTATAGTTGTTCTTAGTATGGCTGGTGCTTCTCCTGATGTAGAACATACTATACTAGAATGGATAATTACGATTTTTGAGTTATCTGTTACAATTTTAGGTGCTTGGTTTTTTAACTTTATTTTCAAAAATATAATAGGAATTAAGAAGAATACAAAATTCACCTGGACTATCTGTATTTTTCATTTAATTCTTATTCCTTTGACCTGGAGGCTTCTTCTTTATTATTAGGTTATCAATCTTTTTTATTAATAAAACTACATTTCAAACCCTGATTATTTAATCGTGTACTTGCATACTAAAAAAATAAATTCCTGTGTTTGTCTTAAACAAATATTCTTCATAACAGCATGCATAATAACCTCCTGGATCTAATTTAATCCAATAAACCTCATCTGGTTCTTGTTTGAATACATTTAATAAATGCTCTATTATAAATTCCTTCGAAGTCAATCCATTTAAATCATATCCGCACGGTATTTTCCCAAACCAAGAAGACTCTCCATTGGGATATTGGCAAATTAGGAATTCTTTTTTCCACTCTTTCAAGCGGATGAGTTCTAACGTGTCATTACTAGTAGCATATGTCGCCTTTTTGGCAAGTACAAAAATATTGTCCTTTTTATTTTCTGACATAATACTAAGCTCATAATAATTCCTCACGTATTCGTCTGTATTTATATCTGCAAAATCACTTAAGATTTTATTAATTGTATTCATTTTTTACTCCTTTTAAACGTTGCTTTAAAATAAAGTTTGATCAAAAATCTCTTACCAAATTAGATTCTATGACTCACAAAAAGAATCGATTTAAAAAAAAGATTGATTAAAGCCAACTCTTTCCTTAGGATTGCATGAACAGTTTTCATAAAAAAATTTGTTCATTTTCTGTTCATGTTCCTAGAAAATATAAACTTTTGGTTGATTCATTCTAAAGAGATATTTCATACTGATACAACTTAATTCATAACTTTATACTTTTTAAAATTATACGACTTTCATTTGAAAATATAGCATTAATAACTAATACAAACTTTCATTTTCTTTAAAAAGCAGCAAAACCATTCATGCACTTTGCATCGAAAAAACAAAGTTATCAATATAACCTATTACATATTATTTTTGATATACAATTATTTTATAAGTTCATAGATGTTACTACTGTTTTGAATTTTCTCTGACGTTAGCCAGAGTGAATAGCTTGTTCTATCTTTGTTGGATACAAATATATCAAATTTCTCGTTATGTAGTTCTTCTTTAAGAATCGTGACCACCTTTGTCAAATCCTCCATTACATCGGGATCATTTTTATACTCCATAGAACTGTCATTAAAAACTATCGTAGCTTCATATTTTGGACATTTCCCTTCCTTCGGATGTGCACAAGTAATATCTTTAATTACAAAGCGGTCATTTTGAATTTCTTTTAATCTTTCAACGACTTTTGTTTGTGTTTCAATTAAATATGTCCAATAACCGCTTACTTTGTCTTTCATTGTTAGTAGAAGTTCTTCTTTCGTTATACCCTTTTGCACATCTTCGAAAGGAAGACCAATCGATTTACCATTATAATCCTCAATTTCAAGTTCTGTTATCTTTCTATTACTCTTTTGAATGAGTTGGAATAATGTATGTAAACGATCTAATTCTATAGTTTCAAATTGACTATAATCGATTTCCTTACTCATTTTTAAGGTTAATAACAACTCATCTGTTGGTTTTTCTGCTGCATTGTTATAATCTACTATATATTGAAGAACATTTTTATTTTCAGATTCCTCGTAACCTAACTTTTTCATTTCTTCAAGAATGGGTTTGAATTTCTTATATTCCTCGTATGTGTTTTTCCATATTCGTATTCATCACCTTGTATTGTGGAATAGAAGATGCCATTTACCTCTACTCGAAATTGAATATTTTTATTATCCTTTGCCTGAACAGTATGGTACGTATGTCCCATATTTCCTTCATGTATCCCGCCCCAATCTGTTACAACAACATCGAAACCATATTTTTCTTTTATATATTTTTTCACCTGATTTTCATTTTCATAATTGCACCCACTCAAACATAAGAAACATAACACTAATAACCATACATTTTTCATTCTTTTCATATAACCCCTCATATCCCTTCCTTACATAAGAAACGTTCTCTGGTTGAATACTGTAAAAATATTAAAAGGTAAAGTATTTTTTGAATAACGTACTTCATTCGTTCAATTATTTTTTCGCTAGCGTCACCGTAGGTTACTCCATAATCTCAGCGGGAAAAATTACAAAAAAACATTGAATTGCTGAGGATTTCAATCCTTAACATTAAATCAGATTTGCATCATAAATGTACATCCTCATATAACAGGTATTTTCCTTTATTAAGTCTTTGTCTTATAAATAATTCTGCAATAATTAGATTTGGTACCCATGCTAACCAAGCAATAACAGTGTAACTAACTTCAAACTGCTCTAATCCAAATAGCAATACAAACAAAGGTAGCCAAATTCTTAATGTAACTGCCGCAAAGGTTAAAGAATAATTTCTAATCACCCAATTTCGATGGTCTTGAATTTTCTTATTCTTAACTCTATTTAATGCTTGATATGCTGATGTTAGCCAAAATACGGATAACAAACCGAGACCAAGCTTTGCTACCAATCCCCCCATAGCGTAAAAGGATAAGTACAGTCCTGAAACGCCGCCTAATAATATACCAACCATATAGATTCTCCCAACTATTCGATGACGGTTAATATTCTTTCCTCTAAATTTTGTGGATAATGTAAACGGACCGATTACTAATGCTACTATACTAGTTGTAATATGTATAAATAACATTATATACCAAAAAACAATTAATTTAGATACAAACATAAGCTTCATTTTGACAAGTCCTGTTTGAAATCCATCCATAATAAAATATTGGGCCACAACATAACTAGCTACTAAAATAGCTAAAAAAATGAATATAAACCAAATTTTACTGCCCCCTTGTTACATTTAGGGCCATTTGATTATACATTACTGTTCATTCTAGGAAGGAATAGAAAAGCCTTATTTAATTATCTATTCAACACATTGTTTTTTCATTAAAACAACTCTAATTGAAGTCTATAAAAAATGAAATTAGATATATTGCAAACAAAAATTGAGTTGTGAAAATCCATTCGTCGTTAAAACAACAAAGAACCGCTTCAGCATATTTAACTGAAGCAGCCCTTGTTATCTCAAAAATGGTAATGGTGCTTGCTGAATTCCGTTTTGAGTTGAGATATAAAAAGATTTTGCGAATCCCTCACTGTGAATGCATTCGTCTATTACAAGCATTATAGGAATCTTTCGTAAGTCTAGCATTAGCTCCTTTCTAACATGTTCTGCTAAAGCAAGATTAGATATAGATAATATAAAAATTCCTGGTAAACTCTTCGTGTTCTCGAAATTCAATAAATTATTTGGTCCATTTTGAATTTGATCTTCCCAAATTTTCAATCGCGATTTTAAATGTTGTGCATACCGCTGACCTTGTTGTACCCTTTCAAATATGAAGTTTTGATTTCCAATCGGAGTTTTAATTTCTCCAACAGCAATTGGATTATACCCATTACCAATACCTTGTAACTTCGGATACCAGCACCAGTTTTTTAATAATTGTTGGCCTATTGCAAACTCATATTTTATTTGATTCATAGTGACAAATCTTTGTATACCCGCCACCCCAAGTTTTAACCACTGCTCTGGCTTTAAAGAATAGTTTGTATTACGGTTATGATAAGCCCACATCATCAAATGACCAGCAGTATTTAGAGTAATTGGAGCAGAGGTTTTAGGCTGATCCGGAAATAGCCCTGATTTTATCTCCCATCTACTAACAAATCCATACAGTACCAGTTTTTTCAGCGATTCCGAAACCTGAGACCTACTAATTTTAGATTCCACAAAATTTTTCATTTGAGCTTCAGTAATAGCTAATGAATCCCAAATAAGCTTTAGTATTAAATTGTCTTTTTCATTTATAAAACCGGAATTAATTCTGTCATAAATACTACGTAAATCTGTAAGTGGTTTGAATTTATCTGGAAGAATTGGCCCCCCCTGTAGAGAGGGGTCATCCCAAAGTGATAAAGATTGGTCCCTATTAAGCCAATATTGAACCGCTTTTCCATTCTCTTGTACGGAAACCTGCGGCGCACTCATTAGTTATATAAAAACGCCGTTGGATCGTTAACTTTTTTGCGTCCAAAAGGAAACTTGAAGATAACCCCCGACCCTCTCTCTTTTTCTACATCCACATTCACAATTCTCATACTTACTACTTCATCCAATACTGGCTGTTCGATTGTTTTAGGGACAATTCCTTTAATTGTGCAGCCTTGGTCCAGTTCAACAAAAACTCCAAAACGCGGGTCAACATTTACAACTCTCCCTACAATTGTATCCCCTTCAGCTAATTCAGATAATAATTGATAAGGATTTTCCACTGCCGCTTTCCTAGAAACGTGAATTAGTCGTTGCTCCGGATTAAATTGTAGAACCTTAACTGGGATACGTTCACCAATAGGTGCATAGCGATCCACTGCGTTTTTATACACTCTTCCATAGTTTAGTTCATGTAACTTCATGAAGCATTCCGCACCATTAATGCGTAAGAATATAGTAGGAACCTGAGCATTCATATTGTATCCAGTTACTTCTGCTTCGTAGGTTGGCTCTTGCAGTCTTTCATCTTGCTCCAATTCTATTAATTCACGAATTAAAGCATCTGCAGATCTCCTACTTGCTTCTTTTACTGAAACCTGAACTTTATTTACATCTAGTTCATCAGACATTTGAGTAATTACTACGTTAAAAATATTACCTGTGAATTGTGTAATACTTCTAAAAGAATAATCTGAGAAGTCCTCTTTCTTACAAATACCTATAATCTTTCCGTTTTCAAGGGCGAACTCAGCATATTCAGTATCTGGATCGTCTTTATCGTGTCTTTTAACCGCTCTCAATACTGCTTGAATTGGCTCTTTATATCTACGTAGTCCCTGTAGCTTTTCATAAGTTTTTGAATCCATAAAAATATCTCCTCTCCCTCGTTCAATATTTATAAAGTTCAAAAATAATACTTCTACTTGAATTATTGATACTTTTAGCTAAGAAACTAAGATTTTTAGAAATATTTTCTGAAATTTATAATCTTGCTATTTTTCATATTTATAATCTCTATTATTTTTTCATTATTTTCAAAAGGTGAAACTCAGCAAGAAGCAAAAGAAGTTGTAGACGACATTGTTACCGGTCCTAATGGGAAAACACTCTTAATCGTTGCTGTGGTATTTGTAATCAGAGGGATATTTATTGTTGGTAGTATTGTAAATAATGGCTATGAACCACCTTCAAATCCAAGTATGCGAAACGATCGTACACCTTTGAATTGTGCTCATTATGGTGGCGAATGGGACACAGGTGGTCTTTTTGGAGAAGCTAAATGTGTTTATAATAAAAC
>NZ_JASHJA010000033.1:0-37771 GCF_030733445.1 Bacillus sp. MMSF_3353
TAATTTATACGTTGTATTCATTTTTTGTAAGTGATGGAAGTGAAGTAAGGTTTATTATGGTGTTAACTATAGTACTTATATTTTCTGTGGTTTTAGAAAAAGGGAATGTAAAAAACAGGATTGATTAAAGGTCGTTTTTTTAACACTTTTTGGGGTCCCGCCACATGCCTATCAAGCTAAGGTTTTGTAGTATCCCCAAAAATGAAAGTTTTCTTGCTCTGCAGTTAGTTATTTGGGAAATTCAGCTCTTTTTTCCCTTTTGGGGGTGTTTACTTTTCTTAAGTTGATGGGCATGTATGGTGACCCCTAATAGAAGAAGATTATGCTTTTTCCTTAGGCTTACATGTTGAAAGAGAAGTGATTGTTTTTAATGAAGAAGAGTTTTTGGAAATTAAAGAAGTTACCTATACAGATCAAAGAGGAAAAAGATTAAGAGAAGCTGAAGAATCATTTTAGCGGCATGTAATTTACTATTTAATAAGTACAAGTTAAAGAGTTACTAGATGTAAAAATTGATGATATTTAGGTAGAAATCATTATAAAGGAAAGCACGCAAATGAATATATTTAAGTTGAAAACAGATAGTAATGAAATATTTAAATTGACTGTATACAATTATGAAAATCAAACTCATAAGAAATCACCTTATTATGATATGAGTGGTAAAGAGGGGAGATACTATGCAGTATGTCCTTCGTGTAATAATCCAATTCAAATATATAAACTCTATAAAGATACAACAGAAGGGCAAGGGCTACATGCTAGGCATTTTGGCAAAAGTATTAGAGGTTTAGCAGTTTATAATGAAGAAAGGTATCTAGCTTGTGAATTAAGTAATCCAGTGTCATTTGGTGGGGAGACCAAACGTAAAAATAAAGAAAAATCTAATGAATTATTAACCTTGATAAAAGAATATCCAGATGTATTATTTAATGAAATAAGAAAAATATCTGGTATTGGTTTTTCTTACAAAAAATTTGATACTATGCTAAAACATTTTATGAAATTGGAAGGTTACTATTACAATGCGATAAATAAATTCAATTTACCATATGGCTTTTTATATATACAAAAATCTATAAATTTATATCGTGGATTTCTTCATAAATATAGTCCTCATGTTAATGAAATAAAAGAAGCAATTCAAAATAGTAAGTACCACACTGTTATTGAGGAAGAGATTAAAAAGAATATTGAGGATTACGCGGCATTAGATTTTTATTTAACAAATCATTCGGTTAGAGGAACCGAAGAAACAATTGAATTGAGAATTGTTGAATCCGCTGAGGACTATGAAAACATTATATTTAGAAAGAAAATTCCAGTGGATAAATTCTCATTTATGAACAAAGTTTCAAAATTGAAAGATAGATTAAATGAAAATAAAGATAAGGAGAAATGGAGACAAAAATTACAAGCAATAGTAGACGAATATATAAGTAGATAAGAATAAGTATTCAAGAAATGAACACATAAATATAATAGGGTCCTATTTTGATAGGGCTTTTTTATTTGTCGAAAAAAACGAACAAAAATAAATAAAAACAATTGATTAAAGTAACTTAAATCAAAAAGGAGATGAGATACAATGATAAAAGTAACCAATGAAGTAATAATCAATATTGGAGTGTCGAAATAAATTGTGAAATTATTTTATCCTAAAATTCAAAAGTGTTTAAGAAATAAACCATTACAAGCAAGAGAAGATCTAGAACAGAAAATAAAATTAATAAGAATACAGGAACAATTCCAAGAATAATCCACTATGTCTAAAAATTTCCCTAATATAAATTGAGATTGTTTATTAATAATACTCTTTCTAATTTGAAGGGAGAGAAAAAAATGAATCAAATTAGTTTAGGAGTAAAATCATTTATAGTAATGCTCGGATCGTTTTGTGGATATTTCCTCGGAGGGTGGGATGTAGTATTGATAGCTTTGACTATTCTCACAGTCATCGATTATATCACAGGAATAATTGCAGCAGCTTATAATGGTGAATTAAAAAGTAAGGTTGGATTCCGCGGTATCGCCAAAAAAGTTGTACTTTTTTTATTGGTTGGAGTTGCAGTGCAATTAGATCTAATATTTGGTAGCAACAGTGCAATTCGTGAGGCTACAATATTCTTCTTCAGTGGCAATGAATTGTTATCTATTTTAGAAAACGCTGGTCGTATGGGAATTAAATTACCAGATACGTTAACTAGTGCAGTTGAGATTCTTAATGGGCAGAAACGGCAAATGAAGCGAAAAGATGATATTGAGTAACATGTCGATTAAGTATTTTCCTACCCATTCATAACATATATAAAAGTATTCAGATAGTAAATAAGAATTAATATATTAACAAAGAAATTTGCTAATGTAAACAAAGCCTTTGGAAAATCTATAGGGTTCTCAACGCTTTGGAATCTTTTTTGATTTTAGTGAAAGAAAACAACATAAAATAATAAAATTTAGAAAAATAGCTCTCCACCAACCCCTTTTTGGTTAGGAGGAGGACTATTTTTTATTTTTTCATATTTCGACATTCTACGGTGAGGTTAGTCTGCATTTGGAAGACTTCAGTCCTACAAACCAAGCGTATTGATAGCCATGTAGTTCTTTGGCGTTCGCAAAGCTTCCCTATATCATTGAACAGCATACTTTATACAGGCTTTTCCTTGTAGCTGTTAGCTTGTTTTTTCTAGCAATATCTTTATATTTCTCCCAGATATAATGAGTGATTCCTTTTTGTTTTTATTTCTTTGAAAAGCAATCCTTACGTAGAGGAGAAACAATGTAGTCTTCTGGATTCGATTTGTATAGACGACATTCTTCTCGGTCCTTTGTCGAATATTCTAAAATACATCTCATCGGACAAGCAAATACATTCGTTTCTTCTATATATTTAAAGTGGCTTTTTGGTACTCCATTACTTCGCTTTCCAAGTCGGCGATCCCCCATCCCATAAATATATTTCGTTCTGATAATTTCTTACAGATGTAACTTGTAAAGTAGTCCGTATTAAGAGCAACAGCTTCCAATTTGAATCCGAATTTATCAATTTGAGCTTGCAGACGTACTAAATACGGCTCGGAATCTGCCATATTTTCAGCCGTTACATAGGTATCTGTAATAATATTGTACTCCGCATCAGACGTGCGGTGATCTAAGAAATGAAAGCCACTCAGTTTTTCATTTCTCATTAAAAATCTACTATCTGGATTCGTTGTGCTTATTCGAGTTTTTTAGTAGGGTATTACTTTCTTTTTTGATATCAATTCCTTAGGAATGCTTATCATAATTTATTATAAAATTTTTATACAATCCACACGCCTTTATTTGCGTTTTTCGTTTCAACTTTACCCTCAAATCTAAGATGTTCCTCAAGCAACAGCCTTTATTTATGTTACTTCTCAAGAAATATAATGAACGTTTTAGTAACTAGCGTAGAACTTGCTCCATTACAGCGACAACTTCAATCTAAAAATAGCTGCAAAATAAAAAAATGAAATTTTTCATTCTGAATATTGATTTATTCATATGATACACCTCTTTATTAAATAGCTAGAATCTGATATATCCATAAATTCTACTATCTAGCTTTATTCTTATCTTTTTGTCATACTCATAGGAGGTTGTGTAAAATGAATATAGGGAGTACAGGTAATTCACTGAGTGAATATGAAGTAGTAGAGATAATTGAAGCTTTTAAACCAAAAATTAAAAAAAGTTTATATAATACTACACCTAATGAAAGAGAAGATCTAGAGCAAGAAATTAAGTTAAAGATAGTAGAAAAGATTCATGATATATATAGCAATGATGTTCCAGGCTTTTTCCAATTTATCAATAGATTCGAAGGTTAATTATGACTAATTTAACCAAGGTGTTGTATATAACAAATCTTGGGAAATTTAGTCTTTGAAAATAGAAAACACTTGGATTTACTTTTTTATTATTCAAGTGTTTTTTATTTTTTATCTAAAGTTGATTTTTCACTTATTCTTATCTCTTTATAAGATATATACAATATGGCGGTATAGCCAAGTGGAAAGGCAAAAGTCTGCAAAACTTTTATCCCCGGTTCGAATCCGAGTGCCGCCTCTAATTTTTTGAATAAGAAAGGAGATAGAAATGATTAAAGAAATTGTTGTATATACTAACCCACATTGTTTTTTCTGTAATGTACAAAAAAATTGGATGCAAGAAAATAACATTTCTTTTACTGAAAAAAATGTATCTAAAAAAGAATTTCAAGAGGAATTCATTGAAAAAAAACTTCAAGGAACTCCTTATACTGAAGTTATCTATACCGATAATTCAATAGGTAGTGTATTAGGTTTTGATAAGAAAAAGTTAGAAAAATTTCTTCAGCAAGTCGACTCAACACAAAATAATATAAACATTAAAAATGATGTCATGAAATATAATAAATTAAAATCAGACTTACTTAACATTGTAAAACAGATTGATGCTTGTGAAAAAACGGAAGTTCCTTTCTATCAAGATTTAGCTATCTGTTACTCAAAAGAAATACAAAGACTAAGTCAATCAATTGAAGATATATATAATTTAAAGGTATGTCGTTCTGATAAAAATTAAATAACAACTAATAAAGCCTATACTGTGTTATCACTATAGGCTTTATTAGTTGTTATTTAAGCAATACACATTTTTCTCAAATATCTAAAGCCTTGGGAGTTTCTACGGTTAGCATATGTGAATTATACATATATTTTGGAAAACTATTACAAGCATTAATGTTAATCTTAAATTCTCATTTTTGAATAAAGAAAGAGCAATTCAAAATGAAGTTGATCTGCGAATAAAAATATTATAGAAAATCAGTATAAAATATTTATTTTTCATTTACCTTCACCTCTTTATAACAAAAAGAGGTGAAATAATGAATATACACATACTTCCTAACACTCTAAACAATGCCATTCGAACACCTGAAAAGATATCGAAAGGAATCGAAATCATGAATATCCCTGCATTTTGGGAAAAATCTAATAAAGGTAAGGGGAACATTATAGCGGTTATTGATTCTGGATGCGAGACAACCCACCCAGAATTGAAAAATAACATTATAGGTGGATATAATTTTACACAGGATGATGATGGAAATCCAAATATATATACTGATTATATTGGTCATGGTACACATGTAGTAGGTACTATAGCTGCTCAGAATAATAGTAAGATTATAGGAATCGCGCCCGAAAGTAAATTGCTTATCTTAAAGGTTATTGATAGTTCTGATAATGGCGAATATAAAAATCTTATTAAAGCTATTCAATATGCCAGTGCATGGAGGGGGATAAATGGTGAAAAGGTTAGTGTTATAAATTTATCAATTGGGGGCTCAATAGATGACCCGGATTTATCACAAGCAGTTGAGGCAGCAATACAAGCCGGTATCATTTTAATTGCTGCTTCAGGTAATTATGGAGATGACCTAGCAGAAACTGATGAAATACTATATCCTGCGTATTATAACAAAGTGATAGAAATTGGGTCTATTAATCAAAATTATAAAATATCAAGCTTTTCCAATAGTAATAATAGAGTAGATTTTGTTGCTCCAGGAGAAAAAATATTATCGACATATCTTGGAGGAACATATGCAGAATTGACAGGAACATCAATGGCTGCTCCACATGTTACAGGTTTGATTTCTCTTTTAATAAATCATCTTGATCTCAATAATTCACCATACAGGTATGAAAAGATATATGCTTACTTATTAAAGAACTGCAAAAGTTTAAGCGTATCCGAAAAATTACAAGGAAATGGATTAATTCAAATTAAGTAAAAAATTAAAATACAAAAACTATCCCATAACTAAATAATTTCATTCTTTTCCTTAATATATTTTGATAGGGCAATGATAAAAGAAACTTCGGTTAAACTATGTCAGGTGTTGCACCTTCAAACTGGTTGTGTGAAGAGTTACAAAAATTGAAATGCTGAGAATTATCATTACAGATTTTAAGCATATAGTAATAGAATCATATGTTATTGTCCATATTAGATATAAACTCTCTTGCTAAGAACAAACTATAAAGAAAGGGAGTTTATATCATTTTTTTAGTCACTTCAGTAAAATGAATTGAAACATTAACTATGTATAATTTACACTATATCTTTTTTGTGAAAATGTCAGATAATTAATGCTGTATAGTTGAAATTCCTTGCATTACCCCAGCTATACTTGCTGTAAATGTCGTAAACAAAAACATAATAATCATTAAAATAATGGTCTTATTTCTGCTTAGGTTTGTGACAATATGTATCCCTGCCCCTAATAAAATGAAATACCAAATGTTAAAAATATCTACCCTTTGCGCCATACTATGCAATATTAAATTGTCTATTATTAATGGGGCTAAACTAGTATATGACAACTCATAACTCTTCAAAATTATGGCTATTGTGCCATTAAGAATCATACCTAATTTGATAATAAAAGTTGTGTAAAGAACCAGGCATAATATTTTTTTATAGGAAATATCAATACCAAAAAAAATCATAATGTTTTTGTAAAATATAGGAGAAAGAAAAAGTGTGATTATCCCACCTATAGCTGAGAAAGAAAAGGAAGATAGAAATGCCATTTTCATTAAAATTTCCTTATTTTTATCTCCGTAAATTGATTCTATCATGGGGTTGTTTAATGTTACATAGGATAGCATTGCACTAGTAACAACGGTCAAGAATAACATAATTATTACCGGAATTAATATAGGCGTTTGATACTTCATTCTTTTAAATTGAGTAATCGGTGAAGTGACTACACCAAACATTAATGGTTTTGGAAGTTCACTTTTATTAAATAATGAGTTCAGTTTTATCTTCAATATAATCCCTCATTTCATTATTATATATTACTGTATAAGATATCATGTGAATTGATATAATAATAGTTTCATTTTTAATTCTCTAATTGAATCTTATTTTTCGAATGATTCAAAAACATTGTGTTATAGAGAGTTTAATCCGTATTGGAAAGCCTCCCATTTTACATGATTTCGAAAGAACAAGATGTATGTACGTTTGTGATGATATTAGGATATTCCAGGATGAAATATATAGAATTTACAATAAGTATGGATTTAGAAGCTTTAATGAAATGCCAATGGTTGTAATTAAAGATACGCTAGTGGAGATTTGATTTAATCGAAGACTTCTTGTCCTAGTATGAGATTGTGCCGAAGGCGTGTAAGTCATATCGTCCACAAGCCAAAGGGAAAATAAAAAATTTAGCCGAATATCTTAAAAAGAATTTTATGCAGCGTAAGCATATATTGACTTTAGAATCATTAAATGATGATATAAGGGATTGGTTAAAGCAAACGGAAAACCGTAAACTAAATTGAGAATCTTTTAGAAGATGCATCTAAACATAATATACCATATTCTGTATTTCTAAACATCCTACTTTTACATGGAATTGCAAAAAGAGAAGCATCAGCTTTACAGGAACGAATACAACAAGCGAAACTTCCGTTTCATAAATCAATTCATGAATTTGGTTTTACCTTTCAATCTAGTATTAGTGAACAGCAAGTGAAAGAAGTATTAAGGAGTAGGAAAAACAAATCTATGAATTGTATTTTTAAACGAAGCTATTATGAAAGGATATACAGCACTTTTTTACCAACTGATGAATCGGATAATTAAACGTTGGAGTCGTTCAGATCTTCTTATCATTGACGAGTTAGGCTATTTTCCCTTTTATGAATTAAGTGCCAATAACTTCTTACAAATCATTCTAAGTTGATATGAACAAGGTAGTGCACTCATTGTAACTTCAAATAAATCTTTTATAGAGTGGGGGGATTTTTGGGGATGAGGCATTAGCCACAGCCATTTTAGATCGACTTTTACACCACGCAACAACATTTAATATTGAGGGAGATTCATATAGGCTTCGTGAGAAGCAAAAAGATGGAATTCAGCCAACAACATTAAGCGGCTAATAAAAGAGAATTTGTTGCCGTTAAAAAGAAGGAATTTCAATCCGTTATTGGCATTAGGTAAGAAGTCTTAAATAGGGTGTATATATGATTAAATATTCTCTTTTAAAAGCCCATGCTATCATTAGCTAAGTCAATGTCTTCTTATAGGTTACAGTTGTCTCTTCTATCTTTATTCTAGTGTTTGGCTGTATTCTTCTTTTAGTTTTTTAAGAGCTCTTTTATGGATAGCAGATATATTTTGAGGTGAATCATCAAAATATTCAGCTATTTCGATATTAGACAAACCTCTTACATATATAAGTTCTATTATACATTGTTGTTTTGGAGTTAGTTTTAATAAAGCTTTATGTAAAAATTCATTTTCTATTTGATCCTGTAATCCTTCTGAATTAGAAATTATTAGTTCCATCACTGTCTTTTCATCTTCATTACAATATTTATCTAATTTTTCTATAAGCCCATTATCTGTACTTTCTTTTCCACTACCATTTAAAGTAAGTAAGAAGCGTGAATTAATTTTTCTCATTTTTTTATCATAGTCAATTGAATAAAAGTGAATAAGATTATCTAAATATCGCCCTATTTTCGCCTTTTTGTAAAAAATTTTGAATGATTGGTCTAATTCTTCAATATAGCATTTTGATTTAGGATTTTGTATATAATTCATGAAAATTTTATTGTTATTTGGATTTTTTAGGAAGTTCTGGATTATCGGTTGTTTAAAAGCTTCTGCATACTTTTTAGTAAATCGATTCATTTTCTCCTGCTTAAGCATATTTCTCCCTCTTTCCACGGTAAAGCTATTTTATTATAAAATATAGGAATTTATTCTATTTTATAATATATAAAGAGGATAATGTTTCCAAATTATCAATGTTCCTGAAATATTCAAATTAAAATTATGTATTTACATAAGATTAAATTATGTCCCTATTACTAATCTTTTAGTTAGATCAAAATATCATACAGTTTTTTTTTATAAAAATTGATTTTAGAGTACTAGGTGCCTCTTTATATGATGTAACCTGCAGGAGACAATTTATAAATAGGAGGACTTACAAATGAGTCAAAAAGCAAACCAAAATGTTTACAAATCAGAAAGAATTGAAAAAACACATCCAATTGTTCAGACATTACTTTCTTTAAAAGAAGTAAAGGAATTTATGGAACAACATTCTTTAGATTTCACTTCAATTGATTTAAACACATATGAGGAGCAAGGTAAAAAGTCAATTTCTATTCCTATTAAATTAGAAATTGAGGGAATTTCACAATTTATCATTGCTTTTGAAAAAGAAGATGGCATTTTAAATGCTCAAGTTTTAACTTTAAATACAACAGATGGTATGAAAATTAGCTTTAAGGATTTAAATAGTAAACATGAAACAGCAGGAATCTATGATAATGATTTTAATTTAATTAAAGTGGAAAATAATGGCGAGTTAAAAGCTCAAGGTGTTACTGAATGTATCTACGATTACTTCATGAAATTACCTGGTTGGTTACAAGCTTTTTGTGGCGGATCTTGTGGTAGTTGTATTGGCGGTGTTCTTCCAGGTTGCGCAGCATGTGCTGGCTGCTTAGGTGGAAATGCTTGGAAATGTTTCTGATATTAAAGGAGGAAATAATATGACAACTCAATATACAGAATTTATACCTGCTAAAATTGAAGAGACAAGCTCTTTAATTAAGAATTTAAAACAAGTAAAAGATATGAAGGTTCTTGAAGATAAGTATCTTTTAAAATATGATGAAGCTACAATTAATATGTATCCTGGAGTAAACGGATTTGTAGTAGTGGTACCTGTAAAACAAGAAGACGATTTAAGACAAAAATTTGTAGCTGCATACTATGATGAAGATCACATGATGAAAAACGTTAAAGTAATGACTTTAGAATATACAGATGGAGTATCTGCGCTTTCATTTGCTACACCTGATGAGACACGTAAAACAACAGGGATTTTTGAAGATGGAGAATTTAAACGTGTAGTTAATCAAGATGAGAATCTGCAGACACAAGGTGTCAGTGATTTCTTAGATTGTGTAGATAAAGGATTTAATAATTCTCCACTTTGGATCAAAGCTGCATGCAGTACGGTTTGTGGTGCATTTTGGACAGGGGTTGGAGCAGCAGCATGCGCTGGTTGCTTGGCAGGATTTGGTATTAGTTGCTAATAAGAAAAAATTAGTATAATGCCGTTCTTTAAACTCAGTCCCGAATTATGTTTTTAATTCAACATAATTCGGGACTATTTTGCTTAATATACTACCAAAACAAACAATCTGACTGACCGTTATAATAGTAATACAAGCGTAAAGCTTTGATTTGTGGAATAAGTATTTTTAACTATAGATGTAAGTTAACTTAAAAGAAACCTGTTGATAACCAACTTCTTTTTCCAACAATTGCATCCTACTTATCAAGAGATTTTTTAGATTTTCTAAAAAATCTAGATATAATACAAAAAATTATTCCTAAGATAAGAACACTAAAGGATAATACTTTATTTGTATGTTCAAACAAATTAACCCCATTAATGACATTAAGCATAACGAGTCCCAAAAATATTAGAATTAGTCCAAAAACATACAATATTGTTCTTATTCGAGAAAGTTTTTTCATAATTACCCTCCTATCTGTATACTTCAAGTCTATCATAAAAAACAAACAATATTGAATTATATACATCATTTATAATAACTAACATAATTCAACTATTTGGTGGTAATTTATATATTTGTAAAAAAATACGTGAAAAGTATTTTCGATTTCATACAAATAATAAAATGGGTTCTAGTGCAGAAATGTTAGTTAGAAACATAGAATAGTAAATTCCTCTACATTTCTATCTTATGAAGCTAAGCCAAATAATTTATTAATGAATTCCTTCTGTTTTTGGACTGACTTGTCCAGTAAAACCACTTCTCTTTTTTTCATCATATGCGTGGCTTCAACTCTATTCAATATAAAGACTGCTGTTTTAAATGATTTTCATCCTAATATAGAACGAACTCACCCTTTAATAAACCGGTGGTCCTGTTCTACTATATTATTGAGATATTTAACATGCCTTAGTTGTATACCTTTAGGCATATGTTTCTCTTTATTTCTATATCTGCCTCGTATCTTGCTGTTAAGAATCCTTATTGAATTAAGGATTCTTTTTTTATCCTCATTTGTTGATCTAATCGATATTTTCCCATTGCTTCATAAATTAAAAGGTCTAATTTTTGACTAAAATCAATCACTTTTTTATGGCTAAATCCATATTCTTTTACAAGATAGCTCAATTCTTTTTTTTGATCTTCGATCATGTCATGTAGTAATCTCATATCCACCTTTTCCTTTAAACTCCTTTATACATAGAATCTCGAAAAAAATGCAAACAAAAACAAGGCTGAAACCAGCCTTGCCCTAAAGGAAAAAACCTAACCCTTATATCTAAGAGTACATTATGTATGGGAATTTTTGAAGTGAGATACATTAACAAAAGGATAAAAATGCTATAATTGTAATATTTTATTTTTATAAAGAAACAGTCGAAATTGCTTGTTTATAAAGGAACTGTTGCTTTCTATTGCTTAGAATTAGTACCGAAAATTTATCAACAGCGATAATTCTTCCAGGTACTCTGACACCATTTATTAGAAAAATCGTTACTTCTTTCATCTCTTCTATTAACTTCTCATAAAATTTTTCTTGTGTATGCATCATTTAGTTGGTTGCAACTCCTCTCCTTTTTTGGAACGGTTCATTGCTTCTAAGAATACATATTCTTTTACTGTTAGCTCAACCGTGGGGCAATATTCAATCTTTGATAATTCGTGAAATAAAGAAAGGTTTTTTTGTAGTTTTTGAACCATTTCATCTAAAGTGATTTCTCCTACACCATACTCGATTACTGGATTTAAAAATACGTCTACATCTATTAAACTTGGTTCAATTAGAGAAACAATCTCTTGTACCTTTGGTAAAATAATTGTTTCATAACGTTGTTTGAATAGTTCTAAGTCTTCTGGTGCGGGTTCATTTTCACATAGCTTTTTGAAAGATAGTACACGAATATCATTTTGTAACGAATCAATACGCTCTTCATAAAAGGCCTTGTCGAACCCTTCTTTGTCAGCAACATCGTAATGAAGTTCTGTTTGTGATCTAGTTTTTTTCTTATAAGCGTCCATGAGAATTTTCTCTTTTGCATTAAACATCATGGGGTAGCGTCAGGAAAATGCGGATTTACAACGGTAAGAAAATGTTCGTAAATTATCCGGCCTTCAAAACGAAAACCGGATTCCATTTAAACTTTTAAAATTATTAATCCCAATTCCTATATTTATTTATCTCACTCTTTTTTCTAAACGCCTCTTCTAAATCAATATCGAGCTTGTTGGCAAGATCAAAAAGATTCCATACCGCATCGTATATTTCAAAACTCAAATGTTCCTTTAGTTCATTAATATTATTAGCATCAGGCATGGAAGAGATTTTTAAAACTTCTTGAGCTACTTCTCCTATTTCTGTGACCAAAAATAAGGTTCTTTCTTCAATCGTTGAATGCTCAAAACCTTTATTTTTACTAAACTCTCTAACATTTCTTTGTAATTCAGATATTTTCATTTTTTAATTCCTTCCATAAAAACGATTTTATACACTTAGAAAATATACGCCAACGCTCTTAAGGGTATTGGAATTTGATTCTACAAAGGCAAATGAACCACTTTTACAAGCTGTGGAGATTATCCGAAGAATGAATGAATCTGGGAAACGAAAAGTGCCTGATGAATCACCTGTGGACTTTATCTCGAAGCGTTGGAAAAAACACTTATATGGAGATGACGGTACAATTAATCGTCATTATTATGAAATGGCTGTTTTAACAGAACTAAGGGAACATGTTCGTGCTGGTGATGTATCCATTGTGGGCAGTAGACAATATAGAGATTTTGAGGAATATTTGTTTTCAGAAGACACATGGAATCAAACGAAAGAGAATACGAGGTTATCAGTTAGTTTATCATACGAAGACTATTTGACAGAGAGAACCAGTAGCCTTAACGAAAGACTAAAGTGGTTGTCTGCCAATTTCAATAAATTAGATGGGGTTTCTCTTGAAAAAGGAAAATTGTCAATTTCACGCTTAAAAAAGGATGCTCCAGAAGAAGCAAAGAAATTTAGTGCAAGTCTTTATCAAATGCTACCAAGAATAAAATTAACCGATTTACTTATGGATGTTGCATATATAACAAGATTTCATGAGCAATTCACCCATGCTTCCAATAATCGAAAACCAGATAAAGAAGAAACAATTATTATCATGGCTGCCCTTTTAGGAATGGGAATGAATATTGGATTGAGTAAGATGGCCGAAGCCACACCAGGACTTACATATAAGCAACTAGCCAATGTGTCTCAATGGCGCATGTATGAAGACGCAATGAATAAAGCTCAAGCCGTATTAGTAAATTTTCATCACAAATTACAATTGTCTTCCTATTGGGGAGACGGTACAACTTCTTCGTCAGACGGAATGAGAATGCAGCTAGGTGTTTCATCACTACATGCAGATGCAAACCCACATTACGGAACTGGAAAAGGAGCCACCATCTATCGATTTACGAGTGATCAATTCTCTTCTTACTACACAAAAATTATTCATACTAATTCAAGGGATGCAATTCATGTTTTGGATGGTTTATTACACCATGAGACGGATCTAAACATCGAGGAACATTATACAGACACAGCTGGTTACACAGACCAAATTTTCGGATTAACCCATTTATTAGGATTTAAATTTGCTCCAAGGATAAGAGATCTATCGGACTCAAAATTATTTACAATAGATAAAGCAAGTGAGTATCCAAAACTAGAAGCTATTTTACGTGGACAAATAAATACAAAGGTCATTGAAGAAAATTATGAAGATGTTTTGCGATTAGCCCATTCAATAAGAGAAGGAACAGTCTCAGCATCCCTTATTATGGGGAAATTAGGTTCTTATTCAAGACAAAACAGCTTAGCTACAGCCTTACGTGAAATGGGGCGAATAGAAAAAACGATCTTTATTCTTAATTACATTTCGGATGAATCTCTAAGAAGAAAAATCCAAAGAGGATTGAATAAAGGAGAAGCCATGAATGGACTGGCAAGAGCTATTTTTTTTGGAAAACAAGGAGAACTTAGGGAACGAACCATACAGCATCAATTGCAAAGAGCCAGTGCTTTAAACATAATTATCAATGCCATCAGTATTTGGAATACCTTACATCTAACAAAAGCAGTTGAATATCAAAAACGGTCAGATAGTTTTAATGAAGAATTATTGCACCATATGTCACCTCTAGGCTGGGAACATATTAATTTACTTGGAGAATACCATTTTAATTCAGAAAAAATGATCTCGTTAGATTCTTTAAGACCATTGAAACTTTCTTAACGTTGTTAAAAATGGGGGAATCGGCTTGAAAATGGGCTTAGCGTTGTAAATCCGCATTTTCCTGACGGTACCCCGAGTATATATTTTTACATTTTGAAAAGATAAGCACATTCAAAAATATTTTAGAATTTATGACAATTAACGATGGATTTCTTAATTCGTATATATATTTTTATTTTAAATATGACATTACCCAAAAAAAAAAATATATTTCAAATGGTATATATATAACAAAACATAAAAAAACTAGTCACTATTATCTTATAGTGGATGATTAATCGTAATTTTGCGTATTTTCTGATGTTTATATATTCTAATAGGGGGTATCTTTTTCCTTCCCCCGAAAAAGGAGAATAAGAAAGAATCTAGTCAATATCTAGTGCTATTTCCTTTATAAAAATAGTAATTTTAACAGACTTAATCTAGAATCTCTCTTTAAAAAATAAGAAAAGGAGGAGTTCAAGTGAAAAAATCTTTAGTTACAGGATTATTGGTTACAGCAATATTGGTAAGTCATTCTAACTATGTGAATGCTTACCAGGATGTGGTGCAGTCTAAATCAGAGTTATCACATGTACAAAATGTCAATAATGCGAATACATTATCACATTCGATTAGAACGTTAGGTTCACAATCACCTTTAGCGCAAGCATATGGATTAATTATTTTACAGCAACCAACCATTAAAGGGACTGGTATGAGCAGTTTAACGAATCACCAAGAATTTGTAAAAAATCATGTTCGCGAATGGTTAGATGAATATAATCCTAAATTAGTTGATTTAAATCAAGATATGCAGCGTTATAGTACAAGATTCAATGGTTATTATGGTACATTATATGATTTAGCGGAAACGGTAAATACAGATGCGGAAACAAAAGTGAGTTTTGTAAATGCTTTTAATAGACTACAACAGGACGTACAAACTATCCAAGATAGTATGTACCAAACCTTATTGCAGCTAAATCGTTTTAATGATTTATTGCTTCAAGATAACAAAGGGTTTTCTGAAAAAGCAAAAATAGCAATTCAATCCTTAGAGGGTTCAGATGGAACTGTTACACAGCTAAGAGCTGATATTAAAAGACTTCAAGAAGAGATACTGGTAGAACTCGCAAAAATTTTAAATAGACCAAATGAAGTTCGTAACGGCGTTATAAATATTGGGAAGCAAGTCTTTACGATTGCGGGCGGAGCAGCTCAGACTCAAACTATAGATTTTATCTCTATTTCATCTCTTGGTGGTGGAATTTTAGATCTTTTCGACAGTCAAACAGCTGCTTCTGCTAGGATCATTGAGCAGAAACAAAAAGAATTACTACCACTAATTCAGCAGTTAGCAGAAACCCAAATTCAAGTGACTGAAATGACTTTTATTGAGGATCAAATGAATGGGTTTACTGAGATGATTAAGAGGCAAATTACCACTTTTGAATATTTGATGAATGATTGGAAAGCGCTAAATGATACAATGATCCAAATCCAACTCAATCTGAGTGCAGGGGCACACATGGATAGTGTTGGATTGCAAAATCAATTAATTCAGCTCAAAGAATTCAGTGATGAACTGTATGTGCAAACAAAAAAGTTTGAAAATTTCATTTCAAATGTAACAATAAATTAAGTTTAAGCAAAGAGTGAAATATGATTATACTGAAAGTTAAAGGAGAAGACAAAAATGACAAAAAAGCCTTATAAAGTAATGGCTTTATCCGCATTAATAACGGTAATGGCAACAGGTAGTATCATGCCAACATATGCTTCTGCAGCGGAAAGCACGGCAAAATCAACTCCTATTCACGCTAAAACAGGTACAACGGACGAGTACCCGGGGTATTCATTAGGACCAGAGGGTCTTAAAGAGGCAATAACTAATACAGGGTCAAATGCTTTAGTAATGGACCTTTATGCTCTAACAATCCTTAAACAAGCAAATGCTAATTTCAATGGGCTCAATTCAATTGATGCATCTTTACGAACGAAAATAATTAATGATCAAAATATTGCCAGAATAAATGCAGGGCAATGGTTAGATAAACTTAAACCGCAAATGATTTCAACGAATGAAAACATTATTAATTATAATACTAAATTTCAAAATTACTATAATACGTTAATAGATGCTGTAAAAGAAAAGGACAGGGAAACATTATCAAATGGACTTACAAGGCTAAATAATGATGTTGTAGCAAATAAGGCAGAAGTGGACGAATTATTGGAAGAACTGAGAGCATTCCGAAGTAAATTAGCAACAGATACGCAAAACTTTAGACAAGATGCAACTCAAATAACGTCTATTTTAGCAAGTCAAGATGCTGGAATTCCGCTGTTGCAAAATCAACTCACAACGTATCATGCCACAATTGCTGAATATAATAAACTTCTTATTGCCTCAGCAGTTGCAACGGCTCTAGGTCCACTTGCTATTATAGGTGGAGCAGTTCTAATTGGTACTGGTTTAGGAGCTAAACTAGGAGTTGTGTTCATTGTAGGTGGTTTAGGAGCAACAGCAGGAGGTATAGCAGGAATTGTTATAGCAAAGCAAGAGATGGATAAGGCTCAGGAAGAGATTAAGAATATAACAGGACAAATAACCCAGGCTCAATTAGAAGTAGCTGGTTTAACCAATTTAAAAGAGCAAACTGAATCCTTAACAGAGACTATTGATATAGCAATTAATGCACTACAAAATCTTTCAACCAAATGGGATGTAATTGGATCAAAATATAAATCTTTACTTAAAAATATTGCAGTTATCGACCCTAACGATCTATTTTTCATAAAAGAGGATCTCGATGTGGCTAAAGATAGTTGGAAAGAAGTTAGAGATACTGCTGCAAATCTTTATGAAACTGATATTAAATTAGTAGATACAGAATAATCAATTGATTTTATGTAATAAGGTTTCCCTGCTCAAACTTGAACAGGGAATTTCCTCAATGCTCACTAAAAGATACGAATTCTTAAAAAGCGTAGGTGGGATAATATGAATAAGAAATTGTACAAGAAATTCTTATTATCAATGATGATTGCTGGAATGGCAACAAGTAATATAGTACCACTTCATACTTTCGCGGCAGAACAAAAAGTCCATACAACTATATCGCAAGAAACCATTCATAATTATTCACTTGGTCCTGAGGGCTTTCAAGATGTACTAGCACCAGCAATGTCTAATGTACTTGTTATGGATTCATATGCCAAAACAATACGTAATCAACAAGAGACAGACCTTAGTGGTATAAGTTCTCTTAATAGTTATTTACGAGCAAACATGTTGAAACACCAGGACGATGCAAAAAAAAACGCGACCTATTGGTTAGATAATCTTAAACCACGTATTATGAATACGAATCAAAACATTGTAAATTATAATGATACATTTCAAACACACTATAGTATTTTACTAGATGCAATAGATCAAAAAGATACTGAAAAATTGAAAACTGAGCTTGAAAAATTGTATCAAAGTATATTAACTAATAAAAGTGAAGTTAACGAGCTATTAGAACAGCTGAAAACATTCCGAAATAAAATGACAGCAGATACGCAAAATTTTCAACAAGATACAAGTCAATTAACGACTATTTTAGCTAGTACAACTGCAGGTATTCCATATTTAGAACAGCGAATTAATGGGTATAATGAGTCTATCAAAAAAAGCAATGATCAAATTATTGCAGGTTCAGTACTTTGCGCGACGTTAATAACGTGTATCATTGGTGGACCGCTGATTGCAACAGCAAAAAGTAATATTGCATCTGCTGAGCGAGAAATAGAAATTTTAAAAGCACAAATTTCTGGGGCACAAGCAGAAATAGCTATTATAACTGATGCAAAAAATAAGACTACGAATATGGCGGAAACAATTGACACAGCTATTACTTCTATACAGAAAATGTCTAATAGTTGGGATACTGTAGCAGCAAAATATAATAATTTAGTAAAAAATATCACATTTATTACCCCAGAAGAATTTGCTTTTATAAAAGCAGATCTTAATACAGCAAAAGATAGCTGGCAAGATCTTAAGAATTATGCTGATAAATTATATGAATCGGTGAAAATTGCAGAGAAAGAAGAGCAGGATCTTATGGATCGACTTCGTCCGTCAAGTGTTCAATATTTCTACAAACCGATACACAATGCCTATACATTTGAAATAAAAACGGGAGCAAATGCACCAAATGCGTCCTATAAAGTTATGAATTTAACAAAACGGACTACTCATAATATGTGGAGCGGAGGACCAAATGCAAGCATGTGGATTGACCAGCTTCCATTAAACTTAAAAGACCAATATGCAGTAATAGCAACGGTCAATGGAATGGAGTATGTCATATATAAAGAAGTAGGAGAAAACATTCCTGGAGCTAATTTGAATGGTACCTATCAACTATTTTCTGCGTTAAATAATAGTAGCGTTATAGATATGGATCGATCAACGAATAATGTTACCTTATGGAGCAATAACGGCGGTAATCATCAAAAATGGAAGTTAGTATATGATTCAAATAAAAAGGCCTATCAAATTAAAAGTGTAACAAATGGAAATTTAATATTAGCTTGGAATGACTATCAAGGTTCTAGTAATGTTTTTGCTACACCTAACCAATACTATGAAGAGCATTATTGGATAGTTGAAGATGCAGGAAATGGATATTTTTATTTGAAAAATAAGAAAAACTCTAGGTATTTAGATGTAACTGGTTCTGGTACTAAAAATGGAACAAATGTTATAGTATATCCATTTACAGCTAGTAATAATCAAAAATTTAAATTACAGAGACTAAATTAAATTATAAGATTCTGGTACTAAAAAATTTTATCTTGGGGTTTCTTGCCCATCCCCTCCAAAAGGTACATTAAGGATTTATTCCATAAGAGGAAATGTCTCTGAATCAGTCTGCCCTACTCGATTCAGAGACATTTTAGTGATTTTATTCATAAGAATAGATACAGCAAAGTTAAGATTCTTTCATTAGCCCACGTTTCTCAATCTCACGATATAACGTTGATTTTGTTACAGTCGTCTTTTTCTCGATTTGCTTAATCGTGTACTTTCTAGTTTTCCAAAGATCAATGGCATGATCTACTAAATCCTTGTTTTTTCCTTTACGTCCAAACTTTACTCCATGTTCCCTCGCTCTGAGCTTACCGGCCATCGTCCGCTCACGAATGAAATTACGTTCCATTTCCGAGAACAGCCCCAACAGCGTAACCATTGCTTTGGTCATAATATCGTTGTTCCGGCGTGTTTCAACCCCGTCAGATATGCAAACGAGATGAATCCACCTCTCATTAAATGATTCGTAGGTCTTCAACACATCAGATATGGAACGTCCCATTCGATCTAATTTGTAACCAACCACCGTATCACCGGGTTGCACTACTTCTAGTAACTGCTTAAATTCTGTATGGTCATTCACATCCTTACCTAATATCTTTTCACAAAATAGCTTATCGACACCATAGCATTGTAATTTTTCGATTTGTATTTCTAAATCGGGTTTCTTTGCCCATCCCCCGAAAAGAGGTATTAAGACAAAATATTCTATATCAGTTGTAAACAGATTTGGGATTTAACCTTATTTGTTCGATTTGTAACATAAACGTTCGTTTTTGTTACATTTTTTCTTTTTACATTCTAGACTAGATCGTATTGGATTTAGATGTAACTAAATACTATCTCAAAAATAATTTGTCACAACATAAAGCTTCTACCTTTTTGTTAAGCTGATGGGCATGGGGTACAGCCAAATGCCCATCAAGCTAAAAATGGATTTTCTATGAAATTCCATTTTTTTAGTTATGCCACTATTATCGTTTCTGTTTCGTTATCAGATAAGCTCAAATTTCTTCCTCATCTTAAAGTGGAACAAATTTATTACTTAAATTGTCTATTTAGTACACTTTTTAAATATGAATATATTTCTTAAAGTGACTTCAATAATTTTAAGTAAATCAACAGGAGAATTGAAAGGCAGGAGAAAGTAGCATGTCAGAAAATTATCGTTCTCGAGAGAAGCGACGACAAGTTAAAAAGAAAAAACAGCCAGCTGCTAAAAAACAAAAACCAAAAGGCAAAACATCATTTTTTCGTAAGTTTTTAATTAGTTGTTTATTACTTGGTATTGTAGGGTTAGTCACAGGGGTTGCTACCTTTTTCGTTATGATCAAAGATGCACCAAAACTTGAGAAAGCAAAACTCGTTAATCCGTTATCCTCAAAAATTTATGATAAAGATGGGAAATTGATATATGAATATGGAAAAGAAAAACGAACGAATATTATGTATGATCAGATTCCTAAGTTAGTAGAAAATGCGTTTTTAGCAACAGAAGATGCACGTTTTTACGAGCACAGTGGCATAGACTATAAAGGTACTGCACGTGCAGCCTTAGTCAGCCTAAAAGGGGATTACGGCTCTCAAGGTGGAAGTACGATTACACAGCAAGTTATTAAAAATTACTTCTTATCGATGGAAAAAACGTCAAAGAGAAAGGCGCAAGAAATATATTTAGCATATAAGCTAGAACAACAGTATTCAAAACATGAAATTTTAGAAATGTATTTAAATAAAGTTTACTTAGGTAACCGTTCATACGGAATCGCAACAGCAGTCCAAAATTACTATGGTAAGGAATTAAAAGATTTAACACTACCAGAAGTTGCAATGCTTGCTGGTTTAATGAAAGCTCCTAATAACTATGATCCAACGAAAGAACAAAATATCAAAAAAGCAACAGAAAGAAGAAATGTTGTACTTAAATTAATGAATCGACATGGTTATATTACAAAAAAAGAAATGGAAGAAGCATCAAAAGTTCCAGTAACAGAAGGACTTAAGAAAGCAACTGAACAAAAAGAAATGCCCTATCCAGCTTTTATGGATGCGGTTGTGAAAGAAGTTGAAAAAGATTTGCCAGATGTTAATATCGGATCTGACGGTTTAGAAATTTATACAACATTAGATCCAAAGGCACAGGATTTTGCGGACAAACTTTTAAATAAAGATATTATTAATTATCCAAATGAGAAATTCCAAGGGGCTTTCACATTTATGGATACGAAAACAGGAGAAGTACGTGCAATTGGTAGTGGGCGTGGTGAAAATACAGCTGTTTTTAAAGGACATAATATTGCAATTGAATTAAATCGTTCAGCAGGTTCAACGATGAAACCAATTTTTGATTACGCTCCTGCAATTGAATATTTAAAATGGGCTACTTACCATCAAATTGATGACTCTCCATTTAAGTACTCAACGGGACAAGAAGTTAGAAATGCTGATAGAAAGCATTTAGGACCAATTACAATGCGTGATGCATTGAAAACGTCCCGAAATATCCCGGCAATAAAAACTGCAAAAGAAGTAGGAATTAATAAATCAAAAGTTTTCTCTGAAAAGCTAGGTATTACATTTAATGTAGCACCGACCGAATCAACAGCGATTGGTACAAATGAAGCGTCACCGACTGAAATTGCAGGTGCTTATGCGGCATTTGGTAATGATGGTAAGTATACGAGGCCACATTTTGTTAAGAAAGTCATTTATTCAGATGGTAAATCAAAAAGCTTTGAGCAAAAGTCAAAACGAGTTATGAAGGATTCTACAGCATATATGATTACTGATATGCTTCGTACTTTTGTTTTATCTGGATTAGGTACAACAGCTAATATAAGTTCTTTAGATATAGCGGGTAAAACAGGTACAACAAACTATTCTTTAGAACAAATAGCACAATATAATCTACCAGAAAGTGCAACTCGTGATAGTTGGTTTGCTGGTTATACACCACAATATACGATGGCAGTATGGACCGGATATACAAAGGATAGTAAAGGTGATTATATTAGTAGTAAAAATACTAAAATAGCTCAATTGATTTTTAAAGAAATGATGAGTAAGTTTGCTACAGATAAGTCACAATTTAAAATGCCGAACAGTGTAGTTCAAGAAGGTAGCGAATTACGTATTAAAGGTGAGAAGCGTGATTCTTCTCCAAATACGAAAATAGCAAATACGACTGAACACCCGAGTGAAAATAAGCAAAAAGAAAAGCAAAAGAAACAAGAAGAGCAAAAGCAAAGTGAGCCAAAAAATGGTAGTGACCAAGGGAATACAACACCACCAAACAATGGTAATGGCCAAGGAAATACAACGCCGCCAAAAAGTGGTAGTGACCAGGGAGATACAACACCGCCAAAAAATGGTAGTGACCAAGGGAATACAACACCACCAAACAATGAGGATGACCATGGAACGCCACCGTCACCAAGTAATGATGGGAATACAGGAGAGGATCCAGCTAATAATGGATAATATGTAATCATATAATCAAAAAACGCTATCGATTCAATATGAGTTTCATTTATTCGCTAAAGAACTCCAGCGATATCTATTTCCAAGTACCTTTCAAAAGCTCCTACGGGAGAAAGGTTTCGTAAAACGTAAAAGTAAGTATGACACAAGAGATTTGGCCGATTTATGCGTTTGGATTAGCCAACACGTAGCATTTCTTCGAGAAATCTTTACTTCTCTTCTCACACAAAAACTCTGTTCAAATCACTCACTTTTTGCACATATAATCTTTACTTTCAATCGTATAAGTATTCTAGATGCAACAGTGTTTCAACTACCTGGTTAATTCGCCACCGACTATCAAGGTTCAGGTGGGAGTAGTAATAAGGCAGGCATGAAAATTCAATTGGAATATGATTTACTTAGCGGTCAATTCATTAACGTGCAGCTTGGACCAGGAAAGAATAATGATAAAACATATAGTACCATCTGTCTTGAAACCGTAAAAGCAGGCGATTTGTGTTTACGTGACCTAGGTTACTTCGATTTGGTAGACTTACAAACCATTCAGGATAAAGAGGCTTACTATATCTCACGGTTGAAGTTGAATACACGCATTTATATCAAGAACCCTGACCCAGAATACTTCAATAATAGTACGTTAAACAAGCAAACAGAATACATCCAGCTTGATATGACACAAGTGATGTAGGATCTCATCCCTGGTGAAACGATAGAAATCCACCAGGCATAAATTGACCAAAATAAGAGGCTTCCAGCATGTGTCATTATCCATCATTTAACCAATGATCAAACGCAAACACGCCTGAAAAACCAAGTGATACATGAAAAGAAAAAAGGCATTGTCATGAAGGATAAAAGTAAACGTTTAATGGGCATGTGGCGGTACCCTATAGCATATAACCAAATTTGTTATCTTTACAACCATTTTTGTTATGTTTAAGTGCTATAATCCCTTATATATCAATAGATTTCAGCTTCCTAAAACATACAAAACATATAACATCATATTGAGTGAATTAAAATATATTATTGATTTATAAACACAGCACAGTTACTTACAATTTCAATTTGTGATGCATTTATAGAACCAAAAGTGTTACATTTCATATTTTTACAATGTTATAAATGTGAAATCGTTCTCTTAAATAATTCATCAGATGAAATATTCAGTGAACATATAATACAATTTTTTATATTTACCTCTAATAATCACATATTACTTTTTAACCTCAATGTAACAAATAAAGTAATACTAACATGTATTAAATAGATATTAGTCCTCTTTTAATTCCTTCCACTACCGCCCCAACTCTACAAGAAACATCAAGTTTTCTTAATATAGATGATACATAAAAAATATTAGAGTAGATAATTTGAGTTTTAATTATAAGAATGAAGAGCCATTACTTAAAGATTTCTCCTTTGAAATTAATGAAAATCAAATAGTAAGTTTTGTAGGGAAAAGTGGTTCAGGAAAGAGTACGTTAGCTAAGCTTTTAATTAGGTTCCTAGAAACACCTAAAAACACCATTTATGTTAATGATATTGATATAAATGATATAAATTTAAAATCCCTTCGAGAAAAAGTTTGCTATATAAATGATAAACGCTTTTTTATCCCTAGAACGATAAGGGAAAATTTAGCCTTGGGGAAAGTATTTAGTGATGATGAAATTGTAGATGCATGTAAAGCTGCCTGTATTCACGATTTTATTAATGGGCTAAATAAAGGCTACGATTTCCCAGTAATGGAGGATTCGTCTAATTTCTCTTTAGGGTAATCCCAAAGGCTTTCTTTAGCTAGAGCTATTCTACAAAAACCAGATGTTTTAATTTTGGACGAAGTGCTAAGTAACGTAGACGAAGAGAATGCATTAAAGATTATGAAGAACCTAAAAAATATGGATATAATCGTAATTTCTATTAATCATAATTCCTGCTTGTTTGATTATTATGATCAAATATATGATTTTTCAAAAGAAAGAATATCTGAATTTAATAGAGGTGTAAATCTGTGAAGAAATATATTGTATCTTTAATTGTAATTTTAATGACGTTTGGAATAGGTATATATGTGTATAGTTCATCAGTTGATAATAACCATGAATATAAAGATATGAGTTTTGAAAAATATATGGAGAAATTAGATGGTAATCAATCGTTTTTCTTATATGTTTATAGAACTGGTTGTCCAGCATGCGAAGAGTTAGAACCAACTTTGAATAAAGTAATAAAAGAGAGAAACATAACAATAGACAGTATCGAAATGTCTAAGAATAGAAACAGTCACAAAGACTATTTTGTTGAGCACAACATCGATTCTACTCCAATGTTAATTCACTACAAGAATGGAAAAGAGGATGCTCGTCTAAGCAATCAAATTATTACAGAAAAAAATTAAACCAATTTATAAATGATCATAATAATAAGTAATTCTATTTAGAAGATGGAGAAAAATGGGTGATAATTATGAAATTGATACGTTATAATAACTATATGTTCTTTGTGACAATGGTATCGTTCATTGGAACAGTAGGTAGTTTATTTTTAAGTGAAATTATGAATTTAGTTCCATGTAGTTTATGTTGGTATCAAAGGATATGCTTATACCCTATATTTATTATTTGTATTGTGTCTTTAATTAAAAGACATTCTAATGCAGATGAGTATATCAAGTATTTTTCAGGAATAGGCTTATTAATATCTTTATATCAATATATTATACAAACCACACAAACAAAGAGTGCCTTTTGTCATTTGTATGAAGACTGCTCAGCGATTGATTTTGTTTTTTTGAAATTTATAACAATACCTTTTTTAGCAATGCTAGCTTTTCTATTATTATTTAGTATTTCTTTTCTAGTAAAAAATCAAAAATAGATTTTAATTTAAGGAGATGTTGATATGAGTTTAAAAGAACACGCAATGAAAGAATTTCAAGAAAAAATGACTTCCAATGAGAGCTTACAAGGTATGATTACAACCTATTATGAAATGCAAAATGGTATATCTGGATTAGTCGGTGTACCAAATGGAAATTCTACTCCTGTGCAAGGGATTTTAGCATATACAGAACGACAATTGTTATTTTATAGTGAGGTGTTTGGCAAGCTACCTATTTCATTACAGATACCTTTCCATAAAATTAATGAAATAAAAGAAAAAAAACAAGTTTTTGCCCTTTTTAAAACGATTCCAGCTATTGCTGTTTCCCATGAAGATCAAGATGTTTTTTCGACACGTGGAGATAAAGAGGAGTTTGTACGTTTAAAAGAATTCTTTGAAAAAGTTAAGTATATGTTAAACTAGTAAATCTTAATCATTACTAAAAAAGAATTAAATGTGAACTACCTAAGCAAGAACGGTTTATAACCGGGCTGATGAGCTGCTAAGCTTAAAATCTAGCCCGTTTGTTTTGTATATTAAAAGTTTAAAATATTATATTGTTAGGAGCCAATTACATAATATGAAAAAATATCTTTCTATTGCACTGCTTTTAGTTTTATTTGGATTATTGTCCCCCTTGTCTAATATACATGCGGAGACAAATAACACGGACTTTAAAAAAATTGATCAAATTGTTAATGTTTTTAATGATAATTCTGATGTAGAAGAAAAAATTAGTTATATTAAGGATAGTGATTTTAATAGTTGGTCAATTAAAGAGATTAACCTAACTTTAGACAGAATAGATAGTTTAAATCTAAGCATAATGGAACGTGCGACATTAAAGAGAGAAATAATACGTCATTTTGGTTTTTTAAATTTTGATTTCAAAGGAACGAATTCAGATGTTTTAGCGTTTAAAGAGTTGAAAATAGAAATTGTGGAGACCAATCAGCCACTTGTACTATATAGAAGAAGTAAATCTGGAGAACCAGAGTCTAAGTATGGTCTTGGTTATTGGTGGGGAGATAAAGCGAGAAGTATTGAAGAAACCAGAAATGAATTAGCCGTATTAGAAGCATGGGGAAATCCACTTAATACGGTATATAAAATTCAAGTACCAAAGGGTATTAGAATGCTTAAAGGATTAACAGCCCCCCAAACTCAATATCTTAATGGAACAGATATAGTGCAAGAATATAGAAAAGGTGGAGCAATTCAATATTGGATTAATAACGTAAATAACAATTGGCTACAATGAAATCTTTCTAGGAGGACATCATGGAAACTGATTATGAATTTATAAAGTTGATTCTAGATTGTGAGCATATTATTAAAAAACACACCCCTAGTAATCCTGACGATGTTAAAAGATATCATTTAATGTTAGATGAACTGAAAGGTTTAAGAATGACTATGAAATTGAAACAATTAAATACTAGGTTGTATTATTTATCAATAACACAAATGCTCGAAAAAAATGATCCGGAAGAAGTACTATATACTGTATTAAAGTTAAATAAATTTTATTGTACATACTATCAAAATCTATAGAAAAAAATGCTTAAAGTTTAATTATTAAAGGTAAAATGGTCTACGATGAAGGCACTCAAAGGGGTGTCTTTTTTTCATGAGAAGATTCCTACGCAAAGTATAGCAATCAAAAGCAAAATATCTTTATAAAGTTGCTTTGAGGGGAAAGACCTTTTTCATGTAAAATAGATATAATATCATAAATTTTTAGAAGAGGGTGTTTTCTTGAGTGCAATCAAAATAGAGGATATTTATCAAGAACTATTAGATGGTAAAAGAAAACAGTTTCCACCATATACATGGAGTGAAGATGTAGACAGAAATTTAGTTAAAAGAATAATAAAGTATTTAGTAGAGATAGTCCTTAATTGGGATGACAATATGTTAAAAGAAGGATGGAATAAAAAACTAATTAAGAAATACAAATTAGATGGTGCTGTTTGTATGATTTATCGTGTTTACAAACTGTGTATATTCTCTACGTAACCGATTAGAAATATGTTCTCTTTGTTTTTGCTTGAGATGTTACTATTTTTTATTTGTTTGAAGGATTTTTACGTTTACTTTTATGTGGTTTTTCATCGACACCCATCTCCTTTTACTAGCAAAACGAATATATAACTATCGTATCACGTTTAAATTGAAATACTGCTCTAGGTACATATTTCGCAAGAAATCTATCTATCAGAAATGAGAAAAGCTAGTATTCTACTAGCTTTTTTAATCAGTAAAAAGTCATATGCTTTTTATCCTCTTTATAATATTGTAAACGATCTTGTAAAGTACCAGTATGAAACTCAAACTTGTGACCATCTGGATCTGTAAAATAAATAGACCGTTTATCTCGGTCACCTCTCTCACGTCCAGGTAAGATATTAACATGATTTTGAATTAATATTTCTTTTAAAGAATCAAACTCATTATTTGTTACAGTGAAAGCTATATGTGTGTAAGAGTATTTAATTTCGTTTCTTGGTATACTTTCTTCCACATTTAGAGCAATCCATAAACCATTTAAATCAAAATAAGCTAACTTTCTACCTTTTACTAATAATTTCGCTTGAAGTATATTTTGATAAAACTCAATAGCTTTCTCTAGATTTGCAACTGAAAAACAAATATGATTAATACTTTGTATCATGTTCCATTCTCCTTGTTAATTGATTAAGTTATATATCCCATTATAAGTAAAAAAATGCTTTTCTACTAGGAGTACAGACATATCACCAGCAAGCTAAGGAAAACAACTACTCCAAGACGAGAAGATTAGCATCCCAAGATTAAAATGTACTTTTTTTGTTTTGGGGCATTATAAAATTCTTAAGTTGATGGGCATGTGGCGGTACCCCACATCCATCAACTTAAACTATATGTTTATACAAAAACTGATCTTTCCATGTAGTTTTTTATTATCTTTTATAGATATCATAAAAGTAGGCATATCAAATAAACCCTGATGGGTTTCAATTTTTTTACTATAACTATGCTACCTGATGGATTGAAGTGGTATACTCATAAACAACGCCCAAAATATCAAAGACCGTTTTTTTCTCATATCTGTGGGATTTTCGTCCGTTTCGCTGTAGGAGGTTAAACAGACGAAGAAGAATCTTTGATAATTCTTGGGTGTTCTTATGTAATGCTTGATAAAAAAGTAAGAAATAATCTTTAATCATGTACATCGCTTTATATTCACTTAGCTCTTTCTGTTTCTTACGTAACAGAAGTTCTCTCATTTTAAACATAGTAGAAGAACATAATAGGATACTAATGAGTTGTCCATAAAGGTGACATTCTAGTCGCTCTTGTTTAATAGATTTACAACGATGAATTTGAAACCAAGATTTCCATATTTTAAATAACAGCTCAATTTGCCAACGCAATGAATATAAATCATAGATTTTCTCTTTTGGCACCCATTCCGTAGGAATGTTTGTCATATATACCGTATTTCCTTGTAAGAGTTTCGTACGCTCTGTATATGTAATCCCTTTTTTCTTTTCGCGAATAGCTCGATCACGTAAGCGTTTCTGTTTTTGCTCCTCCGTACACCTATAAACCACAATGCGAGTAGGCAACTTGCCTTTACTCCCTACATATACATCATGTAACTCATACACTTGACCAGGTTGTAATTGTTTCATGATATCTTCTAAATGAATTTGTATATATACGGGTCTCAATTGAGCAGGTTTTGTTTTAAATACCACTGTTTCGAATTCTTTCCTATATATTTTAGTTGGTAATTTAAGACGTGATAAATAATATCCTTGCTTATCTTGGATAGACTTAAAGTCCTGTAAACGAAAGTATCCTAAGTCACGAATATATAGTTCATTCTTTTGTATCATGCCTGTTCGAGTTGCACCATATGCCTGATCACTTCGTTTTCCTGGTTCAATTTTCACATCAGAAAATTCTCCGCTCAACAAGTCATACTCTAATTGAATTTTTATACCAGCTTTATGACTACATCCTCCGGCACCAGGATAAGTAGATGCGAATCGATCTGGAACTTGAAAGGTTGTAGAATCAAGGATGCGAATGCGCTCAAAGTAAGCAGAAAGAGAATGAGAAATCTTAGATAACCCTCCAATCTTAGCTTGTAGAAGTGTAGTAAATACAGTTCGAAAGAAGGCTACCGAAGCTGAGTTAAAGCGTCGATTAAGTCCCTCTGGACTTAACAAAACCCCTGTTGAGGTTTCTAATTGACTACAAAGTTGAGTAAGAGAGGTAGTAGCGATTTGTTGATTTAACCATACACACAAAGATAGAAAATGGTGCCCATGGCACTTACGTTTTCGTTTCATTCCGCCAGCTTCTATAGCTAATCGATTAAGTGTAGCGGGAGACATATATCTATACAACTCTTCGGCAAATAAAGACAATTCTTGTTTTTGATGCATATTCATAAAAAGCACGTCACCCTTTCTCATTAATATAAGAAAATAGTAACGCACTTTCAATTTCAAGAATAGTCAAAATCCTTAAGTTGATGGATGTGGGGTCCCGCCACATTACAATCAAGCTAAGATTATGTAAAATCAATTTCAGGTGAGATAGTCCCTATGTTCTAAAGACTAATTGTATATTATTTAAAGGATTGCATACGAAATAAGCCCTAATGGGTTTTGATTTTTTAAATTAAGCTGCATGATTATGAGACATGGAATAATTGTATACGACTAAATAAGAACGAGAAAAGTCCAGAGGAACTAAAAAATGTTGAAATAAAACATGGTGAACTAGAGGTTCCACTTTCTGTTCAAAAAACAATTTATATCACAGAATTCGCCAAGATTGATAAACCTCTTATTGTCTCTGATGCTGTTTACAGTAAGGTCCTAAATGTTCAACAAGAAAGTGTACTCCGAGATTATACTATATACGGTTTTATCGTTAAAAATTGGTCTGAAACAAGTGCAGTTACTACAAAACTTATGAAGTTCATTGGTACGAGTCAAGATGATTTTTATATCTTTTCATCTTTGTATTTAAAATGGCTTGAACTGAAACAACAAAATGGATTACTTTCAATTTCAAGTGTAATGGTGGGAATAGTATTTTTCGTATTCACGCTTAGCTTTTTATATTTCCGTCTATTTACTGATTTAGAACGTGATCAAGAGCAGTATGAAATGATTTCAAAATTAGGTTTAAGCCAAAGTGAGTTAAGGCAAATCGTGACAAGACAAATGATGATACTATTTTTCTTACCGATTGTAGTGGCTATGGTTCACAGCAGTTTTGCATTTCTAACTCTGCATCAATTAGGACAAATAGCAAGTAAGGAAATGTCCGTTGTTCAAAGCTCAATTGTTGTATTAGTAAGCTTTATTTGTATGCAAATGATTTACTTCCTTATTATTAGAAATCACTATATAAAACGCATATGTACAAAAATATATTCATAATAAAGATAAACAAAATATTGAAAGTGTATACTCAATCACTAATTATGCTTGCGTATGCACCTTGAAAGCCAGTTTGATCCAAATGTAGTTGGAGATCAGGGCACATCTCTTGGAGTGTTTCAAATCGGTCGAGGTGGATTAGCACCCAGAGATTGAACGAACGAAGATTTGAACAATGCAGAAACCAATACTCAAATTGTAATATCTAATATGACAAGTGCATATAACCGTGGTTTACAGAAAAGCTTAAAAGGAACATATCTATTAATAGTTCAAGTTGGCCTGGAGAGAAGGGTGTTCAATGGACAGAGAAACAGACAGACTATAACAAGGGTTTAGAAAACAGTTTTAAAGTGCTTTCTAAACGACAATACAAATTTTTAAAGATTATTATTTTATAATTTATGCTTAATTAAATACGAAAATTCTCTTCAAAAGATACACAGATTGACTATGTACTGTTTATATCAGGAATGTAACGAAACATGAGCACAATATGTACAATTCTCCAACTGCGCTAGTATAGTGGTCTTTATTAACGGCAAAATAACTTTTAAAATACGTAAATATGTTTATGTGAGTCAATAAATTTAATAAAATCTTAAAAAATTTTTTAGATAAAATTTCTTTTTTCTTTCTATATTTATTCTATAATTTATGCATAAATATGAAAAATTTCTTCAAAAGATACACAGCTTTTTTTGTAGTATCGAGGGTTTAAATGACCTTTATTAACAGCAAAAACTACAATTTACAAGGAGAACACTGTATGAGTAAGAGAATAAACGAATTAGATTCAATACGAGGACTAGCAGCTATTACAGTGGTAATTGGACATTTTTGTTTAATGCTACCATCATTGCCTAATTCTATAAAACTATCGCCTCTTAGGTTTTTATGGGCTGGCGGGGAAGCTGTAATCATTTTTTTTGTACTCAGTGGTTTTGTGCTATCTATGGCACTTTATCATTCAAAGACAAATTATTGGGGATATTTAATTAAGCGATTTGTACGAATCTATATCCTTTATTATTTCTGGATATTCATAACCTTTGCTTTATTTACTTTATTTTCATCCTATGAAGTTACGGGACTACGAGATTGGTTCTATGATAAGTGGCAAGGGCCTATAACAAAATTAGATATTATGAATCACTTTGTACTTCTTAATAACTTTTTTACGGATAATTATAATCCGGTTATCTGGTCATTAGCTCAAGAAATGCGTATATCTATCGTGTTTCCCTTGTTATTCCTTCTATTTTATAAACAGAGTTGGAAGAAAACGATACTGTTTGCCATGAGCTTTTCTTTAATTAGTATTCTCCTTAATATGTTCCATATTGGAAAAGCTGAGGGGTTTTATAATGGTTATGCCGATACACTGCATTTCACATCTATGTTTATGGTCGGAATGTTACTTTTTAAATATCAGGAAGAACTTACCCACTTATATAGAAATATGAAAAATTTAAACAGAAATCTTCTTATCGCATTAGGGGTCTTTCTATATTTATACTCTACTGGAATTTTACTGATTTCACGTAGTGATACTACTTTCCTATTAAAAGATTGGGGTGTCGTAATTGGTGTTAGTATACTGATTATAATGGCCATGAATAATCTAAAGGTAAAAGAAATTTTAAATAAGAGTGTATTTGTATACTTAGGAGAAATTTCATATAGTATCTATTTATGTCATTTTCCAATCATGATGGTACTATTTAAACTTTTGTATACAAAAATACCTATCCTTTTCCTTCTTATCTTATGTATTACAATGACAATACTTTGTTCTATAGTATCGTATCATTTAATTGAAAAGAAATGTATCAATTGGGCAAAACAAAGAACAAAAAATTTCAAAAAAAAAGTGTAATACTTGTAGGAGGAAGGAAACGATTCAAAAAATGATCCGTCTTGAAAAATCCCCAATTCAGGCGATTGTTTTTTCTTAAAATTCCTATATTAAACTTTACACCTAAAAAAATAATTTTGAGTCCAAAAAGGTACGAATTTTTTATAGGAGGAGTAATGTATGAAGCATACGATTAAAAAACGATTTATTATATTATTCTTTTTTAGTATTTTAGGTTTAGGAACCATGTCTGTAATATTTTATGTTAAGCATAAAACCAATATTCAAAGAAATAAAGCGATTGCTACCGAACAACGTTTATTGCAATATGAGCTAACCGTGAAAAGAGAATTAGAAAAATATAATTTAGAAGGTAAAACAGCAGTTTTATTAGGAATTATGTACCAAGAGAGTAGAGGTGAGGGCAATGACCCTATGCAGTCTTCTGAATCACTGGGATTAAAGCTAAATGAAATTCAAGAGACAAGCTTGAGCATTAAACAAGGGGTCAAACACTTTGCTCAAATGTACAAATATGGAACGGAAAAAGATGTTAGTATGGAGACAATTATTCAAAGCTATAATATGGGACCAGGGTATATTGATTTTATTGCTAGTCAAGAAGTTAAACAACACTCGGAAGATTCGGCCAAAAATTTTTCTAAGATGAAAGTTGATCAAAATCCAGAGATGTACACTTGTGGTGGAAATAAAAAAAATTTTAGGTATCCATATTGTTATGGTGATTTCACATATGCAACAAGGGTGAATGAAAAAGCAAAGCTTATTGAAGAACTTCTCCGAAAAAACTCAAAGAATAATTCAGAAAAATTATAATGTAAGAATTTTAAGATTCGTGTGAGATGTTTATTAAACCAGGTCATAGTGATACCCGTATTCTAAAAATGGTCTGACTACATGCCTGGTTCAGATGAGTTTGGAGTGAATCATGCAAAGTAGGCAGGACTTAAAAAGCACTCCACCAAGTCACGAGAATTTAGGTTTTACCGTAGGTACCATTTCACGTTCAACAAAATAATATTAGGCTCATAATGTCTCCATTTAAATAAACTTTCCTTATCCACACTAATCAGTCACCTTTTAAAGTAGCCTCATCAGTATGGATAATTTTGAGAATGTTCAATATCTCCTTATTATTGTAAAATTATATTAATAAATGTTAATGTACACATAAAAAACAGGATAGTTCCTATAAAAAGTAAATACCACAATGTCTAGGGGGTTGAAATGGTGGGGAAAATAGTTTTTTTAAAAAAATTAGATAAGAAACTAATATTCATTTTATTCATATTATGTATCACCAGTATTGTTGCAATATACAGCAGTCAGCAAACCGGGCAATATGGTAACCAAAATTTTGCTATGAAACAAATGGTAAATTACGCCATAGGTTTTGTTCTATTATTAATTGTTGCCAATATCGATTTAGATCAATTACAAAAATTAGCTTGGTCGATTTATATTGTGGGGTTCATCTCAATTATCATTTTAAAGGTATTACCAGTGTCAAGTTTTACACCTGAAATATTAGGGGCAAAAAGATGGTTTAGATTTCCAATTATTGGTGCTATTCAACCAGCTGAATTTTTTAAGCTTGCCTTAATTCTTCTGGCCGCAAGTTTAGCCGTAAAACATAATGCACAGTATATGGCACGGACATTTCAAACTGATTTACTTTTGATTGGTAAAATATGTTTGATAACTATTCCACCTGCGTTACTTGTATATAGTCAACCCGATACGGGAATGGTGTTCCTATATATAGCAGCCATTGCATGCATTATATTTATGTCAGGAATTCAAAAAAAGTTAATCATACTATTTGCAGGGATTCCGATGACTGTATTGTCTGCTTTCATATTTATATACGTAAAATATCCAGATATTTTCTTCAATAAGTTAGTTACTTTATTAAAGCCCCACCAACAATCGCGAATTTTAGGCTGGTTAGATCCATTTCAGTATACAGATCAGGGATATCAAACTCAACAAGCACTTTTAGCAGTAGGTAGTGGAGGGATAGAAGGAAAAGGCTTCAGTTCTGGAAATGTTTATATTCCAGAAAAACATACTGATTTCATTTTTGCCACAATTGCCGAAGAAGGCGGTTTTATAGTTGCCACTTTTATAATATGTATATTCTTCTTAATGCTTTCCCGAATACTTATAATTGGTAATTCCGCAGATAATTTATTCGGTACCTTACTATGCGCAGGAATTGTAGGCGTTCTAATGTTACAATTTTTTCAAAATATCGGTATGATTGTGGGATTAATGCCTGTCAAAGGTATTGCACTTCCATTTTTATCATATGGCGGAAGCTCTTTATTTTCGAACATGCTAATGATGGGGCTTATTTTATCCACACGAAAAACATACAAAGAATATATGTTTTCAGTGAATCAGCACTAAATATCAAATAAGAAGTACTTATACCTTAAACTATTCGTAGAATAACACGAAATGAATAAAAAAGGTTACAGAGCTATAATCAAGTAGTGTTAATAGACAGAGGGAGGAGAATAATAAACATTCTTCTCCCTTTGTCTGCAATTAGAATTTGTATATATAAATATATGTTGTAAGGAATTGCTGGAATGAATTTTAAGGTTAAAAAGGGGGAGCACGCACATTTTAACGTTTTTATACGCTAAGGGATTCTCAAAACTCCATAACGCGAGTTAAATTGAGAATCAAATTACATCTAGTTTGATTCATAAAAGATTGGCGTCATAGACTGCTGGATAAAAACACAGGGTTTTATCTCTGTGTTTCTTCAAATTTTCGTTTTTGAATATAAACTTGAGCATGAATAATTTCTTCCTGAAGTTCTTTTAATTCTTTCATAGATTCTGTTTCAATAGTCATGTAGGTAGTAACTAAACTAATCATCATATCCATCTTCTCTACTATATTTTGAATGACCTGTACAGATTGCTCTTTTTTAGGGTGTTGTATTGCTGTTAATACGTCTTCCATATAATTGTTCTTTCTTTTCTGGATATCATAAATAAACTGTTTTGTGTTTGAGTTCAGTTGTTTTTCCTCCTCTTTAGATATCTTTCTATTGTATCATATTTAAATGGGAAACATTGGATTAACTGGAATTTACACCAGCCTAATTGCTTAACGTAATCTATATATTTCTAAAGAGATGATAAATATATATTTTTTATCAAACTTGGAACTTTATCATGATTACTGTCCTATATATAGTGAAATCAATTTTAAGGAGGTTGCCTGTTTGGCTAGTAATGACAACATAAGCAACTGGATAGACCGTCTGTTATCCGGTGACGAAGAAGATTTTGAATATATATTTGATTTAACAATTCAGTGAATATATGACACCGTATTTGCTATAGTTAAAAATGGTTATGAAACAAATGAATTTGTAAATGAGGTTTACTTTCAACTATGGAAATCAATCTTAAAATATGATCAATCTAGGCCTTTTTATTTTGGTTGAATGGCATTGTCTATAAACAAATTAGTCAATGGCGTTTACATAAATAACTGTAGAGAGAAAAAAATTGTTATGGGGAGATTTTGTTCCTCCAAGATAGGCTAAATATATGTTCACATGTGTTTTTAAAAGAAATAGTCTATTCTTGGTCCATTGGAGAAGTAATGTTATCTTTATATGTATCAATATAGATATTTCAATTTGCAGCAAGTACAGCATACGTAACATCATTGTAACGAAGGTTACGTTTTTTTAGTTCACATTGTAATTCTAACTCCGTCTGATTGTTTTGTCTTAGGTTTTCTGTCATAATTTCTCCATCCATAATTAGCTCAATGGGGAGTGTACACTCTTTTTTCGTTGGTATATTTAAATCTTGTTTTGTAACAGTACGATATTCAGGTTTTTTCAAAACAGATATTCTACCATTTGTTTCAACTACGACATAAAGAACTTCTTCAATGTTAAAAATACCATTCTCTCTTAATTGTTGGTTTAAATAATCTAGAGAATAGCGCATTTTTCGCATGTTATTTTCTAAAATTTTTCCGTTTTCCATAATAACTGTTGGATTTCCAGCAAATACTTTTCTGCCTATCCGACTTTTCATGGATATATAACTAACCATTAAAATGATAAATACTAAAATAAGAAAAGCGATAACTGCATGATGAGTTTTTACATTTTAATTAAATGCCAAATTTGAAATAATACTTCCGATAGAGATAGCACCAATAAAATCAAAGGTATTCATTTCAGCGATAATTTGCTTTCCTAATATTTTAGCTCCAATAAATAAAATGGAGAAAGATAACAGAGTTCTCGAAATAATCTCTATATGTTCAGACACAAGTAGCTCCTCCTTTTGGGATTGCATGTTCGTATTATAACAATCTATATAAGGATAGTATGTATCATTGTAAAAGAATTTATTATGTTCAATAGCAGTAATAGTTCATGTTTCTTTTTATCGCTTGATTCTGTTGCTAAGTTTCTCAAGAGATAAAAAGAAACATGAATGAAAGAGGAAATATAATGATGTTGAATATTCTGTATCAAAAAGAGATTGGATTCCCTTAAAGGGTATTAACTAGATAAATATGAACTGATTTGAATTATCGGGATATGTTTTTTACCTACAAAATCCTGTTTCATTCTCATCTGTCCAGAGAATCACAACTTTTTAAACAGGTTATATCTTTGCGTAAAAACAATCATGTACCGACAGGGATTAATATTTTAAGAGCGTCCCTAAAATATATTTTGGTGTTTTTAAATTAAATGAGAAGTGGTTATGATATGCATTGTTTTTTTATTATCTAAATAAGATTTTATTAAATTACTTATATAAAAG
>NZ_JASHJA010000034.1:0-35176 GCF_030733445.1 Bacillus sp. MMSF_3353
AAGGCTTCTAACCGCAAGGACTGCGGGGTTAGCCTAATCAATTAGAGTTCGATAGAACTCTTTACTTAGGAATCCCCGACTTTCACTTCTAAACGAAGTGAAAGTGGGGGTAGTTCAATAGCAATAATTTTAGTAAAAACACAGGAAACAAGCTTGATTACAATCAATACTATGGTGAGTTCGATCAAACTAATGGCTTATGGCAATGGAAAAGAAAAACGTATAAAGGATTTTCATCTTATCAAGCGGGTATGAATCAAGAAGGAAATGAACAACATAGTGTATTTAGCAAATTGTCTCCCTCATTCAAACCTATTTTAAAATGAAGCAAGTTTACTAAAATGACTTTATCTTAGCACACTTCAAATCCCCTCCCCTATAATGGCAAGGATGAATTAAAAATTGCAGTTTCAATTGAAACTGCAATTTTTCCACGCTTATAAAAACTCTTCATTTATTCTTTAAGTACATAGGCGTATCTATAATTATATTAGTAAGCTGCGGCCAATTTCTCCTAATATTAAGTACTAATACCTCCGCAGAAATTAATCTATTATTAATTCAGGAACAAGTATATTAAAAATATGACCCCTTATTTTTAGTATTTCTTTTTATATTTAATAGTTCCTTCTCCAATATGAATAAGCAACTTTTATTATCCCTAAAGAAATAAAGAAATATAAGAGGATATTTATAAATTGTTCTGCTGTAATATATTGAAGCATGTTAAGGAGAAATAATATAACTATTCCCAGATAAAGAGTATTATATAAAAAATTAGTAGTTTTATACTGAATATCTAAACCTCTCTCATCTCTTGCCTCTTGGCTTTTTTGAAATTTAAACATATATAATTCACTTAAGCATGATAAAACTATAATAATAATTACAGCATACTTTATAAATTCCATTTGTTTATTCCTCCTTAAATTCGAAAACTTCCTCTAATGGTTTTCCAAAAGCTTGGGCTATTTTAAATGCAAGAATTAAAGAGGGATTATATTTATTCCTTTCCATAGAAGCGATAGTCTGTCGACTAGCACCTACTCTCTCTCCTAAATCTTGCTGTGTCCAACCTTTTTCGGCACGACAAACAACTATCCGGTTGTTTAACAACTATCCTCACCTCCTATAAATATAATATCCTTCATTTAACATTTTGTATACTATTTTTAACATTTTGTATATCATATATAACATTTTGTTAAATATTATAAAACTCTGTATTCATTCTGTAAGTACATAGGTGTATCCCTGATTATTTAGTAGGCCTTGGTTAATTTTCCCTTAACATAAAATAATTATCTTCCTTCGTCCTTTCTTACTTCATCATTTTAATTGGAGAATTGAGGATAAAACACTTCAAATAAAAGACTTAACTCTTTTTTATTCCAAATTAGTTATATTATTCCGTATAATAAAGATATACATATATCCTACTACACTTCAAGGAGGCCTTTATCTTGAACTATGGCTGTGCTGGAACTATTGAACAATTTAAGCAATTAGATATACAGTTTTTCGTTAAACAATTGCTAAATCATGTTTATAAAACCAATACAAATGATCCAAAAATAGCTTCACAAAAGAAAGCATGGATTGATAGTTTTAATAAGCTACAAGATTTATTTAATCGATTTTCTAATTTAGATGCATCACTTATTTTTGAATATGAGATTTTACGCGGAGGTGGCCGTCGTCCAGATGTACTTTTATTGATTAATGGTTATTTGATAGTTCTCGAGTGTAAAAGTTATAATAACGTTTCTCCTTCTGAATATATCCAAACATCTCTTTATATACGTGATCTTGAACATTATCACTCGGCTATTCAAGAATCTAACATGCAAGTCATAGGTGTTTTATTGCTTACAAACTATGAAGGTGAACATTGGTTTTTCCAAAAAGATTATCAGGTAACCATTTCAACAGTTGATGGATTGGAAAGCATTCTTAAACGAATATTAAATAAAACAGAAGCACCAACTTTAACGCTAGAGGAAATAATCAATGGTGTCTATGAACCCTCACCTTCTATGCTTGAAGCTGCTCGTTCTATTTTAAATAATGAACCGCTCCCTGACATTAAAGCTGTATCAAGCAGTAATTTTCCAGAAGTACAACAGACTGTACGCTCAATCATTGAAGAAGCCCAACATACAAATACCCATCATCTCATTTTAGTATCTGGCGAGCCAGGAGCAGGTAAAACATATTTAGGTCTGACCATTGCACATGAGATGAAAAATGCAGTTTATTTATCTGGTAACGGTCCATTAGTAGACGTATTACAAGATACACTAAAAAATAGAACCTTCGTACAAGGTCTATATGGCTATAAAATAGATTTTCTCGAAAAGAGAATGATTCCAAAGGAACAAATCATCATTTTTGATGAGGCCCAACGAGCATGGGATACAAAAAAGGTCAATCAATCACTAACTAAAAGAAATCGTAAAGCCCAAAACTTAAGCGAACCGGATATTATAATGAATATTACAACAAATAATAAGCCGTGGAGTGTAACAATTGGCTTAATTGGTGACGGACAGGAGATCTATTCTGGAGAAGAAGGCGGTCTCGCCCTGTGGAATCATGCGATTGCTGGAAAAAACGTAACTGTTCACTCTAAATATCCTAATTCTATATTCACAAATGCAGCACATTATAGAACTCATTCTCAGCTACATTTAAACTCATCTTTCCGTGCTCATGCAGCTTTAAAATACTATGAAATTATTAATACTTTATTGGATGCTAATTTTGAACAAACAAAACAGCTTATTCATCATCTACCGAAAGAACATTATCAACTTTTTATTACGCGGGATTTAGACAAAGCCAAACTCACTTTACATCAAATTTATCAGGATGATACAAAAACAGTTGGTGTTGTCTGTGCTGGTGGCGCCGATCGTCAAAAAGAAGTCCCTATTCTACCAAGAGATGAACGATATGAACGCCCTAGCAAGATCTCTCAATACTTTAACTATCCCGAATCCCAATACTATTGTAGAACGCTCAACTATAGCCCAACTGAATTTCAAACACAGGGACTTGAATTAGATATGACGCTTGTTCATTGGGATGATGATCTGTATCTACAGAATGGGGCTTGGAAGGGGCAGCACTATCAATGGGGTGTCGAAGATCCGTTCCAAATTAAACTTAATGCATATAGGGTTATTTTAACCAGAGGTCGAGATGGAACAATTATTTACATACCACCAAAAACCATTCTAGATGAAACTTGGAACTTATTAAAAAATCATTTGCATATTCCTGAATTGATGTTTTAAGGCTTATAATAAGAGACGATATTCTAGACTCCTTTAGAATATCGTCTCTTATTTTTTTATTTTACAGCATCCTGAAATTCGTTATTAAATACCTTTGAATATTTGCAAGAAGCATTTTCTTCAAACAAATAGTATTCTAAGAGATTGCCACTATAGAAGTTGCTGTTTCTTTTATTCCTCTAGAAACTGAATCGCTTTACGGTACTTCTCCAATCGTTTTAAGTCTTTATCTGTTATCCTAGCAAGTCGTGAGCGGTCAGAATTATGTTTTAAGTCTGCAAGTTTGACAGTACGGGCAAGAGAATTTTCTTTCACTTTGCTCAGATACTCAAAATAAGGCGTGTATTTCTCTTTTGTCAGTACTTGCACTGCCTCAACTATATTATGAGGTATACCAGCACTTAACAGATCATTAGCAGTTATCTCAGTATCTTCCAGGACATCATGCAAATATGCAGTAGCTTTCTCTTCAGTCGTATTTACAAAGCTAGCAACTGTCTCAGGGTGTTTGATGTAGTCAATTCCTGCTTTATCTACTTGTCCAGCATGGGCAGTTTTAGCTATTTCATGAGCTATCTCTATATAATAAGGTATCATCACAAAAGCTCACTTTCTATTATCATTTATCAGTACTGTATTCAATAATTTCTTCGGTTATTTTCACACAATGAAACACAATAAGCAAGTTTAAAAATTAAAAACGCCTTCCTTTCCCTTCCCCTATGAATCTACAGAAAGAATACGCTTGAAAAATAGAATCTGAGCCCATGATCAAGCATGCTGATATACTCCATACAGAAATGAAGCAACAATTAAAACTTGTTTCAGAGGCTTCTAAAGAACACCAAAAAGAATATAAAAAGATAGATAATATTATAACGGCGCTTAATGAACAAATGTCTTCACCAACTGGTAACTTGATTTCATTTAATCAGAATGTTAATGCTTCAATTCAAAAATATAAAAAGGCTCAAGGAAGTGTCGAGATAGCAAATACCGATGAAATTAAAAGCAAATCTGAACAGATTCAAGAATCCACAACAAAAAAAAGCTAACAAAGTAAAAGTAAACAACATATAGATTTGAATTATATTTCTCAACAACCAAAATTATTTAATGTGATAAAATAATAATTGGATTGGCATCCAATACCATATTACGATGGTTCAAGTCGCAGGAAGGCACCTTAGGGTGTCTTTTTTTTTTTGAAACACATTCTGCCAAAATACCTGTATCTTTGTTAATTTACGACTCACATAATCCAACAAACTTCGTATATACAATTTGTTACCCTAAATGGGTTGACAATACGATCAGTTATAGGAGGATTTTGTGAATGGTAAAAACAGCTTGTGCAAGTATTATTACTGGAATTCTTTTAATATGTTCAACAGGATGCGCCACTCAAACTGATTCTATTACAGCTAAAACTCAATCAATAGATGATGGCACTTATACAACAAAAGAGATCACAGACTCATTTCCTGTTGGGACACCCATAACTACCTACATTCGAAAAGAAGAAAAACTGAACGTAAAACAGCTCACCAGTATTCCGCTTACAGATGGTAGCGTCGGTAGAGTTCTGGAAGCAACGGATGGTTTTGTTGTTGTATGTGGGAATGAAAAAGGAGTTTTTGATGTGTTAACATTTAAAACTTTGGAAGAAGTAAAGAAATATGAACAAGATTTAGCGCGATAATTAATAAACTTCTTATGCCTTTTACACAGAAATTGTCACCTAGCTCTTGCTATGGCTTTTCCTATGTACAGTATAATTGCATCATAAGTAATCACACGTTATAATAGTCACCTAATTACATATGAAGAGGTGCAGAAAATGAATAAAACAGAATTAACAAAAGTAGTAGCAGAAAAAGCTGAACTTACACAAAAAGATGCTGCTGCAGCAACACAAACGTTATTAGATACAATAACAAATGCGTTAGCAAATGGAGAGAAAGTACAGATTCTTGGTTTTGGTACATTTGAAGTACGTGAAAGATCTGCACGTACAGGACGTAACCCACAAACAGGTGAAGAAATGCAAATTGCTGCTTCAAAAGTACCTGCTTTTAAGGCTGGAAAAGAATTAAAAGAAGCAGTGAAATAATTATACATATTGAAAAGGGTTTGATATTCATATCAGGACCCTTTCAATATCCTTTTTGTTCAAAAAACAAAAAAGTATCATCCAATATAGATTAGATGATACCTCCCTATTCATTTTTCACAAATATAGATAAAAACTAAAAGTAGATAAAAACATTAATAATATAGAAGCGTTATATATATTCTCTTTATTTATATACAGCTAGTTTTTGTAATAGTTGTTCTTTTATAACCGGCCAGTCGCTTGCAATAATACTATATACAACTGCATCCCGTACATAACCATTTGGCAATTGTCTCTCGTTTCGCAATACCCCTTCTTTTACAGCACCAAGTCTTTCAATTGCGCGCTGTGCTTTTTCATTTCTTAAATCCGTTTTTATTTGCACACGTAACATATGTAACTCTTCAAAAGCATATTTCAATAACATATACTTACACTCAGTATTTATACTTGTACGATGTACACTTGGATGATACCATGTTTGCCCAAGTTCAACCGTTTTGATATCATTTGAAATACTGTACAAACGTGTACTACCTACAATTTCATTCGTTTTTTGATCCACAACAATAAATGGTAAATCAGTTCCCCCTTCAAAACCTTTTATTGCTACTTGAACATACTGCTCCATATCTTGATAGCTATCCATTTTAGCTATTAAATACTTCCATATTTCTTTCTTTCCTTCTACTATGGTAAATAAGCTTTCGATATCATTTACATGCATTAATCGTAACATGGCTCTATCATTTACTAATTCCATAAACTATTCCCCTTTTCAATAGATGCTCCAATAGGTGGCATTTCATAATCATTTTTTCAAATGATTATGAAATTGGATATAAATCGAATGATTTGCTATAAGCTTAAAATCACTAAACATTTCCTTGCTCTTCTTACTATAATTTTCACGTAATTATATCTATTTTAAAAGGTCCGCCATATATATATTCTCTTTAACTAGTGGTATGGTTTGACACACCATTCCTACAGCTTTTTTTAACAGCATAATGTTATTTTAAACTTACATTGCTGGCTGTACTCCATCACAATCAACCTAAGAGGAGGAAATACAACAAAAACAAAAAAACGATACAAAAATAATAAAAAAGCTTATCATTAAGTACTAAAGGATAAGCTTTTTTGTCTATATTTATTAAATTTTATTAGATCTCTTCCAAGCTATTACTGTAATAAGATATTGAATACCAAATAAGAAAACGAAAAGTATAATGAATTTTGCTATTGCTGCTAACCATCCACCGAAATCTTTAGGGAAGTAATATTTGTATGTAGTAGCACCTATTGCGACAAAACAAAAAATAAAGGTATTACTCATTTTTTCTTTTAATTTTTCATTTAATTGTTCTTTATTATTAATATCTGTTTCATAAACGCCAGTCAGAATATATTTAATAAAAAAGAATATCATATAACAAATTATAATGGCTAATGAAGCAATCCATTCTAGGAATGGGCGGTGTAGATATGCTCCCCTTATGATAACATCAATAAAAGCTAAAAGTAGGACAACAATTCCAGATTGTGCCCAAATTTTCATTTCGATTTGTTGAATTCTTTCATCTGAATGTGTACTGAGTGAAAACCATTTTTTTAGTTTTTCCATTTTAAAGTTCCTCCCAAAATAATTTATCTAAACATTTATCTTAATTTTCATCTATATAAATACAAAACTTTAAAAAAGGGTTAGACTTATTCCTTTCAATAAGACTAGTGGTTTGTTGCGTAGCGTTTACAATATCGACCAACTTCAGTTGAGTTAGACTTTTTGTACTCTTGCAATTTTCTCTTTACTTATAGACTTTAAATACGTCTCATTTGTAAATGGTGACTTCATGCTATAAATCTTATATTCTATATATTAAATTATCAAATACATAAATGCAATATATATATTACATTAAGACGTATATACATTACCATTCTCTTTATTTTTGTATCTAAAACTATCCTACAAATATAAGAATAGAAATTTTTTCTGTAGACACCTTTTTCTTTTAGTTATTTTCGTATCCCCAATGTAACAGCAAGGGATTTATGTATCCGAGTTTTGGCGTACTTTATATTAAATATGCATAATTACATAATTATTCTTTATATAACGATATTTAAATTTACATTTTTAACCTGTAAAATACAGGATGTTAAATAAATACCTAAGGGGTTGTTAATATGAAAAAATTTATGGGCATGTTAGCTATGTGTTTTGCACTTACACTAGCATTTTTACCAACTATTTCAAAGGCGGATTCTTCTCCACTACGAAGTGTTAGCATTAGTGCTGTAGGCGATAATAACAAAATGTATAGTGCAAGTTCTTACTTAACTATTCCTGTTCTTAAAGGCGATTACCTTTATGTGAAAGTTAGTGAAGTAGGTACACCGGATTCATATTCTGAGGCTTTGACTGTTAATGGTGTTAGATATGCGGGAAGTTCTTTAGACGAAGTCAGTTCTTATACTGGTCCATTCGGATCTGAAAAAACATTTAGATTACGTATTAAGGATTCTTACATCTTCTCAAACACACCAAATTCAACAAACACTATAGCTTTTGAAGCTAGAGTTCCTTTCTCAATGCAAGTATTATCTAAAAGCATATCGGTTCATGTAGAATAATTTATAACATTATCATTAAATAAAAAATACATCCCTATAAGGATGTATTTTTTATTTAATAGAAACATAATTTGAATTTACCGTTATAGAAAAAGTGGCATCATAAAAATGGTGAACTTAATATTGTTCAAAGTTACTTATACTTATCCCCCAATTAATTGTGCACTATACGTTTAAACATATAGTATACAAATTATTACACTTACTTTTCTTCACCACTTGTTTGCATGGAATTAAACGTCCAATTTAATTTCAATGCATCTCCCTGAAATACATTTTGGTCTTCACCGCTATCTACGAATGTGAACATTACATAAAAGGTATCATCATCACCAGGAGCAAGTCCATTTCCTTCTCGATCTACAATACCTTTCTTTACAAGGTCAGGAATACTTCCATTTTGCGTAGCTACCTTTAATTCAGATAATGTAGTAGACCAAATTGGGACCTCATTTTCATCCAAATTCCACAAGAAATCAACACGGATATGATTACCAAAATCAGCATTTCCATTATCCCCTTTCGCATCGATTACACTGTAATCTGTCAGGAGTTTCACATCTCCTATTGCTAAGGTTCCTTTGTTAACTAATTGAAAACCGCGCTCCATTTCATCACCTGGTTTTAGATTGTCGACATTAATAACAACTTCAGGATTCACACTCAAATCTAAAGTACCCGCTGCAAACGTGTTTTGTGATACTTCCTTATCACTAAAATACGCATATGTTCCCCCGCCAATTAAAGATAAGCCCAGTGCTGCAGTTATGACACCCATACCAAGTTTTTTCTTCATACCCATTTCACAAGTCCCCCTATTTTTAAAGTTCAAACTACAAACCTTATTTCCATCCCACAAACAATAATAATTAAACAACTACCTTGTCCCATAACGAAAGCGAACTTAGTTTAAACTAATTACTTCATGTACCCAAACGACTATAACTTTTAAAATGACCGGTAATATTACCGTGAATCATTACCGGTCATTTGTTAGCCAATCTCATTTCATTTGCTATTCATTGTCTGATTACTTTATTTACTCTAGAAGTTTGTCCACTTATTTTTTTGGTTCTAAACCGATAGAGCGTAAGATTTTATCTAACGTCACTGGCCCAACATTTTCTTTCGGTTTCTGATTTTCTTTGGCATCTGGACCCTTTTTCAAGAAGTTTTTCTCAATAAAACGAATATCCGTTTCATCTACAACACCATCTTGATTTATATCTCCATCTTTTACAGATACTTTTCCTTTTCCATATGACAGAGCTGCTATTCTAGCATCTTGAATATCCACCATTTTATCTCCGTTTACATCACCAGCAAGGTTGTCATCCATATCAGCTCTAAAGTTTTGTCCCACTAACTCTCCATCCTGCATTTTCCCTATTTTTGTTGTTAATTTACTATTTAAATGACCTGGCATTTCTACGAAAACATCATATTCTTTATCACTTACTGGAACACTATGAATTTCAAATTGCCCGTTATCACCAATCGTTCCTGTATATTTCTTTCCATCTTTGCCAACTGCATACACTTTTGCCCCTAGTTTTGTGTAGTCATTCTTTCCTAAATACCCCTCTTCATTCAAGAAAGCTTCCGGACCAATATATCCTGTAACCGTTGAATGTTTCGAAACAATAGCAAAAGATTTATCTTTAAACACAGGAATCTCATTGCCTTCTGTTGCACCAACTTTTGTATAAGAGAACTTATCTACTCCAAATGCAGTTAAATCATTAAAGTATTCATCGCTCGTCATCTCGAATGTAACATCTAAAAATGGTGTATCTCCATCTAATCCTTTAAATTCTTTTCCTTCCAATGACGCGCCAACTTTCACCTTGTTTTCCCAAGTTCCTTCTTCACTTATCTTCGGATCTTCTAATTTAAGGTTCAGTCCATGTTGTTTTACATATTCCGTAAGTGCTGGATTTGGTTTCACATCTGTAAATTTAAAGAGCTGCTTGTAATAAGGAATTTCAAATGTACCTGACATAAGCTGTTTTACATTATTGAGATTCAAAGTTAACGTAATTTTTTCACCTAATTTTATTTTATCTTTGTCATAACTTGGAACAGCGTATTCTGTCCCTTCTTTTACAAAGGCATAATCTTTATATCCAGTTGCCATATTCCCTGCAGTGGCAAGGTCATATCCAAATAATTTTAAATTTAATGGCTCATTTATTTCCTCTGGAAGTACTCCAAATTTAAAATCACCATTTGCTTGAATTGTATTCAACCAACCTGATGGGAAGGCTGAGTTTTGATAATATACGATTTGATTCGCTTTTTGATCATACTGCAGGCCTTTTGCCTTTAATGCATCTACTGTAGAATCATAAATATTACCATGCACCCATAATGCATGTTGACCGTCTTCTTCTTTAAACATGGAATCATTGACTTCGTGTATACCAGGTTCTACATCCTTAAATTTCATTTCAGGTATTACATTATCAATGATTATGCTATCGCCTTTTGTATACGATTTTCCTTCTTTATCATATCCAACGAAGTTCAATTCGTAATCTCCATCAGGTAACATAACAGGTTTATCCCCAATTGGATGAGTTGGATCTCCTGTGAATGGAAGTACATACCCTCCCATACCAGAAAACATCATATACTCAACATTTGGTGTTAGACTACTTGCATTAAGTGTACCAACGACTCCTAATGCCTTTCCTGTTTTTCGATCCTTCACAACTGCATCAATGGTTTCAAGAGGACTATTTAATTTAAATGTCAAAGGCGAACTAGGTCTTTCCATAAATGGATGGAATTTAGATGCATCTGTTGCCATTGCATCTCTTAGTAAATCCACAGACGCAATCCCTTTTTCTGTGAATTTAACTGCGAATGGTACTTGATATACTTCTTTTTCATTGTTTTTATTTGAAATATGAATATAGCCCTCATATCTACCAAATTCAGCGTTTTCCGGAATAATAATTTCAGGACTAATTTCCCCTGATGTACCAGGAGCTACTTTAATAGAATCTGGTACGTTTAGCTTCACACCATTCTTCGCTGCATCTTGCACACCTACACTTGTAGGTGAAAACTCTACTTCTAATTTAAATTCTTTCCCATCTGTTTTACTGCTGTTCTTAATTAACACTTTTCGGCTATCTTTAATAGGCCCAGTTTCAATTTGATTTTTATACCCAAATGCAATAGAACCTGTTTTTTCTTCAATTTCTACTTCTTCATCATCTACAACGTTTGATGTTTTATCGATAACCTCGATAGATGTATCTGCATGAACTGCACGATATGCATCAATTCTTCCTGATCCCACCTCAAATACAGAACGCTCTTCTTTTAAGTCAACCGCGGTATTCATAAGTGCTTCTTTTACTTCAAATGGACTATAATTTGGATGTTCTTGTAAAATGAGTGCCGCTACCCCCGCAGTATGAGGAGTTGCCATAGATGTACCTGACATACGTCCATACGCTACCGGATAATTTTCTCCATCCTTTGGATCATTAATATATTCTGGAACGGTTGAGAAGATAGACACACCTGGTGCTACAATATCTGGCTTAATATCATCTGTTTTAGTTGCAGGACCACGGGAGCTGAAATCAGCTAAGTGATCTCCCTCTGTTTTTATATTACTAAGTTCCCCAAACGCTAACGACACATCTCCTTGTACAGCTTTTGCTTGTAATTTCTCACCATCTACTTTTGTTAAGCGGAACGATGGAATAGATGAAGTACTTTCCCCAAGATAACTTGTAATTTCCCCATCTACATTGTTATATACAATTACTGCCTTTGCGCCTGCTTCCTTAGCATTTTTAATTTTTTCATCAAATGTAATCTCACCGCGTTGGATAAGAGCTAACTTCCCTTTTACATCTTTCCCTGTAAAATCACCTGATTTCCCAAGCCCTGCATATACAACCGATAAGGATTGTCCTTTCAAATCTTCAATCTTATCAGTAAAGCTTTTTCCAAGTAGCATCATCTTATCTACATGTACATCACCTGCATCGGCGGAAAACGTTGGAATAGTCATTGCAGCGTCACTGGCTCCAACTGTAATGGGAAGTGCTGCTGCACTAGGTGATCCAATGGTACCTTCTTGTGGACCACTATTACCAGCTGCTACTACTGTAACAACACCAGCCAACATCGCATTGTTCACTGCGACAGAAGTAGGATATAAAGGATCATTAATAGACGCTCCTAGTGATAAATTGATAACATCCATATCGTCTTTCACTGCTTTATCAATCGCAGCAAGAATACCGCTTGTTTGTCCACTTCCATATGGACCTAATACGCGATATGAATATAAATCTACATCTGGGGCAACGCCCTTCACTGCATAATCCACACTATTCTGTTTGTCTGCAGCAATCGTCCCAGCTACATGAGTACCATGGGATGTATAATATGCACTTCCCTCATAAATCTCAGGATATCCTCCAGAATTTTGCCAATCCTTATATGTTGTTTCCATTGGATCAGCATCATTATTAACAAAGTCCCATCCTTTTATGGAGTTTGGATCTATTTTACTTGGGTCCTCACCTTGTTTTGCACGATATCCTTTATATGCATCTTTTAAATCTGGGTGGTTGTAATCAATACCTGTGTCCAGTACACCTACCTTAATTCCTTTACCTGTTATTTTTTCATCATGCAGCTTGTCCACACCAATTTGCGGTACACTATCTGCCATTTTTGGTTCAACAGCAGTCTTAGCTGTTTCTTTCGGCAAATCAATTTTAACCTCATGATCTTCCCATACACGCTTAACGATACCGGTACGAACTAAGTCTTCGATCATATTCGCTGGTAAAGAAATCGCTACACCATTAAAAGCATTCTTATATTCTCTTGTTATTTTGGCAGCTTTTAAATTTGTCCCTTTCTCTTTATTCTTTTGAAGCTGTTCAAGCTCTGCTTTAAATCCTTTATGTGATGCTTCTACCTTTTGTTCCGCATTTGAAAGAGCTACCTTTTTCCCTTTAGCCGCTTGTTTTAATACCTCAATTTTGCTAGGTGCTTGCTTAAATTCTATAATCACATTCACATTATTAGGACTTGCTGTATTGATACCTGGCGCAATAACAAAACCTGGTTTTGTATCTAACGTTTTTAAGGCATTACGTTGTTCCTTTGTAAGACCTTTCAAGATAGCATTTGCATCATCAATTCCAGTTAAAGTAGATGTATTTACCTCTTCCGCTAATACGTTATATGGAATCCCTTGAGACAATAACATTCCAGCTGTTAACGTTCCAATAAGAATCTTTCCAAATTTCCCTCGTTTCATATTGCATCTCCCCATTTTTAATATTATTTTTTGAAACAAATTGATTCTTAGATTCCCATTTAGCATTGGAAACTCTATTAATCTTAATCTTTTGTATCATGAAAGATTTCCAACACTACTGCCATCCCCATACCTCATATAGCTAATCACTCACTTTACTCTTTCTATAAGAGCCCCCCATCATTTATTTTCAACAAAATATTTTTACAAAATGAATTATTAACAAGGTTAAAATGTAATTCTATTTTTATTATTTCACATTTAGATTATTCTGAAAATTGAACAAAAGGAGTATCTTTTCTCTAAGGATTCTATGCCTACATAGTACAAAAGAACTATCTTGTCCTTTATTCTTTGTGATACAGAATAAAGCAACACGATAGTTCTTTGAAAGATTTCTTATTTAATCTAGCGGAACCAATTGATTTCGGACTGCATAAATCACTGCTTGCGAACGACTTTTCACATTTAGCTTTTTAAAAATTTTATTGATGTGAATTTTAACTGTTTTATCACTAATATATAAAACTTCAGCAATCTCTTTATTACTAAGTCCTTTTACTAGTTCAAAGAGAATTTCCTTTTCACGTTCCGTCAGTTCATTTTCATTTGATTCTACTTTCATTTTTTGCTGATGATATGTAATTAATTTTTTAGTCATACGCGGATGAATAACGGAATCGCCTCGATATAACATTCGAATTGCTGCTACTACCTGCTCTGATGAGGAATCCTTCAATAAATAACCATCAGCACCGGCCTGGAGTGCATCCATTAAATACTCATCATGCTCATACATTGTAAACACAAGTACTCGGCAATTTGGATATTTTTTTTTCACTAACTCGGTAGCTTCAATCCCATTTTTCCCTGGAAGGTTAATATCCATCAAAATACAATCTGGTCCACATTCTTCTACTTTTCCCAATACTTCATCCCCAGAGCTAGCTTCTCCAACCACTTTCATATCAGATTCATCCTCTAGTATGCTCCGAATTGCATCTCGTAAAAAAGCATGATCATCTACTACTAATATTTTAATCATTTTACGCACCCCTTGTTTGTGAATCTGGAATTAACAGTGTAATTTCTGTCCCTTTTCCTACAGAACTATCAATCTGTAAAGTAGCCCCTAATTGTTCAGCTTGTTCATTCATATGTAATATACCATAATGTGGCTCATTCTTCGTTTTAACCATAGACTCAAACAGTGAAAAGCCAACTCCATTATCCTTAACCCTTAAAAGCACGTGCTCACTTTGATAACTGAGTAAAACATCAGCCTTTTTTGCTTGTGCATGTTTTACAATGTTTTGCAAACTCTCTTGTAATGTATCAAATATCACTCTTTCTTTTGAAAAGCTAAGCGCACGTGCATGACCTCTTTCATGATAGGTAATGTCTAGTTCATATTCTTGTTTTAAAGATTTTATTTTACTTGCTATCGCCTGCTTAAAACCTAATTGTTGTGTCGGATATGGTTTTAAAGCATAAATAGAATAGCGAACTTCTCCTAGGCTTCCTCTTAAATCTTTTATGCTTTTCTCAACTATTTGCTGCATATCTTTTGGTTTATCACGGTATTTTTTCTGCGCGGATTCTAGTTGGAATATCACCCCGGCTAATGTTTGCGCAATACCATCGTGAATTTCACGGGCGATTCTATTTCTTTCTTCTAAGATCATTCTTTTTTCCTGTTCAGAAATCAATATCCTTGTTTTAACAACGTTAGCTAATTGGTTAGAAAATGTAGCTAACGACTGTACATCTTCCGGAAAGAAACCCGCATTTCTACTTTTCCCTGCAACAAACATTCCGACTAATTCATCATTTACTATAAGAGGAAAATATACAAGTGAGCGTATAACACTATCAAATATTTCATCTCCAGGAGCCGTACCAACTTTCCAATCATTAAATACAAGATTTTTAGAGATTCCTTCAAACGCCCTAAATTTTTCTGAATCATCAGATATATAGGAGCGGACTTTCCCATCTTTTAATAGAATATTCCAGTTCCCATTATCTTTTGTCCATATTACATATGCTTGTATGCCAAAAAAACCTTTGAGTGCTTGTTTAATATGTTTCAAGTTTCCTCCGGTTAATCCTCGACTAATTTCGGTCGTAATAAGAAATAACTCATATAATCGTTCCTTTTCCATCCTTATCCGTACAGAAAAAGAACTTATCACTGAAGTTGCTACAAGTGGAAAAAAGAAAAACAGTACTGTAATCTCGTTTACTTCCACACTATATGTACTAATTAATACATGCATCAGTGCCGCATAAGAGAAACCAAAAGTTTCGCAAAGAAATACCGTTACAGTTTTTTTATACCACTGATAAATTAAATATGGCTGCGGAAGAAGTATCATTAACAAATCGTAAAAGCGATTGTTGAAAAAACAAAAAAATACACAAAATAATAATAAAGATATTAAATTTCCATACAGAACCGACATATCTATTTTATTAATTAATAAGGACATACATTTGTTTGAGAGCCATTCGGCCAAGATCAAACTAAGTGCATGCTGAGTACTATTAAATAACATTCTTTGTATCGGTGAACGGCGATGCAGATGAATAATTAGCGTAACGAGTACAATAGCAACAATAGTTATATGGATTCCAAACTGCCAATTCATTGCGTAAATGATCGGAAAGGTAAGCGAGCTAGTTCCTCTCCAAAATCTTACAGGAAAATACTCTGCGATCCCCATAAATAGTAACAACAATATTAGTATTGTTGGATGAGAAGGGATTTTAATTTCAAGTAAAGATATAGTTATAGTAACCAAACCAAGAAAAGAAATAAAATAAAGATAAGAACTAGCAATCTTTTCTCTCATAAAGATAGAATTTACATCTTTCAAAACAACCCCTTCTTTCTTTATAAAAACTTCATTTTCTTTATTATCCACTAAAAAACCGGCACTGGCAAAATGGAAGAACATCCACTAGCCAATCACCGGCTGTGTACTGCACCTAAATAGGCAAGACACAATACTAGTATATATCAGTTCGTAAAATTTACCCACTAGCTAAATGGTGTAATTGTACATACTTTTAGACTTATATCTACTAGTACAAAAGATATATACAAAAATAGAATTTTGGTTCACTAAAACAATTCTAAAAAAATAGAAAGGCAACCGTAAATACTTACCTATTGATTTTATTCAAATCTAATTCACACATCATTTGATTATCGGTAGCAAGATCAAAGATGCCCCCTACTCTCGGAAAGAAACCTCCTTTTTCTTTTAGTTATTTGCTTGTCCCGAATGTAACAGCGAGGAATTTATATATTCGAGTTTTGGTGTACTTTCATTTGAAATGCAAATACCAATACATTGCAACTTCATCGCTTTCTTCATGTATCCCTTTATATACTAAAAAATCCAACCCACCTATTACAAGCCCACATTTTTCATAGAACCTACATGCTGCTACATTATTATTTTGTGTTTCAAGCATTATACCTGGCATATTGCTTACTTTTGCCCACTGCGTTGCTTGCTCAATTAACCTCCTACCAAATCCAAGTGAACGATATTTTTTATCCACCTTTATATCCTCTATGTAAGCATAGTGATTCCAATTCTTTTTCAATACCATTTCTCCTATAATTTGGTCATGTAAAATTGCTATGTAAATTACTTGATCAGGCTTATTTATATATTCAGTGTATGCTAATTCATTATTATATTGATCTTGTAAATAACTTTTCTCATAACTTGGAACGTCTTCTACTGTATATTCTATTTGCTTATTTACTTTTGAAAAAGAAAGAATTAACCGAGAGTTTACTATAAAACTATCATCAATCTCCGTTAAATTGTCTAAATCATCTACTTCTAATTCTCTAAGTGAACTACCCGCCACTTAACGTCCTAACGGACTGTTTGAAGTGGGGGCTTCTCGGTTAGTCGTTACTTTTGATAGCTAACGAATTCGTCCTTAGACAGCCGAGCTAACTCCCTTGTTCCAAAGGTTATTTTATTGCTATTTACGCTAACACTAATAGACGTATTGCTTCATTTTTGATATTGATAGCTGCGTTATAGTCCCTATCGAGATTTACACCGCATATACAAGAATATACTCGTTCAGACAATGACATGTTTTTTACATTCCCACAACTGCTACATGTTTTTGTGGAAGGAAACCATTTGTCTATTTTCATAAGTTGTTTTCCTTGTTCGTATAGTTTATAAGCTAAAAAAGAAGTGAACATTCCCCAACTATTGTCAGCGACACTTTTTCCAAAATGAAGTGCTTGCGACATTCCTTTCATGTTTAGGTCTTCAATAGCTACAACATCAAAATGAGTAGCCAACTCTTTAGACTCATGATGAAGGAAATTCTTACGTTGGTTAGCTACTTTCTCATGTAACTTAGCTACACAAATACGTTGTTTATTCCAACGCTCAGAACCTTTAGTGCGTCTTGCTAATACTCGTTGTGCCTTTGCTAATCGGTCTAACATTTTACGATAGAACTTAGGATAATTGGCTTTCTCACCCTCAGAACTAACATATAATCCATCCATCGCAAAGTCTAATCCAACAAATGTTTCTACTTCTTTTTGTACAATCTCTTTTTCGTATTCAGTCAAGATGGACACATAGTATTTACCAGTAGGTGTCATAGAAATCGTACATGACTTAATCATATAATCTTGTGGTATCTCTCTATGCTGTTTGATACGTACCATTTTCAGTTTTGGCAATTTGATATGACCATTAAGCAACATAATATTTCCGTTTACTACATTCGTTGTATAAGACTTTCTGTCTTTTTTACTTTTGAATGTTGGGAAGTCATTTTGACCACTAAAGAAATTCTTATAGGCAGTTTGCAAGTTTAGTTGAGCATTTGCCAAAGCTAATGAATCAACTTCTTTTAACCACTCAAATTCTGCTTTATATTTCGCAGGAGTTGGAAGCTTTTGTTTCTTTAGTTGTTCCTTATCATCTTTGTATTTTTCGTACGCTTCTTTCCGTTCAGCTAACATTCTGTTATACACGAAACGTACACAACCGAAGGTTTTACGCATAAGATATGCTTGTTCTTCTGTTGGATACAAACGGAATTTATATGCTTTATTATGCTTTGTCATATCATTTCACCTCACTTTTCATCTTGATTTTCAATATATTTCTTTACTACATCTATTGGCGAACCACCAGTAGTTAGTAAGCAAAAACTTCTTGACCAAAACATCTCTTTCCAAAGTTTCGTTTTCACTTGTGGAAAGTCTCTCTTGATTAGTCGAGAACTTGCACTCTTATAAGCATTGATGAATTTTGTCATTTCTGTATTCGGATGTGCCTTGAACAAAATATGAACACGGTCTACATCATGATTCCACTCTACCAGTGTTATGTTGTAATTCTCGGATAACCTGATAAACATGTCTTTTGCATAATCTGACATATCATCATCAAACACATTTCTTCTGTATTTTACGACCAACACAAGATGATAATACAACAATAACACTGAATGATTATTTCTGTCTAATTTCATTTATATACCAACCTTTGTACTTTATAAGACTGATTGTATCAGAGGCAAAATAAAAAGCAAAGCCTTTTGGCTACGCCAAACCGAAATTCATCTCCACCTACCGCTAGGCTACGCCCTTCACGCGCTTGAGGAAGGAGAATTCTTTCGAGGAATTCGTTAAAAGGTTCATCGCATTCTCCTTTACGTGGGACATCCAATTCATATTATTCCCCCTAGTTCTTTCAATGTCCCTTATTCAATTCTAATTTACTAACTGATTAGCTTTATTGCAAATCAAGATAATAAAACCGCATCTCCAAATGTTAGATAACTATCTAATACATTGGAGATGCGGTTCACTTAGGTCATTAATGTTTCAGCTATTCTCTTTATTTAAAAATTACATCTACCATACTAATTTAATATTATATTCCTGAAGCCAACTATTAACTTGAAGTAAATAATCTATTATACCTCGTGCATCATTACCTGAAATTACTTCGTCTTTTCCTTCTGCAATAGCACGAACTCTTTCTACATTAATTAATGGCAAAATAGGTGATTCAGGATTGTTCAACACATGCAACATCCAATCACTAATACCTTGTAGATAAGAGGCATCCTTAGTGCTTGGATATGCACTTTTTTTGCGATAACGTACATCCTCTGGAAGTACATTTTCAAAAGCTCTACGTAAAATACCTTTTTCAATATTGTCTATGCTTTTCATTTCGAATGGGACATTCCATAGGTATTCTACAAGCCGGTAATCGCAAAATGGAACTCGTACTTCAAAGCCATTCATCATACTTGTGCGATCTTTTCGTTCTAGCATAAATGGCAAGAAACGTGTAATAAACATGTAAGACATTTGACGTTGCTTCATTTGCAGATTACTTTCACCTTCTAAAAAGGGAACCTCAGCAACTGCATCTTCAAATTTTTGTTTTTGATATTTTTCAGGGCTAATCTTCGCTTTAAAATCCTCTGATAAAATTTCTGTACTATACCATAAATTAACACTCCAAGGGAATATCTCTGCATCTAGAAACTTCTCTTGATGGAACCATGGATACCCTGAGAATACTTCATCTGCGGATTCGCCTGAAAGTGCAACTGTTGCGTCTTTTTTCATTTCCTTAAATAGCAAATAAAGAGACGTTTCTAGTTCTCCAACTCCAGGTAGATCACGCGCTCGCATTGGAGTTAATAAATGCTCTATTAAACTATCTGATCCCAACTCTATAGAGTGATGCTTTGTTCCTACATATTCAGCCACACGTTTCACCCAAGGTTCATCACGATCGAAACGAAGGAAGTCTTGCTCAAAGTCTTTTTCATCATTGATGAAATTCAGGGAATATGTATGAAGGTGTTCCCCTTTATTCCCAAATTCGTTTCCTGCTAAACCTGTTAGACCACTTGAATCTAAACCTCCGGAAAGCATAGATACCACTGGTCTATCAGCAATTAACTGACGTTTAACCGTATCTTGTAAAATGGAGCGGATTGTCTCCACTGTCATATCAATATCATCTATATGGTTTTTACTTTCAAGTTTCCAATACTGTATCGTATCTGAGCCATTAGAGGTAAACGTCATATAATGGCCAGCACGCACTTCGTGTATATCCTTGAAAATCGCATGACCTGGGGTACGTGTTGGTCCAAGACAAAATATCTCAGAAAGTCCTTCTTTATCTACTTCTGCATCTACAAGTGGGTGCGAAAGTAAAACTTTCAACTCTGAACCAAAGAGAATTGCACTCCCTCTTTGAGCGAAAAACAAAGGCTTCACACCTAGATGATCACGACCAAGCATCAATTTCCCAAATCTTTCATCCCAAATACCAAAAGCAAAAATCCCATTTAAGTGTTGAACACAATCTTCTTGCCATTCTAAATAGGCATGTAGTAATACCTCTGTATCAGACTTTGTCTGAAATTCATGACCTTTCTCCTCAAGTTCTTTACGTAATTCTTGATAGTTATAAATTTCTCCATTGAACGTAAGACCAATCGTATCATTTCCATCTTTATACAGCATAGGTTGAAGGCCACCTTCAGGATCAATGACGATGAGACGTCGATGACCTAATGCCGCTCGTTTTGAAAACCAATGCCCCTCTGCATCAGGTCCTCGGTGAATGATAGCATCTGTCATTTTTTTTAACGTTTCTTGTTCATTAGACAAGTCTTTAGACCAGTCTATCCACCCTGCAATTCCACACATAGTGTCTACCTTCTCTCAAATAGTATAGAAACCGACTAAAATCAAATACCAGTCAGTTTTTCATAAAAAAATCCGACTAAAAACATCTTTTAGTCATGTTTATATAATAAAATGAATTGAATAAAAAATCAAATTATTCAATCGATGAGGAAATCGCCGTCTCCTTTCACTTGAATTCTCATCATCCAATTAATAACCTATGATCTCATACTCTCATTTCTATTCTTAAGATGTAAAATCGTATTCTATTATGGTTATATACTAGATATAGGAATGATGTGTGTTATTCTATAAGAAGCAACTAGAGGACTTTCTATTAGGCGTTAATAAATGACAAATAGACTGATAGAGAATGTAATGACAGAAAACTTCGCTAAATATCTCAAGGATAGGGTGTAGACGATGATGAAATTAGAAAAAGAAAATAAAAAAATGAAAATCATTCAATCTGCCACAATACTGTTCTCTACGCGTGGTGTCCGTAACACAACGGTTGATGAAATTGCAAAGAAAGCTAAAGTTGGTAAAGGAACTATTTATTATTACTATACAGATAAAACTCAAATATTATGTGACTGCTATATGCGTCATATTCAACTTAAACGCTCACAATTATTTGATTTATATAAAGAGGAAAAGGATGTTTTACTTCGAATACAAAAAATCCTTCATTATATCAGCCTAGAATATCATCAAGACCCATTTGTTTCTACACTCTTTCAAGAATATAAAGAATACCATTCACCTGAAATTATAGCTTGTTTTAAAAAATCTGAAGAAGAAGCAATTAAAATGATAAGTAATTTGCTTGAAAAAGGTTATCAGCAAGGGACTTTTCATAAGGTACCATTACCGCTAACAGCTTTTATGTTAGTGCGAATGATTTTTAACTATGAACAGGATTATATGAAAGATGATAAAAGTGATAAAGAATTTCTGCAGTTGCTAAAGCATATGCTTCTTAAAAACTAGTTTTAACCACATACAAAAAAATAATTGTGGTACAAATATATGAATAAGAAAACCGCCTAAAAGGGTGGTCTTTTTTTGGCTTTAAATCAATTACTTCTTAATTTCTAATTTAAGAGCAAAAGCTAAATTAGAAATTGCTCTTAACTTCCAACGATGATAAATACGTTCAGCCATTCCAATTTCGCTATAGACCATATAATCACATACAGATTCTTCTAAATAACGCTTATTAATAATCTCCCTCTGTATCTTACCAGTACAGCCATGATCTAAGCGGCTTAAAAACTAATCAATACAAAATGACATTAACTCCAGCCACTCTTCATGCTCACTTTGTTGCAAATTAGCAATCGCTATATCCTCCAAAGCCTTTCCAACATTATGTATAGGGCCATGTTCTCTCCTTTCATAAGGAGGAGTGACTTTCATTTCCTTACAAATCATTCCTAACTGTTTATATAAGAACACCCTCTAACTTCTCTTGCGTTGCTGCTCTATCGATTTTTGGTAAGAAAGATAATTGTTTAATCATGTAAAAGCACTCCTTTTTATTTTAAAATCACTTTTGTCTTAACGCTTCGCGTCTACGTTCATAATAAGGACTTTGCATCCTCATTCCCCCCAATTTCACGAGTACTTAATTTTTCTTTTTGTTTTTTCTTCTTTCTTTTCTTGGATTGCTTTTTCACTCACGTAACTGATCTCTTAGTACCTTCATTTTCCCATCTCTCTTTTCAAAATAAAAAGAACACCTATTCCTAAAACAACTTTCATTGCTGCTTTAATGAATTGATGTCCTCTAGTTTTCTAGTAGGACTATATAATATCCCTTTAAAATCCCTCTTCTAAAATTTATTAATTTCTTTTGATTAACTTTATCACTCATGCATGACAACTATGATTTTCTTTTATCAACATAATATTCAGTTTTATCTATTGTTTGATTTAGCTAATTCTCATTTTGACTATTTTAATTTATTTTTTTAAATTCCCCATTTGATAATTTCAAACTACAAGCGTATGAATATTATTAGTATTTTTAAACAAAATAAAAATTACACAAAACATTTTCAATATTTTAAAATTTATCTACATCATGTAAATTCTCAAAAAATCCTCCCGTAAATCTATGTTTTCCACCTCGGCGTAATATTTTTTCTAAATCATCCATATCTTCCGAAGGAAATACAGGAATAGGCACGGTATTTATATTCTCCATGTACTCAGGTAATAACGACCTTAACGCGATATCCATTCTTATTTCGCCCGCACGCATTAAAGTATTAATCTCACTATCATGAAAGCTGTCTAAATCAGTGCGAAGACCAGCTAACAGACTTTCAACATCCTTAGAACGATTTGGTAATTTATAATCAGGTAAAGGAGTTTTATCATTATAAAAAGGATTATTATTTTTTTCGAATAAAGATTGAATAGGTTTACTAAGAATAAGTTGCAATCCTGGGTATATTTTGGAATCTAAGGTTTTTAATAATCTTCTCCTTAAAACTACAATTTGACTATTAGATGTATCTAAAATCCGTTTAGTTAATTCAAAATGTGAAGGTATTTCATCTTCTTTCCAAAATTTTTCAGATGCAGAAGCGTCTAAAACAAGGTAAATTTCATCAATACCTGCGTCTGGATCAGGAATAAATTTCATAGGCTCCTTTCTATGTTTTGTATTTGAAGAGGAGCTACTGTTTTTGTTCTCACCATCTGATATTAATATCGGCTCAGTCCCGATATTATCAAATACTCCTCCATCAGAAAACCAAAGTGTGTCAAATTTCAACAAAGGATTCCCCTGCATTCTATTTTCTGGATCACTAAAATTTCTTCCCTCTAATGATAGTGATATAGGTGCGAATAAAACTGGAAAAGCAGCTGAGGTCGCAACAGCATAAGAAACTGTAATATCATCAAAATCATTTGATTTTCCAATAAGTGTTCCATATATTTCTTGATTGGAAAAATAAAACATCCTCATCGTATCTAAACAAGTTGTATTACAGTACCATTTTATAAAGGAATTTTCTAATTCCTTCATTCTTACCCCTTCACATAAATATTTATCTAACATTGTAGGAAAGGCTTTGCTGCATTTTTCACGAATAGACTTGAAAGATAATGCTTGTTTTGTAAACGAATTCGTGAGTAACTTGGTACGAAGATCTATTTGTCCTAACTTTACCAATGGATTCACTACGCGTTCTTCAAAATCATTTACATTACGGAATGATCCACCTTTATGCAATGCAAGCATAATAGCGGCGGCAGTAATGCTGCCACCTGAAACAGAACTAATACTATTTACACAATGATCTAGCTTGCATTCAACTAAACGTTTATATCCCCCTAATGCATAAAAAGTCGCTCTAAACCCACCTCCAGAAAACGCTAATTTCAATTCCTTCTTCATCTATGATTCCTCCTTAACTCTTCCACCCATAAAGTTCGAGTAAAGTTATGCAAAACGTTTAAATATAAAATACTTATTAGTAATAAAGTAATTCATGGAATGTATCACTTACATGTGATACATTCCATTCAACAAATTGGAAATTAGTTTTGTTTTTTTCTGATATTCAAATCTCTATCTGTACTCTTTCCCATGATACTTAATAAATCCTACAGGGCGATGAGTAAAGTGTATTACCGCATACCCTGGATTACCTTCGCTTGGAGTCGCAGTAGTTTTATCTAAATACTCACCTTGTAATTCAATTTCTTCTCCCTCTTCTAAATCCGGGATACGATTTGGTATTCCTAAATTATCCCCATAACGAATTGCACAAAATACTATGGTATCGATGGTTAATGATTCTGGTAACCCATGAGCATCAATAAGTTCTACTTGATCAACTATAATATGTTGATGAGTACCCCCTTGAGGGTTTGTATCATCTTCTTCCACTTGTTTTATGATTCCTTTAACATGAACAATAGGACCGTGATGTGATAATGGATGACGATGATGCTCCATAGGATGGTCAGCTAAAGTGTGACCATAATGAGGATGTCTTTTTAAATTTTCAATCATAATTCTACCTCCAAATTTTATTATAGATATTGCTCTTTCTTGAACAATCTTTTGTATGTTATATCAAGTTTATTCATTTTTCATTTATATTAGTATAAATAGAAATTCAAAGAATACCTTTTAAAACAGCGTTTTCATTCATCTTTATAGAGCGGATTTCATATTTTTGTACAAGCACTTTTCCTTTTTGATAAATAGAATATATCGATACCTCGAAAAGGAGAGTAAGATAAAGATGGCTGATTACTTTTACAATGATAGTAAAAAATGTTATAAAAAACGGTCGGATTCTGAACAGCAAAAAGCTTCTTGCTCCATTGCAACACATACGATATCTGGTACTGGGATTAATTTAAATGGAAATATACTACTTTTTTGTTCCCCCTAACTCAACAATCACTGCATTTGAAGATTTCACTAACAACCATAATAAAGCATTACTTCAATTTTTTGTTATTGGTGGTCTCCCTCCTGTTACAGTAACCATTGTGACAAGGAATTCTTCTAGACCAATTACTGTTACTTTGGAGGCACTTGATACTAGAATATTTCAAGTAGAAGATTTTAAAAGTCTTATTTTCACAAATGCAACTAACGAAAATGGTGGTGTTAGTATATTCGTTGAAAAAACATTCTGTATTTGTTGTAATAGTGAAAGCAACTCTTGCGATAAATATTACAGTTGATTAAGTATGTAGTAATTATCTTATGCTATTTTCTAAAGGGCACTTATACAAAGTGCTCTTTTTCTCTTGTTATGAAATAAAGACTTCACATACATTAAAATCTTAAGTTGATGGACATGTGGCGGACCCCTACTAATATTCTTGCTTTTAAATCATTTTCAGTATATTATATTTATATGGTAATATAGGAATTACGATATACAGAAAGGGATCAAATCTATTTGTAAGATTTAAATCCTTTTCACAGATAAAAAAATTTCACCAAAACGTAATATAACTTATACTTGTCTTTTTAAGATGTATCTAATAAAAACGCATTTTTTATCAATAAAATTGTGTTTTCAATATAAATGAGTACTTTTAAATAGAAGTTTATTTACTTTCAATGATAGGAATTAGTGTTCTAAAATATAGAGAAATAAGGCACCATACATAGTACCTGATAAACTTGAGAGGTTTTGTATGTATTTTGCTCATCACAGATACAACAAAAGAGCCTTACCTATCAAGGCAAGACTCTACTAGTTTAGTTATATAATTTTTACATAACAACTAAGAAACTAAAAACATATAACACCAAGTAGCAGAACCCTAATATTCCTCCTACAGCTAATACCTGTTTAGCCCAACTTTTAATTTTCAGATTACTGTAAATCACTTGTACTCTTTCCATATTTCCTCCTATTATGGCGAACCCTTAAAGACTCTCACCTCCGTATGGTACCATTAAAGAATGACTAGTAGAGATATAATTTTTGTCTAAACTTATAAATATGCAATATTGCATACAAAAATGTATTGTTATAAATGTAAGCGCTTACTATAATAAGGTTATAAAGATTCAACACATCTTAATACAAAAACAGAGGAGCGAATAATATGGAAATCGCAATGGCAGTTTTAAAATTTATAGGTGGAGCAATACCATTAATTCAAGAACTTCTAAAAGCATTTATGTAATTCCATGGTTTAGCAATTTTTTATAAATATTATCATACAAATGATCTGTATATCAAAGATAAATTGATTTACAGATCATTTGCGTGATTAAGGTCCCTATAACATGATTGAGGGGCTTTTTAAATTTTTAAATACTTACGATTACGTCACATCAAAATCAAGTTAGCAAAACAAAATGAAACATACGCCAACCATTCCTATGATTCTACAAAAAGAATAGCGTATTTTTCATTTTGGAGCATTTTAAAACTTTAACTCGATGATAATGAGGTAAAAGTTGTGATTTAGAGATACGATCAGATTATACAAAGATACCCCACCGATATGTGGAAGATTAAGAATACACTTGCGAAATTGAAATGATTGAATTAAAAAATTTGATATTTTCATTATTGCATAGGTTTCCTTTTAAATGATATACGTCGACTTTACCATCGATAAGCAATGACTAATGTCTCCTATTCAATCGTAAAGATCACCCATGCCATGTTCTAAAGGAACCCTCTTGGCTAAAACGATAAAAATAAAGAGAGACACTTGTCCCCCTCTCCATAAGTACTTGTATTTTTAAATTTTAAATCATGCCTTTTAATATTAAACCCAAAACCGACATAGTGATTGCGCTAATAATAATTCGTAGAATCCAAGTTGTATTCAGGCTAATCTTTTCTAATTGCTTATTAATTGTAGCTATGTCCTTCTCATTAATTGTTGTGCGAGTTTCTAAATTACGAATATCTCGCATAATTTCTTTTTGTTCTGCTTTTAAATTGTCAATTTTTACATAAACATCTTCCAATACGTTCACACCCTTTTATAATCGTAATAAAGCAATCTTTACATGATATGAGACAACCTTATTCTTGGTGAATTCATTGCAGGAAATTCCATACAAAATCCGTATTTTGTTAAAAATAAAAAAGAGACAGTTTCCCCTCTTTAAATACATAAAACTTGATTTTATCCAGCTTTATCATTAATACCATTGATTTGTTGCTTTAATTTTAATCCACTTAACTTGCGTCCTATTTGAATTGAAGGTCTCTCAACTGAATAATACGTAATGCTATAAACTGTTTTTATGAGGATTTCGTATAAGTATGATTTAACTGATTAAGGCTATTTTCAAAGACGACATATCAGCGATAATTTTTGTCTATTCTATATAAGTGTTAGCATTTATATATATCTTCTATTTGTCTTAGTTTCTTATATTCACTAAATTCCAATTCCTCTTCTTTTAAATCAATTACATAAAAATGAGCATGATCTGGATTAATGGTATCGCAGCTTTTATCTTCCTTTTATTCTTTATCCTCAACATGCGCGATTTTAAAAAGAAAAACTACAGGACCTCATAACAATAGGAGTTGATACATATGTGGGAAAGATTTAAAAACTATAAGTATTCCTCAAAGGAATTAAAATTCATGCTTTGGTTATTTGGTATTACTTGTTTTGTACACTCGGTTGCTTTCTTTGGCGGACTATTTTCTTCTGAATTTCTTTGGTTTAAAGGTGTTTGCGCTATTGCAGCACTACTAGCTTTTATGGATGTTAAGCAAAAAATTAATAAATACAAGATAGCATGATGAAAAGGAGCCATTACAGGTTCCTTTTTTCTATTCAAAATAAAAAAGCAGCTGTTAGGCTACTTAAAGTTTGTCTTATCACCAAATAAAATGATATATATATTCTCCCGTTACACTTTCATCAACTCCAGCAACCCTAGCAAATCTCATCACGTCAGCACCCTGAAGGAAATACATTGTTAGCATTACTGGCACACGTGACCACATAAACCGATAAAGTTCATTTACTCTTTGCTTAGTTGTAACAATTAAATCGTTCGCAGGTCCATTAATCCACGCAGAAGTTCTAACTGAAGTAAACGGAAGATCTTTCCCATTCACCACTATTCTCGCCATAATATGTGTTATATCCATATCGATCCCCTCATTCCAAGAATCAAATCTGTTTCCCATATTTACATAAATATTCGTAACTATAAGAAATGTTTAAAGTTAATTTTTTATAAAATAAAAACGCAGCTGATTCGCTACTTTTATTTGTTCCAATCTTTAAAATCAGGGTATTTACTATATTCTTTTTTAATAACGTCTTCTCATGCATTTCGCTTGTAAAGCCCGTTGCTCTTCCTCATCCAAAACTTCTTCAAATGCACATTTTAATCTTCTATATCTAATTTCATCATTTGTACTTTTCCTAAGTTCCAGAAATAGTAACTCCGCTCCTGTATGTTTTGGAATTTTACTTTTAACAGCCGGTAATCACGTAATACCTCTATCACGAAAGGACGTATTTCCTTCTCATTTATATTTCTAGAAGAGTAATTCATACGATACGGTTCCCCTCCGTTCAATCTACTTACTTATAAACGAATTATTTTGTTTAAATTTATACAGCATCTATTAAACACATAATAATTATACTTTTTTACTAGTATACAAGCCGTATCTTTTAAAAGAAGCACAACATAGAATAAAATACAGGACAAGACTTTCAAAAAACTTGTCTGAGTTTATTCTCAAAAAGAGGTGAACATAAATGCCTATCGTTAAACCCTTTATAGCTGGAAGACGATTTGTAAGTACTGCAGCAACAGGGACTGTCGCTGGAGCAGATTTAACTTTTGCTAACACAGACTTCACTGATGACACTGGTGCTGTAACAACCTTCCCTGCTTCTTATGCTTTTTTAACGCTTTATATTAATGGCGTTATTCAAACAGGTGATACTATTACTGGTGTGACTACTACAGCTGCTACTATTGTAGGAGGCGCTGTCCTAGATGGAGGAACTCCTATCGCAATCGAATTTACAATAACGTAAATTTAGTAATTTTTTAGAGGTTTCATTAAAAGAAACCTCTAATTTTAAAAAATGAAGTTAATTTTAGTATCAACTACATGATACAGTGCATATACTAGTACAGGATGATTGGTATTTATACTCACTCTTAAAAAGAGCACTTATACAGTGCTCTTTTTAGGTTTGCTAGAATAAAACTTAATATACGGTCAATACTGTAGACACATGGTTATGTTTCTACGATTTTCTTATAAAAGCAATTAGCTTTTGCTAGCTGCTCTTTTGTGATTCATCGTCACATTATGATGAAATGTTCATATATTATCTCGAAGCAAAAAACTAATTTACTTTTCAATATCTCACTTTTCCCTTAAAGAGCACTTTATTTAGTGCTCTTTTTGATGTTTCAAATTAATACAAAATGAAATTTTTATTAAGCTTTCTATTAATAACGTATATTGATTTCTTTTCTAAATTAAAAAAGAAAAGGGATGAGTATTATGAGTTTAAAAAATCAAAGTTTCAAACAAGCAGGAGAAGTTGTCCAGTCATTTGTAGCAATAAACAAAGAAATTATAAAGTTCACACATCAAAACGCCTCCAGTTTAGGATTAACAGTACAACAAATGGGTATTTTAAATACAATTTATGCAATTCCTAATATCACTCTTAAGGAGATTTCAGAACGTCTTTCAGTTCCTAAAAGTACAGTGAGTGTAAATGTAGATGATTTAGTTAATCTAGAGTTCATCGAACGAAAACAATCAGATGAAGATCGTAGAGAAATAAAATTAAAAGTAACACCCAAAGGACAAGAGGCATCGAAAAAATCCATTGAAAACTCTACTTCCTACAAAGCGATGTCCCTAGCATTACAGCAGCTTCAAGAAGACGATGTTCAAACATTATTGCGTATTCATAAAAGTTTATTAACCTCTATAAAGCAATTTCGTTGATTGATGTAAAACATTAATAAAACAAATTCTAATTCTTATTTTTCAAAGAACTGAGCAGTTAGATTTCACTAGCTGTTCTTTTATTTAGTTGCGATAGGTAAGACTTTGAAGTTATCTCCATCTTTTCCCCCGCTTAACACTGTACGTGCGACTTTCATCGCATACAGCGCCCCATCTTATTCTTTTATACTAAAGTAACTAGATTAAAAACTTTACGAAGTTTGTTTATTTTCTTCAGCTGATTATCGCTCAATTGAAGTATTCTCATATATGTTTTAATCGTCTCTTCATTTGTTGCGTGTATCAGTCTATGGACAAATTCATGGACAATAATTAGGTTATTAAACTCGTCAGTACCTCCCATACCTCTCGGTATGTTATGATGACAGTGCACATCCTCGGCTATTAAGAAAATTCCGTTGACAGCGCATTTACCATTTTGCATGGAATACCTCGATATTCTGTTATCTGCATACTTCATGCTCTGTCCTTTATTGGAGGATAGCAACATTTTTTGTATTTCATTGGCAATGTTACCTTTTAGGCTTTCGATGAGTTTTTGTCTTCCTTCTCTAGTATAGTTACACATGTCTTTACTAAAACTTTGAGGGAACCGTGTTTGTATGTCTGCTAGTGGATATACATGGTTACCTGCTATTTCAAAGGTTCTATAATTGTTTCTGTGTAATCTTTTATATAGTCTATTAGCGTTGATAGGAATTTCATATTTCCCTATTGATTTTAGACGATTAAATAAGGTTTTCGAGAGACGAAAGGCTATATTCACGTGTGTTACAATCTTGTAATAGTTTTTAATACCAAGCACATAAGAGTTATAATCCTGTACTGTTTTACCTGATGGACTCTTTTGAATTGCTTTAATTCTTGTTTTTGCTTTTTCAAGGATATCCTTTTTCTTTTTCTCGCTCACATGTGTGTTTGCCACATATCTTTTGCGCTTTTTAACAGATTTGATAGAGAACCCTAGAAAATCCGAAGATTTTCTTTTTAAGTTGGTTATAGTTGATTTTTCATTAGATATATTAAGATTTAATTGATTTTTGAGATACCTTTCCACTGCATAGAATATTTTAGTTGCCGATTGATGATTGTTGGTAAAGATTTTAAAGTCATCTGCATATCTAACTATGTGCATTTTCTTCAATTTCGCTTTTATCAACAGTGGATTTTTGTTTTTTGTTGTATATGGTTTTCTTGTTTTAATATTCTCCCACTGACTAGATATCCACCAATCTAAATCATTTAATACAACATTACTAAGTAATGGACTTAGAATCCCTCCTTGCGGAGTTCCTTTTGTAGGAATTCCTTTTCCTTTAATTGGTGCTTTTAACATTTTCAAGATGATTTTCAGAACTCTTTTATCAGTTATCCCTATGTTGTATAGTTGTTTCAATAGTTTGGAATGGTTTACGTTGTCAAAGAAACCCTGTATATCAATGTCAACTACGTGGTTAAATCTACCTCTGTTTATCAAGTATTGACACCTAGCCATTGCATGGTGTGTTGACCTATTAGGTCTGAATCCATATGAATGTTTATAGAATTTTACTTCGCATATTGGTTCTAGAACCTGCTTGAACATTTGTTGAATCAATCTATCTCTCATTGTAGGGATTCCTAACGGGCGTTTCTTCCCATTTGATTTAGGTATCTCCACCCTGCGTACCGTATTTGGTTTATAGTGTTCGAAAGTTTTTCTTATATTATCAACGAAAGAATCTACCTTTTCCATTTTATAATGGTCGATTGTGAACCATCTGTTCCTTCAGTTTTTGAACCAGTGTTAGCCTTTATATTTCTATATGCCAGTAGAATATTTTCTTTTGATATGATGTGCTGATACAAATTTATCCCTTTAGTAGCATTGTTTTCACTACGTTGATATAAATCATCAAACACTTTTTGAATATTGTAATATTCTGCATGTCGTAATGTTGTACTCACCGATGTATTAATTCCCCTTTTTTACGAAAAGTCCCATCATCTTACTCGATCCTGTGAGTTACATCTAGTTAATTTAGTTTTCAAAGAACAAGACTAGGGACTATCCCTCCACATTCGTTACATGCTTCCTCGGTACTGTGTCCCCACCTTCACAAGAATGAAGCAATTTCGGTTCGTTCGAACCTTATATGCATCTGTCCGTTAGTAGACGTTGATGACAGTTTCTTGCTTACCACGTTCCGATTGACCTAGCTATACATATATCCTTAGGTGCTTGCTTTAAGCCTGTTATCTTTACATCCTCATCGTTAGATGTTCCGAATTTCATACTATTTAATCTTACTTTTCGGTAGGTAACGTCGTCATTAACGACATATACATTTCTGATATATTAAACGTTTAGACCCGTACATTCGCAAGTTTGCCAGTCCGTTAGGACATTCTCACCTTAGATATTTTGTAGCACCCCGACCTATCCATTACCATATGATTTCTCACTTAGGTTTTGTTCAGTCGACTTCACCTAGCTTCATACAACTTGTGACTACTATCACGCCTTGCATGTAGGAGTATCAGATAAGTGGTTTCAGCTCAACCTGACGGCTTTCATTCCTACTTTCGGTCAATCCGTTGTTGCCATCAAAATTGATAACCCTCCCATTTCGTGTTTACACACTTATAGGGAAACGTGTCGCACAAATAGCGTTTTTATTCAAATTAACAATCATATATTTGGACACATTTACCAGTATTATTACCAAAAAATTCATGATATGGTTATTTAGTCGAGTACGTCATTACTTGACAATTACCCTTAGGAACCCCGCAGACAAACGGGGTTTCTTTTATTTAAATAACGATTTCATTAAAATTCCCACTTGCCTCTTTTCTTTAATGACATGCTCCATAACTCCAAGTAAGGCATACAATATAAAAAATTAACTCATAAAAATCTGATTACAACTTTTTAGATTTGTATTTTATGAGACATTCGCCTATCTTACTAAGAGTGTATATAAAAATGCGCTCTTTTTCATTTTTTCTTTTACCAAAATCGTCTTGAACCTTGAATAAATTCCATATACTAAACCGAATAGTCGTTACAGTACATTCACCCCTAGGGTGTCTTTCTTCCAAGGCGCTCTATTCATTTATTGTTGGTTTCAAAAAATACTTCTCACCTTTTAACTGGACAAGCATATTTTATTGTATGGAGACTCTCCGCTCATAGGAATCTATCTTTCTTGTCTAAGAGCACATATATTGTGCTCTTTTCTATGTCTAAATAAGGATTTTGTTTAGATTTCATTAACCTTATTGATTCCTTTGCATACAGTATTATCACAAGGAATTCTACAGGTTTCCCTAGGCCAGTTACCTTGTATTCCTTGCACACCTTAAGGCAAGAATCCGTTTTTAACAAACGGGTTCTTTTATTTTTTATACAATAAGAATTTTGTTTGGCTTCAGTTCTTACATAAGGCCGACTAGACACTAACATTTTTATGTAGTACAATTCCTATCAGAAAAATGTTAGGAGATTTATTTATGACTTTTGAAGATAATCGTAAATTAGGAATTCAACAAGGTTGTATATTAATAACAGATCAATCACAATATCTTGTTGTTAAAAGGAATGAAAATTATTCTTTATTAAACATCGAAACTGCGGAATGTATAAACTTTGAAGTTTCACTTGAGCATCTTGAAGAAATGGTTCAAGTAGATTTAAAAGAAAAAATTCAAGATATCATTCCACCAGAGAATATTAAAATCGTAGTAAACACTAATTACATTGAATGCTAGGAAAAATCCTAGTATTTTTTATTTCTCTCATATCAGTCGGTCCTTTCCGTTTCTCCTCACTTTCCCACTTCTTTTTAAGCTTTCCAACATAAGTAAAGCTACGATCATACATAATACTAATTTCCTTTTGATTCATACGATACGGTTCCCCTCCATTCAATCTATTTACTTTTGAATGGATTATTTTTTTGAGTTTTAGTATGCAATAGTACATATTTCGTACTTTCAATTTTCATACATGCAATAATTTATTTATGAAAATTAAAAGTATTAGTAAGGATGATTTATATGAACAAATTCCGACAGAAGATTATTAAATCGTTACAAACATTTTGGGGAGGCTTAGCATTCGGTATATTAATTTTTGCTATCTTTTTAATTATAGATCTAACAGATACACCTTTAAATACATTAAGCTTGAGAGACTGGATAGGTTCTGCAGTAGGCGCAGCCATTATATCTGTAGGGATATTTACTTTAAGTAAATTGGATTTAAAATAAAATTTCCGTCAATACTGTATATAGGCTGTATGTCATAACTCATTTGAAGTAGTTTTCTTTGTATTGAGCAGTTAGCTTTTGCTTGCTGCTCTTTTATTTACGAAAAAAGATGAGTTTCTTTATAATAATTCTTCTTTATTTCTCAATATAAAGAGCCTTGGATTTTCGTTAACAATCTTTTACTATATAAACAAAGAGTAATTAAAAGACTTACTCTTTGCTATCAAACACATGACCGTCTAGTTTAACTTTCTTATTGTTATATTTACTCATTGTTTTTCTCTTTTGTTTTACTAATTAGCTAATTAATTTCATATATTTATTATAAACAAGGAGAAAGCACTC
>NZ_JASHJA010000035.1:0-32094 GCF_030733445.1 Bacillus sp. MMSF_3353
AATAAATTTCTCAATATTGATATAGATGTTAAATATGGGTTTTATATCGAAAATTAACAAAAAATATAATATTATAAAAATTAAGATGGTTTGTGTCACTTGTTTTTCCCTTATGCTAAAGATAAGATCGTATTACCCGATCTTATCTTTTTTATTTATAAACTCCAACTGGACTGAAGTTTGATTTTGTTTTTTATTTGAATTTTTCTGAAAAAAGGAATATCCTTCATTATAAGAGATTCTAAGGAGGGCATAATAATGAATACAATCGGTAAAGAAATTCGCGAATTTAGAAAGACATATAACCTAACTCGAAAAGAGCTATGTAAAGGAATATGTCCAGTATCCCATTTAAGTTTTATAGAAAATAATAAAGTAGAAGCAAAACCCGAAGTAAAACAATTACTTTTAGAGCGAATAGAGGAATTTAAGTCTAATCCTGAAATTAAGAATGATACGGTTTCGAATGAAAATATAGGAAAATTCTTTTTTAATGAACGATTAAAACATGGAATAAAACAAGAAACTTTGTGTTATGGCATATGTACGGTATCTTATTTAAGTAAAATTGAAAATAATAAACTTGTTCCAAGTTGGAATATCAAAAAATTGTTATATAAGAGATTAGAAGAAATTAAAAACAATACACTAACAGTAGATTTAGAAATACTTGAATTAGAAAAGTTATATGATACTATGATTTCATTTTTTGATAAGGAAAAAATGAATGATGCTAAAAAGATGTTAAATCGAGGGTTACGAACTACAAAAAATAAATACCCTAAACTATATTGTTTATTTTCCTATCAAAATCATTTATATTTTGACCAAACAAATTTTAAAAATTTTCTCGAAAAAACAGCCATTCCTTTTTTCAAAAATGAAAAAGATAATAAACAATTATCCATATCTTATATTGACTTAGCGACCTGTTATCAAAAGGAAAATCAATTCGAAAAAGCTTGTTTATATTACCAAAAAGGCATCTCTTGTATAAGGATAGTCAAAAGTTTAAATATCATCTCATCTCATAAAAATGTTCAGTTACAATTTTCATAAGATTGTAACTTTAAAATAAAGTTTAATTAAAAAAGCTCCACAAACCCATATTATATGGAGTACAGCCAGCATTTCGGAAAAAAACCACGCTAATAGCATGCAAGGTTTTATACAATTTTTTGGATAATCCAGTAACAAACAAGAACCCGAAAACCGCACCATGATAGGAATGTATAAAAAGATGAATAGGGTTATAGAAAAAGAAAAAGAAAAAGGCGAATTCCTCTTGAAATTAGGGATTCGCCTTTTTCTTGCTACCGATAATGAGACGTTATGTTAACTTAATAAGAATATTTATTCATAAGCAAAATTAAAGAGAGTAACAAAATGTTACTCTCATCAGAAAAAATCAAATCAATATTTTCTAAATTATACTCCAAACGCAGTCATTCTAACTCTCGAAATTTCGCTTTCTTAATTAAGTTTGCTATTTTTGTTCTGTAAATCCTTTGTTGATTAAATCCTCTGTTGATTGTATTACTTGTACATCCTTTGGAAGTTCACTTTCATCAATTTCTTTATACGTTATATTTCCATCTTTATCTTTATCTTCAATAACAAATTTTACTTTATCTGTGATAGATGGTTCTTCTTTTTTATCTGTTTCTACACCCTTTTTTGTTTGTACTTGTACATCTTTTGGAAGTTCACTTTTATCAATTTCTTTATACGTTATATTTCCATCTTTATCTTGATTCGGAATAGCATATTGTACTTTATCTTTAATAGATGTTTCTTCTTTATTATCTGGTACTGCACCTGCTCCACCAGTTAATAACCCTGTACCTAAAAGTGCTCCTGCTAATAATGTTTTAAACATTTTTTACTACCTCCTTGTTTGAAATTATATTAAACATAAAGCAAAAATCTGTAGTTAATATGGATTATATCTGGAGAGTAGGTGAGTTTTATGATTGGGCTATCCTTTGTTTTTGGGTGTGAGTGCTGGCTGGGGGTCTGGGGGCTAGCCCCTAGGAACTTAACGTAACTGAATATGGAATAAGCTTATTATTTAAATCGATAGAACTAGCGGTTCGGCGGGTATAATTGCTGGTCCAAGTCGAAGCAACTTAACCCCGTTCCTTGCGGAACCTTTAGCCTATATATAAGAGTGAGCAGAGAAAAGTAAAGAAAGTCAGTAATATCAAGGTTTTATAGAAGATAGGGTGTCAAAAAAAGTGACACCTAAAAAAAGGTAAATAAAAACAAAAAAAGAATGCAAGAAAATTTTTATATTTTTTTAAAATAAATAATTAGAATGTATAAAATATACACTTAGATTATAAAATTTATAACATTTAAAACGAATTAACATTTCATACAATACGTCATTACTTTCTATATTAACACTAAATAATAGTACCTGGTACTATTATTTAGTGTTAATATAGAAATGAAAGGGGATTTAATATGAACTATACACAACAAGTACAAAAATTTAAAAAAGACTATGTAGCCAAGATTCCCAAAAATGTTCAAACAATTATGCAACGAGCAACAGATGAATTAACAGCATCTAAAGAAACATTTAGTTTAAATGTGGGGACAAAAGCTCCTAATTTTACATTGCATAATCATAATGGGGCTCCTGTCACCTTATACGAAGAACTAAAGAAAGGACCTGTTATCCTAACATTTTATCGAGGAGTGTGGTGTCCTTATTGTAATATGGAATTGCGAGCATACCAGGCTATCCTGGACCAATTAAAAGAACAAAATATACAATTACTTGCTATTAGCCCTCAAATACCTGATCAAACTCTTACTACACATGAAAAAAATCAGCTACAATATCATGTATTAAGTGATTTAGATGATAAGGTATCAGAGACATATGGACTTAAATTTACAGTTCCTGATTATATGAGAGAATACTATATGAAGTTTGGAGCAAATTTACCTCTATACAATGGAAATGATTCTTGGTCCTTACCCATACCAGCTACTTATTTAATTAATAAAGCTGGTGAAATTACATTTACTCATGTGAATTCAGATTATACAAATCGAATAGATCCTCAAGACATACTGCAAATAATAAAAAATAAATAAGCCTAATAGGCTTATTTATTAGAACTTCCGAGTTCGAAAGTTATGTAAATAAGCTGTCCATATGGACAGCTTATTTACATAATGATCGAAAGCGGAAATTAATCAACGAGGGTTTAATCTCAATATTTTCTTGATTTAATGATAATAGAAGATGGTCTCCGTTTTTCATTTATTAATTCTGGCATTTTTTCTAATCCTGTTGGAGTTGACTCTGGCTCAATAATTTTCTCAATTACAAAACCGTTGTCTATAAGAGTATTAATTAATGTTGAAATTGTTCTGTGATATTTAACAACACCATCTATCCACCAATGTTCCTCCCTTTTTCCTTCTTCTTGGTAATTATCTAATGCCCAATGCAATCTGTTTCCATTATTATCCTTAAACCAATTATTCATTTCTTTTCGAGCTGTTACTATTGGATGTTCTGTTGAAAAGATAAATTCACCATCATTTTTTAACAGATCTCTTATTTTCTTAATTAGATGTGAGTAATCTTCTATATAATGTATAACTAAAGAACTTGTTATTAAGTCGAATTTTTGATTTGGCAAATTAAGTTCTTCTATTGGTACACACATATAATCTATTTTTTCGTTTTTGTTATACATTTTAGCTTGTTCAATCATATTTCTTGAGATGTCCACTCCTATAACTTTCGAGGCACCATTTTCTACACAGTACATAGAAAAATGACCAGTTCCACATCCCAAATCTAATACAGACTTATCTGTAAGATTAGCAATTATAGATTTAATTGCTGGCTGTTCAACAAAATCATTAAAGGTAAATCCATTTTCACGTAATGACTTATAATTTTTAAAGAAAAACGGATTATCATAAATGTTTTGTTTCATTATACACCTCCTATAATACAATCTATATTTTTTATATTCTAGGGGGCATCCCAAAATTCCTATATTAGCCAAAATACACTTCAACTAACCTGCCATTTAGTTGAATAAGGAACAGTGTATATCCTATACATGTTAGGTTGACATAACGTCTCATTATCGGTAGCAAGAAAAAGGCGAATCCCTAATTTCAAGAGGAATTCGCCTTTTTCTTTTTCTTTTTCTATAACCCTATTCATCTTTTTATACATTCCTATCATGGTGCGGTTTTCGGGTTCTTGTTTGTTACTGGATTAGCCGAAAAACTGTATAAAATCTTGTATATTCTTAGCGTGGTTTTTTTCCGAAATGCTGGCGGTAACCCATCGCTATCAAGCTAAGACCATACAACGTCACTTATAGTAGAGGTTATTTCTTTTATTCTAGAGGATACATGTAGGGAATTTAAAGATTTGCATACGAAATAAACCCTATCGGGTTTCATTTTTTTGAATTAAGCCGCTTGATTATTAGACATGGTACAATTGTAAACGACACCTAATATATCAAAGACCGTTTTTTTCTCATATCGATGAGATTTCCGCCCGTTTTGCTGTAGGAGATTGAACAGGCGAAGTAACACCTTTGATAGCTCTTGGGTGTTTTTTTGTATAGTTTGGAATAGAAGAAGAAAATAGTCTTTAATCATATATATGGCTTTATACTCACTAAGCTCTCGTTTTTTCTTGATGAGGAGCAATTGGCGCATTTGAAACATGATAGAAGAACAGAGTAGAATGGCAATCATTTGACCATATAAATGGCACTCCAATCGTTCTGGTTTTATCTTTTTACAATGATGGATTTGAAAGAATGACTTCCACGTTTTAAATAAAATTTCGATTTGCCAACGCAAAGAATACCAGTCATGTACCTGTCCCATCGGGACAATGTCTGTAGGGGTGTTTGTCATATATACATTGATACCACTGAGTCGTTTACTACGAGGAGAATACTTCATTCCTTTCTTTTTTTCTCTTACAGCTTGATCTTGTAATCGTTTTTGTTGCTGTTGTTTTGTTAATCGATGAACAATTACACGAGCTGGCACTTTATCAATCATCCCTACATAAGCATCAGCTATTTCACATGTTTGTCCTGGTTGAAGGGAGTTCATTAACGTCTCCATATCTATCTGTATATACTCTGTACCTTTCTTAATTCTTCCGTCTTGAAAATAATCAGGGTTAGGATTTTTTTGATAAATACGTGTATTCGACTTGATACGAGAGATATAGTAGGCCTCTTGATCTTGTATATATTGAAGGTCTTTTAAATGAAAATAACCTAAATCTCGGATACATAAATCATTCGCTGTCACAGTTGGGACACACAGAGAGCCGTAAGTACGATCATGTTGTTTACCTGGACCTGTATGTATATGTAGGAACTGTCCACTTAACAAATCATACTCAAGTTGAATTTTTATCCCAGCTGTATGGCTGCATCCTCCTGCACCTGGATAAACCGATGAAAATACATCCGGGAGTTGAAATGCAGTTGAATCTAAAATACGAACACGCTTAAAAACAGAAGTGTATGGAGAAGAAATCGGCATTGATGCAGCTAATTTTTTGCTTAGTAGTTCGGCTAGTAGGTGTTGTAAAAGTTGGACGGCCGCCTTATTAAATCGTTGATTCAGTCCCTCAGGACTAATGAGTACTCCTGTTGATGCTTCTAAACAGCTAGATAACTGAGTTAAAGAATTCATAGCTACATTTTGGCTCAGCCACACACATAAAGCTACTAAATTTTTTGCTTGGTACTTACTGGTCCGTTGTACAAAACCAACATCTCTAGCAAGATCCCGTAAGGTATTTGGAGATAAAAAACGTTGAATCTCTTGAGCAAATAGTTGTAATTCATCAGACACAGAAACAGACATAAAAAACGCCATCCTTTCCTATGATTCTACAGAAAGGATAACGTCTTTTTCCACTTTTAAATAGTCTACTAAGAGTTGTTTCTTGAAACGAATATATGACTTATTTGGTAAACGATAGGATATAAGAAAACCAGAAAAATTAACGGTTTATTATGCATATGGTTAAAATTCCATGTTCCTTCTGATAAAAATAAAGTACCTAAAGTTAATACATACATTACAAAACAACAAATTGATAAGCTTTTCTGTCTGATATGTAAAAACATTTCATCAATAAAATTCTCACTCTCTTTTTTACCTTTTAAAATTCTCTTCATAAATAATGATTGCAAAATGATTGTTGCTACAAATAACGAAGTTATAGAGAGCTGTTGCTTCTCATACCATTCAAAAGCAAGTAAACCCATAATCACAATGTATAAACAAGTAAATAAGATATTAATTCCATTTTTCATTTGTTTCTTCTCCTTATCTAGATTTAATAAATAATTGATCAACTGTTACACCAAGGGATTCAGCTAAATTAAAAGCAAGTTCCAATGTAGGGTCATATTTGTTATTCTCAATCGCATTAATCGTTTGTCTTGAAACATGACATAATTTAGCTAAATCTTCTTGGGAAAGCTTTTGCTCTTTACGTAAAATACGAATTATGTTCTCCATTTTTATGAACATCACCTCTAATTTTGTCAAAAACTTTTTACATTTTCATTTTATATAAATCCACCCTAAATGTCAAAAGTTTTTTACATTCGTGAAAGTAAAAAAACGATAATCCTTCTACACTTTAGATAGAAAGAGTATCGTTTTTTTATTTTTGGGGGATTTTTATTTGTTAGCTTGATAGCGATGTGGCGGTAACCCAGATATAAAAAAATGAATCCTTAATAGCTTAAGGATTCATCCTAATTCGTACACTCTTTTGATTAATGCAATGATGACTTCTCTCTCTTTTCTCTCATATATACTGCAAATTGCATCATTTCTTTTTGGGTAAATTGCTTTCCTTCAGTTGCCCCTTGTTTAGCCGTCCCAATATATACTAAATCATCCCATTTAGAAAACGGTTCTTCTCCTTTAAAGACCATTTCACTATATCTTTTCCATTCTCCGTCAATGTTTACTACATTATATCATCCCTCATTAGCTAAGAAACTCATTGCAAACATTTTATCAGAGTAATAGAAATCACATTCCCTATTCGGATCGAGTAATTCTTCCCAACTAATATTAGCCTTTAAATCTTCTTCTGGAATTTCACGTTTCTCTGTTTCAATAAGTTCATAAGATGAAATTGGTAAATCGTCTAATTCATCATCATATATTTCTTTCATGATCCAACAGTCTTTATTTGCGCCTTCTGCATAATATTGATACCAGCTATTGTCATGCGTTTTAAATACATAAATAAATCCATTTGTAACTGTCTTACGATAAGTTTCAACGATATAACTGTGATCAAAATTCCCCGTTTGGTCATATAGTGTGTCATCATCATGATAAGTTTCGGTTTCAATAATGAGTTTCTTTTTCTCGCCCTCAATTATATATTCATAGCCGTCGACTACTGGAAAGTCTTCTGGATAATCATTCATACACCTTTTTTCTATTAAGCAATCCTTTACTTTGTTTATGGCTGCTTCAGGAATCTCTTCCAACTTTACGAACTCTTCAAATTCATTATTAATATCTATTCCATAAGGCTCTAATATTTGATGCAATTGTCTAGCAACCCTTGTTTCTTCATAAATCATATATTCATACTCTTTAGGATTGAATTCTGTTACTAAAACATATGTATCCAAAGGGTTTATCGTATATGTATTTACCCATTTATTAGGCTGATTGAAAACTCCGTGTGGGATTAAATATCCCCATAGCACCACATACTTCTGAAATTTCTCTTCTGGTACTACAAAATACGATGAACCTTCGTTTGTTTCTCTTTCTAGTACACGTTTTCCACTGAACAATTTACGCATATACATACCCCCATGATTGGGGTACAGCCGAGATACGTGTAAAAATAGGTCATAGACTTACTTTTATTTCCATCTATGACCTATTTTATTTATAGAGGTATTGCTTCTTCTATTGGATGAGGAATCTTTTGTAAGTCAATTACATAATCACCGAATCGTTTTATATGTCTAGTGATATAAGGGTACCGCCAGCGAAACGGAAATAAACCACGCTAAGAATTTTCAAGTCGTTTTAGCACTAATTTAAATTAGTGTTGTATGCGAAATTGGATAACAATGTCTAAAACTTTATTATTCGAATCCTATACTAAGCTTTCTTCCCCCTCATTTTATGACAAAGAGACATGATAAGCCAAATAGCAGTTGGAAGTGCGATTGCTCCAATAATCATAGACGCTAACATGTTAACTGCACTGCCAGAGGCGTATAACAATATAAAAATAGCTATTAAGAAGAGAAGGGCTCGTATAGTTTTCAAAAGATTAGCTAAGCCTTTTTTTTCTTGTACCTTCCATTTGTTACTATATGTTGTGATTACAGTCCAAACTATTGGAAGTGCAGTGGCAGTGGAAATAACTGCTATTGTCAACAGTATGGATTGTAATGTACCAGAGCTTATCATTGCTCCAAACCATACGAGTACTGTTATTAAAACGAACGGAATGGCAAAATAATTCATAGAACGGACTAAATTCCCATACTTTTCTACGGATGTGTCACGGTCACTATAAATTGGTTTTGTATTAGGTTGTGCTCGAAATAAATGAATGTTTCCTTGTGAGGCAATATGCGACCATCCAGAGAATGAAAAAAAGTCCAAGTATTCCTCTGCTTCCCCCTCTTTTAATAAACGATAATCTACACTGTAGATATAATCTGAGCATTCTCCTTTTTCAAGCGTATACCCCATAAACTTAAAATCACTAACATGCCAACCCTTTAAAGAAAATCGGTGTAATTTTTCCATGTCCTTTTCCTCAGAAAAAGCTAACCCACCTGACGTAATATACTTTGTTTTTCTCATTCTTTAACCTCCTTCAATCCCGTTTCTGCTAATTGAATCATCAGTTTTCTTACCTTCACATCTTCTTCTAATACTTCTCTGCCCTTGTCAGTAAGCAGATATGTTTTACGCCTTGAATCCGAACCATCATTCAAATAAATCCATTCTTGTTTTAATAACTTTTTTATGATCGTGTACATGGAAGCAGGACCTATAGTAATTGCCCCTTTTGTTGTTTCTTCAATTAAGCTCATAATTGAGTAACCATGCCTTGGTTTCGTTAAAGCAGCCATAATATAAAACACTGAATCCGTTAATTGCTCAGTTTTTTTCAACCCATCACCTTCTATATCTCTCTAATATGTATCACAAAATGATATATCCAAAAATAATATATCATTTTGTGATACAATTGTCTAGAATTCTCTATGATTTTTGAACCAATTATCATACACCCTAATTATACAATTGAAACGAAGTGTTTTCAGTAGCTAACTAATGGATAATTAGGGTTAACCCATAATAGACAATTTACTTAATAAAAATAGACGAAGCAACAGAAACAATATTTATAAGCTCAATAAATTTAATTTGGAAATAAAAGTAAGGATATGACCTATTTTTACACGTATCTCGGCTGTACCCCTAATTTAAAAATAAAACAAATAAATCGAGAAAATTTCGAATGACTTGAACATTATTTCATACTTAATTATAATTGATTAGAAGTTGAAGTAGTAATCTGTCATCTATTCCTTCATTTTAAAGAAGATTGATCTCAATCTTCTTTTTTTTGCTGTACCCTGTAAGGGGTCACACGACCGAAAAAAGAAAATTGTACGCTAAGGGTTGGTATCCGTTAGCGTACAATTTTCCCAGAATGATAAGGCTATGCCAATAAAAGAACTTCAAGACACAGTACAGCATTTTACTTCTTTCTTATTAGATAAAGGAAGAAAACCTTCCACAATTAAACGATATGCTTATGATATCGAAAATTTTGGTCAGTGGTTGCAAAAATCTAAACTGGGACATTCACGGTGCCCGCAACATTTTGGCAAAAGAACTGTACGGAAAGATGTGTCATATCCCGGAAGAAACGAAGAGAAAGTATTTGTGGATTGCTTAAGCAAAAAGTAGTAGACGGTGTGTTCCCACCCTTCTGCATGTGCAGAACTTGCTTAGTCAAATGAAGAAAAGGAGTCCCTGCATAGGTGCAGAGAGGAGATGGAAAATCCGCTTCTCATGGGACCTTGTCTTTGTTGATGCTAAGAAATCCCCACTTCAAGCGGAAGCGAGTAAGTGGGGGAGGTTCATAGTGAATTATTTTTGTACTTAAATTACTTAATCTCTAAAATCATTGCTAGATCGATTGCATTATTCGTGCGAGTTCTTTTTCTAAAGCAGCGGGCTCGTTTGCATAATTGTAAATCCCTAAAAACTTCTCTATAGCCTCTGGATGGGAACTGATTAGCTTGTTGACAGCATCCTGTTGTTCAGATATGCGTTCATTCTTCGAAATTTGGCATCCCATGTGAAACCGAACCATAAACTCATCTTCTATTGCCTTTTGATATTCTTCAGACATTTGATTTGATGGATCGGATTGTCCCTTATATTTTGATAGAATATTGGATAATATACGTGCTCCACATATAGCATCATGGATACCCTGCGCCATGCCAGGATCTTTAAAACAAACTGCATCTCCAACCAACGCCCATCCTTTTCCCATTCCTTTATACCAGTAATTATCATATCCGAAAATGCCTTTGACCGGTTCTACTAGTTCTGCATTTTTCAAGCGCGCCCCAATTGTTGTATTCGGAAAGTTATCTGTAAAGAAATTGCGTAGACAGCTTTCCGGATTTAATTTCAACCGTTCTATCAATTCCTTATTTTCTAATGGGAAAATGCCAACAATTACATATAAATCATCATTCGTCGGAAAGAGAATGGCTGTGTTATCTTTTATCTTGTATACTTCAAATTTAGGGACATTATCGTGGCGAAATCCAGAGAAATACCCGAAATAGATGCCGACTGTTGCCGGAATACTTATTTTGAGTTCACTTTTTACCAGCTTGCGAATAATAGAGGATCGGCCGTCTGCCCCGACTACCAGGCGAGCTAAAAATTCTTGTTTCTCGTTGTCGCCGTCTAAACCTTTCACGCCTATCACTGTTTCGTCATCACGGATGACATCCGTCACACGAAATCCTTCTAAAACAGTTACATTCATTTGGGATTTGGCTTGTTCAAGTAGAATATGATCGAGATAAGTTCTTCTAATACAATAACAACTTTCCTCTCCGTAAACCTCAGGGATGGGACCTTCTATCACGGTATCCTCAAATTGAAATTTAATATCCCGTACCGGCGGTGCTTTTGTTTCCAATAACTTGTCCAGGACACCGGTTTCTCGAAGAAGAGCGACAGTATTATTGAAAAAGGTATGGGTTGATAATGTGTCCCTTGGAAAATTCGCTCGGTCCACTAACAACACATGGAAACCTGCCTTAGCAAGATAAATTGCCAGGGTAGAGCCGGCACATCTAGCACCGGTAATGATGACATCATACGTCTTATTCATCGTATCACTCCATTTTCAAGTATAATTATTAACTTGCTTATCCATTAGCAGAGTTCTAAAGTTAATGCCCCTACGAGTTAAAGTAATGGGGAAAATTGATAAGAATGCACTACATACATAAAGTATGGAAGCTAAAACGAAATAAGTACAGAAAATTCTCACCTGCTAGGGGTCTCACCACATCGCCATCAACCTAATATTTTTAATTACCCCATGCCCCTCAAGCTACAAGTACGAATTACCCCAAAACAATAAATACGAGAAAAATGCACAAAATTTTCGTTCTGGGGTATTTGCTTTTCTTAGCTTGATAGCAATGTATTGGTGTTAGAAAAACACTGAAATTTGCTACACTACAAAAATTGCCCTTAGCAATACTTAATGTTTTGAATGCATCAAACTTTTTGCTTTTAAGTATAGAATCACTCTTTTTATACACGCACTCGCCGCAATAAAGCAAAAAATACCATTCGTTACTAAGCCGAGCGCATACTGACTTGAACCTTTAAAAATATACGTTACGATAAAACGTAAAATAAATACAACAACCCATATACCTAAGGCGATATAAGAACTTTTAGCATAAACCTTCCCATTATTTTTATCGATTCGTATTATAGTTGTAGAACCACGCACAGCTCCTACAATTCCTCCAAGAGCAAGTAATACTACAAATAAACCAGTTTCTATTAATGTGAGATCATTAAATACATGAGTAAATGTATAGTATGCGATTAATACAGGAGCAATCCACATTCGTTGAAATTTCAATTCCCTTTCTTTTAGTTGAGGGAGAATTATAAGAATTAAAATAATAAGACCAGTTGTATTATCCATGCTATACTCTCTTTCTTTTTTATTATGATCTGTTTAATTTCAATTAGAAAAACACTATGTTAATTTAAAATTTTATTCTTTTTACTACAGACAGCAGATATCACTTTACAATTTTTTTTCGAATTGCCATTACAGCTGCTTGTGTACGATCTGTTACATCTAGTTTTTGAAGAATATTGTGGATATGAGTTTTGACTGTCCCTTCGGAAACATAAAGGATTTTAGCTATTTCATGGTTTTGTTTTCCATAAGCTAATAATTGTAAAACATCAATCTCCCGCTTAGTTAGAGTTTCCGTATGTTCAAGTTCTTCGCTAACTAAATTATAATCATTATTATCGTGTTTTATAAATTGTGTAAAAGCTTGATTTGCTGTCGTGCTATTATAAATCATTGCCCCTTTATTCATAGATCGAATACTATCTAACATTTCCTCCGTTTCAGTATCTTTTAATATATAACCCACTGCACCAGCTCGAATACCGTCTAAGACATACTGTTGTACATCAAAAGTTGTCAATAGAACAACTTTTGTATTTGGTAATATACTCATAATGTTTTGGGTAGCCATAATACCTGATAAATCAGGCATTTGAATGTCCATAATTACCATATCTGGTGCAGTTTCTAAGGCAACTTTAATTGCTTCCTTCCCATCTTTACATTCCCCAACTATCTCCATATCATCTTGCATTTCAATAATATAGCATAGGCCTTTTCGAACAAATGGTTCATCATCAGCTAGCACAATACGAATCTTTTCTGTCATACTTCTCCTCCATTTTTCTGAATTGGAATAGTGGCTTCAACTCGAAGTCCTTTTGGTTCATTTAGAAAAAAGGAACAATTACCTCCAACTGATTTACAGCGTTTTATCATACCATTGATTCCAAAGCCATATTTTAATGGCTTATCCCCTGTATATATACCATTATCATCAATTGTGAGTTTTACTACTCCGTCTATTTCTGTTACGTTTACAATAACAGAATCTGCATTAGAATGTCGTAAAACATTAGTTAAAGACTCTTGTAGAATGCGATACAGAATTGTACTTTCCTCCATCGTCCACTCTGTTATATTTCCAGCTTGAATGAACTCAATTTGTAATAAAGAATTCGCTTGAACCTGTGAAATCAATCCTTTTAATGAAGTAAGCCCGAGATCTTTTTCATCACTTGTCCATTCTCTAACAGCAACTCGGATTTCTTCCATTCCTTTTCGTGCCACCTTTAAAAGTACTTCAACATGATCTTGGGCAGCAACAGGATCTTTCCTTAACATAATCTTAAGAGCCTGTAATTGAATAATAAGTGAAGTCATTTGATGTCCAAGTCCATCATGAATCTCTCTTGCTAATTTTGTTCTTTCCGTAAAAGCTGCATATCGCATAGAAAATACCGTTGTTTCTTGTAGTTCAGCATGTGCTTCGTCTAATTCTTTTAGTTGTTTTTGATTTTTTTGATATGCGTCTCTTAGCTTGGATGTACTTCGGATCGAGACATAGAGGCCGATAATAATTAATGTTTCTTGATAAGGAAACGTATTCGCATGTATAAATAGAATAATAACTATCCCCGTTATAGCAACTAAAATTGTCGTTACTCGTGTCCACTTTGGTTCTGCAGCGGCAAGAAAAACTATGAGTGGCCATAACGCATAATTCGGAAAATTTGGATGAGAAAAATATAATACACATGATATGCTTATTAATATACTCGTAAATAAAACGTACTTCCTTGCATTCCACCAAGATTTTGGTGAATACAACATCCATAGATAAATTGTTACAAAAACGCTACAAACCCATATTGCAAAGGTACCATGAGGTGCGAAACCTTGATAAAAAAATACGCATAATAAGATGATTCCTATCGCATTTCCTGCATGACTATCAATAATTTTTAAAAATACTTTTTCCATGTACTTATTCCCTCCCAACCTTACTGTTTAGTTTCTATATTTTTTGGCTATAGATGAATATCAATTTCTTGATTTAAAGGCTGGAAATTTACAACTACCAATTATAATAGTTCATAGATGAGTTAAATTCCTTTAATGCATATCATCTAAAATCTGAAATTAAAAGAATAATGAAGTAGTTAGTATAGTGTGTTTGTTTTACCTACTTCATTATGCAAAAGAAGTTGTTTTTCTTAACCTATTTCTTTAATTTGCTTTAGATTTTTTCTATATCTTTGTATCCTAATCACAATTCCAATAGTACGAATAACTACCATCGCAATTGTAAAAAATACGAAAGCAGGGGCTATAACATTAAAATCCAAATGATTCGATACCATGAAATCTACAAATTGTTGTGGATACCAGTCTGTCGCTACATAAGCTAATACGACACGCCATCCAAGTCCAATAATCCATAAACATAAATAAGGAATACCAGCAGTTACGTACGCTTTATTGTCAGAACCATATTCTACTTTCACTGTAAAAAGCATTAGCCCTCCCATGATCATGCCGACCATTGTCATGATTATGAGTGCGGTCATATTTGAACCTGAGGTAGGTATTTCCTCGACGAATAAATAAACACTTATACCACAAAGAATAAATGGCAATACAGCCTTTGTGGTTGTAAATACTTTCCTTCCGATTTGTGTTAATAATACAATTGTTAAAAATGCACCAATCATTATCCAAGCTTGAGTATTCAAATTAAAACCCCCATAAAGTATAAATTTATTGTTTATTTACTTACTGGAGGATTGTAACATCCCTAATATTTTAGAACATCTATCTGAAAGATGATTTTTTTGAATACCCTCTATCTATAGATAGAGTTTTTTATGATTCTTTTGTGAAAAAAGCCACTTGAATATATATAACTGGATATATAGGACGCATTGAAAAAACACTGTTTATCCTAGACTATATTTCTAGCGAAACTTTACGCTGGTGGATTCAAAGGGGGGTGAATAAAGGAGAAGCTATGAATGCATTAGCACGCGCAATTTTTTTCGGGAAACACGGTGAACTTCGAGAACGGGCACTACAAGACCAATTAGGGGTAGCCCACATCGCTATCAAGCTAAGGTTTTACACTACCCATAAAGCAAAAAAGGCGTTATCCTTTCTGTAGAATTATAAGAAAGGATGGCGTTTCTTTATGAATCTTTCGATTCTTGATGAATTTCAACCGATTGCTGAAGAATTACAACGACATATGTCTTCTCATGTTCTAGAACACTTAGCCAAAGAAAAAGGATTCGTTCAGCGAAAGAGTAAATATCAAGCAAAGGAGTTAGTTGCTTTATGTGTATGGCTTAGTCAACAGGTCGCAAGTACATCACTCACGCAATTATGTAGCTGTCTTGAAGTATCTACAGGTGTTCTTATAAGTCCTGAAGGACTTAACCAACGATTTAATGCTTCCGCAGTAAAGTTTCTTGAACAAGTTTTAGCTAACCTTCTAACCCAAAGAATTCATTCAACACAAGAAATAATTCATCAATATACTACGAACTTTAAGCACATTCGGATTCTAGATTCTACAACATTTCAGCTTCCAGATAAGTTTTCTTCACATTATCAAGGTTCAGGTGGAAGTAGCCATACGGCAGGAGTCAAAATTCAATTAGAGTATGACTTATTGAGCGGGAAGTTCCTGTACGTTTATGTAGGAGAAGGAAGAGAAAATGATAAAGCCTTTGGTTCCACAAGCCTAAAAAACATTCAATCCAAAGACTTGTATATAAGAGATTTAGGTTACTTTGACTTACATGACTTACAAAAGATCCAGGATAAAGGAGCTTACTATGTCTCACGTTTGAAATTAAATTCTCGAATCTATCGTAAGAATGATGAGCCAGAGTATTTTCACAATGGGACCGTGAAGAAAGGAACACTCTATATTCAATTAGATATGGAAGAACTCATGAATCAATTGTCCCCTGGTCAAACAATGGAAATTTCAGAATCATACATTGGACAGTATCAAAAATTACCAGCTCGTGTTATTATTCATCGATTAACAAAGGAACAAACAGAGAAAAGATTGAAGGCACAAGCCAAAAAAGAAAAAAAGAAAGGTATTACCTACAAAGAAAGAAGTAAACGGTTGAGTGGAATCAACGTGTATATTACGAATCTTTCTGCAGAAAATGTTCCAACGGAACATATCCATGACTTGTATTCATTACGCTGGCAAATTGAAATTTTGTTCAAAACATGGAAATCTTTCTTTCAAATTCACAAGTGCAAAGAAATTAAGAAAGAACGCTTAGAATGCCATTTATATGGGCAACTTATTAGCATTTTACTCTGTACATCTACCATGTTTAAAATGCGTCAGTTACTCTTGAATAAGAAAGAGTTAAGTGAATACAAATCCATTTATATGATAAAGAATTATTATCTATTGTTTTACCAAGGATTACAAAAGGGCACCCAAGAATTATCAAAGATTTTCCTACGTCTGTTCAATCTTTTAGAGAAAAACGGACGGAAATCTCACCGTTACGAAAAGAAAACAGTCTTTGATATTTTAGGCGTTATGTATGAGTGTACGTTGTTAAAGGGTTTCAAAGTTGCATAATATTTTTCAAAACACCCTTTTGGTAGGTTTATTTGTTATGCATATTTTTAGTGTAGTCGTAGAAATTTCAAAAAAATACACTCACATATACCCTCTTGATATCCTTAGCTTGATAGCGATGTGGCGAGACCCCTATTGTACATAAAAGAGTGATGCACATGCAAACAAGCTCTTATTTCAATATACATAAGGGTTTCAATAATTTTTAGGGATGTAACAATTTGTACTTTTTTGAACTACTCCCTATTTTTCATATGTACTAAATGTAAATTTCAAAGGGCCTGTTAGTGAAAGAAATCTATTGTTAGAAAATACATAATGAATAGAAAACCCCGTTTCAAATTTTTAAGCAAAAAATAAAAAGTCTTGTTTATCACAAGACTTTTCTCTTCATTTTGGTTCAATTATATATCGATTATCCTCTGCACTACATAAACTTGCAGTATCAATTTTCAAGCGACATGTACCTAATCGCCGCTTTACTTCTGACTGTAATTTTTCATTTGCTTCCTCTAAAGAACGCGCTGGAATGATTGTAGATTGTAAGTTTGTTACCTTGCCACCATACATTACTGAAAATTCTATTTCATATCGATGTATCATGGTTTCCTCGCTCCCCTCGTTTTCCTTACAACTCAACCTTGTTTATCGCCTGGCTTTTAGCTCTTGGAGGTGTATACGCATTTGTGATATATACTAAATTTTTCTTAATTAGGTGATTACAATGACCTACACTCAAAATTAAAAATACTTGTAAAAAGATATCTTTTGTTTCCCACAACGTACATAAATAAAGGAGACTAATACATAATCTATAAAAAAACTCATGTTTGCAATTATTATTTGTTTCTTTCTTTATAATGACGACTATTCCTGCTAAGACAAACTTGAATACTCCGTTGCTTAATAAAATATATGCAATAACTTTTTAAAAAATCATTGTTCCATCCCATTCCCCTGATAAATTCATCTAAACTATCTAAAACCTCGAATAACAAACAAGATTTAATGTGTTGATATCTTATTCAAAATCGATTACAAACGAATCTGAACAGTTATTTTCTTTGCAAACGAAACAAAATTTATTTTTTAGTGGTTTCAATAACTTCACGTACTGTATTGATAACAAAAATCTGCTACATTAAAGGCCCACACAAAGGGAAAAAAATAGAAAAATAGGTGAACATAAAGCATAAGTAGGAATACAGATCATGATTGATAGAGGTATGATGCGATGGGTTCCGTTTTCAGCAATAAAAGAACAGTTATATGGCTTATATGAACCTGAATCCTGTTAAAAAAAGACACTCAATTGAGTGCCCTTTCTCGATTTAATAAATATTTTAAACGTATTGGAATTCCATCTAATATGTTTAAGGTATTCTGAGTTATAGTATTTACCCGTTCACATGATTGAAATATAAATAGAGATAATTTTATGATCGTCCCAGGTAAATGGGAGATTTTAATCTAAAATCAATGCTTGATGAATTCCTGATAATTTTTTAATTTCCCCAATTAATTCTGGAACTAATGGTTTCTCAGTTTCAATTATTAATATAGATAATTTCCCGGTTTCTTTTCGTGAAATGCTTACTTTATTAATATTGATTTTACATCTTGATAAGATAGCGATTACAGAGGAAATCGTGCTAAAGTGATTATTATTCATAATAAGAAGAGCAGGGTTTGTCTCGCGTAATTTTAGTTCAAAACCATTAATTGAAATGATTGCTTCCTCCTCTGAGAGAGCAAGCAATCATTTCAATTTTATCTTTACCTTTATATAAGCAAATTTTTGCTGTATGAGAATGTACTGGTTTTGCAGCCTCTTCTATACAATTAATTGTAATTCCTCGTTCTTTTGCGATTGTAAGTGCATTAATAATTAGTGAATCATCTATTTTGAAACCTAAAATCCCACCAATAATTGCTACATCTGCACCAAAATGATGATTCGTCTTTTTAAATCCTCCATATAAAGAAATATCAATTCTGTCTGGTTCATGTGAAAATAGCTTCCGGATAATGTATCCTATTTTTACGGCGTCAGTCCCAAAAGTATTGGATGTTCCAATTGTAATAGGACCGATGATATCAAATACAGATCTATAGTTCATAAAAGTTGGTTCCCCTTAACATTGTTAATGAAAGTTATAGACGATCAGATTTCTTTTTCGAAATATTATTAAATAAAACAAGAATTATTGAGATGTTTAACATTTGTTCATAATAGAAGAATTAGTTAATGTATATCCCACTTGATAATTCGGGAAATTCTGTTTAAAAAGTTAAGAAAACATATGTGAACTACAGTTATAAAATGCTTCCTTCAAATATGTGTAAAGTATAGATAGACTTTACTATGAATAAAGCCCACAGGAATTTTTAATTCCCTGGGCTTTCATTTTTCATGGTAATTTGGTTTCTATATGGTAAACGGAATCCTAGTGCGATTGCGGCTCCGGCACAACTAAATAAACAGCCAAATAATAAGTAGAGCGTGGGTGATGATTCTCCAATTGCAACAGAAGCAACGCCTCCAATTGCAGGGAAAAGTGCAACCATATAACTACTTACTGATGCACCAATACGCTCTACTAACTTAAGGTAAAACATCCATGCACCAAAGGAAGCAAATACAGTTAAAAATGCTAAAGCTCCTAGGTAAGAAACGGATGTTGGTATTGTAAAGGTTTGTTGCTGGAAAACACAAACAGCAAGTAAAAGTATAGAAGCTACAATAAAACCAACACTATTTGAATAAACAGCATTAATACCACGTCGTGCATTTCGGGCAGAAGCGGCATCCCCAATAGCTGTAAGGACTGTTCCTAACAATGCAAGCCCTATCCCTTTTAAATCACTTGTATTAGAAAATCCAGTCGTTAGTAATGGATAAACTAATATAGAAACTCCTGCAATACCAACTATTCCACCAACTAGAATTCGGGGATGAAGACGCTCACCTAAAAATACACGAAGTGCAATCGGTGTCAAAACTGTTTTCAGCGAAAACAGTAGCGTTACTAATGCAGCAGAAATCCAAATCGTAGCATAGTATAAACACAAATAACTAATAGCTAAGTTGCATACCCCAAAAGTAATGAGAGGTAAAGCGTCTTTACGAGAAGGCTTACCATCTGGACGTAACACGCATGCAAGAACAAGAAACATGAGTGCAGCCCCCACCAAGCGATAAGTTAATGATAGTTCAAGACTTACTGGTGTACCTTGGATTTTCACTACAATAAAGTTCAAACCCCATACTATTAAGCAAAATAGGTACATTAAAGCTGTCATGCAAATGCTACCTCAGTAACCTGTGCAAAAGGAATATCAAAATAATTAAATACTTCTGTTAGTGCACCAGCTAGTTGCATGATTTGTTCCTCGGTATGATTTGGTGTGACGTTAACTCTGAAACGTTCCGTACCCACAGCAACAGTTGGTGAGTTAATAGGTTGTAAATAGACATGATGTTGTTCAAGTAAACGTTGAGCAGCAGCTTTACATTTTTTAGCATCACCAATCAGTACAGGAAGAATATGTGTCTCACTTGAATCCATGATAGGAATATTTGCTTGAGCCAGCGATTCTCTTAACATACTAGTCTTTTGATGTAGAGCATTTCGTTCACTGTCTGAAGATTTTAAGTGTTCAACACTAGCATGACAAGCTGCGACAATTGCTGGTGGTAATGAAGTCGTAAAAATGAAACCAGATGCAAAAGAACGTACAGCATCAATTAATAATGATGAGGCTGCAATATATCCTCCTATTACTCCAATCCCCTTTGCCATCGTTCCTTGAATAAAGTCTAAACGATCCACAAGACCTAGTTCAGCAGCTATTCCTGCACCACGTGGGCCATACATTCCGATTGCATGCACTTCATCAATAAAAGTTAAAGCATTATATTGTTCAGCAAGATCTATAATTTTTTCAATTGGTGAAATATCGCCATCCATTGAGTAAACGGATTCAAAAACAATAATTTTAGCTCGATCATGTGGTTGAGCTGCAAGCAATTCCTCCAAGTGTTCAACATCATTATGTCTGAATACCGCTCGTTCGACTTTTGTACTACGTATACCATTAATAATTGAAGCGTGATTGCGTTCGTCAGAGAATACCATACAATTTGGAAATAAACGAAGTAAACATTGTAATGTCGCATCATTAGAACCATATCCTGTAGGGAAAACTAAAGCCGCTTCCTTACCATGCCATTCAGCAAGTGATGATTCAAGTGCAGCATAATGATAATGTGTACCACCTATGTTACGGGATCCACCTGAACCCGCACCAAATGCTCGAATAGCATCGTGCATTGCTTCAGTAACTACGGGGTGTTGTGACATTCCTAAATAGTCATTACTGCACCAAACGACAACAGGTTCTGTATCTTGCTGACCATTTAAGTGTGCCAACGGATATTGACCTCGAATTCGATTAATTGTAACAAACTCGCGATATTGTCCACTTTCTTTTAAAGATTGTAGCTTATTGCTAATAATTTCTGTATACATAGACTTACCTCCAAGAAAATTTCACGGTCTGAGCCGTTTTGTCATTATATTCTTTCTATAAAAAAAATATTAATATGTAAAAAAATTCTAAAAATTACTTTTCCATTATAGCAATAAATTACAAAAATAGTTAATAATATGTATATTTGCATATTTTTATTTCTATCAGACTGATATTATACAAGAGGTATAGTATATGTAAATGATACTAGTGATGTTTAGATATGTTTAGATGTAACAGACTGTGCGTTGAAGAAGTATGTGAAAGTATTGTAACGAGAGGGATAAATTGCTAAGAAAGATAAATAAGAAAAAATATGCGGACCATAAAATTGTGATAATTGGAAAGCTAGTAATGGTAATCCAGCCTAGTAAATACGTCATCAAAGGGACATTTTCAATTATATTATTCTTATCTGCGCAAAGCTTAGAAACATATATGTCTCAAATGGTTTTATCAGGAGAAATTCCAGCGGGGAAGGCTTCTAATATGTTATAATGCATATATAAGCATCACTAAAAAGCAACTCGACCCCAATCCGAGTTGCTTTTTATTTTTTGTTTTATGTTCCGAAAAATAACAATTAAATGAAACATGATGCTAGTTCATAAATTATGAGTTTTTAAAAATAACCCTTTTATATGAAATATTGCATATAAAAGGGGTACGGAAACGATTCGAGGTATGAGGGGCCACTATGAAAGAAAACCTAATTGATACAATAAAAACCGTAGAAATTAAATATTTCCACGGTTTTTATTTTTACCTAAGATCCTTTTAATTATTTTACAACAATATAGAACTTACCTGGCATTTCATTTTGTGCATCTTGAAATATTTTTAAAATTAAGTCCGCATAAGGTCCTAACATTTTTTGAGTACTCTCGAAAAATTCCCATTCTATTGTTATAGGAAGACCTATAAATCCAGTTAAACAGTCCCACAAAGCATCTGCATTTTCCCCATAAAAACTAGGGAAATCTAATTGCTTTTTTAATGTTTGGTGCAATACTTCTTTACTAGTAAATGTTCTTCCATCCAATTTTACTATATCCATAAATTTAATCCCTCTATTTCCTATTTTACTTCGGTAAATGTTTTATAATGATCAGAAGTTTTATACACTAATCCATCATTAGAATAAAGAATTCTATCATTACCTCGATACCCTGATGAATAATTAATATCCGCTTCATACCAGTCCTATTTGGAGCACTTGGTAATAAACCTTCATTATTACGGTAAATATAACTTAATATGCAGACGAATGAATTAGAAGGAGTTTGGTTATGCCTCACTTTTTTATATCATGTTCAGGGTATGTAAGGTGTTCTAGGTCTTAAACATAAAATAAAAAGGATCAAGAAAATGACCCTTTTTATTATTTTAAAACTTAGTCTGTAATGAAAAATTGGGTTTAAAAGCAACTTGTAATAGTTGTTTTTCACTTTCATCGTAAACTTTCAAAGTATTTTCCCAAGTTTTTATTTTATTTACATTAACCACTACAATATCGTAAATAAGCGATTTTAAGTTCTCATGCGTCAATTCAAGGCTTACATAGTTTTCATAAATAGATATAAATAATTCCAAAGTATATCCTAACGTATCTGTCGATTTGTAACTATATATACTTGCATCAGCATCTATAATCTTAGGTTCATTGCAGAAAATCTCTAATAATTCTAATTCATCATAAATAATTCCCATCGCGATGACTCCTTTTATCCTTAATAAGGGACAACGGTTACTACATCACCTTTACCATTAGTAATGACCCTAGCGTCGCGTCCAGTATATTCCCATGAATCAGGTTTATTTCCAGCTTTTTTTGTCCCATTTTTGATTATATCCTCTACTACAGAAGGTGTAATACCTCTAGGATCCACAAATTCTTTAAATTTCTGTGTACCAGGTACAAGCCCCCTACTTTTCGCGCGCGCCTCTAATTCAGCGCGTACTTGTATTGTATCGGGAGCCATTCTTTCTAAAGCATGCTCAGAATATTTACGACCATTGATGACCCCTCCACCTCTTGGCATACTCCATCCGATACCTGAAGTTCCTTTTGTTGCATTTTCAATAGCTTTACCTTTCTTTTCAAGGTCACCAATCTTTCCTACAACTTTACCAACAACTCGTGTTGTACCACCAGAGACGACAGCCAGTGTACCCCACGCATAATCTTCTGGACCGTATTTTTGACCTGTTACTAAGTCTTCTCCTTTTACGAGTTGTCCAATTTCTTTTCCTGTACCAATTATAGGTGTAATACCCAATATGAATGATACATCTCCATCATTCTTACGATCATATACTCTAGATGGATCACCACCTAAATCACGTAGTGCATTACTCAAGTCAATATTCCCCACATTGATGGCAGCAGCTGGAATATTAATCTTATGACTTGCTATTTTATTAGCGGAGTCCATAAATGTATTTGCAAGGTCTAATCCCATGTTGAAATCTGTGAAAAATCCCGGAACTTTTGCATCTAATGCTTGTAGATCTTTCGCAATGATTGGAGCGTTTTTTCTTGTTACTTGCACAAGTTCCTCTATCCCAGGTTTCGCTTCATCTATGGAATGCTTTAGACGAATCGAACTATTTACAACTGGTCCTAAGTCTTTAACTACACCAGAAATTCCTTCTGCTAACTTACGATGATTTTCCTCGATTTCAACTGTTGCTTTAGCAAGAACATCTAAAAAGTCTGCAGTTTTCCCAGCAACCACATCTAATGCTTGATAATATCCAACATAGGTTTGATAAAGGCATGTATAGTATTGCAGGATAGATACATATACATCAGCACTAAATCCCATCCACTCTTTTCCATACGCTAAAGCATCTTCTCTCGTATTTCCAAGTATTTTAAATAGCTCTTTTCTTTGAGTGACTGTTAAATTTTTAATGTCACCTTTCATTGCATTCACTAATTCTTGCAACTTATCATGTGCTTCCTTTATTACTTGCATTTTATGCTGCACATCTTTTTTCTCAGCATCTAAATCGTTAGAAATTTTTCCCCAGAGTTCAACATCATCCAATGCACTTTGCTCTGCCTTTTCCATCGCTTTGAATGCATCATTCATTAATGTTTGATCATTTTTCAAATAATCAAATACACCTTGGAATATTTTTAATTTTCCATCTAGTAATGTCAAAGGATTTTTTGCTTCCTGATCAAAAATAATAGCATCATGGATACGTACATATCCTTTTACTCCTTGATAATTGACCTCATACCATGAACCGACTTTTCCCGTTACTTCTATCACTTCACCATTATTCACACGTTTTGCACGCAATACTTTTCCTAAATCTGGCTCAGGATATACTTTTTTAACAAGGGATTCTAATGTAATCCAGCCTTTAACCATTTCCCCGTCTTGATTAAAGGAGAATTTCTTATCTTTATACGTAAAGTCACCTGTTTGTAACGCGCCATTCGGATGCAGTAAATACCAATCGTATTCTAATTTCATCCATCCGCTTTTTGCTTCATGCGTGTCATCAAAATAATAAGGTTTTCCCTCAAAAGTATGTAATCCACTTGTTAACCAACCAAATTCATTAAAATAATACATTTTGCCATCAATATATTGTACACCTGTTTCCATTACACCTGATGGACTAAAATAAAAAGTTTTGGTTCCTTGTTGGAACCATCCCGTTTTTATAAATCCATCTGTCCCAAAATAATATTTTTTGCCATCAATTGTTTGAAAATCTGTTACACGTTGCCCATCTTTTCGATAATAGGTCCATTTTCCATCTTCTTGTATCCAACCTTGTTTATGATCTAATAAAATATCAGCTTTAATTTTATCAATAAAATCATATCCATTCGCTAATGCATTGACATCACTATCTAATTGTTTTTCAAATTTCTTAATAATATGTAGAGGATATACAAAACAAAAATATTTTTTAGACGTAAAAACATATAGGATATATGCAGTGACTGATAACCAGAACGTACTATTCAGGAACACATGAAATATATATAGTACAGGCTCAATGAAATTATGATTCTATTGCTTTTGGGGGAAGATATATGCCAAAAAAAGTTCTTCTGTTTACAGATTTAGGAATTGATGATGCCTTTGCTGTTCTGTATACCTTTTTCCGTAAAGATATCCAACTTGTAGGGATTGTAGCTGATTATGGAAATGTATCAAGAGAGAATGCTATAAGAAATATTAACTATTTAAAGTATATTGGGGGAAAGGAAGAGATACCTGTATTTCTGGGTGCTTCTGTACCTTTAACAGGCATATTGGTCCAGTATTTTCCTGAAGTACATGGGAAAGTGGGATTAGGACCTATCATCCCGCCTGAGATTTCTTATCCGACTTACCCTATCAATGATATTTATCGGATTATAGATTCTAATTTAGATGACCTCATAATTATTAATTTGGGAAGGCTCTCTTCGTTGGCGACGGCATTTGTCCTAAATTTAGAAACAATGCGGAACGTGAATGAATACATTTGTATGGGCGGAGCTTTTTTTTATCCTGGAAACGTGACTGCTGTGGCTGAAGCTAACTTTTATGCAGACCCTTATGCAGCAAACTTAATTCTGCAGCATGCAAAGAATTTGACCATTATTCCGTTAAACGTCACCCAACACGCGATTGTTACACCTGAAATGGTCCAACAAATCGATGCGTTTCACCGTAATACACAGGACCTTGCAGGGCTTATCATCAAGCCCATGTTAGACTACTACTATAATTTCTACTCTAAATCGAATCCTGGTATAGGGGGAAGTCCTATGCATGATTTTGTAACAATGTGGTATTTGTTGAACCCAGATGCAGTTCTCCTTTCAAAAGTACCCATCAAAGTAATTGCCGATCAAGGAGAAGGATTCGGTCAAAGTATTGCAGATTTTCGTTTTGTGACAAATCCGGGTTATAAAATACATAATGTCGCTTTTCAGTTCAATTACGAAAGTTTTAAGAGAGATATCATGGAAACCTTCTTAAGGAAGAGACTGTAGGATATCCTAAGTGAACTTCAGATTACGGAAATTATGTGAAAAGTTAGTATGAATCTAGGTTTTTCTTTTTTTTTTCATAGATGTTCTAATCTTTTTGTTTATCATGTTTTGAATGTATACTTTTGTCGTGTGTTTTGAGGATATCAGGGAGTTTGGTATGAAGTCAATATTTAAAGGTGTTTGAATGTAAACTAATTGATAAAAGTTTACATTGGAGTTTTGAATCATTTTATAACTAATTTTGTAATAAATTTCTCAATATAGATATACTTGTTAATTATGGTTCTGATATTCGAAATTAACAAAAAATAAATTATTATAATAATATGATGGTTATCCTTTTGTTTACTCCTTGTGCTAAAGATAAGATCCTGTTACCGGATCTTATCTTTTTATTTTGGGATTTTAGATACAAAAAAGGAATCCTTAATAGCTTAAGGATTCTGCAACAAGAATGAACAAACATATAATAATTAAAAGAATTACTTATATTATAGTTTACATAGTAATAATATAATATTTTAAAATCTTTACATAGGTCCAGTATGTATTACATAGCGAGTGTAGAGATTGCTTGTTTGTATATTAGTTGTTGTTTACCATTAACCATCATTAGGACGGTAAATTTATCTGTTGCAAGAATATGCCCACGTACTTGAACGCCATTCTTTAAAAATGCAGTAACATCCCCTTTTTTCTCTTTCAATTGCTCATACATATCTTCTTGTAAATTAAACATGAAATGCACCCCCTGGTTTGTTTGTATTTACTTTTCTTCTAAGGGTAGCCATCAACAAAACGCGAATTTCGTACGCTAAGCAAAAGTTTATACAAAAAAGCCGATGTTCCTATATGTGCAGGAAATCGGCTTTTTTTCATATTCTTTCACTTAGTTATTAAATTTTGACATAAAACTTAGAGTACTACATTTTCCACAAAGTAATAAAATTAACTATACTAAATAGAAAAGTATTCATATTGTACATTTTAAAATATTAATTAAGCACTAATATTTTGATTATGCGCTAATTCACCTTTGTGGGAAACATAACTATGTCCTATCATTCCTAACATTATTACAAACATACCACACCAAGATAAAATAGAAGGAAATGAATCATGTAATAAAACTAATTCTCCGATAACAGCAAAAAGTACCTCCATGGATTGTGTTGCTTCAACAGTTGCAAGTTTCTGCATATCTCCTTTGACCATATCAGTCGCTTTAAAAAATAAGATAGTTGCAATTAAACCCGAACAAATAGCTACTAAAATAGATTGCATAGTTTGTTCTTTACTAGGCACGCCTGCTGTAAAAAGACCGTACAAGGATAGTAACAACCAAAATGGCAAACTAGCTAATGTCATTCCAAGGACACGTTGATAAGCATCTAAACGATCTCCACAAACCTCCATCATCTTACGATTCCCAAGTGGATAAGCAAAAGAAGCTATAATAACAGGGATAATACCTAACAAAATATCTTTTACAGCTAGCGATTTTGCTTGTTCCATTTGCATAAGGAAAATACCAAGAAGAATAATCAATGACATACCCATACCCTTCATTGGGATTTTTCCTCTTTTCTTAAGAATTCCATCTGGTGTTTGAACGGTTTGAATAAAAAGAGGAGCTAACAAAGATCCTGATATAATAGTAATTTGCCATGTCCCAGCAATTATCCATCCTGGTGCATGTGCAGCGGCAAAGCATAATGGAGCATAAAATAGACCAAACCCTACAAAACTCCATAAAAACCATGCTCTTAAATTCTCTCTCATAACTTGTAATAATACTTCTAATTTTTTCCTACTCATAACAAGAAGTAAAAGAAATGGGAGCATGAAAATAAACCTTAATGAGGCACTCCATATCCAGCTACCACCTGATAATTCCATTGCTCGATTCAATATAAATGTAAAAGCAAAAAAGAAAGCAGCACATATACCTAAAAAAATAGGGCGCAAGTTTCTCACCTCAATCTGTTTCATAAGTTAATAATTCCCCGAGGCTTAACCAGTTTTGTTCTACAAGTTGCGCCGTTGTTTCTTTATCTTTATTTTTGCATGCCTCTATAATTTGCTGATGTTGTTCTACTGATTTTAAACCATTGATAGAAGTGAATTGAGAAATTTCAAGACGTTGGATCTTAGATATACTTCGTTCTAATGCACGGATGATTTCAGGATTTCCTGCCACATCTAAAAAAACGTTGTGAAATAACTCATCAGCTTCAATTGCTTTTATAATATCCTTTTTCTCAATAGATAGTAATAAGGCTTTGTTACTGAACTCCAATTCTTGAATATCTTCCTTTTTAAGTAATGGTACTGCTAAACGGGCAGCTAATGAATGTAAAGCAGCTACTACAGTAAATGCGTGTTTCGCCTCCTCAAGATTTAATGGTGCAACGCGAGTCACTGAACCAGGAATAGACTCAACAAGTCCTTCATCTTCAAGACGTTTTAGAGCCTCTCTAACTGGAGTACGACTAATTCCAAATTCTTCTGCTAACTCTTTGTCATTTAAGCGTTGCTCTGGTTGTAACTCTAGTGTAACAATTGCTTTTCTCAAAGTGAGATAAACTTCATCTCTAAATGACATACGTTTAATGGGTTTAATAATATCTTTTTTCATAAAACCAATATATCGGATATCGGTTTTATGGTCAACTATAATTTTTTTAATATATTTCATCAATCAACCCGTTCCAAAAATGACCGTTTTTGGTTCTTTTTTATTGAAAATAAAAAAGAGTCTGGATGCAAGACTCTTTTTCTTAACATAGTTTATTAATAGATTGCTTTCGTATTAAAACTACTATTACTCCACCGCATATACATACTCCATAAATAATGCTTGCGATATTCCCGAAGATTTCTAATTCAAAAGGGAGTAAAAATGTAGCAATTCCTACTACATAAGCAAATATACCGAATAATTTAGCTAGTTTATTTTTATCACCAATAAAAGTTTCTTCCTGATATCTATTATTGTAGGGTTTTAGTTTTTATTAATTATTACGATACATGAAATTATATTGTTAACCATAAAAAAAGCCCCTTGAAAGGAGCACTATTTTACAAGATACTGTTCTACTTCTTTTAGTAATAGTTCTGCACCTTCTGGACTTAATGTTATCTTGCCATTTGCTAATGCCATGTTACGATTTGACACTTCTCCTGTTAATGCACAAACACCACTAGGCCGATACTTCTGTAAAATAATATCTTCCCCTTCTACAAAAATTTCTAATGGTGATTTTTCTTTAATACCAAGTGTATTTCTAAGTTCCTTTGGAAGTACTACACGTCCTAATTCATCTACTTTTCTAGTCATTCCGGTTGCTTTCATCTAGTATCTTTCTCCATTTCATTATCAATTTGTACCAAGTTATTCTTAACTATTGTAACAGGCTTTCACCATACATGAGAAACATAATGTGCCAAAAACAGACCATCATAATAAGGGGTACCGTCACATGCCCATCAAGCTAAGAAAAGCAAATACCCCCAAAACGAGAAATTTGACATCTCCAGGTAAAAATGTACATTTTTTTGTTTTGGGGGCGTTATAAAATTCTTAAGTTGATGGATATGGTGTAGTGTCAGAAAAATGCGGATTTACAACGTTAAGGAAATTTCAATATTAAAAAGCCTAATTTCTCAATTTAATGCGAAGAAATTAGGCTTTTTTCATTGCTCCATTAAAGCGCCAGCTAGTGAAAAAGGAACGAACAAAAAACTATCATCTAATAGGAAAAACTAACCTCTGTCCGTTAATGATAAATATTTATGTACAACGGCTTGAGCGAGGCATGTTGATGAGTCAACAAAGGAAATATCATTGGATTTTTTATCTGTAACAACATTTAAATCTGTACATGCAATAATGGCGGTATCAATTGTTTCAGCTAATTCTGAATAGAATTCATTCCATAATTGAAGGGGCTTATCGATTTGACCTTGTTTAATCTTTACTATTATTTGATTCAGGCAGGTTTGCCAATGATCTTGATGTAAATAATCATAACCTTCCCTCACTAAAGCATCTTGAAATATTCCTGATTGAACCGTTGGATTGGTGGCTAAAAGAGCTACCTTTTTTGAGTTTTTTGGTATTTCCTTTATTGTTTCATCGATCATGTTTAATACGGGAACTGAAACTGAGTTCTTAATTTGGTTAAAATAGATATGTGTCGTATTACATGGGATGGCAATAAAATCAACATCTGTTTTTTCAAGTCTGTGAGCCCCATTGATAATTGCCATTTCCATGTCCGTATGGTTGATAGGTTTGTCAATATAGAAAGGCGTTGGACATGAATAAATCATCATGTGTGGGAAATCAATGTCATTTATTGCTCCATATATCTTTTGGCACTGTTCTACGACCTTGTCTACAAATGGCCCAGTAGATTTTGGCCCCATCCCTGCTAATATTCCAATCATAGTTTTACCCCCTAAAATAATGTCACCATCTTCTCTATAACTTAACATAAGTATCCAATTTCCTTATAGGGGTATCGCTATATTACTATCAATCTAAGAAGGATTTATACCCATAATTCATAGAAAGCGTTATGCTTTTTGTAGAAATATACAGAAAGGATGGCATTTTTTATGGGTCTTTCGATTCAAGATGAGTTTCATTTGTTCGCTGAAGAACTACAGCGATATCTATCTCCACATATTCTTCAACAACTCGCACAGGAGACAGGTTTTGTAAAACGTAAAAGTAAGTATGGCGCACAAGATTTGGCTGCTTTATGTATCTGGATTAGTCAACATGTAGCAAGCGATTCTCCCACTCGATTATGTAGTCAGCTTTTTGCAAATACAGCTACACTCATGAGTCCAGAAGGACTTAATCAACGTTTTAACCGATACGCTGTTTTATTTCTACAACGTGTATTTTCTCTTTTAGTCAAAAGCCAACTAAACAATTCTTCTCAAATTTCAAATCAATACACTTCTTATTTTCAACGTATACGTATTTTAGATGCTACTATTTTTCAGGTCCCCAATCATTTGGCTCCTATTTATCCTGGTTCAGGAGGGTGTGCACAAACAGCTGGTATTAAGATTCAGCTAGAGTATGATTTACATAGTGGAAAATTCCTCAATTTTCAAATGGAACCAGGTAAAAATAATGATAAAACCTTTGGTACAGAGTGTTTAGATACCTTACGCCCAGGAGATTTATGTATTCGAGATTTAGGATGCTTTTCTCTAAAAGATTTAGACCAGATGGATCAACGAGGTGTATTCTATGTTTCACGGCTGAAGTTAAATAATAGAGTATATGTGAAGAATGAATCTCCAGAATTCTTTCGGGATGGAACAGGTTCATGATATCTACTCACTACGTTGGCAAATAGAGATTGTATTTAAAACATGGAAATCTCTTTTTGGTATCAATCATTGTCACAATATTAAGCGAGAGCGTCTAGAATGTCATCTTTATGGACAGTTAATCGCTATTTTTCTTTGTTCTTCCACTATGTTCAAAATGCGACGGCTGTTACTACAGAAAAAACAAAAAGAATTAAGTGAATATAAAGCAATTTATATGATTCAAGATCATCTGTACTTAGTATATGAAGCTATACAAAACATACTAAGATTAGTAGTGCAGACCAAGGCATTGGTTCGCACTACTATTTTTTATATAGTAGAAGTGAAGAG
>NZ_JASHJA010000036.1:0-29489 GCF_030733445.1 Bacillus sp. MMSF_3353
CTATGAACTATAACTAATATATTTCGTCTCACACATGTAAACACTCTTTTCTTCAGTTGGGACATATACTTTAAACTTTTCTAAACGTTTTCCGTAAATATGAATAGTGACAACGCTTTCATTTTTAGCTATTTCAAGAATATGACAATCAGCTGGTGGAATGACTTTATCTGTTTCTCCTTCTCCCAAATAAAGATTTCCTGTATGTGTTAAATAAACAAGTGAATTTTCAAACTGCTTCGTTTGTATAAAGTTTTGCACCATTATCCTCCCTGTAAAAACGCCTTCTACTCCCCATGTACCATCATGATCATGTAAAGGTGTAGATTGTCCATCTTTCCATACAAGAGCTAATACTTCAAAACGATTAAAAGGATCTTCATATAACAAATGTCGTGCGTATTGAGCCGAATTCGCCTTCTGTTTTTCTAACGGAAGCCATGTTTTCTTTTCTAAAAGTTCTTCTAGTAATTTTTCAATCGCACAAACAATTTGATCTTCTAATAAATTACTATCCATTAAATCCGTTACAGCTTTAATAAATGTTTGAAACGTTTTACTTCCATTACACGTTAACATAAGCGTCCTCCTCCATTCTTTTTCACACACCTCCATACTAAATAACTAACTAAAATTTTACAATTGAGAAATAAAGTGAAACTTTAATCAGTGGGGGTTTTGTTCATCTCCCACTGATTATTAGTTGAACCAATCGGACGTTTACTGTCCGTTAACGCGGGATAAAAAAACAAGGTACAGTAAATTTGTACCTTGCTGATCGATTTACCTATTATTCAAAAGAATAGGTAAGTAATTTAACGTTTGTTCATTTTCCAATAGACATTTTTCTAAATTGAACAATGGAGATAACTCTATTTTTTCAAAAGCATTTATGAAAGTTCTTAATGCAATCTCAGCTTCTAAACGTGCAAGTGGTGCTCCTAAGCAAAAGTGTGCACCTTTACCAAATGTTAAATGCTTTTCATTTCCTATTCGGTGTATATTAAATTTAGAGGCTTGCGAAAACTTTTTCTCATCTAAATTTGCTGCACTTACCCACGCAACAATCATTTGATCCTTTTTCATAAAAGGCCCAAATATATTTGTATCCTCTGTAATCCTCCTAGCTAATGTAACGGGAAAGCGATAGCGCAATACTTCCTCAATTGCCTTTGAAATTAATTTAGGTTCTTCTCTTAATTCTTTATATGTCCCAGGTGAATCCACTAAAAAGCAATAAAAGCTATTAATAATTAAATTAGTAGTTGTTTCATTGCCTGCCGCTAATAAACCTAAAGAAAAAGTAACAATTTCTTCATCTGTTAATCTTTCGCCTTCATATTCAGCTCGTATTAAATCCGAAATAATATCATCGGTTAAATGGTACCTCTTTCCCTGAACAATCGGTAGAAGATATGCTTTAAATTCATTTAGTGCTATACCCTTTTCCGCATCCAGATCACTAAACTTTTCTTTACTATACGGCATAAATAAAATATCAGACCATGCTTTAATTTTTTTACGGTCCGTTGTTGGCACTCCTAATAAATCGGATATGACGGTAACAGGTAAAGGTGCAGCAAACTCTTCAACAATATTAACCTCACTATATTTTTCGATATGTTCTATAAGTTCATTTGCGATTGCCTGTATTCGGGGTTTCCATTGTTCTAAACTTCTTGGAGTAAATGCTTTAGAAACGATAGAACGTACATTGCGATGTTCTGGTGGATCCGTAGAGTTTATATTTATCCTAGTTTCTAAAGGAGGGATTGCGAATTGTCTTCGCTCCCTTCTACTTGAAAATAAGCGATAATCCGATAAAACTCGATTTACATCATCGTATAAAAAAACATTCCATACATCTTGCTCTTCATCGTAATGTACAGGGTGATTATCCCTCATAAATTGATACCACTCATACGGATTCCACAATTCTTCTTTTGTTTTCAGCTTTGAAATTTCATGAACTAAAATCACATTTTCCGGCGAAGCCATAGTTCTTTCCTCCCTTTTCTTTTACAATAAAAGTGATAGGTCGGTAGTTCAAAGTTGTATAATCTAACATATGTTATTTTAACATATACTAAAGGAGATTTTTTATTGGAGAACTTGAGAAATATATAAGGGGGATTTTTATGTACGTTGACATTTTACTATTAGCAGAATTAACAACTGGACCAAAACATGGATATGAAATAAAGAAAAATGTTCAAAACCGGTTAGGTGAGAATTTCGAATTAAATCATAACACACTTTATCCCGCTCTTCGGCGCTTCGAAAATATGGGTGCTATAACGAAAAAAATACATAAACAAGTCGGAAAGCCAAACCGAAATATGTACGATATAACTGAAACAGGTGAAGAAATTTTTTCAGAGATGTTAAGAGAGTTTCCTGAAAAAATTGCGACAAATAACGCTGAGTTCCTTGTACGTATCGCTCTATTTGAAAAACTTGATTACGAAGGTAGAAAAGAAATTTTAACAATACGCCAAGACGTACTACATAAACAGCTTACTGCTATTCAATCTTTAGATGTTAGCTCATCTTTTATTACAGAAGTTATTGAATTTAGTAAATCACGTATAGAACACGAATTACTCTGGATTACATCACTTATGAAGAAAATATAAAAATTAACAAGAAAAGTTAAAAATAATGAATGAAAATGAGATTTATTATCAATACTATAATTAATAAAAGGGCAACCACGATTTGGCTACCCTTCAAAAAATTTATACTTCTGGATCGAAAGTTTTGCAATCTGTTTCTTCCGTAGTTGATGCATGTTTCCCTTTATGACTTACTACATAAATTGCATCTGCACTACATTTATTGCCGTTAGCCCAAAATTTACAGTTGTTTACTTCACATAAAACGTCTTGTGCCATAGTATCACACCTCCTTGTTCTATTATCATTAACAAAATTCGGAGGTATGATACTCTTTGTCATGCATTTTTTATTACCTTTTTAGCTTTCTTAATGGTTCAATATTTCCTTGTACAATAGCATCTATATTTTCTGTTATTTTTTCAATGTCAAAATGCCACCATTGAATTTGCAATAACTCTTCTACTATTGTATTTGTAAATCGTTCCTTTATTTTATTTGCAGGGTTTCCGCCAACAATTGTATATGGTGCGACGTCTCTAGTCACAACAGATTTAGCTGCAATGATTGCACCATCTCCTATTTTTATTCCAGGCATAATCGTTGCATCCATACCAATCCATACATCATTTCCTATAACTGTATCCCCTTTGTAAGGTAAATCAGACAAATTAGGTGTATACTTCTCCCACCCATTTCCAAATATATTAAATGGATATGCCGAAAATCCATCCATCCGATGATTCGCTCCGTTCATAATAAAGGTAACTCCATTTGCAATACAACAAAACTTTCCAATAGTAAGATGATCTCCAAGAAATTCATAATGATGTAATACTCGATCTTCAAATGTTTCTCCATCTTTCGCATCATAATAAGAATAGTCACCAACAAGTATATTAGCTTTCGTTATTGTATTTTTTATAAAATGGACATTTTGATTTCCTTCAATAGGATATTTAACATTTGGATTAGGATTCATGTTGTACAGCACTTCCCTTACCATTTATTTCACTTTCTACCGCTATTACTGGCTTTAAATTGTATATAGGTAAAATAAATAATAATCCAATTATAAATAGTAAAGCTGTTCCCTCATACATCGTACTTAATGAGAACACCTCTTTTAATGAACCGGCTACACTCATTGTTACTACCATTGAACCGGTAAATAGTGGACTTAAAATGCCATTTACACGACCGATAAAATCAGTATCGCTATTTTGAATAATGAGCGTATTAATACCTATTTGGATACATGGAAGAGCTAACCCACTAAAAAGTTGTGCTGTAAGTGTCACCCATAAATTCGTTGAATAACCTATAATACCAATGCCGATCGCCTGACCGAGCATCCCTACAATTAACATCTTTTGCGGAGCTACGTTTTTCGCAAATACCATCGCTAAAGCTCCGCCAACAATCATACCCGCGCCATTTACTGTTAGTAACCATTGCAAACTCTCTTTTGATAACCCTAACTGCTCAGTCACAATAAATATACCTAATGGCTGAATCAATCCTATACCTAGTCCTGCTGCCATAAAACAAAGCCCAAGCAAAGTTAATGCTTTTTTCTTTTTCACATATTTAATACCATCCAGCATCTCCTGTAGTAGCGTGATTTCTTTCTTCTCATTATCATTCTCAAGATCTTTCGGAAGAAATAACAACACAGCAGCTGCCAGTAAAAAAGCGATACCTGTTATGATAATTGAAATATAAATTCCAAAACTATGAAAGATAAATGTTCCAAGAATCGGTCCTAACACCATAAAAATCGCAAATATTGTTTGATATATAGACATCGCTAATTGAATTTGTTCCGTTGATAAATGCTGTTTAAACAATTTCATCCCTGATGGTTGAGAAAACTGCGAAAGGATTGCAGAAATAAGCGTGACAAAAAACACGATTTTCCACGTTCCAAACATTAGTGTAATTAATACAGCGAATACTGAAATAGAACTTAACGTCTCACACCATATCATTGTCCTCTTCGGCTTCCACCTATCAGCAAAAGTTCCACCAATGAATGAGAAAATAAAAATGGGCGCAAATTCAGCAACTGAAATCATTGAAATAGCAAAAGCATCACCTTTCGTCATTTCCATTACATACAGTAATACGGCAAAGTTTCGAACCCATATTCCAATTTGTAAAAATAATGCTGAAGCTAAAATTCCCTGTACAAATCTATTTTTCAATACTTGTGATACCCCATTATTTTGTTTCGTTACTACATTTGTCGACATAAAAAGGCCTCCTATTTCGTGTTCTGAACAGGAGGCAGCACAAATCATATAAAAAGACTATATATTCGCAGAGCGAAATACATCCCTTTTCTATAAATGTACAGACTAACCCTATTCAGAAGAATATTTCGTTTTTTAACGAAGATCTCTTACAAATAGAATTAGTTGATCATTGGGATGTGTTCACCCTTCCGTTTCGAATTTAAATAACACATACATACTCTATGTAAAGCATTTTCGATGTATGCATGTCTTAAAATAAATATTCTAGAATGTTAATGGTAATTCCTCTAAAGAACGCATTAAATAATTACCTTGCCATTTAATATCTTCACGATTTCCTTTTAATTGCAAAGCAGGCATTCGATTAAACAAAGTAGTAATAGCAATCTTTGCTTCCAACCTAGCAAGCGGAGCGCCTAAGCAGAAATGGCTACCATGCCCAAATGCAATGTGACGATTATTCTCCCGAGTAATATCGAATACATCTGGGTTTTCAAATATTGTTTCATCGCGGTTTGCCGAAGCTAATGCAATGACAACCATATCCCCTTTTTGGATTGTTTGTTCGTGAATTTGAAAAGGCTCAGCTGCCCATCTTGCAGTTGTAACCTCAACTGGAGAATAATAACGCAATCCTTCTTCAATTGCAGAATCAATTAATTTTGGATTACCTTTTAATAACTGTAATTGATTTGGATTTTCAAGAAGTGCTAATACCGTATTCGTAATTAAATTCACTGTTGTCTCATGCCCTGCTACGATTAATAGCATTATCATTGAATATAGCTCTGGAGCACTAAGTTTATGCCCTTCATTTTCTGCAAGTATTAGCGCACTAACCAAATCTTCTTTTGGATCTTTTCGTTTTATATCAACTATATATTGAAGATATGTAATAAACTCAGATAGTTGTTTTTCGGTTTCCTTTATTTCTTCAGGTGTTTCTGGCGATGCAATGACAGCATGAGACCAAATTCTAAATTTCGCTTGATCTTCTTTTGGAATACCAAGCATCTCACTAATCACAATGATTGGTAAGGGGAATGAATAATCATCCACTAGATTTAATGTACCTTTTCGCTCTATCTCTCTTATTAAATCATCCGCTATTCTCTGAATTCTTCCGTCTAATTGTGTAATCATCTTCGGTGTAAAAGCTTTTTGAACTAAAGATCGTAAACGACTGTGATTAGGTGGATCTGAATTTAACATGTGCGTTGTTAAATGATCACTATTGTCAACGGAAAGATACATGTTCGTTGTATCTTGAGGAAACACATTTGCCGCATCTTTTTTTAAGCGATTATCTTTTAGAAGTGGCAATGCATCTTCATATCTTGTAATGAGCCATTCTTTACCGATTTCAACTTCATTTACAAATAATATAGGTTGCATTTTTCGCGATTCTTTATAAATTTCATATGCATCTTCTTTAAACTGCGCTGAAGCCAAATTAATGCCATCTTCTATTCTTTGCCCAACTTTATTTTTCATTGACATTGTATTCCCTCACTCTCATTTGTTTTTAAAAACCAACCAACATATGCATTATACTCTAATAAAAACGTGAAAATTGTAAATTTTTAATCAAAATCTTACTTCATATATTGAAAAATAAAAAAGTGAGAGAGTAAGATCTTTCTACTCTCTCACTTTTCTTTATGCGAAGCACATGAAATTACTAATTTGTTGATAGCGATAACTTACTTTACGACGACGACCACCTTGCCAAGTGTAACCTGATACTCCGTTTCTTCTCACTTCAGTCGGAAAGAACCATAAGTCTCTCCCGAAAGGTCCTGGACGATGTAAACGTAAAAATCCCCATCTTCCTAGACAGTTACACATCCATGATTTCATATTTCCTGGTTGTGCTGGCGAAGCAAATGTGGATGGTAACGATGGAGCTTGAGATGGTGGTGGTGACGTTGGAGCATCTTCCGCATCATCTGGTCTATAATCTTCTTGTTCCATATCTCTCACTTCATTTACAGATTCATACCCGTAGTTTTGTGGATTATAATACACCCCTTGATCATATGGATAATTTTGCTGGTTATACATATTAACAAATCACCTACTTTTCATTCAGTACCTTTAACATTCATATGTGATTTGCCTCCTATAGGAAGCTTATGTATAGCCTAAATTCAACAAAAAAATAAAGCTCGTATTTTAAAAATACGAGCTTCTTCATAATCGGAATAGATGTATTATTTTCTTAATTTCACACTATAAAAACGCATTTCATCTAACGAACCTTCAAATTCAAATACTTCTTGTTTAATTAATTCCTTTAAGCGATATTCTAAAAACGTATCGCCAACTAACTGCTCTACATGACCAAGTGCTTCACCAATTACCCTAGGGGCTTTTAGGAATTCTCGATCAGCACCAATACTTTTCGCACATTCAATAATAAATTGATCAAAATAATCTTCTTGTACAGAACGCACTTCATTGTCTGTCCAAACTCTTAAAAATTCCGTACTTTTCGATAGACTATCCCACTCATGTTCAAACTGCATACGTTTCTCTACAGTTAAATATGGCAATTCTACAAAACTTTTTTGAATTAGAGCTAAACTTTCAGGTGCTAACTCTCCAGTTCCACGAATAGCATACTCTTTTTTTAATATTTCTTTACTTGCTTCAGACGTATTAATAACGCGAATGTTTTTCTTATCTTTTAATTGCGCCATTACAAAACATAGACCTACATGTTCATGTGCGTTATTAGCTTTCCAAATTGTAATAGGTGTTTCAATAGGAATAGTGTGTAGTTCTTCCATAGTTTCTAAAAACCTTGGTAAATACTCTTCTTCAAAATAATTATCATAAGCAGTTAAATTGTTTACTAACCATTTCTGTCTTGCAAGTTGTCCCTCATTCATATGTAGCTTGTTTATCGGCCCAATTGAAAAGAATTCAGAAAAAGCGACAACCCTCTCTTCCAATTGTTCTTCTTGACTAAACATATATTTTAAACATCCAGCTGTTGAATCATCAAACGCAATATGTACGTGTGAGCTTTCTTTTACATTTCTTATATATGATGTATTACTCGTTAGTTGCTTAGGAATATCCATCAAATTTTTAATTGCATCTTCACTATAGTTTTCTTCTAATAAATTCAACTGAATAAGAATACTTTGAAGTAAATGTTTTGCTTCATCTTCGTACATATCCTCTACAACATTTTTGATTTTATCTATCATACAAATCCCTCTATTCATTTCATAAATAACGTATATTATAGTGTATCATTTTAGTATCATTCTTTTAAAGTTTTTTTAAAGTAAAAGCATTTATTATTCAGATTGCTACAGCTATCCACATTTTCAAAAAAATCTCTCCTACAATTCTTAATTACTAAATATTCTTTTGTAAATCCCTTTATTTAAATGTATACTTATATAGAAAATAAAAAATATAGGAGCTATATGTATGGAGAAAGCGATTACTACTTATAAACATTATTTGAAAAATTGGAGATTTATATTTATTTGTATATTACCTACTATCGCCTTATTATATGTTTTCGATGTCATCTTTGAATTACTATTTCATCAAGATTTCTATTTATCTAACTTAATTTTTGCTATTATTTTATTTTTAATATTTATGAGCATCAAAGATATGTTTAAAATTGAAAGTTAAAGAGCCGGATAAAAAAAGAGCACCCTGCAATCGGATGCTCTCATGTGATAGAGGTTTTTTCTGAGTATTAAGTAGGACACGAAGGTCTTGTCCTACAATATAATATATGCTTGTACTTATTTTATTGTGCATCTATTAAACATCAAATGTATACGTATTGCTAAAAATTCTGCTCATTTATTAATTGTATAATTATTATATTTACACATAAAAAACATCCCTATGGATGTTTTTTATGTACCGATTTTTAAGCTTCCATAAACTTAGCCGGTACACCAATTTTTTCAACTACAGAAGATATATTAGTAGGATTAATCATTACATTTTCAATACTAACTAATTTATTTTCTAATAGTCCATTCTCTGTAGTAATAAGTTCTTCAAACCGATCTAAAGTCATCGAGAATTTGTGTTCACTTCCGCCATTCATACAGACTTTAACATACTTCATAGTGTCACCGCCTTTCATAATAATCTATATTTCGATAAGAAGACGCTTACATCCTTTTTATTTACTACTAGATTTCTCACTTTTACTCCTTGCCAATTCACGTTTATTTATTTTAGAAAAAGCAGTTACTATTTTATGTTCACGTTATAATTGCTAGTAAGAATGCTAAAGATAAAAATGCACAAAGTGGTATATATAAAACAGTATCCATTTTAGCAAAATACGTATCTTTTTTTCGCTTAAAGATGCCAAAATAATGAAACTCACCAATTACTCTTATAAAAAAAACAATCATACAAATCCAGGAGCCCAATTGAACGATAATATTAGGAACTCCGAAATGAACAACATTTGTTTGTTGTAATAAAATTATTGCCGCCATACTTAATAATAAAGCAATGAACAATGTCATTCCTACACCTGGTATAAACGCCTTTTCTCCAGATTTTGTTGGAATGACACTATTTGTCGCCCACTTACCTCCGAAAGCCCAGTAAACATGTAAAAAGCTAACTAAAAATAATATACAGACAGAAATATATGTAATAATAAGCATTTTGTCCTCCCATTATTTTATTTAAGTCCTTAACTTTAGGGTATGCTATAAATTCCTCATTAGCAATCTATATAATTACATAAAAAACCCTTCAATGATAAATCATTAAAGGGTTACTCAAATATCTTATGCATTATACCTATTTCTACGACGTTCCATCCTCGTTTGTCCTTGAGCAATACCTTCTTTATATGGATCTATTTGCTCTGTCATTTCATATGTTGCAGCTTGAGCTGGTTCTTCGTAATTATGCTCACGTATTTTTTCTGGCGTATTTCGTTTTGATACTTTTCCACCAAACTTAAATAATTTGATCTTTAATTTCGGTAATCTAGGAAGTGGAATCTTAAATGATAATTTTTTGCGCTTCTTTTTTTGTTGAAATAGATTTATATTTTCTTTATTATCATCCTGCTCTTTACGATGTAATAACATCGCAAGTAATCCACCTAATATAAGTCCTCCAACTAACAGTAGAAGATATAAGTAATGACTTGTCATTAAACTCGACATACGTTCAAGTATGACTAACGACTGTACTTCTTTAATATCCCAAAGTAAAGCGGCCCATAATGAGAATAAACCGAAAGTAAGTCCATATGTACGAAAACGGAATAAACATGGAATTAAAGCGATACAAGCGGCGATTTTCGCATTCCCTATTATTGAACTTGTTGAAATATCTTGATGCCAAATGACTAACAGCAGTGCTATAAATGGCGCATACGCTATCCAACTACATATACGTGAATATATTTTTTTCGCAAAATAGCTACCGAAACTAGTAAAAAATAAAAGGCCTCCGATATATAAAGATTGTTCTAGTGGGATTTGCTTCATAATTCCTGCAACTGGAAAGAGGCCGCTTAATAGCATTAATAACACATCTAATTTCTTCACAATTCCTCATTCCTTTCAAATTTCTTTTGAATCAATTCATATTGCTTTTCCATATGATGTAGATTTTGTATTTCTAAAAAATATCTTAATCCTGTATGTAAATAAAGTAAATACATAAAAGAAAAGATACATGACAAAGGATATCCTTATTTACATGAAAAAATGACAAATCCTGATCAATATAACGAGCAGGATTTGTCTACTATTATTTAAAGCAAAATAATTGAATCTTTCTTTTCTATTTTCATTATATCTACATCCAATTCATCATCAAACTCTTTAAACTCTCTTGCATCTATATCAGTCATATAGCTCTTTATTACTTTCGCCATATGCATAGAATACGGCATATGTATATTTTTTTCCTGAAGCATACTTGAATTACAGCACATATAGTGTACCATTTTAGCGATATAATTCCTTTCTACAGGTTTTACACCTAGCGTTAATATTTCAAGTATGTATCGCTGCAATGTTTCACTACCATTTAGCGTATATTCGCCAGTGCTATAATACATCCCTTTTTGATCTACATATAAACTTGTACCTTTAGGAGCATCATCACGTTCTATCACACCGTATTTTGGTGTATCAAAAGATGTATTTATTCTTATAATGTTTAAATTAGGGACCTTTAGCGCATCAGGAACAATCTCCGGTAAAATATCTATATCAATTTTTTTATTTTGTAACTCTTTTATCCAATATTTTCTTAAATTCGCATCAATAATAAAATATACTTGCTCATTTTCCTCTTTTGCATGTTGTAAAATTTCTGTTAATGTTTCAGAAACAAATTGTTTAAATTGAATTCCCATATCATTTCTTTTTGAAGGTTGTGGTAAAAAGGTGTTGTGTTTATTTACATTTAATAACAAATGATCAATCGTTTGCCAATCTGTATTCCCGTATAGTTTATATGAAATTTCTTTTCCTTTTATTTGTGAAAAAATAGGTAAGAAATCAAATTTCGAGATTCGCTCAATTGATAAATTAACATATGTACAAGGTAAATTTATTTTATTCCAACTACGTTTCAAAAATCCTTTTTGTTCTAATAAACTAAGGATACAATTAATAATTGTTGTACGAGATACACTTTGGCCAATAAATAAATTAATAAATGCTGAAATACGGTTAGTTCGTGCAAACCCTTCTCTAACGATTTGCTTTGGATCAATTTTTTCACGCCCATCACAATTTTCCATTGCGATTAACGCCAATGTCGCATCATTGCGCTCACCTGCAGTAGCATAAACCGCTTTCATAACATCCTCTACTAAATTTGTTTTGTATTTCTGGCAATATTGCATTTTATATGGATTTTGTAATACTTTTTCAATATTATATCTTACTATTTTTAACAATACTGGAGAATCTGCATTTAATACATATAACGACTCACCGATTTGAGCTAACAAAATTTCACTTTCAAATAACGCTTGTTCAACTTCCAACGATATTTTTTCAGACCATATTTCTAACGTTATAGTCTCTAATCCTTTTGGTGCAATTAAAGGGAATAATTCATTTTCATTATTTGTTGCTAGTTTCTTACATTCTGGTAGTAATGTGAAATCAGTGAATTTTTGCTGAAACCCTTTAAATAAATACTCTCTTTCCTTTACTTTTATACCAGGTTTTATTTTAGTACCTTGAACTTTATATATTCTCTCATTGTATGGAAGTAACACCCTAAGATTTTCTCCTAGCATATAATCTTTCGGATATTGAAGGATATGCTCTAATTCAACTTCTCCTCCTATATGAAAATCATCTTTTAAATTTCTAAATATCTTTATCCACTTTATACCGTTTGTAGCTTGCTGTACTTTTAGTTTTACAAACCGAACTTTTTTATTATTCGATGCAAATTCTGGAGTAGAAATTAAAATCATGCCTCGTTTTCTTCTCAAAAGCAAAGGAATATCTGGATGGTTATATTCTTGATATTAAGACTAGTTTTATAGGCATTTCGTATAAGTATGATTTAACTGATTAAAGCTATTTTCAAAGACGATATATCAGCGATAATTTATGTCTATTCTGTATAAGTGTTAGCAAGTTCGTTTGCAAACTTGTTAGCACTTTTTTATTTTATTCTGTTAAAAATCTTCATTGTATTTTTTCTTTTACACATCAATCATAATGCCACTATGGTCAAAGGCATTGACTACTTTATTTAATTTGGATTAGTCCACATGTGGCATTATATACATTCTAAAAAGTATGGTTTTTTCCAGAACTCCCCATGTAACTTTCATCAATTCTGTTTTATGGGCTAATCTTGAGAAAATATTAATCGAACAAAAAAATAACATTTTTTCAATTTACTGTAATTATAATTAAAGGTATTCTGTTAGCCTTATACAGATGTATCCGTCGTTTTATTCCATGTATGAATCTAGTTTGGCTATCCATAGAATATTCCACATACCATTGAAAAAGGGGGAAGGTTTATGCAAAGAGTTTTTAAGTTCCTGTTCATATCCGTTTTTTCTTTTATTTGTGTTTTGTATGTTCAAACAAACGCTTTTGCCGCACCAGCATACGATGGAGCTGTCAAAATGAAGCAGCCGTCAGGCGAATCTTTTGAGGGCACGTTACATGGTGATGAATGGTTCCATTGGGTAAGTACAAAGGATGGTGACGTACTTTTACAAGATCAGAAGGGATATTGGAATTACGCTGAGCTTACATCAGATGAACTGAAATTGACGGGGAAAAAATATAAAATTGATAAGAAGCCTTCGATGGCGATAAATGAGAACAATTTGAACAAATGGATAAAGAAATACAACCCTCAAGCAAAGAAAAAACAGGAGTACATGAATAAATTACAAATAGAAGCACCAAAAAATATAGATGGAACTGTCACTCCAGTTTTAGGAAATAAAAAATTGCTTGTTTTGTTAATTGGGTTTACAGATGTTGATATTGCATATAACGATAACGATTGGAGTAATAAATTCTTTTCTACAAACCAAAAGTCAGTAAAGAATTACTATAATGAAGTAAGTAATGGAAAAGTACAAATCACTCCAGCTTCCGAAACATATGGTACGCAAAATGATGGGGTAGTTAAAATAAAGTTAGACTACGCTCATCCGAGTACATCGGGAAAAAGTATGGGAACGGTTATAACAGATGCATTGGCTAAAGCTGATTCCCAAGTGAATTTTGCTAGTCTTGATACTAATAATGATCAAATCATTGACTCCAAAGATGGTTTTTACATTGTAACTGTTCTTGCTGGTAATGAACAGGCTAGTGGCGGTCCACTTCCAAATATTTGGGCACATCAATCATATGCTCCTAATACAAATCAAGATGGTGTTACAGTATCAGGCATGTATACAGCGCAGGGTGAAAAACAATATGGTCATATGGCGACAATTGGTATACCTGCTCATGAGTTAGGACATTCTTTTGGTCTTCCAGATCTATATGGCGACAATAACCGTGTGGGTAGTCTAAGTATAATGGGGAATGGAGCTTGGAATAGTCTTCCAGGGGAAGAGTATGGAACTACGCCAGATCATATGGATGCTTGGTCCAAGGTAAAACTAGGCTTTGTAACGCCAAATGTAGTAAATACCAGCAACAATTTTACTCTAAATGCGATCCCAAATAACTATAATGTGTTAAAGATTCCTTTAAAGGATAATACGTATTTTTTAGTTGAGAATCGCGCAAAGGTTGGGTATGATGCGAGCTTACCAACTAATTCTGGTGGTATTGCGGTTTGGCATATTGATGAATCCATGAATAATAATTCCAGTGATCCTCATCCTTTCATTGATATAGAACAATCCATCAGCGAATACCAAGACCCTTTCTTTTACACGAATCAAAATCATGCTGCTACCTTTAGTCCAGACACCAATCCGAATAGTAATACCTACACAGGAGAAAAATCAGGAGTAACAATTACAACTACAAGTACAAGTAATTCTGCAATGAATGTAGCAGTCACAACAAAAGAAGCTAGTTTAATTCCACAAACAAACTGGACACTAAAATATGTAGATAGCTATAATTGGTACAATTTAGGTACGTATGCCTTTGATGGAAACAAAGACACATTTTGGCATACAAACTGGAGCCCCGTAGCTCCAATGCCACACGAGATTCAAATTGATTTAGGTGCAACCTATAACCTCTCCAAATTTAGCTATCTGCCAAGGCAAGACGGCCAAATAAACGGAACGATTAAGGACTATGAATTTTACATTAGTAGTGATGGAGTGAATTGGGGAACAGCTGTATCTATAGGTGCTTTTGCCAATAATACTAATTTGAAGGAAGTCAGCTTTGCAAACAAGACAGGTCGTTATATTAGACTACGTGCATTAAGCGAGGTAAACAATAATCCATGGACAAGTGCGGCTGAAATCAATGTATTCGGAGTGGCTCAATAATATATTTGTGAGGGTATCTATTTAAATCATTGATACGATATTTCAGAAGGTTATCATTCGCTGAGAGTTTCATTCAGCCTTTGATAACCTCTTTATTTTGCCAATATGTAAAAAACAAAGAATGATAAAATTGAAAATATGATATACCAAAACACCCTGCATGTTTGAAGCATGCAGGGTGTTTTTTAGTCTTTGTTTTTCATAATGTAAGAAACCAGACGAAGGATCTCCAAGTATAACCATACTAATGTCATCATAAGCCCTGCTGCACTGTACCATTCCATATACTTTGGTGCTCCACTATGAACACCATTTTCAATTGAATCGAAATCTAGTAATAAATCTAATGCAGCGACAATAATTACAATTGTACTTATGATGATACTAATTGTCCCACCTTGGTGAATATATGGAACAGTCACCCCTAAGATGCCCAGTAAGAAAACAATAAAATACATAATAAGAATTCCAAGTGTTGCAACCGTTACAACCGCACGAAACTTTTTAGTCACTTTTACTATTCGAGCTGCGTATAACACTAACATGGCAAATAAAATCGAAATTGTTAGTAATACGGCAGTTAAAACGATAGAATCACCAAATCGCATTGTATAATATGCTGAAATACTTCCTAATAAAATACCCTGTAATACTGCGTAAATCGGTGCGCAAATTGGTGATATGCGAGGAATGAATATAACTATAAATGCGACAATTAGAGTAACTATTATAATTCCAATTAACACAGGTATTTTCATTGTCCCTTGTGTCATTTGTACGTATGAATAGACAGACGCTGTAAGAAGTAAGATAAGCAAAATGAATGTTTTTGCAATCGTTCCACCAATAGTCATCGTAGAAGCATTTGTCTTCTCTTTATGAAATTTTTCTTTTTTTAATATTGGATTAGTTGTTCTCATTTGTTCCTCCTAAATACACTCTACCTTTAAAGTGGATCTTTATATTTCTAATTTTTTATCAATGATACGCCCTGTAATAGCTGCCAGGACAATTATGAATAAGCAAGTAAAACATACATCTAAAATAGTAAATCCTTCACTAGGATACAGTGATGTGTCAATAAAACCATTTTTATCTATGAATTCCGTACTCTTTATAGGGATTACATATTTCTCTAATTTACTTAATAAATCCAGTACGACTGTTTGGATTGTTAAAAATAAAGCAAAGAAAATAACAGATAAAACCATCTTACTCTTTGATGACTTTATAGGAATCAACTTTGTAATTACCATTATGAAATAGCAGGAGATTAATATACTCATGAAATCGATTCCCCATAATAAAACAGAAAGTATGTGATGAAGAAATCCATATGCATATAACTCATGAAATTCCTGTTGGTATCCCCCGACTACTTTTCCACCGTAGGTACTCTGGGAGAAATAGTATAGAAAAATTAAACCTATTACTAGGAAAAGAATAAACATTAACGTGAAAAAGAATAAATTTGCATATATATACTTTTTTCCTGAGATGGCTGTATAACGTATCATGGTATTTTTTAGCATTTTATTGAAAGAAGGCAAAGCTATTAAAATCAGTAAAAATGCAGTGCTACCTATTATTGAAATAAATATACCTAATGTTATATCCTTTGTAAGCTGATTTGTAACCTTCGATAATCCCATCATATTAAATAAAAGAAGTAACGAAATAGTAATAAATCCAAAATAAAAGACGGCTATCTTTTTTCTATTACAATTAAATAAATAACGAAAAAGCGAATTCATTTCCCAAAAACCTCCTTAAATAACTCATGTACTGCTTTTCCATGATGAAAACGAATTTCTTCTACATTTTCATGCAATACAATACTCCCGTCTTTTAAAAAGATTACCTCATCAAATATATTTTCAATTTCCTCTATTAAATGAGTCGAAATAAGAATGGTACTATCTTCACGATAAAAGTTAAGAATTAAATCTAATACATGCTTTCTAGAAACAAGATCAATTCCACCCAATGGCTCGTCCAATACATATAACTTCGCTTTCCTTGAAAAAGTTAATATGAGTTGTAATATCCCTGTTTTCCCTTTTGATAAGATGCTTATATTCTCCTCTAGCGGGATTTTAAAGTTAGCCATTAATTCTATTGCTTGTTGTAGATTAAAATCGGCATACATATCTCGATAGAACAACAAGGCATCTTTTACAGTCATCCATTTTTCAAAAACAGGACTATCGGGCATAAATGAAACGATTTTTTTCGTTTCTAATCCCACCCTTTTATCTTTAATTGTAATACTTCCTTTAGAAGGGTAACGTAAACCAGATATCATTTTTAATAATGTCGTTTTACCACTACCATTTTCACCAACAAGACCGATAATTTTCCCTTCTGATATTGTTAAGCTTACATCTTGAATCACTGTTTTTAAATCATATCTTTTCAATAGATTTTCAATTTTTAATAATTCTTTCATTCATTCCCCTCCTTTTTCTTTTCCAAAGAAGAATGGAGTATTGAGAGAATCTCCTCTTCCATAAAACCTAAATTATTCATTCCATTTATAAAATTATCAAGCAACTCTTTAGCCATTTCTTTGCGTAGCTCTGTGATTTTTTCTTCATTCATTGTTACAAATCTTCCTGTTCCTCTACGTGTCTCAGCAACACCTTCCCGTTCTAGCTCTTGAAATGTACGTTGAATTGTATTTGGATTCACTTGTAATTCCCCTGCTAATTCACGTACAGCAGGAATTTTTTCACCTGGCGCCAAACGACCTGTTACAATTTCTTTTTTGATGTATTCCATTACCTGAACATAAATGGGGATATTAGGAGAAAACTCAGTTTTCATTTATTCCCTCCTCTGTATTAGTGTACTAGACAAATAGTACACTAATGAAAATTATATGTAAATAGTTATTTTGAAAACCATAATAAATAAAAGAGGAGTATAATTTCTCATAAACAACTGTAAAATATTAAAATTTTCGTTTTGAGGACACTTCAAAATCTTAGGTTGATGGCGTTTTGATATGAACTTATCGATTTTCGATGAACTAGAATTGTTTTCTAAAGAATTGTAACGATATATATCACTACAGAAGGACTGTTATTTTTTATTTCGCTCTTATATAATTGCAATCACATACACCTTCACAAACACATCGTACTTAGCTGCTAACTCTTCTAATCTCATTTCCCTATATTTTGTCACTGTAAAAAAATGAATGACTGGCACTTTCCCGTTATATTTCTGTTTATATATTTTTGTGAACTCTTCGTATTTTTTTATTTTCTCTTCATTCACTTTCATCTTTTGCGAACGATCTACCCTAATGGCATGAAGTACTCCTTCCTCATCTCGATATCTCACATCCGGAATAGTCTTTTTCTTCTATTTATTTTTTATATAGCGGCACTCCCATTAAAACAGCATAAAAAAATACTCCTCTTGAATCGAGGAGTATTTTTCTTTGTTATTGATCAGTGCCCTGATTCTTACCAACAGCTTGTGATTTTTTCGCTGCTGATTGAGCATTTTGTTGTTTTACTTGATTTACATTTGTTTCAGTTGCAAACTCTGTACCATAGCCAGCATTTGCATTTTGAACGCCAGCACTAGCAGCTTGTGATTTTTTCGCTGCTGATTGGGCATTTTGTTGTTTTACTTGATTTACATTTGTTTCAGTTGCAAACTCTGTACCATAGCCAGCATTTTGTTGTTTTGCACTTTGAATACTAGCACCGGAAATTGTTTTATTATGACCTTGTTGATTTTTATCCATTATTTGTCACCTCCACAACCGTTAATATAACCAACCTATCAAGAAGATATCCATACAGATTTTTTTAAATTGACACATATATCTCTTGCAGCAATAATCCTTTATTTAAATGCACAAGATATCCATCCATGGAGCTAATCTTTGCCATAGAATATGTAAGTCAATTACGTTCTTACATGGTAGATTTTTCTTATGAATTTTCTATTCAAGTTAATATAACACCACTTAACGGTATTCCATGTATCTATTGGTTTAAAAAATCCTCCTTCAAATAATTAACTGTAAAATTTCTTATTCACATACCTCTAATTTAGGGTTATTATTTCTGATAACCCTAAAATTGGAAATCGTACTATGATTACAAAATAGGCATTCTATATTTTGAAGTGCATTTACAAGGAGGAAAAACTACATGACAGTAAGCACTAAACTTAAACAAACTATTGCTGGATTAAAGGGTGCTCAAGCATGCCTAGAAGGATTTGTTCTTGATACTGATAACCAGCAAGCAAAACAATTATATAAAGGTGCAGCACAACAAACTCAAGAAATTATTGAATCTTTAAATCCTCGTCTTGAGCAAATTAAACAAGAAGAGCCTGAGTATAAGTAATAACGTAATACCTTTTACATAGAATATCGACCAAATGGAAGAGTGCTCAGCTTAGATAACGATTATCAAAATGCAATTATTACACGTAATATGTAAAAATCTCTAAATTAAGAAATAAACAGCCTTATTTGGAATGTAAAAATAACAATTCTATATAAAGGCTGTTATTTTTTGTTACACTCTTATATACTCGGAATCACATAGACCTTTACATATATATCATATTTTGCTGCTAACTCTTCCAATTTCTTTTCTCTGTATTTCGTTACCGTAAAGAAATGAATCACCGGCATTTTTCCATTATGCTTCTGTTTATAAATCTGCGTAAGCTCTTCATACTTTTTTAACTTCTCTTCATTCACTTTCATTTTCTGCGAACGATCTATTTCAACTGCATGAAGTATGCTTTCTGTATCGCGAAACTTCACATCAGGAATAATTCTTTTCTTCTCACCATTTTTTCTATATTTTATTTCTGTTTCAATTTGCCAGTCATCGGGACAATATAATTGTAACCAGGCTTCATTTCTCAGTATTGCATGCTCCATTCTATTTCTAGAAACAACCTTTCCTTCCCCTAGTAATGCATGCCCTTCTTTATTTAAGTAGTAAACATATTCTTTATAGTAAGTAACACGACTAATAAAAGGCTTTAAATCTTTCATAATACGATTTGCATTCCTTATACCACCCATATCATGCACACTCATCAAATGTCTTCTCGTTGCAAACTGAAGCTTTCTAATCGTCGCAAGTATCGCCATTTGACGGTTGATTTTCATGTGGCTCTGGATGTTCATGTTTTTCCACCTCATATTCTTTTAGATGTTTCCACATCATTTCATCGCTAATATAAGGAACTTGAATTTCAGTGAGCCGATCTGTTTTAAAAATCGCCCGCCCTGGAATACTCTCTATCGATTCTAATCCGGGTTCATCAATGACTACTTCAGATGCGGTTATGGATAGTAATCGAAATTTTTTGTAATCTATCTCAATATCCATTTACAACTAAATATTGATTTAATTTACAAACACGAATATACTATTAATTATTATATTTAAATTTAATAATTAAAAGGAGCTCACTAATGAAATTCAAACAAATTATTATAGCAGGCGCTGTTCTTGCTACATCAACGTTTACCTCTTTAACAAATGCACAAGCTGAGACTGGATTTCGCGATGTTCCTTCAGATCATTGGTCTTATAATGCAATTATGGATTTAAAAGAGAAACAGATCTTTGCTGGTTATGGAAATGGTATATTTGGTTTTGGTGATCCCATCACACGAGGTCAAGTTGCTAGATTGTTATATACTTATATGCAACCAGTGACTGATCCTACTGACCCTCCTTTCAAAAATCCATTCAATGATGTAAAAGGTACTATGTTTGAAAAAGAAATTTTAGCGATTGCTAAAGCTGGAATTATGAATGGATATGGTAATGGTAAATTTGGCCCAGATGATACTTTAACTCGTGAACAGTTGGCTGCTGTATTAAAAAAGGCTTTCAGATTAAGAACATCATCTATAACTACATTTGAAGATGTTGAAAAAAATTATTGGGCTACTGACGCAATCAGTGCACTTCAAGAAAATAAAATTGTAGTTGGAACAGGAAATAATATGTTTGAACCTAAAAAAATTGTAACTCGTGAACAATATGCACAGTTTCTATATAATGCAATTAATTTTGTAGAAGCAAAACCTGAATTACCACCGTTTGATCTCCCTAGCTCTATGATTACAAGTGAATTTCATTACGACAGTAGTAGCTGGACAAGCAGTTCACCGTTGCTAATAAATTCTGTATCTAAAGAAGCTCAAAATCTAATAACTAAAATAAACAATAATTATAATGAAGATTTCAAATACGAAAGCGTATATATCAGCGGCGGCCAGATGGGCGATGGTGAAAGGGTAGAATTACTTTCCTCTAATCCTAATTTAGGAAAGATTTATGATTATGGACAAGGGCAACTCTATTTAGTAGGTGAGAATGAAAATGATTTCATGATTACATTTATAATTGATAAAGCTACTGTAGAGTTAGCAAAAAATTGGATTACCTTAATAAATTCAGATTTAAATCTAGATAAAGAAATTAACGATATTGTTGCATTACCTTTCAAAAATTCAGGGGAGCGAGATTATCACGCATACTTAGATAAGGGTAACTACAAAATGGAGTTAGGCACAATGCTTGCATCAAATGGTTATGAAAGAATATACATAAATGTTAAAAGAAAATAATTAATAGATAAAAAAACAAGGTTTTCATTGGAAACCTTGTTTTTTTAATTCACTTTAGATATTCATAGTATCACTTATGCACATCTATCCATCCGATAAAGTAACAAGTAGCTAAACAGAAATATTTAATACATTATTGAACGGGTAGTTTACTCCAACTTATCCATTTCTACTTGGTGCCCATATTCCTCAGCTAATCCCACTTAATACGAAATAAATAAAAAAGCCGCCCAACAGGACTGTTTTTTTAATAAAACTATTCTTTTGTAAGGGAATATTTAACATATATAGGCTTCATTTACAATTAAGCAGATTCTATTTCACGCGAATATTATTATATTAATCTAAAGTTTCTGTATTTACATTTTTTTCTTTTTGTCTCATAATTTTAATTGGGAAAGGGAGGAAAAAAATGGTTCAAATCAAGGTAACACCTGAAATGCTAGAAGAAGTCGCAAATCGTGCAAGTAATACCAGAATCGCATTAGAATCTATACATAATAATTTATGTAATGAAATTGATCATTTGTGTTTTCAATGGATTGGTGCCTCTAATCAACAATTCATTCAAATGTTCAATGATGCGAGACCAAAAGCTTTTACATCTATCAATTCACTTATACAAGTGGAAGAAGATTTGAAACGAATTGCCGAAAAATTCCGCAATACAGATAATCAAGATGTTACAATGGAAAAAGGTGCAATGTGTGGACCACTATCATCAGAAAAAGAGGGTTTTGATGGTAAAAAACTAGCTAGGGATATAGCGGGTGAAATAAGTGGTGAGTATGATGTTCGTCGTGTTTGGGATGGTATTGATCCATCTACTGGCGAAAAACTTTCGGGGTGGGAACGTGCTGGAGCAGGTGTCATGGCTGTAGCCGGACTTACACCCTTTGGAAAGATAGCTAAAGTAGGAAAAGGAGTTAAAATGACTGCTAAGGCTACTGAGGCTGTAAATACAGCTAAAAAAGTACCTGTTGGGAAAGCCAGCGGGACTAAGTCAATTATTTCATCCGAAATGGAAGAGAAAATTCTTTTGGGACAGAGAAAAAATCCTAATAAAAATGAAATTATTGGAGGACATTCATCAAATATTAAAAATAGTCATCCTAATTATGCTACAGAGACGATTAAGGTCAATCCAAATGGTACGAAAGATATCAAATATACGACTCAATTCCCTGACGGGAAATTGGCTAAAATAAAAAATAGTACAATATTTCCAGATAGTTGGAGTGATACAAAGATTTTAGATAGTATAACTGATATAGGTAACTCTTCCCCGTTAGGTATTAGAGGGAGAGATGGAGCAACTTTTCATAGGGAAATTATTGACGGCGTAGAAATTGATGTAATAAAAATAGGTGACAATGTGGTTAGTGGATATCCGACAGGTCAAATTAATGCACCATTACCAGGTGGATTTACCAAATAGAGGAGGAACATAAATGTATGAAAAAGTAGATGCAGTATTATCTGAAAATAGCTCAGATAACTACTTCTATGATGATGAATTTATGTATGTACAAGAGTTGATAAGTGAATTTACTGAAAATGATTGGGATAAATTGCTTCAAAATCTAAAGGACAGAGATGATAAATATAAAATTAGATTAGTATATTGTATAGATGAAGATACTGGGATGAATGGATTCAATTTATTACTAGATTTACTCAATGCGAATGATGAATTAGCTGAATATGTAATAGACTCTTTGCGTTCTTTTAACAATGAAGAATATAAAAAAATAATCGCTTCCAACAAGCAAATAATGGATAAAGCAGAGAGTCTACTGAAAAAATCGAGTCTGCCAGTTAAAAGAATTTTAGAAGCATTTTTACAACAAAATACACAGTCTTAGTATTTATATCTTTAGAAACAGAATTGTTTAAACTAAATAAAAACGAACTCTATTATTCGATTGGCGTCAAATAATAGAGGATTGACTAGTAAGTGTATCACCTGAGATTCCCAGAAGCGTATGGCGTGAAGCTGAAGCGTCTGAAATAGAGCCTTCACATGAATTGGTTTACTTCTTATGTAATAATGCTTTAGAAGTATTTAATTCTCGTTCTATAGAAAGTGCGAAGTGTGAATGTGGTGAATGAATGGATGTATATAAAATGGTTGATACAATGCCGTTTGATAAGTTTGAAGAGTTAGTTGAGGACAGTATTGTTGTTATTGAATTATATTTATGTCCTTCTTGTAAAAAGTGGAAGCTTAATTTTGTTGGTAGAAAAATTCTATATGGGTGAAATCATGTTAAAAAAGCTGAATTAGGAATTTTCAAGTCTCTTGCTCTGCCATTAGACAGAGCAAGAGACTATTTCATATTGTTAAAAATACATTTCAATTTCATTTATATAATCCCTAAAGCCGTAGCTATCAACTGAATAGCACTTTTTTTCTTCTGGTAAAACGGATCACGTTTCATCATCAATTCGTTGTACACATACGAATCTTTAACCTTTCGATTCCCAAGGTACTTCATCTCAATTATCCTGCGTTCATCTTCATCAAGAGCATGTTTTAACGTCCGTTCAATTTGTTTAAAACGTATCTCATGATTCTGATCGTCACCTTTCATTTTAGGAAAAAGAACAATGCCCCCAGCTTGAGCCTGTTCTTCTTGATTCTTCATCCGGACGCACAATGCTTTGTAGTTTTTCAGCTCCTTCACCACAAGTCTTCGCATCTCCTTTTCATCGATGTCTTCAAAAAATGACAATTGATTCATACGATACGGTTCCCCTCCGTTCGATCTAATTACTTGAATAGTTACTCCTAATCTCGGCCAAACTGTATTTGCATCTAGATTATCATCTTGAAAACGAGCAGTTAGCTTTTGCTAGCTGTTCTTTGTTTATAAAAAGCACTCAATTAACTGAACGCACATATAATACTCTGCGTTCCTTTCTTTATAAAATAGTCGTTACAAAATGAATCTCGTCACGAGAGCACTTTATTAAGTGCTCTTTTTTGATTTTTGAATACTAATCAATTGAAATTTTTGTTTAATTTATAAAATAAAACTGCTTGTCCACTTCGATACATTCTTTAATTTCCCTTAACGATCCATACACTTCTATATAATTGCATTCCAACTTCCTGATTTGCTTTTTGCTACCTTTACCTCCTATGACGAGCAATCATAAGAGGTAAAGGTATGAATGAAGAAAATATTGTTTTACATGGAACTGCTGTTGAATCAAGTTTATTCGATTCAACACTCCTATCTATTTTTCGCTATTCACTTTACCAACAGAAGCAACAGGAGCAACAGGTTCAACGGTATTGATTTAGGAAGCGGACTCCCTTATATATATTAAAAGCTTTTTGGAGTGAACCCATGTTCCTTATATATTATGGAATGGGTTTATATTTGTGACATAAGGGCTTATTTTTTTATTTATTTTAATTTTCAAGGGCCTTTTTCTTATACTTGTTTGTTAACCAATTCATAAGTTGTAGTGTGTAAGTGGGTGAATGATAAGGATGGTGTAAAAATGAGTGAATTTAAAAAGAAATTTCATATTCCATGTGAGTGTTTTCTCCCCCCTGTACCCCCACCTCAAGTTGGACCTACTGGACCGACTGGGCCGACTGGGCCGACTGGACCAACCGGGGCTACAGGAGTTACAGGACCTACGGGACCAGCTGCTACGGCATGTTGTCCATGTACGAATCGTCTTGATAACCCTGGGTTTGATGAACCTGCAACACCAGGCTTTCCGGTTCCAGGGTGGGCTGTGACGGGAGATGTTTCAGAAGTAGGATTTCCAAATGCGCATAGCGGTCGTTTTCTTCCAAATGGAACCCTTAGTACCTTAGCTGTTTCTATTGAGCCTGGAGGAATTATGACTCAATCGGTTGGTGTGGGCGGAGGTTGTTGCTTTACCCTTTCTTTTGCTGGGGATATAAGAGACGGAGCAATTCTTGTTGCTTCTGTATCGTTTCCACAACTTGGGCAAGGATGTCCCCCTAATCCTACGACGCTTGGACCATTAAACATTCCGCACATTGTACCTATTGCAAATCAACAACAAGCTGGTTTCCAACATTATACCCTTGTTGTGTGTATACCTGCTGATGTAACTACAGCATGTATTACTTTCCAAAATATAGCCACAGGCGGAGAAGGAGCGGTAGCTTTCGTTGACAACGTAGTATTCCAACCTACTGGTGGACCTTGCACTTCATGTTCACAAAATTTTTAATACATTAATATATCTGAGGATTTTCGTTTTTCTATCGAATCCAATAATTATTAAAGAGGGCTCCCTGGCTCTCTTTTCATATTAGAAATCACCATATGCGCCCATATATTGAACGTATTCATTTATGATCAATATACGAATGATATTCACCTTTATATAAGCTATACTTCATTAGATTCATTATTTCACCCCTGCGTAAAATATGAAACTATTGAGCAGTTAGCTTTTGCTAGCTACCTTTTTTGAGTTTGTCTGTCCGAATAAAATTCTAAAGTCTGTCCAATACTATAAATGGGCTGATACAGCTTGAATTGACAGTGACCTCTGTAATGTTCTTTTCCTCTTTCTCTGAGGACGGAGCAGTTAACGCTTGTTAACTGCTTTTTTGTATTAAGTTAATTATAAATTTCAGGTCTTATTTCTCTTCTACGCCATATACTCTTAACCTAAGTATCCAACTCAAAGTGTTACCTCTTATCTTAAAGAGCACTTATGCACGGTGCTCTTTGTTATTTTCCTTATTTCTACAAAAGGAAAATTCTATTAGATATTTGCACGTTAATAAATAATCCTCATATACTACCATGTGCTCTACACAAACCTAAGAATAACCAACTTATTAAAGGCACTACTCATTTTAATTTTTTGAATAAGCTCTCAAACACTACACAAACTATTTATAAGCCATATATACTAGTGGCTTCACTCTTTTTGTAAAGGAATGAGAAGTTAATTTATCTTAATTGGCTAACTCATTCACCCCACAAGCAGGCAAAGTTTCTTTGCCTGCCATTTTTGTATAACTTTCTTAATTTGAATCATACTATTCAGGAACCTGTTTACCAATACGAGTCAATTTAGTGTTTTGAGATTTCCTCCTTCTAGGACAAGCAATTTTGCTTGTCCTATTTTAATTAAAGTACTATTTATATATCTCCCTTCCTCAGGCAATAAATTCTATTTTTTAGTATTAATAATATAAATTTGTACATTATAAAAATGTTCCACACTATTATGTGGGTACAAAAGGAGGAATTAAAAATGGATAAACGAACTGAGAAAAAAGTTGAAGCTGTAGCACGTAAAGCTGCTGATTTAGAAGTTTCACAAGAATTAACTAGCCTTAAAAATCAAATTCAACAGTTACAACACTCTTTATCTCAAACAACTCAAAGTCAACAACAGGGATTACAGCAAGGTCAACAACAAGGGCAACAACAAGGATTACAACAAGCTAATCAACTAATGCAACAACTTCAACAATTTAGTCATCAATCTCAACAACAAATGCAACAAGCGGATCAACAATTACAGCAAACTATCCAACAGGCTATTCAAACATTAAACCAGGGATTGCAGTACCTACAATCTAATCAAACATTAAGCCAAATTAATCAAGCTATTGCACAGGCTCAAACACAAGTTGATCAAGTGAGTCAACAAATGGGTGGCCAACAAGGGCAACAAATGGGTAACCAGCAAGGGCAACAACTAGGTGGCCAGCAAGGGCAACAAATGGGTAACCAACAAGGGCAGCAACAATTTCACTAAGCGTATTGACAGAAGTCCCAGCCGTAATAAATTTTCTGCAACTTATATAACAGTAAGCAAACTCCAATTTCTTTTTGTTAGTTATTACTAAAGTTAAATAAATAACACCATTTTTTGAAAGAGCACTTCTGTAAGTGCTCTTTTTATTTATTACAAAATGAAATTTTTGTTTTATTTTCCACTTCTCCAGCATATTTTTTACCTAAGGGTGTTTACCTAAAAAGTTACCTCCTTATCGATGAGCACTCACTTATGTAGTGCTCCTTTTCATGTTGTATAATTCTGTTTTACTTGTATAAACTACAGATAGTTTCTTTTTGGAAACTCCCACAATCTTTTGTTAGTTGTCACTTTTTAGGCAAACGTTCATATATTAACTGTGAACAATGGCCAATAGAAGATTGACCCTACCTCTCTAAGAGCACTTTTCACAGTGCTCTTTTTAAATAAACAAATTAGATACCAAATAGCGTTTTGATTACAAAATCATTTATGTTTCCTTTGGCAATCAGTACAGTAGTTTTTAAAGTTCTTGCCTTCTTGTTTAAACGTATAACCCTTCGAGAGTGCTCCGTTCATTTTCCCGTTAAAGCCTAGCGATTCAAATGTTGAACATAAAATTCTTTCTTTTCCACAATCATCACAAATCACTGTAGTGGTATATGACTTAGTCTCTTTTGTTCTAAAAGCCATTCCTCATTCTCCTTTCAAATAACGATTTTGTTTTACGTTTACTAGTCACCCTACCCCGTATAAATGCACCTTTTTTACGTATCATATTAAAATCTAAATTATCCTCTTTTAGGAAGGCACTAATATGAACAAGACATTAAAATACATTTTAATCTTCTTTTGTGCGGTGTTTTATATTTTAATTATGGGCTGGATTGTTTATTTAAACTTTGTTTAAGAGTATTTTATTTCTCCAAGCAAGAAATCAATCTAAGATCGAACATAAGCATCATAAGGAGTGCTCTACAAGGCACTCTTTAGCTTTAAAATAAGGATTTTATAAAAAAATACTCGCTTTCAATTCCTCTATTTCCGTCATTTTGATTCTACCTTCCCCCTTATAACAAGATGAGCTTCTTTATTAACCCTATAAAAAACAACCTAAATATAGTAAAATTTAAATAAGGTAGGTGAATATAATGAATGGATTTGTAGTTTGCACACTTGTTGGTCTAATCATTGTAATAATGGGTTATCTAATTCATATTAAAAAACAATTATTTCTTATTGCTGGATACCAAGATGCTACTTTTATTGGTGATAAAAATAAACTAGCTAAATTATTCGGCATATTTGCTTACATAGTAGGAATTGCTACTTTTTTACTACCTTTCGGACTTGAATTTTTCGGCGGCATAAGTGGCAAAATCTATGCAACCTGTGTTGTTGCAGGTACAGTTTTTGTTTTGGTTAGAAAACAAATGATTAATAAACCTTTTTAAAAAGAGTCTTAATATGGCTCTTTTTTTATTGATAAAACTAATTCAAATAATATTTTATTGAATTTCTCAATTCACAAAGTACTACCTTTATAAAATGAATTCATATACATTATTGAATACATATTAAGTTCATATAAAACCAAATAATTTAGGAGCTGATCAGTATGACAAGTAAACCACTGGTAATAACGCTTCCTCCTATATCAAAAACCAAAATTACTTTTTATTCTTCTTCTGGTGACGTAATTAACCACACTTTTTTTACAAACGAGACTTCAGACCCCATAGCAACGTTTGCATATTGTCCTATAGACTTTGAAAGATTTGAAACTAAAAGAATGCCAGTCCATATAAAATAATTTTCCATTCTCATTTACGGATAATATTTTTTACATTACACATACTATCTGTAAGTCAACTTCCCATGACTACACTCTTTTAAAACGGAGCTTGGTCCTCCGTACTGTTTTGGATCACGGCAGGTAACTTAGTCAATTACCTGCCATTTTCTATTCAAATAACGCTTTTATTTTAAAATTATATTGTTTTAAACTATCTATTCTACTTCTCTTCTCTTGTTCATATGCCAAGTTTTCTATTCATACACTAAACATAATTGGCATAACTGAATGGAGGCTAACTATGTTTTTTGAAAATATGATTAAATACGGACGCGTTCCCCACTTCAACCCTAACTTCCCTTTGATTTTATTTTGGAGTCAAAAAAGTGGCTGTACCTCTCTTGCACATTGGTTTTTTTATCAAATA
>NZ_JASHJA010000037.1:0-27827 GCF_030733445.1 Bacillus sp. MMSF_3353
ATTTTAATGGACATTACTACACGCAACATATCTTCATAATGGTTTTCAATCAAATTCCAATCTACTGATTGTGAAAATAATCCATCAATATGCATATACATAGACTCTTTATCTGGTCTTAAAAACTTTAAATCTTTCCAATTACGAATTCGAGGCATAAGTTCAATCCCTAGTAAATAGGCTAATCCAAAAACAGGTGCATTTTGTCCTTGTGTATCAGCATGAAGCGTATCAGGCTGAATATCGGATTTATTTTTCATGAGAAGGTCTAAAATATAAACTCCTTCCCAAACGCCACAAGGAATAAAATGACTAAATAAGGCGATATATGTGTCGGAGACATGATAATACCCAATTCCTCCATATCCACCATAGCGAATATGATTTTCAGACAGTAGATTCTTTTCGTATAGATCCCACATGGTTCCATCAGCTGAAGCGCTAGTTCCATTTCCCCAGTACTTAGGTAACTTAAATCGATTATATGCATTAATAATCCATTCAATGGCTTTTTGAATATTTTCTTCTGTAATATGTCTATCGTTTATCCAAGATATATGTTTTCTATCCATATTTGATAGCGAACGTGCTGTTTGGGTCGGTCCTAAGTTACATCCATAACAAAAAGCTGTTGTTAAATATCGTTCAATCGGATTTTCTAATTTTGCATCATGACCAGAAATCGGTCCAAAAAACCGAGTCCAATTCAACCAATATTCTGTATCTCCTAATAAATCTAATACATTAATTGGAATCATTTTTTCGTCAATACGTTTTCGTACAGCTTTTAATAAAGGAGATGTTCTTTTCTTTTTCGGTTTTGTAATAACCGGTTCACCGTTACGAAGGGTAACTGCTTTATTCGTTGGAAAAGATTTATCTACATTTATAGCCGTTTGTTCTAGTTTGTTATAGACTTGTAACTTAAATTCCTTAGCTGTTGTAGGAAGCCCTGCTTGTTCATAAAAAGTAACCCGATGTATTTGAAATTCATCCCAAGAAATTAATTGCTTTCTATAATCTGCATACTTTTCGCTTCCTTCTATGTATAAATCTCCAGATTTTAATTCTAACCAAATTTGCGAAAATACACATGCTTCAAAATGACGACGATGAATTTTTTCAAGAGGGACGTTTCTCCGCTGATGCGGACAAATCCAGCGCCACCACTTTTCAGGTACCCAAGAAAAATCAATTGTAGGCATTTCTCCATCAGCATTTGTAAACTCTGTTAAATCACGAATGGAAATCCATTCAGATTTCTTCATTTTATGTTTGACTAAAAATAAAACAGCTTGTTCTAAGTCTCTATTTTGATTTGTCGACTTGAATTTTAACGTTTCTAATATTTTTATTAAATCGGCTCTACTGCTTTTTAAGTGTCGCCATATAAATGAAAAATAATTGTTTCCTGCATAAGCTAAATGATCCTCACAATCATCTAATACACGTAGCCCAGGATCTCCACCAATTAGGTTTTCTAATTCTTGAAACTTTTCTTCTATGGATCCTTCGGATTGAAAAGCAAGCACGGTATTACGTAAAATTGTAATTAAGCCATCCATTTGTTTTTCTTTCTTCTTTTTCAATTCTTGAAGGGAACTTTCAGATTTCTTATGTGCACTAGCAATACGTTTGATATACATTTCTCCAATATCATCAATGGTATTTGCTAATTGAATAGATAATAAAGAGACAGCTAATGTATATCTTTTATGAGGCTCTAATTTTTTCATCCGAGATGCATCTAATGTTTTTGCTTCAGCTGCTAATCTTTCAATTTTAGCGGGTGGGATTTGAAAACGTTGATAGAAATCAAATCTTACCTGTCTTTCATCGAGCCACTTTTTACGATAGATCCAGCGCCTCAATTGATATAAAGTTGGACGTCCAGGATCTTGTTTTATTACATTCCAGTCTGAGTAGGTGGATTCTTCAATACCTTGAAATAATTGGTCTATCTTTTGTTTTTCTTCAATGGTTAATGCATCGGATATATTTTGATATAACGTACGATATGCTTCAGCATGTACGTGGTCTGCAGCCTTTGTAAGTGTACTAAAAGCTGGAAGTTCATAGCTATTTTTAATAAGTTCGTCAATTGCGATATTTATAATATCACTTTTCTCATCCTTTTCTAGTATTGATTCTTTCATAATATTTAACATAATTTGATGAGCTTGATTATTAAATATTTTCGCTTGGCGATATTCACGAATCATAGCAATTTGACGGATTCCTGTACCAGAGCGATGATAAGAATCCCATTCTACTTGATCTGGTACATCCAGTTTTGCTTTTCTTGCAATAAGTTCGATAATAACTGATGAAGTGTCTCTAATTGGAAGAAAATAATTTAGACATTGAAATATTTTTAACATAGTTAATAGACCTAATTGTGAAAAAGGGGTACGTGTTTTCTGTTTTGCCCAGGATATTTCACTTGAGGTAGGTGAAAAAAGTTTTTCTAATTCTTTATAATTTGGACAATTTTTCAATCTAGGATAAGCTGTTTCTTGCATACTAACCATAACGTTTCTCCTTTATTAACGAAATGAAACCTTACTACATAATAAACAGTTTATTTTTATTATTTATCTGAACTGATACTCTCTACTGCTCTTCTCAAGTCAATTTCACTAGGTGTAATGTATCTACGTGTTGTTTCTAAGCTTTCGTGTCCTGCTAATTGAGCTATAATTTGTAAAGGCTGATTGGCATCCACTAAATTTCGGCAAAAAGAATGTCTTAGAGAGTGAGCTGAATAATCTGTAAGTCCTATAGAATGTAAGTAATTTTTTATAAGATAATGTATTCCTTGTCTTGTAATCCGAGTAGAATGCCTTGCTGACAAAAATAATGCAACTTGAGATAATTCACCTCGTACCCCTAACCAATTTTCTACTGTTTTCATTAATTCTAAATTCATAAGAGCAATTCGATTCTTTCCACCTTTTCCGGAAATTACGGTTATTGTTCGGCGTTTTAAATCTATATCTTCGATATCTAGTGATACTACCTCTGAAATCCTGAGTCCAGCTTGTAGCATGATTTGAACAATCGCAAGATTTCTCGTTTTTTTCCATGCATTTTTTTCTTTATGTATTTGATGTAAAAATTTATCTTGCTCTAAGCGACTAAGCCACCTAGGTGCTTGCGCTAAAGGTGAGATTCGTTTTCTTTTTACTTTGATTGTAGGATTTAAGATAGAATATCCAGCTTGCACTAAATAAGACCAATACACCTTAATAGCTGCCACTCTTTTATTAATTGTGGCTGGTGCCAATTTTTCTACGGTTTGCATAAAAGATACCCATTCGTGTAAATCCCTAGATGTAAGAAAATCCGGATTGAAATTTTCACCAGTTCTTTCAACTACCCATTTTTCCAAAGCTACAACGGACGCTACATATTCTTGAATTGTACGATGGCGTTTTCCCTCTTCTTGTAAATAACATTGAAATGAGTCTATATAATTCATTAAACATGCTCCTAATCTTAATGTGTTCGGTAAAGTTGTTTTGATATAGAAATTATACGTGTTCGGTAAAGAAAAAACAATGAATTAAAAACAAAAACTATACCGAAATCTAGTTCGGTATAGTAAAATTACATAAAAAAAGACCACTTTGGCAAGTGGCTTCAAAAAGAAGGAATGGTTGCCGTACCCCACCATCGGGCTCCAATTGAATATCGAATTTCGATGGCTGCGTAGTCTTTTTTATAGTTGTCTACTTGACGGGGGTAAGATCAATCAGTCTGTCCAAAATCAGAATATTTTTATCAACCAGCTGTTTGGATTAACTGCTTAACAGGTGATTCCGTTAGGAATCCTTGATTCTTTTTTATTTATCTTCTTTTTGCACCAGAACCAATATAACTAATTACCTTTGTTTAATTTCGCTAAAAACAATATATCATTCCATTTTCCATTTCGATATATTGCTTCTTTTTGACATCCCTCATGTTCAAAACCAAGCTTTTCATATAATTTTATGGCTCTTTCATTAAAAGAGAAAACTCGTAAATATATACGATGTAAATTTAATTCTTGAAAGGCATAGTTTAATAATATCTCTAGAGCTTCATATCCAAAACCATTTCCCCAATAATCTTTGTCTCCTATATCTATAATGCATTCTGCATTTCTATTATACGGATCTATATTTATTAGTGATGTGATGCCAATTGGTGTTTGCGAATCTTTCTCTTCAATAATATAACTCTTGGAACTTGAACTGTTAATTATATTTTGACAAAATTGCTCTGTTTCATTGAAAGAATATACATCTAAATTTGGATTGGTAAATGCCATAACTTGCATATCGTTTCTCCAATTATGATAAGTAGAAATATCCTCTATCGTAAATTTCCTTAAATTAATACGCTTTGATTGAAACATAGAACAGACTCCTTTCAATTATGTTTACAAGATAACATCATCACCATCTATACTATTAGAAAATTCCCATTAATACAATGAATACATTTTTTGTATTGTATTTGAATAACTATTAATTTTATTTTTCAAGTCAGCCCTTTTCTTACGTGTTTCTTGAACCTTGTCCTGAGGAGCATTATAAATAAACTTGGTATCATCTAATAACTTTTGAACTTCTTTTAATTCTCTATTCATTTTTCTAATTTCAGAACGCAAATGTTTATCTAAATTTTTCAATATATACCCGTATTCATTAGGTATATTAAACTGAAAAATAATTTGATCTATTGAGGAAGCAAATGTTATTTTATAACCACCATCATCTTTATTAATAGAGTTAAAATTAGTTTGTTTTCTTATAAGATCCTTATACGAATCTGCAAATTGCGCAGAATTTTCTTCCCCTATTATTTCCAATCCTATTTTACTAGCTACTTTTTTATTAAAAACAGCTTCCAATTGTAATAAATTACTTAATAAAGAGTCAACGTCCTCAATATTAAAGACAATATCAGTATACTCTCTATACAATTGCTTTAAATCTGTTATAGATATGTTCCACCCCAATTTCTTTCTTCCCTGTTCACTAAGCTTAGGCAGTACTGGCTCTAAAATCGTAATTAATGTACCTACTAAAAAATAGAACTCTTGGTGATTTTTCTCCTTAATACTAGTAATCCAGAAAAAGCTTCTATTAATAAAGTTAGAAACCTCATGTAGAATTGTTCGAAAATCATAACTATCAAATCTATCGTCCATTATCTCATATATCCTCATCTGCTCCCGAAACATCCATCTATACAAATCGTTATGTATTTTAATTTTTTGTATGTCATAATTCTGATTTGTATTAACACTGTTAATTAATTTTTCAATTTTATCAATAACTGATTTAGCAATATCAAAAGTGCCCATATCAATCATTACATCTTTTCCAGGTTCACAATTCATTAATAATCCATATCTAATTACATCTGGTCCATAAATAGGGTTCTCTAAAACCTCTAGTGCATTAATTGTATTTCCTTTTGATTTACTCATTTTACTACCACTTTTGTCCAAAACAAGGCCGTGTAATAATACCTTATTAGCAGGTAATTTTCCGGTATGAAAAAGACTAAGAAGCATATTTCTTATAACCCAAAAGAATAAAATATCATGACCAGTCTCAATAAGAGATACAGGATAATTCTTGTTAAGTTGTTCCAAGTCATCTGGCCATCCAAGATTAGCAAAAAAATAATGTGCACCTGAGAACCAAGTATCAAGTACATCTTTTATTTCTTCTATCCTAGTACTTTTACATGATGAACACTCTTCAATTGTGCTTAATGAAATAGTATATTCGTTGCAATCTTGGCATTTCCAAGCAGGGATTCTATGTCCTAATGCAATCTGTCTGGATATACACCAATCTTCTATACTATCTAGCCATTCTAAAGATTTTTTTAATCCACTTTCAGGATAGAACTTAACTTCTCCATTTTGTATTCTTTCTTTTAATTGATTGGCTAATTCTTCTGTTTTTAAAAACCACTGATCTGACATTTCTACAATAACTTCCGATAAACATTTACTACAAAATTCTTGATTAATCTCACGCTCTATCTTATAACCATAAGCCTTTAAATTTGCAAGTTTATTTAAGATATATTCCTTTGAAAAAATATTCTTTTCAATGGACTTATCTTGCTCTAATAAATTTTTATAGTGCTTAAAATGTAGTTTTCGTTTCGTTGGTAATAACGGTGTAGCGAAATTTTCAATACTTTCTGGACCATCACCAAGTTCTACAACATGTAAATCCTTATTTATAATGATAGGAATCCATTCCTTGGTTAAAGGATTATAAAGATGAGTTTCATTTTTTAATACATCTCTATAATTATCCAATAATATACCTTTGGTTTCTAATAAGTCTTCAATTTCCCTATAAGCTACAGGAATGTTATTCCCTTTACTATCTTGAAAATATACAATTTCTAAGATTTTTTTCTTATTGTTTATATCTACCTCAAGATCACTCAATGATGTTGCACAGTTTAGACAAATATTAGCAGGGTATTTCCCTTTATAGATATAACCTGCTTCATAAAATCTAATAAAGCTTTTTAAAACTGCCTCTGAATACTTTGGACTCATAGTAAATAGTTTGTTATCCCAATTACAAGAAATCTCCATCTTTTTAAACTGCTCATAAATTCTTTTGTCATAAAGTCTTATCCATTCCCATATATGATTTAAGAATTCTTTTCTTGTTAAATTCTCCTTTTTAATTCCCTGTTTTAAAAGATGTCGCTCTACTACTTTTTCAGTAGCAAATCCCGCAGCATCAGTTCCAAAATAAAAATTGACGTTATAATTATGCATTCTTTTCCAACGTACAATAGCATCCTGTATAGCTGCCATCAAGGCATGTCCTAGATGTAAATCTCCAGTAACACTTGGTGCACATATAAATAATGAAAAGTCTTTTTCAGACATATTATATGCCTCCTTATATTATTCTGAACCAGGGTTTGACTTCACAGCTATTCTCTTATTATACTTTTCTATTGTGTCATTTAATGCTTGATGTATATTAACATCAGATTCTATAGCTAAACAAAGGACTGCAAAATATACATCTCCTAATTCATCTGCCCAATCCTCTGTTAATACTAACGAGTTTGTTCCATAACTATTTCCTTTTAGTACTTCTTTTGCTAATTCACCAATTTCTGATAACAAATCTAGCATTCTTGTCTCAATTGATGTTTTTAAATTATGTTTTAAAATAAAATCTTCTACCTTGATTTGATCATTTTTTGTCATAAAAAATCGCTCCTATACAGTCAAAATATTTCGATATTTTCAAATTCCTTGAAGTTCACAACGACTGAATCAAAATGCTTTTGAATATGCATGATTCTTTGATAAGAGGATACAGTTCCTTGATTGATATTAAAGATTTTTAATTGATAGCGGTGAGGTTTTACATCTTCAACTAGAATACTATAAATACATTTTCCGTTTTTTTCTGTTTTACTAAATTTATCAAAATTAAATTTTTTTCCTGAAACAACACAAACCCCTATTTCACCTTCAAATTTTTCAAATTCAACGTGGATTTTATTTTTTTCAGTTCGAATATTAAACAACGGTTTTTGTTTGTTATTCACTGGATAATCCTCTGGAATTCCACAACGTGGACAATTATTTACCAACCTCACCATGTCATAAGGAGATTCTAAACGGTATAAACTACTTTCTTCTTTGCACCCTGGACAACACGCCTTCTGAACATCAGCTAATATAAAACCTTCCCTATAACAGTCAGTCAAATCAAATCCTTTATTATATGTTCTATCAACTAAATAATCTATTAATTGTTTCTCAATTGTCTTTTCCGCCTTAGATATCTTTTCAATTTTTTCATGTAGCTTGTAGTGGGTTTTCCCATTTTGAACAAGGGAAGATTCAGAAATCATTTTATTAGTTCCCTTTATTAAGTTTTCTAGCTGCGAAAGAGCACCTGATACAAAGTTAGTTGTTAATCCTAAAAATGGCCATTTTGTATATTCTAGATAAGCTTTATATGCTAGATGTATCTCATGTATATCATCCTCAATACTGAAATTTGGAGTATTATACTTTTTATTTTTCATAACAAGATCTACAAATTTCTCCCCACCAATTAAACCTTGTCCTACATTGTTCTCATGTGTCAATTTTGATAAAATAGTTCTTGGATCCCCCCATAAAGCAAATGGTGGTTCTCCAATGGCACTCCCCAGATAAGTTTTATTTAAATGATGAACTATTTCTCCTAAACTTTTCTCCCCCATTTGTGAATGTATAAAGTATAGTTCTTCAATATATCCAACTTTAATTAATGGACTACCAATAATATGTTTTACTCCTCCTTCTAACATTTTACCTATAAGCGTAGTTTCTGGATGATATACATCCGCTCCTATTTTAAAGTTTGTACAACCATTAAGAATAATTAAGTTTGCTTTTAATTTCGAAATATCAAACGAAGGGAGATCTTCCCTATAACAATATCCGGTGGCATAACAGCAAGGGATTGGATTATTAGTCTCTATTTTTTGTCCCTTGGAACACAACATTCCGTCTACTGCATAAATAAGATCTTCCCTTGAGTGTGATAATAATGATACAACACTTGGTACTTCTCCCCTATTAACCCATTCAAACAAATTTGTTATACTCGCATGCTTCCCTGATCCATACCAAAAATTATCTTCATCTATCTGAAGATTTACAGATTTACAATGATTAAGTATAGCGTGTCTTGAATTTGTAGATAATTGATTTAATACCGCTAGATTTAGCTTCTCTAAGTTAGGATGCACAATAAAACCAATTTTAGTATTGGTTTTTATAGATTTCCAAACTAAATCCATAACAAATCGATTATCTATTTTCAAACCACTATGTACCATAGCTACATATTCAAATTGATTAAAAACCCTATCAATCTCCCTATCTTTTCTGTGTTTAATTAGAATTGTTTTAGTGTTTTTAAGTTTTTTTATTACCTTTTGGGAAATCAAATCCTCTTCAAAAATAATACACGCTAACGGCAAAGTGTAACTCATTACTACATTCACCTCCACAAATATTTTTTATCTCTGTGCATTTATACAAAATTATTTTTATAATATTACAAACTATGATTTACTTTGTTTTCTTTTCTTCCTTTTAGAATTTGTATCATTAAAGGCGTACTACATAACACAATACAAACTCCCAAAAGTATGAAAGCATACTCAAGTATATATATCCCTAAAAATCCAAAGATTACATAGGAAATTTGCAATGCTAATGTGCTGAGCATAAATACAATTGAAAAAACGCGCCCTAATTTTTCCTTATCCACATTAATTTGTATATACGAGAAAAATATTATATCTAATGCAACTTGAAAGAAACCTACTAAACACATCGCAAAAAGCAATATTAATTTATCAGTAAAGACAGACATTAAAGTGAGAGATAATCCTATTAATATAATCGACCATGATAAGTTTTTATAGCTTGCTCCTAGTTTTGCTTTAGCTAATATAAGACCAATTAGCATCCCACCTATAGCCTCACTTGTTAACAAATAAGAATATAATTGACTAGATTCATGTAAAAAATTATTTATATACAAAGGAAGAAGTATATATAATGAACCTAGAAAAATATTAACCATAAATCCAACTAGTAATAAATCTCGAATAAACGGGTTGCTAAAAGTATATTGAATACCTTCTTTGATATCCTTTAATAAACTCACAGATTTGCTTTCTAATTTTATATGATTATATTTTATAAACATTTCACAGATGGCTGAAATGATAAATGAAACACCATTTATTATGAACGCTCCTGTAACTCCTAAGTAAGGTACAGCTAGTATAGCTCCTCCAATAAATGGCCCTAAAATTTTTGTTATAGCACTTGAACTTGATAACAACGAGTTCGCCTTTAATAATTCCTCTTTACTTGCAATCACAGGCATAATTGAACGTGCCGTAGGTTTAAATAAAGTTATATTAACTCCTAATAAAAAACTAAATATTATAAGAAGCCATATATTAAAAAAATTTAGATAAACCATGATTCCAATTCCAATCGTTAAACAACCACTTATAACATCCGTCCATATAAGGGTTGCTTTCTTATTTATTCGGTCTACTAGAGCACCACTTATTGGGCCCAAGAAAACCGCAGGAATAAGTGACGCAACCAATACATAACTTATATATTCAGCTGAACCTGTTAATTTTATTAACCACCAAGATATTGCAATATTATAGATAATTGTTCCCATCTGTGATATAAAGTTTCCGATTATTAACAAATAAATATTATAGTTCAACTTTATATTCATACTTTTTATTCTCTCCAATTGAAATATAGTTTAAGTAGATTGAGAATAATAGAAAAGTATATTATTCTCAATCAAGTACACCATCAGTGGATTACATGTAGAAACAAATTCTACGTTATATATCGTTAAACTCTCGCTTCCACTTTGCTTTTCTTTTCCCACCAACTCGCCACTTCTTCAACATTATTAGCAATTTTTCTAAATGCGGATGCATATTGTTCAATTAAAAGATCTGGTTCGCCAGTGAATGTTGGCATGCTTAAACTCGTACCCTGGAATTTTTCTGCAACTGGGAAATCTCCACGTTTATAATTTATATTCATATCATAATATGTGTTTCCATTAAATGAATATAAATCCTTTGCCCCTCCTTCTTGGAATATTGGACTTAAATGCAGGGGTTTGGATCCTGGTAAGTGTACATCCACTCCTTCAGCTTGAAGAGCCGCCACATATGCCTCAAGTGGTAAATTATTCAATTCCTCAGATTTATAATGAGGTTTGTAACCATAATAGGCACCTCTTGTTACATTTTCTCTTGTAATCGGCGGATTGATTCCTGGAATCTCCTTTAGTAAATCTGTTAAATAGTTTAAGTTTTTATTACGTTCTTCAATTCTTCTATCTAAATCATCCATCTGTCTACTAGCCATCGCAGCACCGAGTGGATGCATTCTATAGTTCATTCCAAATCCTGTCTTTGCATATTTTGCATACTTTTCGGACTCTACACATTGTTGAGAGCGTACCCTAAAATGCCCTAGTAAAGTAGCTCTTTCATAAATTTCTTGGTTATTTGTAATTAAAATCCCACCAGTTCCAGCTGATATAATTTTATTTGTTTGTAAACTAAAACACCCGACATCACCAATTGATCCCACTTTTTTCCCATTATAAGTAGCACCATGTGCATGGGAACAATCTTCAATTAAGAAAATTTTATGTTCCTTGCAAATATCTAAAATTTTATCCATATCACATGGATGTCCCCACATATGTGTAAGTACTATTGCTTTTGTTTTATCCGTGATAAGTAGTTTAATTTTCTCAGGATCAATGTTTCCTGTATCTGGTTCACAATCACATAAGACTGGTTTAGCATAGCACTGAAAGATTGGTGTTACTGTTGCTAAAAAGGTATATGTTGGAACAATAACCTCATCTCCAGGTCCTACACCAACAGCAAAAAACGCCGAATGAAGAGATGAAGTTCCTGTGCCAGTAGCAATTGCATATTTGACCTGATGATACTCTGTAAATTTATCTTCTAGATCTTTCACTTCTCCTTCACGACCATAATAAGATAATTCACGTCGAGCAATTAATCTAATGCAGGCTTCAATTTCTTCATGATTAATTGGTGGCCATACTTTGTTATATGGTAACGATACTACTGCTTCCCCTCCAGAAATAGCTAGTTTATTCATTTTAACGCCCCCTGTTTTTTATTTATTAATTGTAAAACTTCTTCAAAATTATGATTCGGTTTATATCCCAATTCTTTAACTGCTTTATCAATGCAATACACCTTTTTTATAGAATTCGGAATTTTCCAATCATTTTCTTCAAAAACCCCCTGCATCTCTGGGAACAAGTTCCAAATAACCTTTTCTGGGTTACTCATTAGGTCCTGTACATCCTCATATTGAAAAGGGGTTTGGGCTGCAATATTAAAAATATCAGCTTTTAATTCCGGCTTTTCTAATCCTAACTCTATTGCTTGTACCAAGTCTCTGACGTCAGTACCTTTATATAATCTTTGAACATAGTTTTCTACTGGATTAGGCCCTTCATAAAACTTGGCAGCTCTAAAGATTAAAGTAGGTAATTCATAGGCTTTGGTATAATGTTTACATAATTCTTCACCCTGTAGTTTTGTTAAATCATAAATATCAACCGGATTGACAGGGAGCTCTTCATGCACATACCATGCTTCGTTACTTCTATTATCTTTAGAACTTCCATAAACAGATGTACTGCTTATGTAAATAAATTTTTCTATTTTATAAAATGATGAGGCTTCTAAAAGATTAGCCGTACCTACTACGTTTGATTCAATAAAATCAAGTCTTGATCTACTATTAAGATCTATTCCATGAAGAGATGCAGCATGTATTACATAATCAATTCCATCCAAAGCCCTATAGACATCTCCATAATGCCTTATATCAACCTGTGAAATATTTTCATTATCACAGGGTGCAATATCAATACCATAAACATCGTATTTTTGGTTTAAAGATTTCATTAACTCCTTTCCTAAAACTCCTCTTGCTCCAGTAATAAGAATCCTTTTTTTCACCTAATATTCACTCCTATCTCATCTAATATAATTTTTATTGCTTATATGTTTATTTCATAGTTGCTATTTTGACAGAAAATTTTTTATGTAACTACAACACTTACTATGTCTTAAATTTCAACTTTTATTATATTCCTTGCAGTTCTATTGAATATCAAGATGTGAGTGGGTTTTAAGAGTGGGTTTTTTAGAGTGGATTTCAGAGTATTTTTAAGAGTATTTATTTCTTTTTAACTGCATTGAAACTATGCTTCTATTACCTCATCTTGATTATTCACAATGCTAATACACAAATACATTTTTTTCAATATTTTACATTTTATAAATATTTTTTTAAATATTCAGTTTTTTAACACTTTATGCAACATATAATATTACAATTATCAGAATTTTATGTCTTATTATAATTCTCGTTTGATCTAAAAAAACATTACTGAAAATAATACTTACCTTATGGCTCTGAACCTATTTGTCTTTAAAAATTAAAAAACCTAATAGCAATGAGATGTAAAGAAAGACTTTACCCCCACTACTATTAGGTTAGATATATTACTATTTATATTCTATTTTTTGCTTTTGAAGACTTTATATGTCGAGGGAGGGAGTTGAACCCTCAAGAGCATTTAGCTCGTTTTATTTAGATAAAACTGCGTTTACCATTCCGCCACCCCGACTATAAATAATGTTAACACATTATCCAATATAAGTAAACTAAAAAATAGAATTTTTCATTTATTCCAAATAAATCATTATCACTGTTCATTCTACCTTTTTAAACAAGAAACTAAACAAATACTATTCTGTTGAAATATTAAGTATTATCATTTATTTTTCTTGAATTATCTCAGTTCTACTTTCAATCTTTTTATAGTACCCTCTTGAACTACCCCCAATTTCACTTCTAAACGAAGTGAAATTGGGGGATTCCTAAGCAAAAAATTTTCCGGTTTTTAAATAAATAAAAAAAATGTTTGATTATTCTCTACTCACTTCCACTTTAAATATATGAGCGCGTTCATAATTAACTTAGAGAGGAAGATTCAATATGAATAATTATGAAAATATGATGTACAACTCTTTAAAAGACTTATCTACTATTCCTGGCCCTGTAGGAAGGGAATATCTGGTACGTCAATGCCTAGTAGATCGTTGGAAAAACAAATCAATGGAAGTTTTTGAAGATCGTATCGGAAATCTTTTATTTAAAATCGGAGGCAAAGGGCCTAAATTACTTATTCAGGCACACATGGACGAAATTGGTTTTGTAATTAGATATATTACACCTGAAGGTTTTCTATTATTAGATCCTGCTCAAGAATCCCACCGAACGTCACCAGGTCATTTATATATGGTTGGTCAAGAAGCACAGGTCCTTGTTAAAAATAAAGTGGTAGCTACTGGCGTTTTCGCAGCTCCTAGTGGACATGTGCTAACAACCGATCTAATTAATAAGCCTCTAACTTTTAATAGTTTTTATGTAGATATTGGTGTGAATAGTAAAGAAGAAGCAGAAAGTTTAGGTGTTCAAGTTGGGGCAAATGTAGTATGGCATCGCGACTTAAAAAGAGTAGGATCCCGATATGTAGGAAAAGCGATGGATGATCGTGTTGGTCTTCATGTCATGGACCTTTTATTAAATGAAATAGATGTAAAAAAATTAAAATATGAATTATGGTTTGGTGCTACAGTCAGTGAAGAAAATGGTGCATATGGTGCGCATTCACTTGGAAAAGATATAAAATTTGATTTAGCAATCCCCCTAGATGTCGGATTAGTAGGCGATATTCCAACCATTAGTAATGAAGAATACCCAACTAAATTAGGAGCAGGACCAAGTTTAGTTTATAAAGATGGATTCATTAATTATGATGAAAATTTACTAGACTCTTTAGAAAAAGTAGCTTTAGAAAATAAACTTCCTTTCCAACGAGCAACCTATCATCACTATGGATCTGATGGCCTGGAATTTTACAAGAACGGAATTCCATCTGCTTTAATTGGTATTCCTACCCGTTATACTCATACAGCCTTTGAAATGGTTGACCCAAAAGATATAGTGACAACTGTGCGACTTCTAAAATCTTTTATTGAATATTACAATAAAAGATACAATCTATAAAATACTTATATCAGGTTATCAGCAAGGTAGTTAAATAGCTACTTTGTTGATAACTTCTTTTTATGTCTTTTTATAATACAGCTTTATAACTTAATAGCTACTTATACAAAAGAGTATCATCCCTATATTCAAATATAATATATAAGTAATTATTTTTTATAAAAGACGACGATTTTAATTCGTATTATTAAAAAAAGTTAAGTTTCTCTATTTACTATCCTAGGATACACCTGAAACTTCCACATTTTAGAAATCAATATTTTTAGACAATTCCTAGATTTATCCCTTTTACAAAAAGTACAAATTGGATATAATAGGAACATAAGTTCTATTTTTTATGTAAAAATTTTGATGTTTTGATTGTTAATTTCTCTTTTTATGAATAGGGAGGGAGTTCTTATGATAAATAATTCAATTCAAAAATTCCAAATTAAATATTATAAAAAATTAAATGAACCCATTGTAAAATGTTTTCTTGAAAACCCTGACAATTATGCTTTATTTGAAGAAGCAATTAAAAATCCAAATTTATCAAATAAAGAAAATTTGGACATTGCATTTAAAACACATTTTAGACAAATAAAAATTATCAACTATATTAATAAACTTATCCACTATTACTCTATAGATTTCGATAAAAAAGTATCCCTTAATAAAAAAAGATTCTTATTAAAGCTTGATGATTCTACAGAGGACCGGGATAAGAGTGTAAGATATAATACACTAATTTCTTCTAAAGCAGATTTAACCGATTCAAGATATGAACGTATTCAGCTAGATATTAGAGATCATGTTTCTGATACAAATTTATTTAAAGCATTAAATTCCTTGTCTAATAAACAACTCACCATTTTAAATTTAATATATATATACAATTATAAAAATAATGAGGCAGCTAAAATATTAAAAGAATCCGAACAGATTATTTGTTACCACCATAAAAGGGCAATTACCAAATTAAAAAAAATTATGGAAATACTATAGAATTGAAAGGAAAAAATCATGAAAAATATACTTGATAAAACACATACTAATATTGAGAACTTTGAACAATTTTTAATATTATTCTCATCTAAAATAAGAAGAAGTTTACAAAATACCCCTATACAAGAAAGAGAAGATTTAGAACAAGAAATAAAAATTAAAATGTTTGAGAAGTATGATATGATTCAAAGCTTTAATGCCCCCGGTTTTTTTGAGTTTATTGAAGAATAACATTAAAATATATTATTTAAAGCAAACTTGTTATATGGGGTTAAAATCAATATTTAAAGAAATTGCAGGCTGGATTTGGATAAAATCCTGTCCAGCCTAAAACGTTTAATAAAATATACACTCTCCCTAACCTAATATATAATAAATTAGTTATACCAAACACTAATTATTTACTTAAGTAATACTATGGGTAGATTCCTTCGTAACTTTTTTTAATAATACAGTCGCAATGATAGTTAGAATTACCCCTCCAAAAGAAAAAAGTCCAAAATATTGATAAACTTTGAATATATTTGCACTCTCTATTGTTAATCCTCCTAAATAAGTAAAAAGCATACTACCTAATCCATTTGCAAACGCCCAAAATAATGAATGAGCCGTCACTTGAACATCATGAGGTGTAGACTCATTAACAAATTGTGTACATAAGACAATAAATAAACCGATTATTAAGCCATTTAATGCTAATAAGATTAGTACAAAAATAATACTAGGTTGTAAGCTATAAAAAATCCACCTCATAGATACAAGTATTCCTGATAATATAAGTAAAAAACTTAGCCCGAATTTTCTAGTTAAAAGATTTGATAAAAACATTGTCGGAACTTCAAATCCAGCAACTAAAAAAAATGAAATTCCTACTCCCACAACTCCTCCACCTAGCTCTTTATAAAGAATGGCATAATATGTAGCATTTGCTTGATGTGTCCCAAAAATAAGAATTGCCGAAAATGTAAAAGTAATAAATCCATATTGAGAAAATATTCTTTTTAAATCAGTTTTTAAAGCTTTCTTTTGATTTTCTTTAACTTGTGATATAGGGATTTTATTTGATATCAATACGCAACTTATCATAAGTAATGAGTAACAGTAAAGAATGGCATGTACACCAAAATAATTAGTTAATAAGCTACTCACCCAACATAAAATAGCATACCCCATAGATCCCCAAGCTCTTATAAAACCAAATTCTCTTGAATGCTCAATATATTCTAAAGTAATACTATCAATTATAGGCGTTACAGCTACATTAAAAATAGTTAAGCAACTAAACATAATTAATACATATAAAAAATCGTTATTAAACCACAGAAGTATACAAAATATAGAGGTAAAAATCAGACTAATTTTTAAAACAACTTTACTTAAATTAAATCTATCACAAACTATTCCCCAAATTGGCTGAACAATAATATTTATCATTAAACCAATTGATATTATTTTTCCTATTTCAAAAGCAGTTAAATTTTTCTCTAGGAAAAACAGTGAAATCATTGGATAAAAAGTACCAAATGCACCGTAAAAGGCGAAATAAAAGAACAACAACTTTAACTTCATTTTATCCTTATATAAATTCATAATATCCCCTCTCTAAAGGTTAATTATTTTTAATGATGATATAAATGGAAGAACAATCCCCCACTTTTGCAGACAACAAAAGTGGGGGATTTAAATATTTATTAAAAATTTATATATATTGTAATCGTTCCAAACCTGAAATTGGTGCTTTATTTGGATTTAATGGCCTTACTTCTACAAATGCGGGTATAACCCTTAACGGTAATTCTGCAAGTGCAACAACCAATTGTCCTATATCACTCGGCAACATTTTCCACTCGTCATTTTCCATAGGCCTATTAGCAATTGCTCCTAAAGATAAATAACTAACACGTATCCCCTCATGTCTTAAATCCTGAATTGCTGTCTCAGCCATTGCACGGAGAGCTGATTTTGTACTTGAATAAGCAACTCCTTGTTCAAAATAGTATTCACTTGCATGACTTCCAACAAAAACAATAAGCCCATTAGTTTGTTTTAACCATTTTGCAGTATATTGGATTAACCATAATGGTGCTGAAAGATTGGTAGTTATACTATCTTGCCAATCCTGTTCAGTCATCTTTGTAATATTGTCAAATCTTCTTATCCCTGCATTATTAACAATTATATCTATTTGACCAAAGCGCTTAATTATTTGATTAATTGCTTTTTCAATCTCATTTCTTTTAGTAACATCACATTGAATTTCTTCTAGCCACGATTCTTTACATAACGTTCGATTTAATCCAATTACTTTATTCCCTTTATCCGCAAAAGATTTTGCAATTCCATAACCAAGCCCTCGATTTGTTCCTGTTATAACTACTACTTTCATCGAAAAACACCCCCATTTAGTAAAAATATTACCCTATACACTAAATGATATGTTATTTTTATAGGAATCATTTTTGAGATTCGTTAGAAATTCATTAATTTGGACTTCCTTTTCATACGAATATTTTTGTTTTTTTATAATTTTTGTAGAAATTTCTTCAATTGTGTCATAAATCATTAATCCATTTTCAGCAAGTGTCTTGCCTGACTGTACTATTTCTACAATACAATCAGCTATATTTAACATCGGAGCTACCTCAACTGAACTATTTAAATGTATTATATCTATATCATGAGCTTGCTTATCAAAAATTTTTTTTGTAATGTTAGGATATTTACTGGCTACAGATTTTACATCCTTTATATTTACCCCAGGTTTTACACAAATACAAATTTTACACTTTCCAATCCCTAAATCAAAAAGTTCTACAAAATCTTTCCCTTTTTCTAACAACAAATCATTTCCTACAATTCCTAAATCAGCAAACCCTTTCTCTATCCACAGTAGAACATCTACTGGTTTTACTAGAATGAAACGCAATTTTTTTTCATTTATTTCAAAACACAACTTACGAGAATCACCGGAGTAATCAGAAATTTTTATCCCCTTTGATTGCAAAACCCTCAAAGTTTCAGATAATAGTCGTCCCTTTGAAAGAGCAATGGTTAAAAACTCATTATTAAATGGCAAAGTAATTCCTCTCTTTCTAGAAAATCTTATACTTACATGTAACGAATTTTTATTTTCTATATTTCTTTACCTATCACATTTTCTAGATGTAAAACATTATGAGGAACTAACACCCCTACACTCTTAATTCTCCCTGTCAAATGCCCAATAATAATATCTGATACGCTCCCTAGTAACATGTATGCATCTACCTTTTTTATACAATGCGCCTTAGCTAAAATATTTGAAGATATATCTACTGCCATTTTTACAGCTCCTTCAAAAGTCTCACCAAACCCAATTACTACAATTCCTTGTTCTACTTCTAAAATAGGTGTAGGAGTTTCGGCTTCAAATAAATTTACTGTTAAATTCAAAGTGCCTGATGCTTCTAATGCAATACCTGAAGGCTCACCATTCCCTTGCAAGGCGTGTAAATCCCCAGCATATAACAACCCACCTTCAATAGCTACCGGCAGATACACTTTAGTTCCTTCCACTAGCCATCGAATATCCAAATTCCCACCATATTTACAAGTTGCACCGTTTCTTGTTTTTAAAGGATCCGCTAACCCTATCCCTCCTAAACTAGGAATAACGCTTAGTTTAACGCCTTCAAAATCTATTTGATTTTCCTCAATTTTCATCTTTTTATAGTTACGCCCTTCAAAATGTCCTTTTAGCACACCTGAGGAGCGTGAAATACATGTATATACATAGTTCGCTAAGTTAATATTTTTAATTGTTACAGCCATTGTCATTCCTGGTAAAGCTCCATTAATATATACTGGTCCTGTGAAAGGATGATGTTTCCCTTTTTCAATTACATCATTTAATTCTTCTTCACTATCAGTTTCTTGAGAAAATGCATTCATTGTCTCAAGCATAATTTCTTGTCCTGGATTTACATAACAAACAGGTGATCTTTGGGGATCCAATTCAAAGCTAGCTGTATCAGCTGAATATCTAATAAACACTGCATCTAGCTTATTCATCTTATTGATTCATACTTTCTAATGGCATTATACGTTTTAATACTTCTTCATACGCATCTACTAAATTCCCCTTATTATAGCGAAAAACATCTTTATCTAAAGATTTGTTTGTTTCTATATCCCATAAACGCATACCGTCCGGTGAAATCTCATCCCCTATCATCAAGTTCCCTCTTGAATCCCTACCAATCTCAAATTTAAAATCAACTAGCTTAACTCCCCGTTCAATAAAAAATTCCTTTAAAATTGAATTTAATTCAAATGCTAAATCTCTTATAACAGCTAGCTCTTTCTTAGTAGCAACCCCCATCGCAAGAATATAATCTGAATTCAGCATTGGATCATTTGAATACTTCAGATCAAGCTTTAAGATTGGTGGATCAAAAACTTGTCCATGTTGAATAGGAAAATTCCTCACAATGGAGCCAGCAGCAACATTTCTTGGAATTACTTCTAATTTAATCATATCTAAATTATTCACTTTCATTCTTCCATTTCCTAAATTCGAAATATAATGATTTGGTATCCCTTTCTTATGCAACATTTCAAAAATGTGGGATGAAAATTCACATCTTAATATTCCAGTTCCACTAATTCGGGCATTTTTATTTTGTGTATAAGAAGATACACTATCCAAAAAATGCATGATAAGTAATTCATCTTCCTCTGCATAATACATAGCCTTCGATTTACCACATGTATATAACAAACCGCTCTTTATCATATAAATTCACCTTTCCCTTCCTCTAATTCTGATTTTTTAATAAAAAAAGCTCTTCCAAGATAGATGCTACCCCATCATCCTCATTTGTTGGAGCAACTCGATTTGCTTTGAATTTAACATGCTCTTCAGAATTTCCCATTGCAACACCTAAACCAGCCAGTTCCAACATTTCAATATCATTTTCCGCATCTCCAAAAGCTACTATTTTTGAAAGGGGTACATTATAGTGACTTGCTATCCATTTTACGGAAGCTGCTTTCCCTGCATTTTTGCACAAAATTTCCATCCAAACCCTTCTAGAGTCTGAAAATGTATAGATTAATTGATCCTTGAATTGTTTTTCTAAAATTCCGATAATTTCAGGGATATCTCCTCGAACTAGTAATTTGGATAAATGGTCTTCCACAAAATCTGAGGGATATCCTATTGCATGTGGTGGACACCCCATATTAATCCATCCTTGGACATCGTCATCGATTGATTCAACCCAAAATTTATTATTTTTTTCCGCTAAATAATTATCTATATATCTTCCTGCTTTTAAAACTTCGAATAATTTTCCGACTATTAATGCATCAATCATATTAGTTGAAAGAACCTTATTATTTCTTCTTTCAAAGATTAGTGCTCCATTATAACAAATGCTAGGTGTCTCAATTGATAAGGTATCTAAATAATTTTCTATATCTCTCGGGGCCCTAGCAGTTGCAAGAATAACAGGTATTTTTTTCTTATTCAGGTGTTGTATGGTCTCGATTGTTTTAGTACTAAGTTTCTTATTGTTTCTTATCAGGGTACCATCTAAATCACAAATTACAATATCAAATAAAGGTTTCATTACACATACTCCTAATTTAAAAGATAATCTAGTATAAACTCATTTGAAGATAACAAGCTAAAAATTTTTTATAACAGACCTGTATACATTTTAATACATTGGATAAAATTATTAGCTGTATCTAATGAGAATATATCCTTTATAAAACAACAAATATAGAAGGCGTGATATAATATGAAATTAGATTTTTACTTTTAAAGAATATTATTTTTCACTAAAAAGAGGTATTCTCAGCGTCTAATTCCTCTTATATAAAATGAATTTTCTGATAAATTAATCTTACTAAACTTCTAGAACTTAGTTAAAATTCAAGGTTGTCTATTCAACTTAATTACACTTATGTCGTAGTTGTTTTTATTTGAGATTCCTTTTGATAAGTCATCTCAAATACTAATCAAAATAAAATCCAATAAAGATTCTTAATTATTTTTTCATCTCCTTTATATTGGTAATTATGATATCTACAACATAACATAACCGAATATAATTAAAAATATTTAAAATTTTCTAAAATCTTTTTTGAATATTCGATTTCTTCTCTTTTATTTATACAATAATACATTAAGATTCCCATATTCCCCCCATTACTTTTGCTAATAAGCACTCTATATTTTCCGCAATATTCCAAATGCGTTTATTTCTGATTTATTTACTAAGATTTCACCCACATAATTTAAATCCGTACCTTGGGTATTTTGTGGAAGGATTCTTCTGTCAGAAAGTGATAAATCTTTAACCTGAAATCCTTATGTACAATACTAAAAATGCATTTTTGCATAATACCCAAAATATACATTGAAATAATCACCAAAAGGCTTATATTGAATACAAAAAAATAAATTTAAAAAAGACACTTCTAAGAAAGTATCTTTCTACAATACATCTATTTAATTACGCTTTACTATCTATAAATTTAGTATGTTGTTATGTTCCACCACAATTTATAGCACCCTATTAATCTCTTCTTATTTATATAGTCATGACCCTAAGACCTATTCCTCTATAATTCCAATATCTCCAAAACTTTCTTTGTAAATAATTTAAAGTAATTTAAATGTTTCTCAATAATTTGATGTACAAAATCTAAATTTACACTTTGATAGTCATGAATAACGATATTTTGAAACCCGACTATTACTTTTAGCTTACCTGCTAACTCTTTACTAAGCAAACTTGCTGTAACTAGCAAATCAAATGCTTCTTGGCTCGATTGAGGTAATCCTAATTTCTTCCTAGCAACAATATGTATTGCTAAATCAATACTTGCTTCGCATGCCCTTTGTATGTTTAATATTATAGAATCTTGCTTTGTATAATCCACTAAATTATCAGGGTTATTTCCATATACCTCTTGAATTCTTTTTATACAACGCTCCATTGTAGAAATTTTATTAAAAATAACTTCATTCTTCATATATAGAACCTCTTTTCTTTATATCCTCAAACACGATTTTGCGTTCCTTATTCAATTTTGAATACATTTTTAAAGTTTTCATTTCAAAAATTGTTTTTCGCTCTTCATCCGAACAAAATATCGTCTTCCCTGTATGTATAATTTGAGATTGGAAAACTGTAGAAGCTTCTGATAAATCAACTAAGTCAACATCTCTATGAACAATATCCGCTAACTCCTGTGCTAATAAAAAACGTTAATAATCCCCTAATTTTATGTTACTTAAATAAGTTATATCAATGTCACTATCTTCTCTTTCTCTGTCCTCTGCTGTAGAGCCAAATACAATTATCCAATAGGGATTCACGGTCTCTTGTAATTTTTCTATAATAGCTGTAATCATGCTTTGAAAAATCCTTTAATTAATCCCCCTTATTATACTTGAATTTTATTATAGGTTCTGTTGCAAAGTTTGAAAAAAACATAAACAGGTTGGTAAATGAGGAACAATGTTTAAGGAGTAGCTAATAATTGTTGAAGTTCATTGTACATTGAAAAGGCGGAGTCTCTTTGAAGACTTCGCATTTGTGATTCTCCTCGTACCTTTTTTCTAAAGTGTAAACTCACTTAGAAAACTTTGCAACAAAACCGAATAAACATTAGTCAACACTAAAATCCGCATGACACCAATAATAAGATTAGGTTTTCAGTTAAACTTTATTTCTCAAATCAAGCCGATCTTTTCACATTAAAAACAAAATGTTACAATATTGTGATTATTAGGTATTTTAAATCCAATGATTATATAATAGATGGTATGATCTTCTTTAAAATGTGTGATTTAAAATGAAGAACTTTTTAATTTCATTGGTAGGGTAGAAATGTATATTCATGGAGGTTCGGAATGAAAAATAAACTTATTATCGAAAAAGAATTTTTACATCCACAAGAAGATAATGTAGAGACATTACTAAATAAAACTGTTTTCCTTCAAAAACAACTGCAAGTTAATAATTACCTCAATCCTAAATTTTCTGTGGATTCTTTTAATTACCAAGAAGAATTAAGGAAGAGTTATATACCTGAACAGGGAAGGAATTCAAAGGAGGTTTTAGCAAGCCTTACTGAGATGTTTGAAGGAAGTATTCGTCCACAGTCTCCATATGCACTCTTCAACATGGTACCATCACCATTGTTAGATACAGTGGCGGCAACAACGATGACACAACTATACAATTCCAATAGTTTAATGGATGCTTTTGGTGGGAAAACTATTTTATTTGAACAACGTATAGCACGAGCTATTGGTCGTTTAGTAGGATGGGAACAATCGCATGGAATCTCTTGTAATGGCGGAAAATTAACCCTTTTGTATGCAATTAAATCAGCAATTTCAAAAATATCTCCTGAATCTAGACGTGAAGGGCTTCCAAAAGATCTCGTTATTTTAACAAATGAAGGAGCTCATTATTGTGTTGAACATGTATGTTCACTACTGGGATTAGGTGCAAATCAATGTATTAGGATTAGAACAAAAGAAGATTGGCGTATGGATGTAAATGATTTAGAACAAGTGATTGAAGAGCAATTAGCTAAAGATAAACGTATTGCAGCGATCGTTTGTTGTGGTGGAACTACGATCAATTTTGCGTGCGATGATACAAATGAGGTTTATCAATGCGTGGAGAAAGTCTTTAAAGAAACCGAACAAACTTATTTTCCATACTTTCATCTAGATAGTGTAATAGGCTGGTTATGGTTTAATTTTATGGGTCTAAGTGAAAGAGAATGGGAACAGCGTGTTGAGAATCCTGAAATTCGTTTTAAAATTAAACGAGTAATAGAAAAAATGGAAGGTGTTTCACGTTTTGATTCATTTGGGGTAGATATGCATAAAAATGGCTTATGTCCCTATTCGACGAGCGTGTTTGTTTCAAAAACCGATGAGTGTTTTAATTACCTAAATGAGGGTACATATACATATAGTGAAAATGATTATGAATTTGGAAACTTTCGTTCGTACCGATACACAATTGAAAATTCTCGACCAGCTACCGGTATTGCGGCTGCATGGGTAGCAATGAATCGGTTAGGGAGGAAAGGCTTTCAAGAATATTTGGTTAGGCTACATACGCTGAGTTTATTATTTGAAAAAGAGCTACAAAATTTAAATGGTATCTCTGTTATTAATAGTGCTTCACTAGGATGGGAAATTGTTTTTACGATTTCATTTCATCACATTTTAACTGAATTTCCACATTATGATGCTAATGAAATTGCTAAAGCATTCATTCAATATTGCTGGAGTGAAAATCATAAAGGTCGAGAAATTCCATTGATTAGTATTGTGCCAGAGTTTAAAGTAACTCCAGATGATACAGATAAAATTGCTTTCTTACTTTATCCAATGTCTTTATTTTCAGAAGAAAAATCAGGAGAAATTATAAAAAAATTAGCAACTTGTATTAATGAATTTGAAAGCAAAGTTATCTTAGAAAAAATTCCAATTAAAGATTGTGTTTTAGAAAAGCCAATCCGTTAAAAAATATGGTTAGAATATAACTAAAAAGGAGTTTTTTATGGAAAAAACGTTTATTCAGACCCTTCCAGAAGATGATTTTAGCTTTATTGAATCAAAAATAAAACAGCAAAAACAAGATGGTGTGTGTTACTCTTCCCATTTCTGTGGATAAGAAATTTTGGTTCTGGTGCAAAAATAAAGTAAAAGAGAATACAGCATATATATTCCTAACGGAATCCTATCTTATGCTACAAGTCCAAACAATTGATGGACGAATTCTTTCTGATTTTGGATAGACTGGTTCCGTAAATTAATCTGTTCTTTTTTAATCATATGCATGGCTTCTACTCCAGAAAGAATAGATATAGCTGTGTCAAAAGATTTGAGCCCTAGCATAGAACGGATACGCTTCTTTATAAAGCGATGATCTTGTTCTACTAGGGGTAAACCCACATGCCCATCAACTTAAGAAATAAGACTACCCTCAAGTGTCAAAAAACGTTATTCTTTCTAAAAAGCTAGCTAGAAAGGATGACATTTTTTATGAATCTTTCGATTCAAGATGAACTACAACTCTTTTCTGAAGAGCTGTATCGTCATTTAACCCCTTCTCTTTTGGAAGAACTCGCAAAAAAATTAGGTTTTGTAAAAAGAAAACGAAAATTTTCAGGAAATGAATTAGCTACCATATGTATCTGGGTCAGTCAACGTACAGCGAGTGATTCTCTCGTTCGACTATGCAGTCAATTACACGCAGCCACAGGCACTCTTATGAGTCCAGAAGGACTCAATAAACGCTTTGATAAAAAAGCGGTTGAATTTTCGAAATATATTTTTTCTGTATTATGGAAAAGTAAACTTTGTAAAACATCAGCCATTTCAAGTGCAGCACTCACGTATTTTCAACGAATCCGTATTTTAGATGCGACAATCTTCCAAGTACCGAAACATTTAGCACATGTATATCCTGGGTCAGGTGGTTGTGCACAAACAGCAGGTATCAAGATTCAATTAGAATATGACTTACACAGCGGATAGTTTCTAAACTTCCAGGTAGGGCCAGGGAAAAATAATGATAAAACATTTGGAACAGATTGTTTAGATACCTTACGGCCGGGTGATCTGTGTATTCGTGATTTAGGCTATTTTTCATTAGAAGATTTAGATCAAATGGATCAACGTGGCGTGTGCTATATATATCAAGACTTAAGTTAAACCATACCGTCTATACGAAAAATCTATTTCCGGAATATTTTCGAAATGGGACAATCAAAAAACAGTCACAGTATATCCAAGTTGATTTAGAGAACATTATGAACACGTTAAAACCAGGACAAACGTACGAAATAAAAGAGTCGTATATTGACAAGAATCAAAGATTATTTACAAGAGTAATTATCTACCGATTAACAGAGGAACAAATACTGGAACGTAGAAAAAAACAAAGCTATACCGAAAGTAAAAAGGGGATTACGTTTTCAGAAAAGAGTAAACGATTAACGGGTATCAATATATATGTTACGAATACGCCTTGGGAGGTGGTTCCGATGGAACAAATCCATGATTTTTACTCTCTCCGCTGGCAGATCGAGATTATATTTAAAACGTGGAAATCTCTATTTCAAATTCATCATTGGCAAACTATAAAACAAGAGCGATTAGAATGCCATGTGTATGGCAAACTCATTGCTATTTTTATTTGTTCTTCCACGATGTTTAAAATGCGCCAACTTCTGTTGCAAAAGCACAAAAGAGAACTAAGCGAATATAAAGCAATTGGGATGATTCAAGATCATCTATCGCTTTTATATCAAGCAATACAGAGAAACACCCAAGTAATAACAAAGGTTTTAATCCGCCTGTTTACCCTACTACAGAAAAATGGCCGGAAATCTCATCGATATGAGAAGAAAACTGTCTTTGATATTATGGGTGTTATCTATGAGTATAGTGGACTTGGAAAACAAAAGAAAGCTGCATAAGTAAAAAAATCCAACCCGTTAGGGTTTATTTCGTATGCTTATTTTTAAGAGGATTATACTGTTTAAAAGTTTTTTCATTTTCAATCAATGGAAAAACGTGGAGTTTCTATCCTTAAGTTGATGGGCATGGGGTAAACCCAGCATCTTCGAGTAGAATGGGCATTTTTTTATATTCAGACAATTTTTGGCTGTTTTCATGATTTTTACGGCACGAAATCATAGTTCATGAGTTCTATGTCGCTTTTTTAAACTGTTAAAACATGAAATGAACCTGATATTTAATTGGTTTTGATGAAAAAGTGACACAGAATCATATTTCTATGTCACTTCTTGCTTAAACTTATTAAATTCACACCACTGAAATCAGATTATTCGGAAATGTCAGATTCACTTGAAGATGCTGGTTCTACCCCTACTAGGGATTGAACTTATGCCTCAAATTCGTAATTGGAAAGATTTAAAGTTTTTAAGACCAGATAAAGAGTCTATGTATATGCATATTGATGGATTATTTTTCACAATCAGTAGATTGGAATTTGATTGAAAACCATTATGAAGATATGTTGCGTGTAGTAATGTCCATTAAAAT
>NZ_JASHJA010000038.1:0-25295 GCF_030733445.1 Bacillus sp. MMSF_3353
TTTCTTTTGTTACTATTTCATAAAGCTCTGTATATTGATGTTGTCTTATGCAATCCTTTATTACATATTTTACATTTTCTATATATTTTAATTTTTTATTTTGAGTTAGTGCAAATATATTATTTGGATCAACACCAAGTCTTTCAGATAATTGATATAACAATATGCTAGATGGATAAATCACACCTTTTTCGATTTTGCTAATTTGGCTTTGTGAACATATTCCATGACATAATTCGGATTGAGATATATTTTTTTTAATTCGAAGTTCTTTAATGGTAATACCCAAATCGTTAAATTCCATTTTCTCCACCTACTATTTAGCGCTTTATTAGTATAGTATTCTCTAATCTTAATGTAATGTAAAATTAATTTAGTTGCAATTATTATTTGTTGTAAAGGCCTTATCCTTTCTATAGGAAGGATAAGGCTTTTTATGCATAAAAAAGACACCCAAAGGTGCCTTTCTCTGACTTGAACCACTTTAATTTTAATAATATGTATTGGACTCCCATCCAAATATTATTTTACCATGTTAAGTAATGTTGTGCATTGAGAAATACGGTACATTTCTTTATTTAAACGTAAAAAGCCCTAGAGGGGACTAGGGCTTTTTGACAGAATGAAAATGATTCAAAAAAAGGACTTTTATAACGTAACATACGAATGTTTCATAAATGTATCGTAAAAGTGAACAAAATCTATATTTTAATTAAAAGTATCCATCTGTACTTTCTCGTAAATGTATCCAGCTTCTTTAGCTGTAATTCCGAAACGTTTAGCAGCTATTTCAGCAACCTGAGGATCATGGACTTCAGGTATGTAGTTTTCATCGTTATTTGTTAGGATGTTATATTGTTGTTTCATAAAGTCGAATATGACCGTATAGCTTATTCAGTTACTTGCATATTGTCCGTTATTTTGCGATGTATTATTTGAATTAAGCGTATTATCCTTATTAGCGTACTCTCTTTCTTTCTTTTCTCTTTCTGTATTCATATCTGACTTATAATCGCTTTTTGTATACTTTTCAAAATCATTAATAATAAGTATGTCGTCAAAAATGTCCATAACATATATATCGTCATAGAATACTTTGAGTTTCTGGTAACGGCATGAATTATTTTCACCGCAAGAAACAGAATTAAAAGATCCCATTATCTTTTCAAATATATTGTTCAAAACTTCATATTTTTCCATAGTTGATAAGTCGGGGAATCTTTCATCTACATGTATTGGGATGTATACTGGCGTGGTATCGTCTTCCTTTTTATCAGCTTTATAATCGACTTTTTCAATATATGGGCCTAACGGACTATCTTCTAATTTTTCCTTAGTTTCATGTTTTACATATTTCATATTCGCTGAACAACCTGTGAATATAAGACATATAGCAGCCAATAATATCCCCATAAATCTCTTCTTCACACACATCACCCCTAATTTTATTTATGTCTGAGAACAAACTAAAGCACTCTTTTGAGTGCTTCCCTCCAACTAAAATCATCTTAATTTTAATGCTATCCGTATTGAAAACTTGTTCAAATGTTATTTTTTTAAACTTTCTTCGTACGCTTTTACTTCATCTAGTATGTTTGAAGATGAAAAGATTCGGTTGATTGAAAGCTTACCAGAGGCAGACACACTACTAATTATTTGGATTAAATTGTTGTCTCAAGCAGGTAGAACGAATGCCAATGGTTACATTTTCTTGAGTGAAAACATTCCTTTTACAGAAGAAATGCTTTCTACACTTTTTAATAGACCGATAGCAACTGTAAGACTGGCACTACAACATTTAAACAGTTCGGAATGATTGATGTAACAGATGATCAGTACATATGCATCTCGAACTGGGAGAAGCATCAGAACATTGATGGATTAGAACGCGTAAAACAATTGAATGCAGAACGAAACAAAAAGTACCGCGAACGCAAGAAACAACAGCAATTAGCACTAGAAGATAAGGGTGAAGAAAGTGACGCTTGCGTGACGTCACGTGACGCAACAGATATAGAAGAAGATAAAGAATTAGATATAGATAAAGAAAAAGATAAAAAGAAGAAAGAAAAGCATTCCCGTCACAAGTTTGAAACCTGCGACACCAACGGGGCTAATTATCTATTTGAAAAAATTAAGGGTAATAACCCTAAACAAAAAGAACCTGACTTCGATTCTTGGGCTAACGACTTTAGATTAATGCGCGAAAAGGATAACCGTGAATTACAAGAGATTAAGGATGTTATTGATTGTTGCCAAGCTGATCCATTCTGGCAAGGAAACATTTTATCTCCTAAAAGGCTACGTGAAAAGTTCGACCAGTTAACAATCCAAATGAATTCTAAAAAGGAGCGAAAAACAATGCAGAGAGCAGCGGCAGCAATACCAAACGATATAGCCAAAAAGTTGAATATGACTATGGATTCTGATGTGTGTGATACGCATGGCATGAATAAGATGAAGTTCGGTGGACAAGTTGTTTGCCCTCGCTGTTTCCTTGAAAATGATAGTAGGAAGCTTCATCAACAGGAACAAGCGAAATACGATGCAGATAAGGCGAATGAGAAGAAATTCATGTTCCACCAGCAAAGTATGATCGCTGATAGCAACATCAAGAAAGCTAATTTTGATAATTACCAACCTACTAGCGATGAAGGAGCAAAGAACCTTGAACTCTCAAAGGTAATCGCAACTGATTATCTCAACGGGAAAGTGTTTAACACGATTATGGCCGGGAATTGCGGAGCGGGGAAAACACATCTTGCTTACGCTATAGCGGATCAGCTTGCTGGAGCAGGTAAGTCATTTGTCTTCGTCACAGTTGGTGAATTGCTACGGAAGATTAAAAGTACATTCAATAAAGATTCTACATTAACTGAGGATGCAATTATACGAAGTTTAGTAAGAGCAGAAGTATTGATAGTTGATGATTTGGGAGCAGAATTAGGCGCATTAGATGCCAATACAAAAGCAACAAACTTCATTAACAGGGTATTATTCGATGTTTTCGATGGAAGGCAAGGTAAATCCACTATCTTTACGACAAACCTTACAGGAGAGCATTTAGAGGGCGCATACGATGAACGGATTGTATCACGTATCTTCAATAAATTCAGGGCGCTAGTTTTCAAAGATACAAAGGATTACAGAAGAAAAGCATTGCCATTTTAAAAGGGGGATTTGAGATGTGTGCGTGTAACGGAACGGGAGTAATTAAGAACAGCATTGGAATGGGTATGTATCAGTTTGGACCATGTATTTGCGAAGCGGGGAATCGCAGTCCTGAAGAAGTGGATAGAAAACGTCATGCTGTTATGGCGGAGTTAAGAGAGATTCATCAATTGCAACTGGAGGGGAATTGGGATGCCAAGACTTGGAACGGATTTGGAAAAGGAAAATTATATGATGGCGTTGCAGCAGAGGAAGTACATGAAGAAATTGCGTCGTAACTTGTATATCGCTTTAGAAGAGTGGGACCTGGTATTTGATGAAATCGAAGTGATTCGATTGCAAGAAATGTGGAAGGAAGGCAAAGGAATCCTTGAAATTGCAAAAGAGTTGGGAAGACATCAATTAGAAATTACCGCTTTGATTATGGATCAGGCAGATAAAAATATCATTAAATCGCGTCCGATGGGGCTGGGGGCATGAAACAACTAACACTAGAGGATGTTGTGAGAAGTTTCAATTACACAGCAACAAGTACCGTGGACAAATTTTTGAAGCGTAATAGCGTTATGACGTACTCAGTAGAGTTTTACGACAAAGACGAAAAGTGGAAGCTTCGTTGGTTTGAGGCGAAGTCCGAGAGCGAGGCTATAGAAATGGCTAAAAAGAAATACGAAAGGATACAAATCATTAATACTTATATTTCGGATAGAACTTTAGAGGAAATCATGAATTTGGATTAGGAGGCATAGCGCTATGACATGTAAAACAAAGTTAAGGATCGTTTTGGGAACTGTGGAAAGAGCACACAGCAAATGTGTACTCATAACAATCTCAATTATTTTAAGGACCATGATATATCATCAAGGGCTTTATAAATATAGCTATACATGCGGTAAAAGAGATACTTTGGATTGTATTTTTGTTTCCAGTTCATAATAATCACCTCTCATACAAATAGTTTAATTATATTATACAGTCATTAATTCGAATGTTAAGAAAACTTAATGTGAATTAAGGTAAATTTAAACAAAATAGTTATTTGAAAAAAAGACCTCTTACGGAAAGATAAGAGGTCATCAAGAAAATGTTGTATTTGAAACACATGATGTTTCACAAAGGAATTATAACATATATTCGTATATTAAGTATATATAATATTAAGGGCATAATGAAGATAGCACGTGAATGTTTCATAAATGTATTAAAAAAGTGATTTTGTAAATCAAGGTAGTCAGCACAGTTAACTAAGGGCTTGTTGAAAAAAAGAAGCCCCGCAGAAAATGTTACGGGGCTTCATAAAATTGAGCTATGTCGTACTCACAAGAGATTTTAACATGGATTTAGTGGTGAATAAATCGGTAAATATGTCCAATTAATCCAGAGCTATTATGTTAAACAAAAACGCTATTTTCATAGCTGAGGGGGATGAATGATGGTTGTAGAAGCAAATGTGAAATTTGAATTAGATGAAGAACAAAAATTACAGTTTCAGAATGTAAGAGAAAACGAAGGGCAGTTATCGATATTTGATATAGATGAAACAAAGATCAAGCTGTATGAAGTCTTGGAAGCTAATGGCTGCCATTACGAGATTAGGAGTTATACCTACACAACGATTACATGGGTGAAGTTAAGTACTTCTTTATTAGAACTACAGATGACACAATTATTGACATGTGTTTAAGCCAGTTCCCTGAATTGTTCGCTGTGTACAAGGGATTCACTGAAACGCAGATCAAGAAGATATACAGAGGGAGATTGCAATAATCCTATTTTATAAAAAAAGAGAAGCCCTTAATCAGGTCGCTCCTCTTACTGCCAATATACAATAACTATTCCATTATAATGTATGAGCGTAAAATATTTAATAATTATCTTAATGGTAAAAATTTCATTTTGTATGTATTTGAAATACGAAAAGAGCACTTAATAAAGTGCTCTCGTGACGAGATCATCCGTTTGTAAAGACTAACTTATTTCATATAGAAAGGAACACAGAATATTATATGTGTTTCTTGTCAATTGAGTGCTTTTTTACAAACAAAGAGCAGCTAGCAAAAGCTAACTGCTCAATACAAGGAGATACAGAGAAAACTAAATGGATTTTGGCATACAGCCTATCAACATTATGGACATAATATTGATTTTTATTCGAAGGATTTCATGTTTTATAAATCAGATTATGATAGTCGATATTCTCCATATTGACCAGAAAAGAACCAAGAATTCTAGGAAAATTCCAAGTGTTCTTTTTCTAGTTTTTTGAAATTCTTTTACTAAATAGCCAATAGCACAAATTGCTAGAAGAATGAAAAGAATAAGTTCTAGTGTAACTGGCATTTGATCTACTCCTAATCCATTAATTAATTTATTATATAACGATTATAAGATGTTTTTGCGGTTAATGGTGAAGAATTAAACAAAACTATCTCTATATGTAAAAAGGCCCTGTTGTCTCCAACAGGACCTTCCTAAAATGGCAAAGAGTAACTCTTACCTTACTCTTTGTTCATATACTACAAGATTGTTAAAAGAAATCCAAGGCTCTTTATATTGAGAAATAAAGAAGAATCATTATAAAGAATTTTATATTTTTTCATAAATAAAAGAGCAGCTAGCAAAAACTAACTGCTTGGCTGGTTCTCCAACAGGGGGAAAGGAGAAAGGTTAGGGACTTCATTAAATGAGTTCTGGCCATCGCCTATCTATATTATTGACGGAACATTGGTTTTTATTCAGTCGATTACGTTAAATGTTTGACGATATAGTCTTTTATTAGTAAAAAAGCTGCAAGGAGAAACATTACGTCAATTGAGAACCAAAACATATCTTTTTGAGGTTTCTTAAACTCTGATATTATCGAAAACATTAAAAATAAGGCAACGGCTATTACAATACAGAGTTTAATCATATCAGACATTTATAGCACTCCTAACATTTAATCTTTTTTATTATATAGCTATTTCCAATGTTGAGGAATTTAAAAAGTGTTTTATGAGAATTCAAACAAAATAATCCTTTTACGAAAAAAGGCCCCGTTGTCTCCAACAGGACCTTTCCTAAAATGGCAAAGAGTAACTCTTACCTTACTCTTCTGCTATATAATACATAAAATACGTATAGATGTGTAGAACAAGAAATTCCAATACAATTATTTTGATATATAAATTCAATGTATTTTAGCGAGATTAAACATCAGGAATTAAATTACAAATGTTGATTTATCAATGAATATCAATGGTGTGATAGAAAATAATGATTAATAAAGGAGTATTATAATAAGGAAATATGAAATATTGCATATTCAATTAAAGTAGAAAGCAAGGAATAACAATGGGACAAGGAAACCGTGGTATGGCTTTTGAAAAGCTTATCAATCTAGCGAATGAAATATATCAAAGAGGGGGAGTGGCACTTATAAACAAGCGTCCGACTCCTGTGAAGGTGTTAATAAGTAAAGGTGGTCTGTACTAAGTGGTTACTATGAAGCTAAAAGTACAGTAGATTATGATGGCGTGTATAAAGGGCGAGCTATAGCATTTGAAGCGAAGTCCACAGAGAATCCTACACGATTTGATTTAAAGAACATTGCACAGCATCAATTAGATTGCCTGGAGAAAGCAAAGAAGATGGGAGCAATTTGCTTCTTCCTTATTGAATTTAGCAAGGACAAGTCAGTATTCGCAGTACCACTATCAGTCATTCAATCTTACGTAAGGATATCGCATCAACCAAAAGGTAAGAAGTCTATACCGAGGGTGGACTTTGATATTTATGGGTACTTAGTAGAACAGACGGAACGAGCGCCAGTGGATTACTTACAATATGTAGACGAAGCAGTAACTCCAGTTATGTTTGACGGCATGATTCAATTTGATCAGGACCATCAAAAGGTAGCGAATAGCATTGAAGCAGCGAAAGAGAAGATGGCCAACAAGAAACGTAAATTATTAAAGGCTTAATGGATAACGGAACTATGCAGGGGGGATGGTGGGAATACTCGCTATGCATGTTTCTCTTATTCAACAAAGGGATAGTAAAATTTCACGTACCTGATGTGAATGTAAAAACCAAAATTCGAAATAGGGGGATTCCTTCATGGAACAATTAACTTTATTACCAGCAATCGATGACAAGAAAGTGCAAAAGGAAATAGTCAGCATCTTAAAGGAATACCGTGCATTAAAGATGCGATTCGATAATGAAGTGGAACAAGAAGGGATCAGTCTGTTTCCAGAGATACGAAATTCAAGAAGAGTAAGCGAATTAAAGGTGAACCAAATAGAGAAGACTTTAGAACATATCTTAGATGCGGATGAAAGAAACATCATCACTATGAAGTTCTTAGACAACAAACCAGTTAAAGATTCATTCGTACAAAACGAATTGATGATGAAAAACTCATACTTTTATGAGAAGAAGAGTGCAATTAAACTGATCGCTACTACATTAGGAATCATTTGAAAATGGCAGAGAAAAAGCAGAGAAATAGCATATTTTTTGGGGAGTTTTTGCAAATGAAAATAACGGTAAATTATATGTACAAGCCCTTTGACAACCGCATATCGAAGAGGATTAGTACACCTTAAAGTATACAGCGGCAGGGCGGGCATGGGCGGTAAGAATCTCGCCATAAGGGTGGTAAGATTCCCTTAAATGATTAATAATGACATATTCCAGGGTGGGGGGTGTGAGATAACTCGCATTCGTCATGCTGTTTCTAATTTGTATTTATCAATCAGCTCGGAACGCGTCCCCTGGGTTGATAATAAATATAAGTCTATTACTCTCTAGTATGTCGGTCTTGAAAATGGAATGGGGGTGGTTGCTCATGATTGAGTGACACTTGCATTCTAAAAGTCTAAAACAGTATACGTGATCTCGTGCATTAGTAATTATTCACGACTCTTATTAATGACCAAAACGAGGGCAAAGAGTTCCACTCTTTGTTTGAGCCAATACAGCGGAAATATTCCCCTTCCGTCCCCTTAGTGTATTGGTTCAAACAAGGCGTCGGAAGAAACACATACGTCTTGATATAAATCCTTTATAATTTGGCAACTGTCAGCTAAGGTCAGCGACAACCGATGTATTGACCAGGACGACAAATTCTCATAGGGAGGACTATTCTTAGTCTTCTCTCAGTCACCGAACGTAAAGTGCGTAGCTAATAAGAGCTAAAAAATTACATGATGCGGTGGCTTGGAGAAGGTTGCGAGTACTCAGCCTTGATCTAAGAGAAACTTTGCCATTTGTTTTCTCTCTTCCCCTTTAGGAGCTGTCACCTTTCGGTGATGGCTTTTTGTTTTGTAGGATATTCTTCTTTTCTGTCGAATAGATAGATTGGGAGAGGCGGGGGATAAGTAAATGAAAAAATTTATAATAAGTATAGAAGCAGTCGATGGTAAACAACACGAATTTGAAATTGAGCATAAAAAGACAGTAACAGTTGCTGCTATAGAAAATTCTATACAAGCAAGAGAAGCTAGATTCTTCAGATTTGGAGATCGTATGGTTAATTTGGACAATGTATTCTCTTTGGTGGTAAAGGAGAAGAAGGATTAAATACAAAAAAAGCATCCATAACGGGTGCTTTTTTCTTTGTTAGATAGAAATTACACATTAAACCAGTAAAACTTTGAATGAGACAAGCATATACTAATAACTGAACACGACGTATTCATTCTTTATAATCGTATCGGACGAGCACCTTTTAGGGCTCTTTTTTTTATTGCACATAAGGAATTCCCAAACATACAATATCGAGTCAATGCCAACCAACTTATTCCTTTTCCGAGAGCTATATATATTCCGCTATAAAGCTCTTTTATGTTGCGCCATTAGAACGGGCTGGGCATTGTCGTATATTTAATACTCAGAAGCTTAGGGCACTTTATAGTGTTCTTTTTTTATTGAACAAAATGGACATTTGGGTTAAAGGATATCTATATCAATAGGTAGAATCTAATTAGTTGGTTCACATTTTAATCCAAGGGGTACAAATTCGATGCGGCGTGAAAAGGATTTGTTGAAACAATGGAAGGCGGATCGGCAAGCTATTCAAGAAGAGAAAAGGCTGAAGAAGAAGGCTAAGAAAAAGAATAAGAAATATAGCATTCCTGGTAATACAGCTGACTTCATGAATGGCAAGAATACTTATCGTAAAGAGAATGGGGTATGGAAGCAAAGAAATAAATAATGTGAGGAAATATGATTTTGATTAAGTGTATAGGAATTATCGTAGGCGCTACCGCAATCTGGGTGGCGTCTTGTTTGTTGTTAAGGAAAGATAAAGGAGAAATAAAAAAGAGAGCTAATGCCCTCTTTTTTAGATTTGGTAATTAATCGCAGATGGGTATTCCAAGTACTCTAAGAGCTAATGCTACTTGAAGAGAAATCTCCAATCTAGCAATTTCAATACCAGCTACTGAGAGAACTAAAAAAGGTTGTCCATTTACAAACACAACGCAACTATCCATGGTTACGCCTCCTTTCTAGCAATCTACTATAGTATATGTATTAAACTTTAATATGTAATAGTCGAATTAATTGATTTAGTATAATTGATAGATTAACCTATTTAAACAAAACAATGGATGGTTTTAATTTTACAAAAAGAACCCGATAGAGTTCGGGTTCTTTTCAGAAGTGATGATGTTTCCTCGGCTTGGGAACTGAGAAAATACAAAAATATAATACAATGAGTTTTAGAGAATTTCAAGACTAAATTTGGGATTACCATGAGGGGGAGTTAAACAAGTTTCTTCCTATCAGATTGCGGATACAAAGTATATTGCTTACGGCGGTGGCCCTGCTGCTAATAAACGATTTGTTCATGTAGAATTATGCGAAACAAGCGATTATGAGAAATTTAAACGCAGCTATGATAAATATGTTAAGTTATTGGCTAAAATCCTTCGTGATCGTGGATTGTCAGTAGAAAAAGGATTATGGACTCACTACGATGTGACGAAATATCTGGGTGGTACAGGTCATGAAGATCCACTTAATTACTTAAAGTCTCATGGCGTTTCAGAAGCTCAATTTAGAGCAGACGTACAACGAGCATACAATAATTCTAATGTGGATATTTCTGTACCTGAAAAGCCATCTAAACCAGCAGAAGTTCCAACAGTTGTAACAGACGGAATCGCGTATATTGAAGGTTACAATGTTAACTTACGTAAAGGACCTGGTACAAGCTATTCTAAGGTTCGTCAGTTAAACAAACCAGAAGCTTATGTTGTATGGGCTGAAAAGGATGGTTGGTTAAATTTTGGCGGTGAGCAATGGATTAAAAATGATCCATCTTATGTGAAGTTTAGTAAGAAAAGCACAGTGGATTCTTCTATTGTAGGGAAGCGTGTTGTTTCAAAGGTTAACAATCTACGATTCTACGATGCTCCATCTTGGCAGGATAAAGATGTTGCGGGTTCTGTAGATGCAGGATTAGGTTTCACAATTGATACAAAAATAAACGTCAATGGATCCCTACAATTTAAAGTACACAATAGCAAAGGGAAAACATACTATGTAACAGCAAATGAAGCCTATGTGTATGTGAAGTAATATGAACAAAAGACCGCCTATTACGGGCGATCAATTTTTACTAATTATTTTTTAATGCTTGTTTTATCGTTTTAACTGTTTGTTCCAGCCATTCTAATGGTGTTACTTCTAACCCATCAAAATATATTCCATCTGCAGAATACCGTATGTATTCATTTTTTTCTGTATTACTATAATCGCTTTGAATAAATTCAGTTAGAAAAATAACAGCATCTTGCAAATACTCTTTTGATACCTCTTCTAGTAATTCTTGGAGCGCTTCTTCATAGAAAGTATCTTGGTGAAAAGTACCTGCTAGAAATTGAAATACCTCATCATCTTCGAGATTATCGAAATTGTCTTCTAATAACATAATCTTCCTCCTATTATCAAGATGGATATCCAGTTAAAATAAAACTTCCATTTCTATCCTTCTTAAGTACAATTTTTGCATTTGACATATCTTCAACTGTTATAGAACCTCTTATTACACCTCGTCCAATTATTTCAGTACCATGATAACGTAAAATTAAATTATTGTCTCTTGGACTATTTAACCAACTTTGAATGCGTGCTTGATTACGAGGGTTATTCAAGACGGTAGCCGCTATTTTTTCAGCTGATGCCCTATCAGTAAAAGTAGATGCACCTGCTATTCTAGGATCACTTTGTATTCTTTGTAATAGTTCTTCATCCGTTTTTCCTACATGTCGTTCAAGTAAATGCCCACCTCTAGCTTCATGTGCAGCTAGTCCGCCTCCTGGAGTAAGTGAACTGCTATCACCGGGTTTCACAGTAGTGGTATTTTCTCCTTTAGCAAACTGATGGGTCGATAGCTTTTCTTCAGCTTGTCTAAAATCAGGTGTATCAAATACAGAGCGTATATTATTTCCACCAGCTAAAGCAAACTCATTGTGGTTACGATTGAATAAGGATGCAGCGTCTTGCAAGCTTTGATTAGCAGTTCGTGAAATCTCAGCTAATTTTGTGCCAGGGTTCAACATTGCAATTTTATCCACGCCTTTTGTTCCTACGAATAGTTGTCCAACAGCCAATATAGTATGACCAGCCGCGCTTCCATACCATTCTGCACCACTATACGAGTCACCATTAGTAACATCACGATTCCAAGAATCAGAAATTGTTTGTTTTATCGCATTGAACGTCTCGACTGGGTGAGAAACGGCTTCAATCTTGTTATTAAATGTGTCAATTGGATGGATAACTGCATCTGCAAGTCCTAATAATTCATCACCTATAGCGTCGCCCATTCCCTTTTTTAAGTGATAGGGGACACCTAATCCAGCTTTTTCAAAAGCAGATTCGATTTCATCATCTATAGTGTCTTTTATTTTATTCACATCTTTATAAGCTGTATCGATACCATGTTTAAATTTATCATATAAAGACTCATCGGATTTTTTTACTTTACTAAAATCCTCATAAGTTTCTTTGAGGCCATGCCAAACTTTATCACGTAAAGATCCATCATTTTTCTCACTATTTAACGGACCACACATTGCTCCTTCTTCAAGATTTTCGTCATATGAAGCATCTGCGGTACGGAATTTTTCGGCAATTCGTTTCAAATCCTCTTCCACTTTTATAATCGAATTGATAGATGTAAAAGCTTTTGGTCTCGCATCGTTGAAAATTTGAACGAATTGTTGATTAGAGGCACCAATCCATTGAAAACATAAACGATCTATTTCATTACATAGATTATTATGTATAGATTCTAATGCGATTCTGGTATTATTTGCACGATTAGCGACGTCTTCTAGTACTTCAGGTGTTACTTTGATTTAAACCATTTTTCCCCTCCCTTTCCCCAATTAAAATTATGAGATAAAAGGAAAAAATGTAAATATAGAAACTTTAGATTAGTATAATAATAATTATGCGAAATAAAGAGAATCCGCCCTATTAGATGATTTTTTTGTTTTACACCAATAATATCGATAAATTTCAACGTCATATTATTATAAAATGCATCCGTTGTAGCGTTATGCGGCTTGTTCATTATGGTAGGCAGCCAGGAACGGGGATTCTCGCTAATCAGTCGTGCGGGGATTGGTTATATTGTAGTCCAAATGATTCCGTTATTTATGAGGTTGCTTGTTGAAATCGCTAAAGCTATTTAATTCTATTAATGGGTTTATTATTGGAATAAAAATCAAAAAAATTCCTTCTTTTACTAATCCTAAAATAGTTATATAATGATTATTGGAATTGTATTATTGACGTTTAAAATAAAGGGGAGAGAATAGTAATGAAAAAATTATTAATTTCAGGTGTATGTGCAGCAGTATTCGGTACAACTTTTTTTGCGAATAACTCTATGGCTGAAACATCGGGTACTATCACAAATCAGGGAATACAAGCAGCGAGCGCTCAAACTAGTAAATTTATAGATGTGCCCGATTGGCATTGGGCATATAATGAAATTAACTACATGGTTGACCACAATATAATGTTGGGATACCACAATGGTTATTTTGGATCTGTAGAAAAAATAACGCGTGAAGAATTAGCGGCATTCTTATATAGAACGGTGGAAATTCCCGATTATGATATGTCACAGCCGCTTCCTTTCAATGATATAAATGATTCAATGTTTAAAAAGGAAATTGCAGCAGGATATAAAAGTGGAATTTTCTCTTACGAATTTAATGGTCATTTTAATCCAAAAAGAATCGTAACCCGAGCAGAACTTGCTCAAACTTTCGTAAACGCTTTTTGGTTAAACAAGAAGTTTGATCATCAATTTAATGATATGCAAGGACACTGGGCTAATGAAGCCGTAGAAATTTTATATAGTAATGGTATTACTGGTGGTGTAGGTAATAATAACTTTAATCCAGACGGTACAATTACGCGTGAACAATTAGCAGTATTTCTATATAGAACTATTCCAATGTCCATCAAAGATCTACGAGATAATGTTAAGTAAAAAATAATTAAAAGACTGACTCTTATGAGTCGGTTTTTTTATTTGCAGGAATTTATAAAACATCATGGAATACTGTCACTAGGAGGTGTTGTGACGTTATGACGGACGGAATTGTTTATTCTGCTAGTGAAGTATACAAACGACTAGGAATATCCGATAGCACCCTTAGAAAGTACATGGAAGTATTATCACGTGAAGGATTCGCAGTAAAGAAGGATAATCGTGGTAGACGTTAATACACAGACAGTGACATTATGGTGATTGAGAAATTAATTGATCTGAGCAAACATGACGGTATGACGCTAGAGAAGGCAGCGAAGATGATTGCGCAGCAAATAGAAAAGGTTAATCCAGATTTGATTAAAGAAGAGCCAAAGGAAACAGACCTAATCCCATTCCATATTCAAGAACAACTCCAGCAACAGTATGGCGTTATGGCACAAGAAATGAAACAGGGTATGTTGGCAATGGAAAAGCGATTAAGTGACCAGGCGAAGCAGAGTAATGAAGAAATTAAAGCGAGCGTAGAAGCGCATAATGAGCGGGTGGAAAAACGATTGGAAGCAAGAGATGAGACACTTATGAAGACACTGCGTGAGATGCAGGAAACGAAGAGAATGATGCAAGAATTTCGGGATGAGGTTGCTGCAGCGAAAGAGAAGAAGCCGTGGTGGAAATTCTGGTGAGGGCAGGAGGATGCACCGCCGGTAGGAACGTATAAAAATAGAGTTATAGAAAAAGAAAGGGGGATCCCTTATGAGAGTAGGGATCCGTTTTTTTCTTGCTATCAATAATGAGACGTTATGTCAATTTAACATGAATACCATATATACCCAAAATTACATGACATATCGTTTCATTATAATGTTAAAATACAAAAAAAAGGGAGGTGTAAAATTATGAATAAACTTTTAGGTTTCTTGTTTGTTGCGGTTGGCATGTGCTTTCTCATGTTAACTTTGACAATGAAAGTTCAGAATATTGCATGGGCTGTAATGTTAGGAGTCAGCATTCTGTCTAATATAGCAGGGACAACTTTATTGTTCAGGTACATTAGTGAGTATAAGAAACAAGCATTTTAATTGTTTTTTCATTGTTGAAAAAAGCAAACTCCTCTCCATTCGGGGAGGAGTTTGCTCTAATATTAAAAATTAGCTTATTTACATAACTTTCGTTATCAGAAGTAAAATTTAACTCGAAAATAGCTAATTTTATCAATTGTTGAATGTCTGAAAAAAATCAAATCAATGATATTGTCGAGATCCTTTGGCAACTTCTTGCTGTGATGACTATCATAGTGACTTTTTCTCCAGCAACCACTATTAGTGGTTAATTACTATAAGGATTTATTTTTGAAATTTGCTATTTTTTAGAAAGTATGTTAATTTAAGAAAGACCTATTTTTGTTCGGTTTGAGATTAAGAATAAATTTTGTTTTTCGTCTAAGGTATTTGAGCAAGGGTAGTAACAATATGTGTGGATATCCACACTAGGAGGCAACAATTATGGAACAAGGTAAAGTAAAATGGTTTAATGCAGACAAAGGTTTTGGATTCATCGAGCGTGAAGGTGGAGAAGACGTATTCGTACATTTCTCAGCTATCCAAATCGACGGTTACAAATCTTTAGACGAAGGACAAAGTGTAACGTTTGAAGTAGAACAAGGACAACGTGGCCTACAAGCTACTAATGTTCAAAAAGCTTAATATTAGCTGATGAAAGACCCTCTTGTAGGGTCTTTTTTTGATTTTGTTACAATATTCCGAATACAACTTTTTTAAGGGAATTTTGGTTGCTTAACTTTTAATGAAAAAGAAGCTGATTCAGCTGTAAGAGAAAAATACAATTCTACTATCGCAACTTTAGAGATGATAAATGAGGATTTTGGGAAAATCCATAAATTAATGCTACTAAAAGATAGTGTTATGATTATCGATAAAGCGAATCAGGGTTCAGATAATATTATTCAACAAATTCAAGAAGGTAAATATTTAGTACAGCAGGATAAAGCTAACGTTGTGAATGATTTAACGAATTATAAAAATAGTATGACAGCCTATAAAAAGCAAATGTTGGAGTGGTTTGTAGATACTGCAGAAGCAGGAACAGATGCCATGATAATGTTTGTGGATATGACAACAGCTTACTCGCTCTCAATTAATAAGGTGTTTATCGAACCAGCGGAAAAATGGGTTGGCACATTACCAAAAGGTGAAATAGAAAAATTTGCAGTCGGTGTTCGCGACTATGGACAGCAAGTTAAAGCTATGCATGAAGGGTTTAAAAGCAGATTACCTGAATATAAACAAATGGCTTCTGATTTACGTGTTGTAAATCAAAGTTTCCTTAAATTTGGTGATTCTGTACAGAAGGCTGGGGCATCACTTCATAAACAAGCAGTAATGGCTGATGGACTAATTAATAGTGTCTCAACGCATGTTGCAGAAGCCCAACAAGCATTTCCAACAATACATACAGATATTATGTCTGGATTAGATGCTGCCAATAATATTATGGACTCTGCTAATAAAATTGCGAGTCATAAAATTGATGTACCTGCAGCATCCAAAAACATTGGAAATATTGATTTGAGTAATGCACTACGTGATTTAGGTGCTGATTCATCTAGAGTATATGATCGTAAGAATGATGGAGATTTATCTTTCATATTGGGTATTACGCCTATAATTGGTACAGGAAAAGAAATTGGACAACTCATAAAAGGGGAAGACTTAGTAACAGGTCAAAAATATGGTCCAGAAGATTATGCATGGGGGACGCTGGCTGTCGTATCTGGTGGTACAACACGAGTTGTTGGTAAAGTTTTTGGAAAGATTGGTGATCTTGAGAAAAAGGCTAAGAATCTCGGTAATGTAACGAAAAATGTACCAAAAGGCTCCTTTGATGTAGCAGCCTTTGATAAAAAAATCGCAAAAATGAATGTAAACGAAAGAGTTGCTGAAATAAAAACAGTTTCTCGGGAGGTTGCAAATCAAAAAGGTTGGAAAAAAGATAATAAACGAACTAAAATGAACAAGAGAGAAGTATATTATGATAAAAAAACAGATACTTATTACGCTATAGATACACAACACGGAAGATTTGAAGTAGTTAATAGTAAAGGGAAACACCAAGGAGAGGTAGATTTCAATTTGAATCAAACGAAACCTGCAGATAAATCTGGAGGGCATGATTTAGCTACTATATGCGTCTGGATTAGCCAACGAGTAGCGAGTGATTCTTTAGTGAGACTGTGTAGTCAACTTCATGCTGTTACAGGAACCACTATGAGTCCAGAAGGACTCAATAAGCGTTTCAATAAAAAAGCTGTTTGCTTTTTAAAACATATTTTCTCTTCGTTATTAAAAAATAAAATTTGTGAAACATCAGTAATTCCTAGTTCTTCAATTGCTTATTTTCAACGAATTCGTATTTTAGATGCAACAATTTTTCAAGTGCCAAAGCATTTAGCTAGTGTATATCCTGAATCAGGTGGTTGTGCTCAAACAGCGGGTATAAAAATTCAGTTAGAATATGATTTACATAGTGGACAATTTTAAAATTTTCAAGTTGAACCAGGGAAAAATAATGATAAAACCTTTGGAACAGAGTGTTTAGCGACATTATGTCCCTGAGACCTCTGTATTCGGGATTTAGGCTATTATTCACTGGATGATTTAGATCAAATGGATCAACGTGGTGTGTATTATATATCACGACTCAAATTAAAAAATATGGTGTATATCAAAAATCAATTTCCTAAATACTTTCGAAATGGGGCAATAAAAAAACAGTCTCAGTACATCAAAGGTGATTTAGAACAAATTATGAATACCTTAAAATCCGGGCAGGTCTATGTAATAAAAGATGCTTATATTGGAAAAATACAAAACTATTCACTCGGGTGATTATGTATCGATTAACAGAACAACAACTTTGTGAACGTAGGAAAAACAAGTGTATACGGAAAGTAAAAAGGGTATTACGTATTCAGAGAAAAGCAAACGATTAGCTGGCATTAACATATATGTTACCAATACACCTTGGGGGATTGTTCCAATGGAACAGATACATGATTTTTACTCCCTCCGCTGGCAAATGGATATCATATTTAAAACTTGGAAATCTCTATTTCAAATTCATCATTGGCAAAATATCAAACAAGAGAGATTAGAAAGTCATGTTTATGGCAAACTCATTGCCATTTTTCTATGTTCTTCTACTATGTTTAAGATGCGATAATTTATTTTACAAAAGAAAGAAAAGAAATTAAGCGAATATAAAGCAATTGGAATGATTCAAGATCATTTTGTTTCCATTCTTAAGTTGATGGGCATGTATGGTGAGTCCTATAAGCAAACAAAAGATGTCGCTATGTTACAAGAAATACTCAATCATAGTACACCACAAATTACACTTAAATATATTGGGATTAATAAAGAAGAGAAAGACAATATACTAGATAATTTCTATATTTAAAATCTATCAAAAAAACGACATCTATATAGATGCCGTTTTTTTTGGTTCTTTTTTTGTAAATTGATATAAAGCAATTGCTCCTAGAATAACAAGTATTCCTTCAGGAACATCTAATAATAATGTTTTCCAAGTTTCTGAAATTAATAATTCGTTACCTGTAAAAGATCTATAATATCCTTTTATATAACCAATGGTAAACTGAATTACAGATAAAAAGACAAATAACCATAAACCAAATCGAATCATTTTTTTATCTTTAAGCATATAGCACCTCGCAAATTTAAAAACGTAATATTAAGATTAATATATCATTTATCCATTTTTCTGTCAATAAACTGATAATCCTTAGCGTACAAAATTCGCGTTTTGTTGGTGCTACCCCATCGCTATCAAGCTAACAAAATAAAATCCCCCTAAAATGAAAAAATACGTCTACTCTTTCTGTAGAAACATAAGAATAAATTGCATTTTTGGTTTCTAAATTTGTATTTAAGATTCAAACGCATTTCAGCCCTATTGGTTTCCTGTAAAAAAGAATGGAATTAATCTATTTATAATGACTTTTAAAACATTGTAAAATAGAACAATATATATTTGTATAACACTCTATTTAATTTAAACGAGATGTATATTATACTTATAATAAATAGATATGTAAAATAACACTATGGGATGAAGAATTTGTAAAAAGAGAATATAAAATGTGTATACGTTTGTAATATCTAGGAGTAACACTTTCATATTAAATTTATCACAAATGAAAGAGGAAAATGAGAGATGAAAATCAGTTCAAGTATAAATAACAGGCTTTACCCTTTAAATACTACAGTTTTAAATAATACACCTCTAAGTACTACAACTTCACGTATAGTGAACAATAATCAAAAACATATTCCTGAAAATAAGACTAGGGATAATCAACTTTTTGAAAAAAATATAGAACAACATATTAATAATAAATATAATTCAATTAGCACACAGGGTTTTTCTATATTTGGATTACTTAAATTGTTATTGGATAAAGGTGTACCTATGTCGATAATAATGGGAATATTAGTGGAAATGTTCGAGGGGCATAGTAAGAAGAATGAAGAATCGGAGAAAGAGTCAGATAAAGGATTAATAAAAAGATTAGAGAAAGTACTAGTAAAAGATTCAGATAAACAATTAATAAAAGAATTAGATAAAGAATTAATAAAAGGATTAGATAAAGAACTAGTAAAAGGATTAGGTAACATTCAGAAATAATAACAATTTTTAGATATGTATTTTATTAATAATTCAAAACCATTTTTGAATATTTACTTTTTTTTGGATGTTTTTTCTCAATGTTCTTTAAATCACAAAAATAAGCTATTCTTTCTGTAGAATCATAGGAAAGGATGGCGTTTTTGTATGCCTAATTCTGTATCTAATGACTTACAATTATTTGCACAGGAGATTCATAGTCTTATATCCCCAAATACCTTACAGAATCTAGCTAGAGATGTTGGATTTGTACAGCGCGCAAGTAAGTATCAAGCACAAGATTTAGTAGCTTTATGTGTATGGATGAGTCAAAATATCGCTACAACCTCTTTAGCTCAGTTATCTAGCTGTTTAGAAGCATCAACAGAAGTACTCATCAGTCCTGAGGGACTGAATCAGCGGTTTAATAAGGCGGTCGTCCAACTTTTACAACACCTACTAGCGGAACTACTAAGCAAAAAATTGGCCGCATCTATGCCGATTTCTTCTCCATACACTTCTGTTTTCAAGCGTATTCGTATTTTAGATTCAACTGCATTTCAACTCCCGGATGTATTTTCATCGGTTTATCCAGGTGCAGGAGGATGCAGCCATACGGCTGGGATAAAAATTCAACTTGAGTATGATTTGTTAAGTGGACAGTTCCTACATATTCATACAGGTCCAGGTAAACAACATGATCGCACTTACGGCTCTCTGTGTGCCCCAACTGTGATAGCGAATGATTTATGTATCCGAGATTTAGGTTATTTTAATTTAAAAGACCTTCAATATATACAAGATAGAGAGGCCTACTATATCTCTCGTATCAAGTCGAATACACGTATTTATCAAAAAAATCCTAACCCTGATTATTTTCAAGACGGAAGAATTAAGAAAGGTACAGAGTATATACAGATAGATATGGAGACGTTAATGAGCTCCCTTCAACCAGGACAAACATGTGAAATAGCTGATGCTTATGTAGGAATGGTTGATAAAGTGCCAGCTCGTGTAATTGTTCACCGATTAACAAAACAACAGCAACAAAAACGATTACAAGATCAATCTGTAAGAGAAAAAAAGAAAGGAATGAAGTATTCTCCTCGTAGTAAACGACTCAGTGGTATCAATGTATATATGACAAACACCCCTACAGATATTGTCCCGATGGGACAGGTACATGACTGGTATTCTTTGCGTTGGCAAATCGAAATTTTATTTAAAACGTGGAAGTCATTCTTTCAAATCCATCATTGTAAAAAGATAAAACCAGAACGATTGGAGTGCCATTTATATGGTCAATTGATTGCCATTCTACTCTGTTCTTCTATCATGTTTCAAATGCGCCAATTGCTCCTCATGAAGAAAAAACGAGAGCTTAGTGAGTATAAAGCCATATATATGATTAAAGATTATTTTCTTCTTCTATTCCAAACTATTCAAAAAAACACCCAAGAGCTATCAAAGGTGTTACTTCGCCTGTTCAATCTCCTACAGCAAAACGGGCGAAAATCCCATAGGTATGAGAAGAAAACAGTCTTTGATATATTAGGTGTCGTTTATAATTGTACCATGTCTGGTAACCAAGCAGCTTAATTCAAAAAAGGAAACCCGTTAGGGTTTATTTCATATGCAAATCTTTAAAGCATCTACGTATAGACTTTCGAAAAAAAGAAACAATCTTGCTTATCATTGACGTTACACGGGCTTAGCTTGATAGCGATGTGGTGCTACCCCATCGCCATCAAGCTAAGATTTTTAATTACCCCCAGAATGAAAATTTCATGCATCATTGACTACTGATAATGAGACGTTATGTAAATTAGCAATGAATAGAATATACAATTTCATCGTGGTATTTTAATTATATAAAAATATTAGAAAGTAGGTACGGAGTTTGAAAGAATGGATTTTATTAGATGAACAGGAATATGAGAATGTTTGGGATAGATTTTATGATGAATTTGCTTTTAATCCTAATATAGATGGTGAACAGTCATTTAAATTTTCTTGTCCATATATTACTTATGATTTATCTAATTACTTTGAAGGAAAATGGACTGATGACGATGATTATATTTTTGATCATATATTATTGGAAGCTCTTATTTTATGTACCGAGAAACATGAATATATATATGCGTTAGATTGGCACCATGATAGCTACTGGATGAATCCTAGTTTAAATTTAAATCTAAACGAAAAGGATCATCAATGGAAAATCCCATTTTTTCCGGATGGAGATTATTATTTCTTTTTGCAAAAAGACTTTAAGTGGGGTTATTTAGGGCATCCATGGGAAAAAGTTATTTATATTTTCGGAGAAGAATTAATCAAGAATTTCAAAGAATTAAGGACTAGTAGATTAAAAAAGACCAATGAGAAAGTATAAAATTCACTTCCCATATCGAATTTTATGTAAATAAGCTGTCCATATGGATGGCTTATTTTATTGTTTGCTTAACGTGATTTTTTCCGAAATGCTGGCGGTACCCCATCGCCAGCAAGCTAAAAGTAAGAATTTCTCTAAAACAATAAATACGAGCAAAATGCACAAAATGGTCGTTCTTGGGGTGGTATGAGATTTTAAGTTGATGGGCATGGAGTATCGCCCCACATCCATCAACTTAAGGATTTAGACTATTTTTATGAGTATGCATCAAAAACAAGAGCTGTCTTTATTTGCCGAAGAGTTATATCGATATATGTCTCCCGCTACACTTAATCAATTAGCTATAGTATCAGGTGGAATGAAACGAAAACGTAAGTGCCATGGGCACCATTTTTTATCTTTGTGTGTATGGTTAAATCAACAAATCGCTACAACCTCTCTTACTCAACTTTGTAGTCAATTAGAAACTTCAACAGGAATTTTATTAAGTCCTGGGGGACTTAATCGACGATTTAACTCAACTTTTGTAGCCTCCTTTCGAAATGTATTTACTACACTTCTACAATTTCTCATTCTCTCTCTGCTTACTTTGAGCGAATTCGCATCCTTGATTCTACAACCTTTCAAGTTCCAGATTGATGCGCAGCCACTTATCCTGGTGCCGGAGGCTGTAGTCATACAGCTGGTGTAAAAATTCAATTAGAGTATGACTTGTTGAGTGGAGAGTTTTCTGATGTGAAAATTGAACCAGGAAAACGAAGTGATCAGGCATATGGGGCGACTCGAATGGACATGACACAAAAGAATGAACTACATTTTGTGCTATTTCTTCAACAAAATCTAAAGCATCCTCTTTAACATCTGGGTTCTCTATAGATGTTTCTTCTAGCAATTGTATTAATTCTTGAGCTACTTTTTGAATATCATTATTTTCCCCTTGATTAATTGTTTGGTGAGAATCAATATTTTCCGTCTCTGCATAGTTTAATTGTCCTAAATTCCCTTGTACTAGTATCTTTGGATTTGGTTTCTCGTCAGTACCCAATTTCATATTCTTCCACGTTATTTCTTCCTTAATGTGTAAAAGTGTAAACGTGGACATTTACACTTTTACACAAGTTCACAAAAAATTATATAACAATAAATTTCTATATTATAATACAATTAAATAACTTCATTATTTACAAATAGGAGGGATTTCATTGGAAGATTTTGATGATGAGCTACGTCAAATTGATATGGATCAAAAAGAAGCAATACTAGTTGTAAGGGCTTATAAAAGATATTTAGCAAAAACAGATGAAGATAGAGAATATGGAATAGAAGTGATTGAACGTATTTGCAATAGTGATACTACTCGTGAGGATGCTGATTTTATTATAAGATGCACGGAAGTTTTTGATGATATTATCGATAAGTCGTCGAGGAGAAATTAACAAATAAAGGCTAACATACTACTATAAGGATACAGCCGAGATATGTGTAAAAACAGGTCATAGCCTGACTTTTATTTTTTAATAATTGGAGTTGCTAAGGAATTAGAAGATTTAACACCAGAAGAACAAGAAGTATTGATGATGTACGGAAACGATTCAAAGAATAACCCACCATAACTAAAAATCCCTCCAATTTAAACGATGAAAGGAAAATGATACACACATTTAGGGATTCATTTCAAGAGATGCCTAAATGTGTGTTAAGGGGCATAGAAACGTTGGAATTCACTTCTCGTTTCACTTATGAATTTAAAGATTTCGCCACTCATCACATGCCTTGCGAATATTTTCACGCATATTATTTGTAATTTCTAACCTGTCATTTAAGAAAGTATCTCTCTGTGAGATTATCTCATCTTTAGCACCCAAATAGACCCTTTGAATAGATGAAGCATTTCTACCAGCTTCCGTTAATCTATAACGTGGGATGCCTGGAGATTCTGTGTACCATAGTGGATCTGTTAGTGATATAGCATCAGAATCATATATATGAACCTTTGTGTCTAAATTCTCATCCCATTCATCTACAAAATTAAACCTGTATTTGAGTGTAGGATAAGAATTAGAAGTAGTAGGAGCTGTAATCATATCGTAGAGACCACTATTAGCATACATTGCATCGCCTACACTTACATTTGTAAAGTGAACTAATTTGTCACCACGTGGTTCACATAAAGCAGCATACTCATCCCCACAACGACTTAAAGTAGCTTTATACCCAGAGTCAATTTCACTAAGAGCTTTTATGTCAGTTAGATGCAAAGTACAAATGTAAACAAGGGCTGTTATACCTTCAAACGTTTCAAAACGTACTAAATCTGATACTAAATCTGAACCATCGTCATATATGCCGTGTAAAATATTTACATCACTGCTCTCTGGATAGCCCTGAAGACGTCTCGCAATACTGTCACAATTAGCTACATAGTGATCTAAAAAGGCTTGGTCAACTATTTTTTTAACCCTATCACAAATTTCTTCTACTGCTTGTTTCACCGCTTCTTGAGCACTATCTTCTGATGGAAAGATTTCGCTTATTATTGCTGTACCTATTGAAGAACCCAAAGAACTAGCTCCTATTTCTAATGTTTTCTGCCAATTTAACTCGTTAGTTATCATAATGAACACTCCTTTATAATTAGAATGCTTACTATCATTTCAGTTTTATACATTTTTTATACCCTTATGCATTTTGGACACACTTTAAGTAGTTATGGCTTTAGGAGCATTTGCGACATTTGGAACGTCACGTACATATGCAGCAGAGCAAAAGATTCAATACAACCAAGAATTTCAAACACTATCTTATATTGGGGAGGAGTAGAAAGCGCCAGAAGGACTAGATAAAAAAGAGACTGTGTTCGAGTTTAAAGAGTAAGAAAGACATGTTTAAATTAGCAGGAAATATGGAGAAACATTTTGAAATCGTTAAAGAAGAAAAAGAAACAGGAGCAGAAGCAGAAACAACGCATGTGAAGCTTATTGAAAAATATAATGGTATTCCTGTATATGGCTCTGATCAAACAGTAGCACTTGATCAAAATAATAATGTGAAAGCATGTTTTGGACAAGTTATCCCGAATTTAGAAAATAAAAATATCCCATCAACTGCAAGCATTTCAGAAGATGAGGCTGTAAATATTGGGAAAGCTGGTATTGAGAAAGAGATTGGAAAAGTAGATAACTATGATGGTATGAAGAAAGATTTATACGTTTATGAAAAAGATGGACAATATTATCTTTCCTATCTTGTAAAAGCATCTGTTTCAAAACCGGCACCAGGCTACTTGCATTATTTTATTGATGCAACAAATGGAAATGTGATTAAGAATTTTAAAATGCCAGGTGCCGTCATGCCTGATTTTGAAAATAGAATGGCCGTGATTGCAAAAGAAGTAAACTATGGACCACTACATCAAGTACTTGATGTAGTGGTTGAGTATTGGGGATTAAAAGACTTACGACCAATTGCCCCTCTAGCAGAAAAAGCAAGAATTGAGATTTTGGAGTATCATATAAGATTGAA
>NZ_JASHJA010000039.1:0-24691 GCF_030733445.1 Bacillus sp. MMSF_3353
CTACATCCCTCATTTTGTTAGCCTTTGCAACCTTAATTTATGTAACTTTATACTTCTTTCTCCCTAAATTTTATGAGCAATACAAAACAGATCAGCTTCAAACGGGAATCGAAGAAATAATTGATAAATCTAAAGATCTTACGTTTCAAAATGCAATACCACTTGTTGATGAATACGCACAAAAAAATAATGCAGTGATCTATCTTCAAAATAATGAGGGAAGGCTTATTTATTCTCCTACTATTACTATTCTTCAAAGCACTATTCAAGGAAGTGCGATTCAAAGAGGTGATACTCAGGCAACAGGTTATGTTAAAACAGTACCAGCAAGGAGTTTAGATAATCATGGTAATTCATATGAGGTTAGCAAGCCAATACAATTCCAAGATATTAACTTAACGCTTGTGGTGTTCGCAACATTTCAACCGATCGATGAAGCTTCACAGGTCTTGGTACGTTTTCTACCCTATATTAGTATCATTGTACTGGTTATCGGTTTAGGAAGTGCTTATCTCTATTCAAGGTTTATTACTAAACCACTTATTTATATTAATGAAGGTGCACAAAAGATGGCAAACTTGGATTTCTCCGAAAAAATTGAGGTTCGTTCTATGGATGAATTAGGGGAATTGTCCAATAGCTTGAATGATATGTCCATAAATTTACAACAGGCAATTTTTGATTTACAAAAAGCGAATCAGCAATTGAAAAGTGATATTGAAAAAGAAAGAGAAATAGAAACAAAGCGAAGGGAATTCTTTGCCATTGTAGCACATGAATTAAAAACTCCTCTTACTGTTATGAAAGGTTACTTAGAAGGGATGATATATAATATCGGCCCTTATCAAAATCGTGACCAATATTTAAAGAAAAACCATCAAATAATTGGAAATATGGAACAGCTGGTTCGCGAAATTTTAAGCACGTCAAAACTAGAACAACATACCTTTAAACCACAAGTAGAAGAAGTAAATCTTTCGAAGTTAATAGGTACAATCACAAAAGACCTCGAATTTTTTGCTTCTCAAAAAGGCATTCAAATAATAAAAGAATTCGATTCTGACATTTTTGTTTATACGGATTGTGTTCTTTTAGAAAAAGCTTGTAAAAACATTATTCATAATGCGATTATGTATTCACCACTTAACGAAAAGGTCTATATTAAGTTAAACCAAGAATCTGAGCAAAACCATATCGAAATGCAGATCATTAATACAGGTGTCGAAATTAAAGAAGAGAATATACAACACATATTCGAACCCTTTTATCGAATCGAAAAGTCAAGAAATCGAAATACTGGAGGGAGTGGCTTAGGATTATATATTGTAAAACAAATTTTCGAATCCCTTTCTATCACGTATTCTATGAATAATACCAAACAAGGCGTACAATTTTTAGTTACCATTCCATTATCCAGCAAATAAACAACAAAAGAGTCTCAATCTCATTTCATCCTATAAAAATGAGATTGAGATTTTTCATATTATGTTGGGTATGGGGGGCTACCCCACATCGCCATCAAGCTAAGAAATGCAAATACCCCCAAAAAGAAAAAATGAGTTAAATACCCATAGATAACCATCTTACAATTATTCACATTCTTATTTTATTATATGGAAAAATAAGGATTAAATGTTTGGAGGAGGATTCGGGTTGGTTAAAAACTGACCTTTACAAATGGTTATTTTAATACTAGGTGTAAGTTCTTCTACATTAAGTACGAACGGATACTTTTCTCCAGTTATTGAATGGTCTTTAATGATTATAAGTATTATTATAATCATTACTGCAGTATAGGTTGATCACTTGTATATCAACCTCAGTATGTTTCCTTTTTCGACTAAACTAGTTAATAGAAACTCCTCTGTTATTCAATTAAATATAAAAATAGGGTGTTTTGATCAATTTGTTTCAAAACATGCTTTTTCTATTTGTTCTTTTATCAAGCTTTATTAAGTTAATTTAGTAAAACTTTATTCCAAGGCTACAATTAGACCATTTAATTGAATAAGTTTTTGAATTAAGATTCAGTTTAGAGGTGATATAATTAAATAAACAAGATTGTCCATGAAATTCATATTAAAAATAACCGGTTATGCTCAGACCGAAGACATGGATACAGGAGGTTAACCAATGACACAAGTACAAATACACAACCAACGAATAGAAAAAAAGCGCAAATTCAAATTAATGAAGCTTACAGGGATTGCTGTTTTGATGATTGCTCTAATCACGGCTGCCTTCACCATTTGGGCACCTCAGCCGAGCATTTGGGTGCTCCAAATGCTTACCAGCAAAAATAACCCTGAAAATTTTGGCTCCCATCCATCCGATTTGCCCGCTCTTATGAAACAAACTCGGGTTCTCTCTGACATCTCATATCCATCCAAGTACCAAGAAAATAAATTGGACCTTTACCTCCCTCAAACCAATTCGAAGCCACTGCCTGTGATCATCTTTATCCACGGTGGAGGCTTTATTAGTGGAGACAAGTATATGCCTGCCGATTATTCAAGGGCACTAGCCTTGGAAGGCTTTGCTGTAGTATCCATGAATTACGAGTTAGCGCCAGGAGCCACTTTGTTTGATCAGACGAAACAAGTCGGCGAGGTATTGTCTTATTTGCAACAGTTAGCTCAAAAATATCCCTTGGACCCATCGCAGGTGATCTTGGCTGGTTCCTCAGCGGGAGCTTTCTTGGCCGGGGAGTTTGCCCTGATCCAAACCAATTCCGAATATGCAAATCTCATGGGAGTTCCGCAATCCGTATCTACGAATACAATCAAGGGCTTATTACTATATAGCGCTCCCTTTGATATTACAGCATTTCAGCATAGTGATCTAAAGCCCCTGCAACAATTCATGATCAAACGTATGGGCTGGGGCATTTTGGGTGATAAGAACTGGATGGACAATCCGAAGTTTGATGTCTTAAATCTGTCAAAGTACATCACTAAAGACTTCCCTCCTGCATTTGTAACCGACGGCAATACGAATTCATTTGAAACACAAGCCAGGACTTTCGTCGCTGCACTTAAAGAAAAAGACGTTCCAGTTACTTCTTTGTTTTTCGACCCCAACGAGATAAAAGCGGGTCACGGCTATCAGTTTGGTATGGCCTCTCCCGCCAGTATACTTAGTCTGAAGCAGACAAAGGCGTTTCTGAAGGAAATCACTTCCTCTAACTAATCTTTGAGGTATTTGCCCGATCAATCTTTTTTCAAAATGGAGCTGCTCTTTTTTTTGCTAAACAAGAATTGAAAGGAGCCTTTTAATCAAACTTTATTCTACAACTACAACCTTCAAATAAAATAATTATATTTGAGGTAACACCACATCGCCATCGAGTTAAAAATATATATCCACAAAACGAAAAAATACGCTATTCTTTCTGTAGATTCATAGGAAAGGGTGGCGTTTTTTATGTCTGTTTCTGTGTTTGATGAATTACAACTATTTGCTCAAGAGATTCAACGTTTTTTATCTCCAAATACCTTACGGGATCTTGCTAGAGATGTTGGTTTTGTACAACGAACTAGTAAGTATCAAGCAAAAGATTTAGTAGCTTTATTTGTATGGGTGAGCCAAAATGTACCTATGACTTCTTTAATTCAATTATCTAGCTGTTTAGAAGCATCAACAGAAGTACTCATCAGTCCTGAGGGACTGAATCAACGGTTTAATAAGGCAGCCGTCCAACTTTTACAACACCTACTAGCCGAACTACTAAGCAAAAAATTGGCCGCATCTATGCCGATTTCTTCTCCATACATTTCTGTTTTCAAGCGTATTCGTATTTTAGATTCAACTGCATTTCAACTCCCCGATGTATTTTCATCGGTTTATCCAGGTGCAGGAGGATGTAGCCATACTGCTGGGATAAAAATTCAACTTGAGTATGATTTGTTAAGCGGACAGTTCCTACATATTCATACAGGTCCAGGTAAACAACATGATAGTACTTACGGCTCTCTGTGTGCCCCAACTGTGACGGCAAATGATTTATGTATCCGAGATTTAGGTTATTTTCATTTAAAAGACCTTCAATATATACAAGATAAAGAGGCCTACTATATCTCTCGTATCAAGTCGAATACACGTATGTATCAAAAAATCCTAACCCTGATTATTTTCAAGATGGAAGAATTAAGAAAGGTACAGAGTATATACAGTTAGATATGGAGATGTTACTGAACTCTCTTCAACCAGGACAAACATGTGAAATAGCTGATGCTTATGTAGGAATGATTGATAAAGTGCCAGCTCGTGTAATTGTTCATCGATTAACAAAACAACAGCAACAAAAACGATTACAAGATCAAGCTGTAAGAGAAAAAAAGAAAGGAATGAAGTATTCTTCTCGTAGTAAACGACTCAGTGGTATCAATGTATATATGACAAACAACCCTACAGATATTGTCCCGATGGGACAGGTACATGACTGGTATTCTTTGCGTTGGCAAATCGAAATTTTATTTAAAACGTGGAAGTCATTCTTTCAAATTCATCATTGTAAAAAGATAAAACCAGAACGATTGGAGTGCCATTTATATGGTCAGTTGATTGCCATTCTACTCTGTTCTTCTATCATGTTTCAAATGCGCCAATTGCTCCTCATGAAGAAAAAACGAGAGCTTAGTGAGTATAAAGCCATATATATGATTAAAGACTATTTTCTTCTTCTATTCCAAACTATACAAAAAAACACCCAAGAGCTATCAAAGGTGTTACTTCGTCTGTTCAATCTCCTACAGCAAAACGGGCGGAAATCTCATCGATATGAGAAAAAAACGGTCTTTGATATATTAGGTGTCGTTTACAATTCCATGTCTGATAATCAAGCCGCTTAATTCAAAAAAGTGAAACCCATTAGGGTTTATTTCGTATGCAAATCTTTCAATCACCTACACTTGCCCCTTAGAAAAAAGAAACAATCTCGCCTAAAATTGACTTTGCATAAGCTTAGCTTGATAGCGATGGGGTAACACCAACAAAACGAGAATTTCTTACGCTAAAAAACGATGTTTCTATATATATGGGACATCGGATTTTATTCATATCCTTTCACTTAGTTATTAAATTTTTGACATAAACTTAGAATGGAGCATAAAATAGACCAAAATCTACAAATCTCCATAAAAACCATGCTCTTAAATCCTCTCTTATAACTTGTAATAATACTTTTAGTTTTTTTCTACTCATAACAAGAAATAAAAGGAATGGAAATATGAAAATAGACCTTAATGAGGCACTCCATATCCAGCTACCACCTAATAATTCCATTGCTCGATTCAATATAAATGTGAACTCAAAGAAGAATGCAGTACATATGCCTAAAAAATAGGGCGCAAATTTCTCAACTCAATCTGTCTCTTAAGTTAGTAATTCCCCGAGGATTAATCAGTTTTATCCTACAATATGTGCTGTTGTTTCTTTATCTTTATTTTTGCACGCCTCTATAATTTACTGATGTTGTTCTACTGATTTTAAACCAGTTATAGAAGTGAACTGAGAAATTTTGAGGTGTTGATCCGTTTTTTGAGCAATATAGAATTTTAACTTTATGTGCATTAGGATATTTCTGGTGGTTAACTTAAAACCGATGGTGTTGCCCCTAAATAGAGCATGAAACACACCTTTGCGACATTAGTAGATAATTCATGAGTAAAGAGAAAAGCTTTGTGAATTTCACAAAGCTTTTTTAACGTATGACTTATTTTTTGATGTTAACAAGTTGTACTTCTTCTACCTTGTTTTTAGTATCTTGCATTTCATTTTTAGGGTCTTTATCAAACTCTAATACACCTACAGATTTTTCTTCTCCTTTTACTTTGTTATATGCAACATCATCTACGATTGCAAACATATCTGCATAAAAGCGACCATCACCGATGATTGTGTTACCTTCGTATTTTAATTTAACACCGTCAATTGTCATGTTTTCTACTTTTTCTTTCGTAAATAATACACCTTGATCCGCTGTTACAGCTGGTAATTTATCAATTGCTTTTATATTATCATCTTTTTCTACTTTCTTAAGTAACTCTTTTTTCACTAGTTCTTCACCAGTTTTTTTATCCATAACAAGTACTTTCTTGTTTTCTAATGTTGCAAGTTTCATTTTATACACATCTTTTTCTTTTACATCATTTTTCTTCTGATCTGCTAATTGTTGAACTTGTTGTTCTGTTCCGTATACTACAAAACCATTTGATTTCTTTCCTGATAAAGAACAACCTGATAATGTTCCGAATGAAATTGCTGCTACTAATCCGATTCCTACTAATTTTTTCATTTTTTCTCGTCTCCTTTTATATACGTAATAGTAAATACAATGTGTTTGCTAAGACTAAAATATATACTGCTATATTTTTAGTTTAGCAATGCAAGAGTGGTTTTTAGTTCTCAGTCTTCTTTTGAAAGGACAATTCCTTTATATAATTGCACTGTAATGAAATAGTAAGTTGCGTAAATGACTACGAAAATGGCAATTGGAAACCAAATTTTGAAATATGGATCAGCCAATATGAACGAGAAGATATTCATACCAACTAATACATGTGCAATCCCAACAATTGCTGGAAATAAGAATACTAAGAATAACTCTTTATAAATTGATCTTGTTAATAATTCACGGCGAACACCAATTTTACGTAGCATTTGATAACGTGTAATATCGCTTGATGCACCGGATAGAATTTTAAACATTAAACAACTTGCCATCATTGCTAAGAAAGCAATTCCGAGGAAGAAGCCCATGAAGACTGTTCCACTGGCCAAACCATAGCTCATTTCATAAGTTTGATATTTACTATGCATCATTTCAGCGTTTACATTTTTATATTTAGCTTGCTGCAACTTGTCGATTTTTTTCCATTCTTTCTTGTATGTTAAAAAATCATCTGTTTTCCCAATAACTACAGCGCCCTCTGCTCCTTTTAAACCAACATACATTTTTTGATCGACAATTTTAATTGTATGATTAGGATGTACATACAATGGTTCAAGCGAATGGAAAGCAATATCCCATTCTTGTGGAATTACATTATCAGACTTTTCTTGGCTGAATCTTGAAATCGCTCCTACTGGTAATTCTTCAGAAGCTTTTTTCACTTTTCTTTCTTTAATACTATTAAAATCCATTATAAACGGAGGATTTTTCTCTAAATCTTCTTTTAGATAATAAACGTATTTATCATCAGTCTTATAACGGTATTCACCTTTCTCTTTAAATGTAATACCATCTAAAATCTTCTTTTCTTCAGCTGTTGGGTTGTGAATCGTAACATCATAAATTGAAATATCATCTACAGCCTGCATAGCGTTATTTTTGAAGGCCATACCACCAGATATTGCCCCAGCTCCCAGCGCAACTAGCATTGCTACAGTTGCTAGCACTTTTGTTAAGCTATTAATACGAAAGTTTAACTGTGCAAATGTAAAGGCATTCAGTCCTTTTTCAGTACGATGTTTATTACTTTTTAATTTCTTAATGAAAAGTGGTAAGAACGTTACAAATAACATATAAGTTCCTGATGTTACTGTAATTAACGCGATTATGATTCCTATTTCTCTTAAATTTTCCATGTAAATCATAGAAGCATAACCGATTGCTAATAAAATAATACTCATGACAGCAAAGAAAACAGTTTTCGAACCTTTCACAGAAACACGGTCTGTTTTTGAATCAGCATGAACAAGTTGCAGAACTGTAATACGTGATAATTTAATACTATTCACAACTGCTGATAGTACAAATAATACAAAGAAGAAAATACAAGTAATAATTGTAGATGGAACATAAAATGCATGGTATCCAGGTGCTACAAAATCAAGTTGCTGCATCAGTAATTTACCAATTAACTGTGCAAGCCCTATACCAACAGCAACCCCGACTACAAGTGATGCCACACCTAATACAATTGTCTCAATAAACATAAGTAGTGTCACTTTATGTTTTTTTGCTCCCAACATCATATACATACCAAATTCTTTTTGACGAAGTGACAATAAGAAAGAATTTGCATATAAGATATAGAAGAATGTGATAATTGCTAATAAAACTGAACCCGCATGGAAGACAAATCCAATTGACTTAATAATAGAATTCGCTTCAATGAATGCTTTATTTAATGCTAAGGTTTGAAACATATAAAAGATTGAAATGGACATAATCAGGCCAACTAATAAGACAATGTAATCTTTTAGTTTACTTTTTAGCCCTGACATGGAAAGTTTGAACAACACATTACAACTTCCTTTCTTATGCTTTGTTTGTACCTAAATCAGCAAGTACATTTAAAATTTCTTTATAGAACATTTCACGATTTGTTGTGCAGTGAAGTTCTTTATACAGCACTCCATCTTGAATAAATAAAATACGTTGACAGTAACTCGCACTAAATGGATCATGGGTAACCATCATAATTGAAACATCCTGTTCTTCATTTAAACTCCTCATTGCTTCCAGAAGACTGGTTGCGTTTTTAGAATCTAGCGCCCCAGTTGGCTCATCGCCTAAAATAATCGCTGGCTCATGAACAAGTGCACGCGCTGCGGCAGAACGTTGCTTTTGTCCACCAGACACTTCCGCAGGATACTTCTGAAGTAATGCGGAAATTCCTAACATTTCCGCTACTTTTTCGACTTTCAGTCCAATCTTTCGTGAAGGGATACCTTGTAGTGAAAGCGGTAATGCAATATTTTCGTAGATTGATAAGTTTTCTAACAGGTTAAAATCTTGAAAGATAAATCCGAGCTTTTGTGAGCGGAAATCTGAAAGTTCACTCTGCTTCATTTTTGTAATATTATTTCCATCAATTTCAATTGTGCCATCCGTCGCGTTATCTAATGTAGAAATGACATTTAATAACGTTGTTTTCCCTGATCCAGATGGTCCCATGATCCCAACAAATTCACCTTTTCTGATTGAGAATGAAACACCTTTTAATGCGTATGATTGATTTTCACCTTTTTTACCATATACTTTCTTAATATCTTTTACGTCTACAACAGGTTTTTGCATATTCATATACCTCCTATACTTGTTTTTCCTTTTCTTATTTTGCGCCTTTTCGACATAAACTAACATCTGTGAATGTTACAAACACCTTACATTTTTGTAATATAAAAAAATATCGCTTATATCATGTGAATAAAACGCGATTGTGTAAATAGCTGTCTTATTTAATATAGAACAAGACTAAATATATTCAGACGAAGGCAATATAAGTAAAATGGGTAGTAGTGACAGGTTTATTATTATAAATCGCTAAGCAACTTTTTAGAAAATCCTCCCATTTAATAAATCGTATTCTAGTTGAATATTTACACCAGCATTTTGACCACTACCAGCTGAACATTGGTATGTAGAAACAAATTTATTCGGAACCTGAAAATGTGTAGGGACCAACACACAAATAAGCCGAAGATAGCTTGTATATAAAGTTGTGTTCTTGCTAGACAAGCTATTGTTGAAGTAATGGTATGATACTAGAATAAAAGAGAAAGCTTTGCATACTATGCAAAGCTTTTATCTTTATTTACTCATGAAATATCCAATTGTATAGATAATCCATAAGTGAACTGGATAGAAAATATAAAACATATATTTTGTGAATGCATTATTTAAACCACGCTCTCTGTTGTATAAGAAGAAAAATGGTAATGCAAATACCATCATCCATTGGTTATTGTAACCGAATAGTCCCATATCCGTGAAAATTTCTCCACTCATAATTAAAGCTGGAACTTCCATTAATGAAAGTAAAGTATATGTGATAATTAACCAGAATTTTTTCTCTCTAAAGAAGTAGAAAATTAAAGTCATTCCTACTCCCATCAAGCTCGCTTCTGTAAGCAATCCTAACACTGCCGCAATAATAGAGGCTGGAATTCCTATTAAATATTTCTTAGTACGCTTGGTATAATCAATCACACATAATAAAACTATTCCAAACCCAAGTGACAAGAAAATATTATTTCCTAGTACATTTTCTCTTGGGAATATATACTGAATTAACGCTGATCCTGCAAACATAATCGCTGCCCACATAAATACACGCGTAGCATACTTTGTACGATTTCTTGTATAGAAGAATCCTTCCACTACAAAATAGAAGAAAATGGGTGATACAATACGTCCTGGATGATGCATCCACATTGGCATATCAGGAATGTAAGTATATACATGATCAATGACCATTAAGATCATTGCAAAAATCTTTAATTGAAAAGCATTTAACCTCATAAAATATAAATCCTCCACTTTACATATTACTCAGATACTTTTAATCTTTTGAAAACGCCATTTTGTTTTCTTACATACTCAATATACTTTCATAAAAAAGTATTAATTGTTTATCCAAGAGGTTCTTTTATAAAAAATAGAACCTCTCGAATAGTATAACTTTGGGTAAACTTACTATATTATATTTAGATTAAGTAGCTGGAGTATTAAACACATGTACTATTAATTCATTAGTTTTTTCACATAACTCCGTCGAATAATGAAAAAGCTTATAACAAATAGCACTAAAAATACCCCTACACCTATAACTGTGACTCCATAAAATACTGATGAAAAATGGCTACGCATTCCAAGCAGTATTCCACATAAAAGTATAGATGCGAATGCAAACGGGATAAAAATTAAAGTTGCTAACTCCTTGGTCACAACAGTGATTAATTCTTTTCTAGAAAAACCAATTTTACGGATTCCTGCATATTTTTCTTTTTCTTCTTCAAATGACGTTTGAAGATAGAAGTAAAGTATACTCATTGCCGCACTCAAAAAGATAATGCTTAGCATAAAGCCAATAAAGAATAGAAGGCTTGCTGTAGTTTTTTCAGTTTCGTACATATAAATTTTAGAAGATATCCGTCGCTCAGTCGGTATTGGTGAAATTTTTGAAAGAATTGTTTCAGCCAGTTCAAGTTTTTCTGTCCAATGTTCAACTTCATAAGCAAATACCTTTAATTCAGGATAATTAATTGTTTCATAAACCACATCTGGGACGATATAGTATGCTCTTTGGGACCCTGACATTAAAATATTTTGTTTCTCAAGACCCACATATTTAAGCCTTTCAAATGGAAACGGGTAGTCATGAATAAGCTCAGTACTTGGAAGCTCATAGTTATTTCCAGCTGCAACATAGTACTCATCATCCTTTAGTGAGATTTCCTTATGAAAGCCGAGTGCATTATAATTTGAAACTGACATAAACCCGATATTTCGTTGTGTATCTGTCTTAAATGAGGAATAATACGCATCATAACTACCTTGTTTAGATAATGTATATTCAATAAATGTAATATCTTCTTTTTCAACTTCTTTTTTATTTTCTGGAAGTGAGGTATATTGAAAACTATAAGGCTGTTTGGATTCTGCTTCCCCTTTTACACTATAAAAGGAGCTGTACAATACGCTTGTACATACAAATACCCCTAATAACAATACTGTTAATAAATAGATAAGATTAGCATGTGAACGACCTTTGGATTTGAGATTCGAAGCATAAAGCATATTTGTTTTTTTCAAGTATGACGGTTGTTTTTGTAATGTATGAATCGCTAACAACGTTCCTTGCGTAATAATAAAGTAAATGGCTAATAGTGAGCTAACAAACAATCCAATGTAATAGATCATTCCATATGATTCACTCCAATTCATTTCTAACAGGGCTGAGAGTATAAAGAATCCACTGGTAATTACGGATAGTAACAACTTCCATGGCGCAGGCGCTATTAACTTTTCCTGTGTTACATCTGCTTTTAGCAAATGTATCGCTTCTTCTTTGTTAATAAAGCGTGTGGTAAATTTCGAAACGATAAAGAACAAAATTATAAATAAGATTATTGTTAATAGAATAGATTGTATTGGAAAATACATACCGAAGCTATCAGCTTGTAACACTCTTTTAGTAACCATTAAAAATAAAGGGGCAATTATAAGTCCTAATAGGATTGCTGTTATAATAGCCACACCAGCAATAAGCATATTTTCTCTGAACACCATCTTACGCACTTGCTTCATAGATGCTCCAGTAATCATAAAAATACCAAGACTTTTCGTTTTCTTTTTCAAAAACGAAAACATCGAATAAATGATGAAAACGAATGAAAAAATATACACAATAAAGCTCGTTAATATCATTACAAGACTAAGTGTGCTTTCTTTTTGAATGATCTCCAGCATTGGATGAAATGATACAATTGAAAATAAGAAAAATATCAAAATGGAAAATACACTGCTCAAAAAGTAAGAAATGTATGTCCATTTATCTCGCAAGATGTTTTGAAGAACTATGTGATTAAAACTCATGCTGTCCACCACCTAAAAATGTAAGTGTATCCATAATCTCCTGATAAAACTCCTTTTTATTATCGCCTCGATGCACTTCATTATAAAGGATACCGTCTTTTATGAAGATTACACGGTGGGCAAAACTTGCAACATAGGCGTCATGGGTCACCATTAAAATAGCTGTGTTAAAAGTCTTATTAATCGATTCGAATAACGTCATAACATCATTTACCGCTTTAGAATCTAGGTTTCCAGTCGGTTCATCAGCTAATAATAATCCAGGTTCATGAATAACAGCTCGTGCAATAGCCACACGTTGTTTTTGTCCTCCGGAAATTTCAAATGTACGCTTCTTTAATATTCCTTTAATGCCTAAGAAAGTTGTAACTTTCTCTAAACGCTTACTCATTTCAGCAGCTTGTACAGAATCGAGTGTCAACGGTAATAAAATATTTTCCTCTACTGTTAAAGTATGAACAAGATTAAAATCTTGAAAGACAAACCCTAATTCTGTCCGACGAAACTTTGCTAGTTCAGTATCATTTAATTCATAAGGGTTTTTTGAATTAATTGTAACTAATCCCTCAGTTGGAGGGTCGATTGTGGATATACAGTTAAGGAATGTTGTTTTTCCGCTACCAGAAGGACCCATTACGGCAACAAACTCATTCTTTTCTAAATGAAAATCAATTCCTTTTAATGCTTTATAAATAATTTCACCTGTATAATCCTTTTGAAGATTCTTTACATTCAAGATTGTGTTTGACATGATTATTTCACTCCTTTGTATCTTTCAGTATTTTAGTATAAATATGCTTGTTGCTTCTTAACATCTCTCAATGTGACAGCAAGATGACAAAATTGTCACATTCAAAACGGCTACCTTATTTGGTAGCCGCTTCTATACTTTGTGATAAATTTATTGTAAATATTGTTTCATTATTTTTAGAATGTAGATGGTATGGATGATTTAATGTAGTAAGGATACTTTTTACTAAATAAAAACCGATGCCAGTTGCTTCCCCCTTTGTACGTCCTTTCGTGCCTGTATAGAATAATTCAAAAAATAATTTAGTTGAACGACTATAAGTTAGTAATTGATTTAAAGAAAAATTCAGCTTATCACATTCAATTTTTACTTTTTGCCATTCAACAATTGAATTTGGTTCCTTCCACTGATTGGATTGTATAAGTAATTGAATAACAGAAAGTGGCGTTTTCATTTGATGAACTGCATGAGATATTCTGATTCCAATTAGAAGTATTCCCTCTAGTACCTTCAACCTCTCTATGAAATTAACTAACTGAGAACATGTACTTTTTATACGTTTTTCGTACAGACAATATAATCCCCATCATCATCATATTTGAGAACAAAGAGCTTCCCCCATATGATAAAAATGGAAGAGAGATCCCTTTTACAGGCATTAATCCAACAATCATACCAACATTCCAAAAAATTTGAAGAGTTAACACCCCAATTATTCCCGCGCATAATAATGTTCCAAATAGATTATCTGCTGAATATCCAATGATAATTATACGATACAAAAGAAAAAGGAACACAAATACAACAAAAGCTGCAATTAAAAATCCACCTTCTTCAGCAATTGTAGCAAAAATAAAATCTGTATGCTTTTCTGGGATATAAACGTTTCCGTATCCAAATCCTTTCCCGTTCATTCCCCCGCTACCTACCGCCAAAATAGATTGTTGAGCTTGGTACCCTTGGTCTGTGTGTTCAAAGGGATCTAGCCATCCTAAAATTCGTGATTGTTGGTGTGGCTTTAATAGCGTAACTAACTTATTAAAAAAAATATCTGGGTATCTCACATATATAAATATTAACATTGATAATACAGTCGCAGGAATAAAAGTACACAGTGCAATTAATTTCTTTTGAATACCTGACATAAACAAAATACTTGCGATTCCTGCCGCATACAGGAAGACCATTCCCGTATCAGGCTGACTATATACAAATAATGCTGGTGGAATCGATACCAAAATGATCTTACCTATTAAAAGTAAATCAGTTTGAAATGTTCGCACCATATACTTTTCATTATGCTTCACTGCCAAACTCGCAACTAAAATAAGCAATGCAATTTTAAAAAACTCCGATGGCTGAATTGCTCCAAGAACCGGAACCTTGAACCATCTTTTTGCCCCTAATATTTCAGGCGTTAAAGCTTTAAATGGTGAAATTTTAAGTATGATGATTGAGGCAAACCCAACAATATAGAATGGCCAAGCAAATTTTTGAAGCTGATCTAAATCAATGCTTGCAACAAGTAGTAATAACACAACACCTATTATATAGTTAATCCCTTGTTTCATCGCAAAGTTTTGATTACCATATTGTCCAGTTTGCTGACTACTATATATAGCAGTGATACTCGTTATAAATAATACACACAAAATTAAAATTAATTTTACATCTAAAGATTTTAGAAAATCGGTACTTCTCTTCATGACATCCTCCGGAAACATTGTCGCAGCAAAACAAAAAAGTAGTCACCAATATTTTTCATATGTTGATGATCGATTGCACATTAACTCCCTTTAATCCCCAAAAAGATTGTAAATTTCTCTAAGTGATTATACATTTTCTTAACGTTTACAGAGTCGAGCATTAAGGCAATAAAATATTTTCCTCTACAGTTACGGAATGTTGTTTTACCACTACCAGAAGGATACATTACTGCAACAAACTCCTTTCTGTCTAAATGAAAATCAATACCTTTTAATGCTTTATAAATAATTTCACCTGCATACTCCTTTTGAAGATCCTTTACCTCTAAGATTGTGTTTGACATCAGTAAGTCACTCCTTTGTATCCTCCAATATTTGATTATAAATAAGCTCTTTGTCTCTTAACATCTCTCAACGTGACAGCAAGATGACAAAATTGTCACATTCAAAACGGCTACCTTATTTGGTAGCCGTTTCTATACTTTGTGATAAATCTATTGTAAATGTTGTTTCATTATTTTTAGAATGTAGATGGTATGGATGATTTAATGTAGTAAGGATACTTTTTACTAAATAAAGACCGATGCCAGTTGCTTCCCCCTTTGTGCGTCCTTTCGTGCCTGTGTAAAACAGTTCAAAAACACGTTTTATTTCACTTTCAGGTATCGTTTCTCCTTTGTTTTTAATGACTAACTGACCATTTTCATAATGGATTATAATAGTAGAGCGTTTTTCTCCATATTTAACAGCGTTACTTAATAACTGGTAAACCACAACCTTTAACCATTTACGATCTGAATAAAGCAATATATGCTCTGGTATATTGCTTTTAGGAAAAATTTCTTCCTCAATAAAATAATCCCTTAAATCGTTAATAACTTCCTGTACGATATGTTTTAATGAAATTGGTTCTATTTTCAAATCTGCTAATAATTTAGTAGAGCGACTATACGTTAGTAACTGATTTAAAGAGAAGTTCAGTTTATCACATTCAACTTTTACTTTTTGCCATTCTGCAAGAGAACTTGGTTCCTTAAACTGATTGGATTGTATAAGTAGTTGAATGACAGAAAGTGGTGTTTTCATTTGATGAACTGCATGAGAAATCATTAATTGCTGATTATGTAAAGAACTCTTATACTCCTCTTCTTTTGATAGAAATAAGGATTGAATATATTGTAATTGAGTTGCGTATGCTCTCTCGTATGGAGCGACTGGCTGATAAATCATGAAACTATCCGTATGGATGTTCTTGTTCCCAATATGTGCATACATTTTTTTACGACGTAAATAACGACAAAAAAGTAATACGATTAATAAGGAGAAGGCTAGAAATATAAAATAGGTATAATGATTTTCAAAGTCATCTAATCGATGAATAACAATCGGCAAGCTAATAAACGTAATGATATACAGGATAATAAAGCTCATATGGTCTTTTAAAAATAACTTCATTTGATTTTCTCCGTTAATTGATAGCCAATTCCTCGAATAGTTATAATTTCTAAAGTAGAATGAATGGCTTCTAATTTCTTTCGTAGTCTTGCAATATTTACTGTTAAGGTATTTTCCTCGACAAATTCTTCCTCATCCCAAATGGCTGTAAGTAATTGCTGTCTTGTTACAACATTAGGATATGCTTCAAAGAACATTGTACATAGATGGAATTCTTTTATTGTTAATAGCTCCTCCTGATTAGGTGTGCATAATCGTACAGTGTCCAAGTTTAAAATTGTATTTCCTATTTTGAGAGCTTTCTCCTGTACATTCCTTGCATACTCGCCATATATACGACGAATTTGTCCATTAATTTTTGCAAGTACCACTCCTAATAAAAAAGGTTTTGTAATAAAGTCATCAGCCCCATTTTCAATGCCATATACTTGATCTGCCTCACTCATACGAGCAGAGAGAATTACAATAGGACAATTCGATATTTGTCTTATTTTACGTGACCAATAATAGCCATCAAAGGCAGGAAGGTTAACATCCATTATGACAAGATGGGGTTGAAAATCTTGAAAGACTTCTAATACCTTTTGAAAATCTTCTACAATGAGACAATGATATCCATATTTTTCGAGATGTTCTTTTAGTGTATCTGCTATATTCATTTCATCTTCAACAATCAATAATTTATACATTTCATCCTCCGATTTATTTATTAACTTTATCACATACCTTAATTTTAAAGCATCATTACTTTTGGTCAAAATAAGCCCCCTCCTTATACCATTTACAAGAATAATCTTTGCATCAAAACTAAAGATTGGTATCTTTTCTAAAAGAATCATTTTCAACTCGTTCAGAGTAAATAGGTGCTTTGTTGAATACTTATAAAAAAACTAATGCAATTAGTGTCTGGAATACTGTCTATTTAAATGTAGCAATAAACGTTTTATAGGGGCCTGCCGCATTGCTATCAAGTTAAAATTTTATAGTACCCCCAGTACGAAATTTTGTTCTAATTTGTAACAAAAAAGCTCACTTTTTTATTTTGGGGTATTTCTGACTTCTTAGGTTGATGGATCATTATAGATTATTTATCTTAATGGCTCATAAAAAATGTTTTAAACTAATGAAAATAATTATAAATTGAAAAGATATTTTCTGTGTCGTATGAAATTTTAAAAAATCCTTTCAGGAAACCTGAAAGGATTTTTCATTTACATAAGTAGGATTATTGGATTAGTAATTGTTATTTATTTTTTTATAATGGATTATTGTTCCTCTTCCTGCTTCAATAAACCCTTCATTATTCGGCCCCTCTTCTATGATTTTTTGAAGTTTTCTATCTATAACAACAGAGGTGGCTCCATTGACTCTTTCAGGAGGCCTTTCTTTTATCTCAAGCTGATACTTTACATTGGAGGCTATTACCTCTCCATCATTATAATTGAGAGTAATATCTGCAATAGGATCTTGAGTAATTTTATACGTTGCAGATTTTCCAATACTTTGTTCTTTTGTAATTTGTTTTGGTTCTTCTCCATGTGCATTTAGTAAAGTTAGTACTGAAATAGCAGCTATTGTAACAAATCCAATTGCAGACCAACGATAAGATTTCTTTTGGAATTTTTTAATCATAAGAATTCTCCGTTTCAAAGTTTTTTTATTTCTACTTAAGTTCGCTAAGCTGGGCACCTGATAATAACCTGAATAGTGTTCTAAAAGGCTAATAATGGTATGACCATATGCAAGTTGTTCCTTTGCATCTATATATATAAGAGCTAATGCATCACACGCCAGTTCCTGATCTTCACGCATGCATGAATAAGCATACCAAAGAAACGGGTTAAACCAATTTAAAATCAATAAGCCATGCATAAGCCAATTCACACCAACATCTCTTCGCTTGATATGAGCCAATTCATGATAAAAAATGTAACGTAACTGTTGCTCATCTAATATTTCCGTATGTGCACTTGACAATAACACCTTTGGTTGAATGAATCCAAACACAGTAGGACTTGAAATCTTCCCAGCTAAAAGTAGTGGGATATCTCGTTTAACGGACATAGATTTTTTACAGTCCTCAAAGATTTCGACAACTCTTTGATCTATAATAATAGGTTGTTTTTTTAAATAGAGTAATAAACGTCTATTCATAATGAGAGTAGTAAAGCTCAATATGATAACTCCAGCAAGCCAAATATATAAAATGATAGTATAAATTGAAAACCCCTTATTATTTTGCTTTCCATTATTCTGTTTTTGTTTCTTACTTTCCTCAGCTATTTGTGATGAACCAGATGCATAGGTATTCTCCTTTGTGGTAACCTTTTTATCGCCTCTATCTGTCTTCGCTTGTATATGTTCTTTTGGAAGAGAAACAATTATAGGATCTTGATGAAAGCTAACTGAAGTTCCCGTACTGTAAGAAAGGATAGAATAGATACTATAAGAACTATTCGGTGACCATGGCAATAAAAGCCTTACAATTAATATCAACCATAGCATGTACTGCCAACGTGGGGTCAGCTTGTTCCTTAGCAGGATTTTAACACATAAGATTAAACCAACTACTATACTTGCCATGATAGATGTTTCTATTACCCAGTCAAAAAATCGAGGTAGATAGACATTTACAAACATATCTATCATTACTATTTATCCTTCCTTTGATTTTCCTCAGTCTTTTCATCCAGAATGCGTTTGAGTTCATTAATATCTTCTGAAGAAAGTTTTTCTTCTTTTAAGAAATTCACAAGTAAAGGCTTAAATGCTGCACCACAAAACCGTTTGAGCAGGGATTTTGTTTCTACTTGTAGATAATTATCTTGTGATACTAAAGGATAATATGCATACATACACCCTTTTTCTTGATGATAAGAAACAGCTTCTTTTTGAACTAATCGATTAATAAGCGTTCGAATCGTTTTTGGTTTCCAATCCATTGTTACCTCTAACTCTTCAATCACTTCATTCGCTGTTTGAGGAGATTTTGACCAAAGAACTTTCATAATTTCCAATTCAGCTTCCGATATTTTAGGTAATTCTTTCATTGTATAAACCTCCTTGATTACATTTGTAATCCCTAAATACATATTACAAACGTAATCCTTGATTGTCAATCATATATTGTATACATACGTTTTCATGTAACTTAAGAAAATAATCCCAAAATCTATGGAATTACTTTATTCTTTCTGTAGAATCATAAGAAAGAATAGCGTAGTTTTTCATTTTAAGGGGTATTTTGTTATCTTAAGTTAATGGGCATGCATTTAGTTATTGGGAACCCACATAGATTTTGTCATTCCTTTACCAGTATCATTTAATTCTCTATGATTATTATATTTTTTAATCCATTTTCTCAAAAGCGCAGTACTGGGTATATTGTATTTTTGGATAATCTTGATTAACGAATAGTGTCCTGATAGATAATCATTGATGGCTGCTAACTTTATCTCTTTTGAATAACATTTCCAAGAAAGTGCTTCTTCTAAGCCATCTATACTATTCACTTCATACTTTCTCTTACAATCTCTAATCGCCCAGGATTAACATAAAATTTAGTAGTAATGTAAACTATTGATTGATGACTATCTTCATAAAGGGCTAAAATCGCCAATATTTCATTCGAGCCATAAAAAACACTCCCCTTAGTTAAACAGATTTTTATTTATTATCTGTCTACCTAATGAGGAGCATATCAATCTTTTTCAAAATGGATTCTTTTTATTTTCCTTAATATGTTGGTTCAAACAATATTTTCTATCAAACTTTAACTCATAGCTACATTTATCCAACCTTTTTATCTTTACCTTCTGATTTATGCAGTATAGATTCCCCTTCAACATCTATATTTGGGAGAATCTTATCTAGCCATTTTGGCATATACCAAGCTGCTTTCCCCATCAATGTCATAACGGCCGGAACAATAGTCAACCTAACCACAAAAGCATCAAATATAACTCCAAATGCTAAACTCATACCTATAGCCTTTACCATTGGGTCTGGCATAAGCATAAAGCCAAAAAATACAGCTATCATGATCAACCCTGCTGCAGCTACAACTTTTCCACTGTCTCTTATCCCTGCAAGTATAGCTTCCTTTGGATTGCCTGTATGCGTGTAAACTTCTCGCATACGACTTGCAAGAAACACTTCATAGTCCATTGCTAATCCAAAAAGAATACCAATTGTAAGGATTGGCAAGAAGGCAAGAATTGGACTAGAAGAAGGGAAACCAAATAAATCAAGAAGATTTCCATCTTGAATAACATACACAACAAATCCTATTGTTGCAGCTAATGAAAGCAAGAAGCCTAACACTGCTTTTAAAGGAAGCAATATAGATCTAAATACGAGTACTAATAGAACGTATGCTAATCCGACTACAAGCACAGCAAATATAGGTAATGCTTGATTTAGCTTTTCCGTCATATCTATATTGACTGCCGTTGTACCAGTAACTAATAGTTCAATGCCATTTTCCTTTTTCGTTGTATCCGATTTTTCTCGAATATGCTTCACGAGATCTTTTGTTTCTATGTCATTTGGTCCCGTTTTTGGGGTCACAGTGATAATATAAACTTCACCTGAAGAATTAGGGAAAGCTGGCGTTACACTCTTAACAGTCTTTAATTCACTAATTTCTTTTGTAAATTCCGCTACTTCTTTTTGTATCTCTTGTGGATCTCGTTTTTTACTATCTACTTTTGCTGCCACAACTAAAGTAGAGTGAACACCTTCTCCATATGCTTCTGTCATAAGATCATATGCTTTTCTTTCCGTGGCATCTTTTGACATGGTATCCCCGTCATCTGGTAGCCCTAGGTTCATATGGAAAAAGGGAATACTAATGACAGCAAGTAATGCAATTGCCACTAAAGAAATAACTAATGGATGTTTTGTGACAAATTCCCCCCATTTATTCGAAGATACTTTCCCTTCTTTTGCACCTGTAATTTTTTTCAGGAATTTATTTCTTTTAGAAGGATGAAATCTATGCCCTATCATGCCTAGTATGGCTGGAAGTACAATGATGGAAACCAGTACAGCACATAATACACTAATAGATGCTGCTACTCCCATCATGGTCAAAAAAGGAATCTGCATGACAGATAATCCAAGAAGCCCAATTATTACAGTGATACCAGCAAAAACAACGGCGCTTCCTGCAGTACCAGTTGCTATAGCAATAGACTCTTTGACGGTATGCCCTTCGCCAAGTTGTTGTCTAAATCGAGTTATAATAAATAAAGCATAATCAATTCCAACGGCTATTCCTAACATGGTAGACAAGGAAAGCGAAACATTCTGAAATTCAATGTAATTGGAACCTATCGTTACCCCAAGCATCCCAATGCCTAATCCTATAATAGCAGTAATAATAGGCATCCCAGCTGCTAGGAAAGATGCGAAAGTAATTGCCAAAATCAGAAAGGCAATAAGTATTCCAATAACCTCTGATTCTCCATGAGATTCAGATACAGTGAATTTCACATCACCGGTTAACTCCGTTTGAATTCCCTTGTCACGAGTTTGTTCAATTTTGTTTAATACATTCTTTTTAGATGATTCTTTTATATCTTTAGCATCATTTTTATAATTTACAACAGCATAACCCATGGTTTTATCTTCGGTTAAATTTTTAAGTTGAACAGGGGTTGCAACTGATTCAACATTCGAATCATCTTTTTGAATATTAGACAAAGTATCCGTAATCACTTTATTTATCTGTTCCGAATCTAATGTCTGATCTTCTGGAGCTTTAAAAATTATTTTAACTTGGGCACCAGTACTTTGAGATTCAGGGAATTCCTCTTTTAGTAACTTACTTGCTTTATCAGCTGGTGTGCCTGGAATCGTTAACTCATCATTGAAAGAGGAACCTAAACTTCCAGCTAGTACTCCCAATATGACTAAAATTCCTAGGGTACTAAAAACAACACTCTTTCCGTGTTTTGCTGCCCAATTACCTAATTTGTAAAGATACTTTGCTATTTTAATCTCCTCCAACTACGTTATTTATAATAGTAAGTACATGGCTTCAGATGATCTTTTTTGTATTCTTATGTACTATTTAAATTTTATTCCTACAAGAAAAATGAATTTTTGTACACATTGACAGTAATCAAATTTCTTTTATAGAATAAGCATAGTCATCATCGAAACATTTGTATTAACATTAGTACTTACATTTGTAAGTATAGTGGTAGAATTTTTTCTTTCAAGCACTTTTAGTTAAATAAGGGCTAAAACTAACAAAATGAAGGGATGTGTTAGTTCTGAGAAAATCACGTCAAGATGGGATGCTTTCCCAACAATACATTACAGAAGCTTTGGGTCAGCTACTACAAGAAAAAAATTTGGATGATATAACCATTACAGATCTTTGTAAAAAAGCTGGAGTTGCAAGGGTGACATTCTACAAGCACTACCACACCATTTACGATGTTATCAATGCGTCTATGCAAAAAGGCATTGATAAATTTTTAAAAGAAATCACTGATTTGGACCCTCAAGATAGTCTTCAACTTTTTATAGAAAACTTAATTACTGCTATGGCCAATAATCGTGTTCTAATAAAAAAACTAATAGATTCCAATATGTCTGGTCTTTTTCTTGATTATGTTAATTCCGCAATAAAATCTATATTTGAAACAGACAATCCAATGAGTAATCACATGAACAGAGCTCAAGTATTATTTTTTGCTGGTGGATTATTTAACGTCTTGATTGATTGGATCAAAAGGTCGTCAAGGGAATCTCCACAATCTTTAGCCCAAAAAATATATGAGATGCTCCCAATACAAAAAGAAATATAGAAACTCTTCTTTTTGTATTAATCTACCCCATCGCCATCAAGCTAAGAAAGCAAATACCTCGGAACGAAAAAAGCTGAATGATTATAAATAGTTTTAAAGAGATAAAAAATTCCTTTTAGGGGATACTTCATAACTTTAGGTTGATAACGCTCTGGCGAGACACCTTATGCAACTTAAATATGACAATGATATAGTTAGTTTTTATACAAATAAATAATTAAGATATAAGATGTTATAATAAAAATGAAATAAACACTCCTACTTATTTTTAAGGCAAGTAAGTAGATTTTATTTCATTAGTTTAAAGCTATGTACAAAAAAAATAACCCGTACGGGTTATTTTTTTTGTACATAGCTTTATTTTTCAAATTCTTTAAAAGTATCTTTTAAATCTTTATCTGTTATTTTTATATCTGCTTTCTTGAATAAATCTTTAAAGAATTGTTGTTGCCATTGTTGATCTTGTGAACGCTTCTGTTCCAATTCCTTACGAATATTATCTTTTTCTTGATCAAAAGGTTTTAACTCTTTTTTCTCTGTTAATTTAATAATATGGTAACCATAAGAAGATTTTATTGGATCACTTACTTGTCCAGCTTCTAATTTATAAGCAGCTTCTTCAAATTTAGAATCCATTTCACCTGGACCAAACTCAGGTAATTCTCCACCTTTTTCTTTTGAACCAGGATCTTCTGAATATTGTTTTGCTAATGCTGCAAAATCTTCTCCATTATTTAATTTTTCTTTTATTTCTTTCGCCGTTTTTTCATCTTTTACTAAAATATGACTTGCCTTTAATTTTGGTTTATAGTAATCTTTCATTTCTTTTTCCGTAACTGAAGCTTTAACAGCTTTTTCAAAGGCTATTTGCGTTTTTATGTTTGTTTTAAGATCATCTTCATCTTTAGCACCAAGTTGTGTTAAATCGGTTTTAAAATTATCGCCCATTTGTTTTTTTAATTCTTCAACTTTTTTCTTTGCTTCATCATCTGAAACTTTATATTTATCTAGTAAAATCTTGTCTAACATTACTTGTTGTAAAACAGGTTTTCCTGCAATCTCTCTTAACTCTTTATTAAATTCTTCTTGTGTCAAATTTCCTGATTTCGATGTAGCAAGATTGTCTGAATTACCACATGCAGATAATAATAAAATACTGCTCATTGCAGCACCTATAAAAATATGTCGTTTATTCAATGTTTTATACCTCATTCTATAAATTGATTTGTAGTCTCGTATATTTTATTTCCTTAATAAAATAAAATTTTTATAAGAAATAGATTTTGTTTCTACTTGTAGATAATTATCTTGTGATACTAAAGGATAATATGCATACATACACCCTTTTTCTTGATGATAAGAAACAGCTTCTTTTTGAACTAATCGATTAATAAGCGTTCGAATCGTTTTTGGTTTCCAATCCATTGTTACCTCTAACTCTTCAATCACTTCATTCGCTGTTTGAGGAGATTTTGACCAAAGAACTTTCATAATTTTCAATTCAGCTTCCGATATTTTAGGTAATTCTTTCATTGTATAAACCTCCTTGATTACACTTGTAATCCCTAAATACATATTACAAACGTAATCCTTGATTGTCAATCATATATTGTATACATACGTTTTCATGTAA
>NZ_JASHJA010000003.1:0-548082 GCF_030733445.1 Bacillus sp. MMSF_3353
GAAGTACACTTAACAGATAAAGGTGCGATTAAAGATATTCCAGCATGGTCACAAAAAGGCGGTCATGAAGTGTTAAAGCATACAGAAGAAGACGGCGAATTAAAGTTCTGGATTAAGAAAGCTTAATTATAAAAATAGGAGGCATATAAGGTGAAAGTGAAAGAAGTATTAGATGTAAAAGGATTAGCATGTCCAATGCCAATTGTAAAAACAAAGAAGGCAATGGAAGCATTACAATCGGGAGAAGTGTTAGAAGTACACTTAACAGATAAAGGTGCGATTAAAGATATTCCAGCATGGTCACAAAAAGGCGGTCATGAAGTGTTAAAACACACGGAAGAATCTGGTGAATTAAAATTCTGGATCAAGAAAGCATAGCAGTTCAATAACAAGTGGAAGATTACATCCTCTGCTTATTATTGAAAGTAAAGAGGATAATCATATATGTTTTATATAGTTATATCTCTACTAGTATGGATGCTAGGAATTTTAGTAAAACGTTACATTCCGGTTTTAAACGTTGCATATATTTCGTTAGAACAAGTAAGGAAAATGGAAAGTGTTGTTGTAGATGTACGCAATTATACAGAGAGTCACAGTGATAACACTTCTAGAATTATGTGTATACCGTATGCGTATTTAAAACGGTATTATCATGAAATACCAAATAAGCCTTTGCATCTTATTGTTCATAATAAAGTGGATCGGAATTTAAGTGTTCGTTTTTTAAGAAAGAAAGGGTTCCATATTCAAAGCTATAGTATATATTTGGACGGGAAAAAAGCACAAAAGGAGTTTAAATAGTTTTATGGATGTAAAGACAATATTAAATGTAATCTTAATTGTACTTGTATCGTGGTTTATTATTTCTCGCTTCTTACCAGTTAGAGGAGTAAAAAATATTTCAGGAAAAGATTTAAAACGTATGATGGGGCAAAAGAATAAACAATTTATCGATGTGCGTACAGTAGGTGAGTATAGAGGCAATCATATGAAAGGGTTTCAGAATATCCCATTAAATGAGTTAGCGAGTAAAGCAAATCAGTTAAATAAAAATAAGGAAGTAATCGTTATTTGTCAGAGCGGGATGAGAAGTAAGCAAGCAGCAAAGGTATTAAAGAAATTAGGATTTCAGCACGTTATCAATGTTTCAGGCGGTATGAATGGTTTGTGAGGAGGAACTTTAAAATGAAAGAAATGACAGTAAAAGAATTGGAAGAAAAATTGTTACGTAAAGAAGCAGTCAATATCGTGGACGTACGTGAAGTAGAAGAAGTTGCCGAGGGGAAAATCCCAGAAGCATGTAATATTCCACTAGGACTATTAGAGTTTCGTATGCATGAGTTGGATAAAAAGAAAGAGTATATTATCGTTTGTCGTTCTGGCGGAAGAAGTGCACGAGCAGTTCAGTTTTTAGAGAGCTACGGTTTTCAAGCAATTAATATGGTAGGTGGTATGTTAGCATGGGAAGGTAAAGTCGTATAGTACAGAGATACATGATTTGAGCCTTTTTATAAATGACAAAATACCCCTATAGGTAATCGGAGGGAGAAAAACATGGAACAACAGAAGAAAACAACAATCGTTTTATTTAGCGGAGATTATGATAAAGCAATGGCTGCTTATATTATTGCAAATGGTGCAGCGGCGTATGATCAAGAGGTAACTATTTTTCATACTTTTTGGGGATTAAATGCTTTAAGGAAAGATGAGCATGTGAAGGTGAAGAAAACTTTCATCGAAAAAGTATTTGGAAAGATGATGCCACGCGGTGCGGATAAGATGGGATTATCAAAAATGAATTTTGCAGGTATGGGACCAAAGATGATTAAAGGTATTATGAAAAAACATAATGCGATGCCTTTACCAGATTTAATCGATTTGGCGAAAGAACAGGGGATTAAACTTGTCGCTTGTCAAATGACAGTAGATTTATTAGGGTTAAAAGAGGAAGAGATTATGGAAGGGGTAGAGTTTGCAGGAGTAGGAGCTTATTTAGCAGATGCTTCGGATGGGAATGTAAACTTATTCATTTAATTCACCTTCTTTTTAGAAGGGAGGGGATGTAAGATGAGCTTAGTCGTATTACTTTTTATAATTGGGTTTATAGGATCGTTTATATCAGGAATGGTTGGAATTGGCGGTGCGATTATTAATTATCCGATGATCTTATACATTCCGGTATTGCTGGGGTTTACTGGCTATACGTCACATGAAGTAAGTGGTATTACAGCGGTTCAAGTATTCTTTGCAACTTTTGCAGGGGCATGGGCCTATCGGAAAAGTAATGATATGGATAAAACGCTAGTTGTGTATATGGGAGCTAGTATATTAATAGGAAGTTTCATAGGGAGTTTTGGTGCTAACGTATTAGCGGAACATACGGTCAATGTTGTTTATGCAGCGTTAGCAACAATAGCTGCTATTATGATGTTCGTACCGAAACGAAATAATGGTGATGAAGTGAAATATAATAAATGGTTAGCAAGTTTGTTAGCATTTATTGTAGGCGGAGCATCAGGCATTATAGGTGCTGGAGGTTCTTTCTTATTAGTTCCCATTATGCTGGTCATTTTAAAATTGCCGATACGTACAACAATAGCAACATCTATCGCAATTACGTTTATTTCCTCAGTAGGAATTACGACTGGAAAAGTAATAACTGGGCAAGTAGTTGTAATTCCAGCTCTTATTATCGCGATTGCAAGTATCTTTGCTGCGCCGCTTGGAGCGCGAGTCGGGAAAAAGATCAATCAAAAAGCATTGCAATATATGTTATCGATTTTGATTGTAGGTACAGCTATTAAGATGTGGATTGATATGATATTGAAATAAAAGGATGGTGCTGCTTGCAGCCCATCCTTTTATTTATGCCGCTATTTGAAGGTAGTAAACGCCCGATTGGTGCAGGCTGATTTATGCCCAAATAACTTTCATTAAGTTTTTATATTCGTCATTTGCTAATTTATATAGCATTCTCGTATGTTCAAAGACAAGTGCTGGATTAAAGTTTGGTTCTGAGAATGCAAGCGATGCTGAAATATCAATTGCATTTTGCTTGTTTAATGTGAATTTTGCAAATCGATAAGATGTGTTTAATTCATTGATAACATGCAAAATATCATTTGTTGATGTTGCATCAGGTACGTGAGCAACATTGAAGCAGTATATATCCACAGTAGGATGTTCGTTTTGGAAAGCAGCGATAAGTTGAATTTTTGCGCCAGCTTCTGTTTCTAAGCCTACTGAAAAATGAACAGAACCATCATTTTCATCTATATTTTCTTCCATGTATATATCGTTGGATTTTAAGTAGTCTTTAAAATCTGAGATGTTATGTTTTACTGCAGCTTTCATATGTATGAGCCCCCTGATAATTGGAATAGATTGCTACTATTTATTATAATTTAAAAATATTAAAAAAGATAGTTAGAAAGTTCTGATTTTTGATTTAGAAGAAATAAAAAGAAGCAGTACTCTACCTCCATAGAGAACTGCTTCTTTTTTATTCATTGTCGTTAGACGATGCTTCTGTATCTTCACTGCTATTTTTATTCTTATTTTTCACTTCATTGTTACTTGATTCGCGTTCACTTGAATTTTCAGACTTAGATTCTTTTGTTTTCTCTGTGCTTGTTTTCTTCGAATCAGAGTCTGTTTTTGTATATGCAGGTAATCCAAGGTGAGCGCGAAGCCCGTTTGTTACATTTGCTAATTCTTTTTTATCTGGATTGTAGTAATATGTTCGGCCGCCGCCAGCAGATTTGCTACATGTATCGTCACCTTTTTCCATATAGCAGTCTTCACCTTGAATTTGTAATTTCTCAATTTCCGAATCCGATCCGTACTTATAGAATGAAAGCATATCATCGAATGTTAAGTTCGTAACGAATTGGCCGTTAATATCATCAATGATGTTACCAACTTTTGTTACAGATCCAACGCTTGTTAGTTTCTTTAAAATAGCTTCAATAACGAGCTGTTGGCGTTGTCCACGCATTGCATCACTATCGATGTGGCGCGTTCTAGCAAGGGCAAGAGCTTCTTCACTATTTAGCTTTTGAACACCTTTCTTCAGGTGAATCGCATCAGCAGTATCATTACTATCTTGTTCAGTAAATTCAACTGGTACATCGACTTCAATACCACCTAAATCGTCGACAATTTTCATAAATGACTTGAAGTTAAACTTTACAAAGTAATCAACGGGAACATTCATTAATTTTTCAACTGCATCAATGCTTGCTTGGGGTCCACCATCTTTTCCGTTTTTAGTAGAACCGTATGCATGAGCGTGTGTAATTTTATCTTTTTTCTTTTCCACTGGGATATAAGTATATGTATCTCGTGGAATACTTAATAGTTTTACAGTTTTGCTATCTTTATTAAACGTTGCAAGTAGTAGTGCATCCGTTCTTATAGCTTCTCCATATTCTTTCCCGCGGACATCGCTTTCATCAACACCCATGATTAAGACGGAGACGTTATTTGTGATAGGTTTTACAGCTTTATCACGTAAATCAGATTTATCACCGCGCGCTAAATCGTGTGCGGCATTTCGAACAGCAGAAGATGCTTTATTTACTAAAAACCAAGTATAACCGCCACCTATTATTAAAAAGAATAGAATAACGCTTATAATAATTTTTGTTTTTTTCCTACTTTTTTTCGGTTTACTGCGTGTATTTTCTTGCAAAGATGGGTTTTGCTCCATTTCCTGTACTCCTTCATTTGGATTGAAATACGACACTCACATCCACTTATTATAATGAAATTTGACGAAAAAAGACATTACAAATCATTTACATTTCGTAAAAATTCAATATATTTATAAAAAGTCAGATTTTCTATATTTTATTTTTCAGATGTAGAATAAGTATAAGTTGTTTTAGTGGAAATGAAAACATGTATTGTGAGAAAGTGATAGAGAAGTAAGATTTGTTGAAATATAGCCAAGAAGAAATGAGTAGGTTTACTGGTTTCTTCTATATAATAAAGAAGAATTTTACGGATAAAGGAGCGGGCATAGTGAATCATACATCATTCCGAGCAATCGTTGTGAACGAAACAGAAAGTAAGCAGTTTGTAAGAAACATTGTAGAGAGAGAAGTAAGTAGTTTACCTGAGGGGGACGTATTAATACAGGTTCACTATTCTTCATTAAATTATAAAGATGCGCTTTCAGCCACGGGTAATAAAGGTGTTACGAGAACATATCCTCATACGCCAGGAATTGATGCAGCAGGAGAAGTTGTGAGTAGTGAAGGGGAAACCATTAAGGTAGGAGATCAAGTCATTGTAACGGGATATGATTTAGGTATGAATACTTCTGGTGGTTTCGGAGAATATATTCGCGTGCCAGCATCTTGGATCACCCCTTTACCAGAGGGAATGTCATTAAAGGAAAGTATGATGTACGGGACAGCAGGTTTTACAGCTGCTTTATCAGTATATAAGCTTATTGGAGCAGGCATAACGCCTAGTATGGGAGATGTTTTAGTAACGGGTGCCACAGGCGGCGTAGGGAGTGTAGCTGTTAGTATTTTAAGTAAGCTAGGATTTAACGTAGTAGGAGCGACAGGGAAAATGGAAGAGGAAGAGATGCTACTACGTCTAGGAGCGAAACAAGTGATTCATCGTACGGAGTTGAATGATGAATCAGGAAGACCAATGTTAAAAGGGATATACGCCGGGGTTATCGATACTGTAGGTGGACATATGCTAGAAACCGCTTTAAAAACGGTAAAGTATGGTGGTTGTGTAACGACATGCGGTAATGTGGCAGGGCAGGAGTTACAAACAACGGTATATCCGTTTATTTTGCGAGGCATAAGTCTTTTAGGAATAGATTCTGTGCAATGCCCAGTGGATGTGAGAAGAGATGTGTGGACGCTCTTAGCAAGTGAATGGGAAAATAATGAGTTACTATCTTATACAGAAGAATGTACATTGGAAGAGTTAGATGAAAAGTTTACACTTATATTGCAAGGAAAGTTAAAAGGAAGAACGGTTGTAAATATGAAATAAAAAAGAGACGCTAACTTAAGCGTCTCTTTTTTATTATAATGATTGTTTTAAATTGATTTTACCTTGTTCACCTAAAACACCATCAGCGATATTTACAGCGTGATCACCGATACGCTCTAAGTTACTTACCATATCAACGTAGATGATACTTGCATCACCTGAACAGCTACGTTCGTTTAGGCGTAATACGTGACGTTTACGAAGAACACGTTCCATTTGGTCAATTTTACGTTCTTTTGCAATAACCGTTTGAGCTAGTTCAGTGTCGAAGTTAGTTAAAGCATTGATTGCATCTTGTAATGTTGAAATTGTTAACTCAAGCATTTCATTTAATTCAGCTAGTGCTTCGTCTGATAGTGAAACACGGTGTGAAATTTGGAAATCTACAAGTTCTACAAGGTTTTCTACATGATCACCGACACGTTCAATATCTCCAACGACACCTGCTAGCACCGAATGCTTTTCAGAGTCTGTAGGTGAAAGTGGTTTTTCTGATAGTAAAACTAAATACTCGATAATTTTTTTATCTAAATTGTTAATAGCTCCTTCTAATTGAGTAGCCATATCAGCGTGTTTTTTGTCTTGTGTATTTAAAAATTGATTCGCTTCTTTTAATCCGTGTAATGAAAACTCAGCCATACGGATGATTTCTTTTTGAGCTTCTGTTAAAGCAATAGCTGGAGATTGCTCAATAAAGATTGGGTTTAAATGTTGCGGTTTGAAGTTAATAGATGAATCTTCACCACGAATGATTTTTGTTACGATCCATGCTAATACTGCAATGAATGGGAACTGAATAATTGTATTCGTTACGTTAAATGTTCCGTGTGCAAATGCAATTGTCATTTCTGGATTTAAATTTAATGACGTTTGGAAATATTGAATTAAACTTGTAAATGGTATTAATATAATCGTAAAGATAAGGGTACCGATAATATTAAAGATAACGTGAACTAATGCTGCACGTCTTGCAGCAATTGAAGTACCGATTGCTGCTAATACTGCTGTAATTGTCGTACCGATATTATCACCGAATAATACAGGAAGAGCAGCTTGTAAATCAATAGCACCTTGACCGAATAGTTCTTGTAAAATACCGATTGTTGCGCTTGAGCTTTGTACAATTAAAGTGAACACTGTACCGACAATAATTCCTAAAATTGGATTGTCACTCATGCTAACCATTAACTCTTGGAATGCCTCTAAAGAACGAAGAGGTTTCATACCTGCGCTCATTAATTCTAAACCGAAGAATAACATACCAAAACCAAATACAACTTGACCTACAGAATGTACTTTTTTATTTTTAAAGAAGAATAGCAAAATTGCTCCAACTGCCATAACTGGGAGAGCGTATTCTCCGATTTTAATTCCGATAATAAATGCAGTAACTGTCGTACCGATGTTCGCACCCATAATAACACCGATTGCTTGTCTTAATGTCATAAATCCGGCACTTACAAGTCCGACTGTTAAAGCGGTTGTTCCTGAACTTGATTGGATTAATACAGTAACTAACATACCTGCTAGCACACCCATAAGTGGGTTTGTTGTAAAGCGATCTAAAATATCGCGAAGACGATCTCCAGCTGCTTGTTGCAGTCCATCGCCCATGTATTTAATACCGAATAAGAAAATACCTAATCCACCAATGAACTGGAAGATCATATCTTGAATATTGTATTCCACGCATTCCACTCCTTAAATTTCATGTACGATGTAATTATTAACTAAACCTTGAGGCACTGTAAACGGTTTATCAGTAAAATTTACACTAAATTTACAAAGTGATAAAAAGTTTACAAACCTTTAAAGAAAAACCTGGATTTAATTGGTTTTTTAGATGATATATCTAATCGGTTTGTAAAGAAGTCACATTTGTCACACTATTTATTGATAGTAAAAATAGGTGAAGGGAAACTACCCAACTGGGTATGCGGATTGGAATTTTATTTTGTTATGATGATGGTTCTTTGCATATTTTTTGATTAAAGTTAGAAAAATATGTAGGGAAACGGGGGAGGTTTGAAATGGATTTATTTAATGAAAGTAAAAAACGATTAAATTATTTTAAACTGTTTTCTTTTGAGATGCTCGCAACAATAAAAAAGAGCAATTCGCATATGAATTTGCTCTGCCTTTTTATGTTAAAAACTTTCGGTGCCTTGCATTTTAACAATTATGCAAAGTGTTTTTTCTTTATTTAGAATCGTCATTATGCTCCATAGTTATGACGACATTTCCCCTCTTATGTCCTTTTTCAACATATATGTGAGCTTCAATAATTTCCTCAAAAGTGTATTGCCTATCAATGACCACTTTTATTTTACCGTCCTCAACAAGTTCTTTAAGGAAATTTAATGCTTCGGAAGTTTCAGGTGCGTTTTGACTTAATATGAGTTTCACGCGACTTGTCAATTTAGTCCAGAACATTTGAGCACTTGGTAACGGTTCAACAATATTTATATAGGTACCATCTTCCTTTAACATTTTAATACACTCTGAAAAGGAGCTCCTGTTTACCGCTTCAAAGATAACATCATAAGTTTCGTCTGTAGTAGAAAAATTTTTTGTGGTGTAATCAATTACTTCGTCAGCTCCTAGAGATTTGACCAATTCTAAATTGGAGCTACTGCACACACCTGTAACTGTTGCGCCGAAATACTTGGAAATTTGTACTGCATAACTTCCGACACTTCCAGAAGCTCCGTAAATAAGAATGTTTTGACCGCTTTGAACGTTAGCTTTCCTAAGGAAAAACAAAGCTGTACGTGCTCCAATTGGGATGGCTGCGGCTTCTTCATAGGATATATTGGAGGGCTTCATGCACACTGCTCCAACTTCAGGTAGACAAATATACTCAGCATAAGAACCAAAATTTACTTGGGTAGCTGCAAAAACTTGGTCTCCTCTTTTAAATCGTGTGACGTCTTTTCCTACTGATTCAACTTCACCAGCCAATTCCATTCCAAGTATTTGTTTTTTCGGTTGCTTAAAGCCAAGTGCGATTCGAGCGGGTAGCCAAACAGAGGAGGGAACCGTAAAACTTCGTGAGCGAATATCTCCTGCTGTTACGGTTGTCGCTTTTATTTTTACTAGTATTTCATTGTCCTTAGGAGCAGGTTTTTCTATCTCTTTCAGTTGAAGAACGTCGGGGAGACCGTATTCTGTATATACTATTGCTTTCATTAATATTTCCTCCAATTTGTTCTATATGTTAATATCATACGAACAACATGAATAAATAGAACAGCGGTTCACTCTTCAATACAATGCAAAAAGCAGTGTGATTTTTTAGGAATCCACTGCTTTTTACAAATGTGTATACATGATTTTTTGGTCCAAGTACTTCGAAAAAGAACCAATTAGCATTACCCAACGGCTTTTTCTTTTGTTTTATCCCCTTGTTTTTGCTTCCGTAAGCTTGTGATGTAAATGAAAAGAAAAGCGATAAGTAATAGAGAGGAATATCGATATACAGTTGCATAGTTGGTAAAGTGTGCAATGAATCCAAATATAATTGCGCCAGCGCCAATGCCGAGGTCAAATGCTGAGAAGAATGTAGCTGTTGCGACTCCTCGTCGGTGTGGTGCTACTCGGTCGATCATCCATGCTTGTAGTGCAGGTTGAATCGCTCCAAAACCACTTCCGTAGCATGCTGCTGCAATAATTAAACTCGGAATTGTAGTTGTATACGACAATAAAATAATACCTGTAAACGTAATGATAACCCCTGGAATAATAACGAATGCATGACCTTTCGCATCGTATAACTTTCCAGAAAACGGACGAGTGACAGCGATTGCAAGTGCATTAAATAAGAAGAAGAGGCTTATATCAGCAATTCCGACTTCCGTAGCAAATAATGTAATAAAGCTCCCGATTCCGCCGTACATTAATGTAATACATAATATTAATAATGAAGGAAGTAAAGCTTTGCGCTCAATAAATCCATCGAGAAAAGTACCAGATGTTTGCTGTGGTGGTTGCGGCGATTTTTTGATTTGAAGTAGTTTCGTTAATATTAATGAAACAATTGTACATGAAAGTGCACATAAAAAAAGAATCGTGAAGTTATATGTTTGCATGAGCCAAAGTCCGATAAGTGGACCGAGCGCCATTGCAATCGTTCCAGAAAGACCGAAATATCCCATGCCTTCGCCGCGACGAGCTTGCGGAATTAAATCTGAAACGACAGTTCCATATGTAGTCGTTGTAATACCAAAGCCAGCTCCGTGTAAAATTCGCACGGCAAGCAATAGGAAGACGGTTGAAGCGAAAAGATAACTACCCATAGCGAGTAAACAAATAGCAGTACCGATCATTAAAATGATTTTTTTGTTGAATTTTTGCAAGGCGTTTCCAGTCAGTGGTCGAACAAAAAGTGCCGCCACGGTAAACATGCCTACAACAAATCCGATATTAGAACTTGTGCCGCCAATTTCTTTCACATAAACAGGTAAAGTAGGAATTAACATTTGAAACCCTAAAAACATACATAAGTTTGCAAAAATTAAAGCGACAAACTCTTTCGTCCATAACGATTCTCGTTTTACGAGTATTGCTTCTCCCATATATTCATCCCCTATATAAAATTTTCTCTTTTCTTTCGAGTATATGTATTGGTCAATGTAACAGTCAAGGAAGGTGCCTTGAAAACGTATAACAATTTCCGAGGTGGAAAAACTGACAAATTTGTGTAAAAGCTACACAACTATGAAAAAAAGTTGTAAAGTATAGATGTATAGACTTGTAGTTGTTATGAATGATAGAAATTGTTTTTTCTTTAAAGAAAGCGGATTCAAAAAGTAGTGAATGAGAAGGGGATACATACTTTTTCACTACATATATTTGAAAAGGTTTACAAAACAATGAAGAAAGAGGCGTGTACATATGAGACGATTAGGTATTTCTATTTATCCAGAACATTCAACAGTAGAGAAAGATAAGGAATATTTAACATTAGCAAGTAAATACGGATTTACACGTGTATTCACATGCTTATTGTCTGTAGATGGAGAAAAAGAGAAAATTATAGAAGAGTTTAAAGAAACGATCTCTCATGCAAATGCATTAGGGTTCCAAGTATTAGTTGATATTAGTCCGTCTGTTTTTACACAATTAGGTATTTCATATAATGATTTATCTTTCTTCCATGAGTTAGGAGCGTACGGTATTCGTTTAGATGTTGGATTCTCTGGTTTAGAAGAATCGATTATGACTTACAATCCATACGGCTTAAAAATTGAAATTAATATGAGTAACGGTACGAAATATGTAGATAACATTATGAGCCATAGACCAAATCGTGAAAATTTAATTGGTTGCCATAATTTTTATCCGCATCGTTATTCAGGATTATCATACGATCATTTCATTAAATGCTCGAAACAATTTAAAGATTACGGTATGAGAACGGCTGCGTTTATATCATCATTTGATGCAACATACGGACCTTGGCCAGTAACAGAAGGGTTATGTACGTTAGAGCAGCATCGTGAATTACCGATGACAACACAAGCGAAGCATTTATTTGCGACAGAATTAATTGATGATGTTATTATTGCGAACGCGTATGCATCAGAAGAAGAATTACAAGCACTAGGTGCATTAAATAAAGAGAAACAAACATTTGATATAGGATTATATGATACAACAACAGAACTAGAAAAAATTATCGTATTAGACGAGCCTCATTTTTACCGCGGAGATGTATCTGAATATATGATTCGCTCGACACAAAGTCGTGTGAAATATAAGAAAGAAGAGTTCAAACCGCATAATACACGCCAAATTAAACGCGGTGATCTTTTAATTGATAATGAACAGTATGGTCAATATAAAGGTGAATTACAAATTGCTTTAAAAGATATGGTGAATACAGGAAAAACAAATGTAGTTGGCCGAATTGTGGAAGAAGAAATTTTCTTATTAGATTATTTACAAGCATGGGATAAATTCGGATTTACATTAAAGAAATAGATAAAATGAAAAAGGAAAAAACTACTGACCTCAGCAGCTTTTTCCTTTTTATATATAAATTGTGAGAGGAAGAGCTATGACAAAAGTGCATCAGCGATTAATTTCTATTTTAGAGGAGTTTTTAGAAGAGAAATCGATGTTAAATCGAGCTTTTTTAGCGAGCCGTTTACATGTATCAACGAAGACGATTCAAAAAGATATAAAATTATTAAATGATATATTGGAAGAAAACGGGGCGAAAATTGAATCGCAAAGAGGGACTGGATACGAACTAGAAATTATACAAACGAAGAAGTTTGAAGAGTTTTGCGTGGGTCTATTTCAAAAACAGACGGAAAAGATCCCAACTTCTTATGAAGAAAGGATAGCGTACATTCTGCAACGTATTGTAACGACAGAGGGGTATGTGAAGCTTTCACAGTTAGCAGAGGAGATTTATGTGAGTAAATCGACTGTAAATTTAATTATGAAAGATGTGACAGATATATGTGGTCGCTATCAATTACAAATTGAAAAGAGACCGTATTATGGTATACGTATTGTGGGAGAGGAGCTTCATATTCGTTCTTGTTTATCACAATATGGTTTACCGCGCTATGATCATACTCCGTTTCATGAGCAATTTGAGCAGAGGGATACATATTTATCGTTACCTCATATACCGCTTATCCGTTCGGTTATATTAAAGTATATCGAGGGAGGAACGATATATTTATCAGATATTGAAATTGATAATTTAGTCATTCATATTGCAATTGCAATAAGGCGTTGTGAAGATCAACATTATATGAAAGGACTGAATGCGGAGCAATCAGAACTCATAATAAAGAAAGAGTATACAATTGCGAAAGAGATTGTAGGGGATTTAGAGAAAGAGTTGCATCTTTCATTTCCAGAAGAAGAAGTTTTATATGTGACGATGCATTTATTGAGTACTGCTGTTACAGCGAGAGATCGTTATGAAAATGTGGAAGAACTATTAGGGAAAGATCTATATGCATTTATGCAACATATTCTTTTTAAAGTAGCGGAAGAACGGAATCTTATTTTTTATTATGATGAAGAATTATTATTTGGTTTTGGTGTTCATTTAAAAACGTTATTAAACCGTTTGAAGTATAAGTTAAATACGAGAAATCCTCTATTGGCAGAAGTGAAAAAGAATTATCCGTATGCTTTTGAAATTGCGGTTCTCGTAGGAGATATAATTGGTGAATATACGGGAGAATCGATTCCGGAAAGTGAAATTGGTTATATTGCGATTCACTTTGGCGGAGCGATGAGTCGTTTACAGGAACAGAATCAAAAGAAAAGATGTTTACTAGTTTGTGCGACTGGTCAAGGAAGCGCCCAGCTATTGAAATATAAAATTTTATCACAGTTCCGAGATAAATTAGAGATTGTAGGGATTACAGGTTATTATCAATTGAAAGTGGAAGACCTTTATAAAGATAAAATAGATTGTATTATTAGTACGATTCATATACCGAGTGGTTTGCCTGTTCCAGTTATAAAAGTGAACTCAATATTTGATGATAAAGAAATTAAATCCATCGGTCAGCAGTTGTTTACGCATGTGAATACTAGTGTACAGCAGTATATAAAGGAAGATTTGATCTTTTTAAATCATAGCGCTTCTACGAAAGAAGAGGTTATCCAATTTTTATGTGAGAAAGCCGCTGAGAAAAACTATGTACCAGAAAACTTTTATGATTCTGTTATGGAAAGAGAGAATACATCTCCTACAGCCGTTGGGAATTTAGTTGCAATTCCACATCCGATGCAGTTATTAAGTGAGAAAACATTTTTGCTGTTTTGTACACTTAATAAAGCGGTTGACTGGGGAGATAAGAAAGTACAAGTTATTATTTTATTTAGTGTAAAGCGCAATAATAATGAAGATTTACAAAAGCTTTATGATTTTTTATATGATATTATGTCTAGTCAGCATACGATAGAAAAATTAACTCAGGCTGGAATGATTGAAGAATTTCAAGAGATTTTACTATCGTTTTGAAAAAGTATATAAAAACTTCCGTTACACAACGGAAGTTTTTTATGTTTAATTGTATGCGTTTTCATAATAAGATAACAATATAGAAAAAAGATAGCTTGGGGGAATTTAAAATGACTGATATGCAAACTCCATTTGCGTTAATTTTACATGGTGGCAATGCGAGAAGCGCGGCGCTTGAAGCAATTGCTTTTGCAAGACAAGGAGATTTTGAGAATGCGAGTGAAAAGATGACACTTGCTAGTGAAGAGATTTCAGCAGCTCATCGCATTCAAACAGACTTAATTCAAGAAGAAGCAAGAGGAAATCATGCAGAAATCAGTTTACTGTTAGTGCATGCACAAGATCATTTAATGAATGCAATTACAGTGAAAGAACTTGCTGAAGAATTTATTACTCTTCATAAACGAGTAGAAGAGAAAGTGACAGTATAAGATGTACATTTTATTATGTTGTGCAGCAGGCATGTCAACGAGTATGGTTGTAAGAAAAATGCAAGAAGAGGCAAAGAAACAAGGGAAGGATTATAAAATTAAAGCAGTTGATTCAGAACTTGTGAAACTGGAAATAAAAAATGCTGATGTTGTTTTAATCGGACCACAAGTGAAGTATTTGTTTCCAGCGGTACAGTTTCTTGCGAAGTCATACGATATACCGGTTGCAATAATAGAACAAAGAGATTATGGCATGTGTGACGGTTTAAAAGTACTGAAACAAGCAGAACAATTAGTTTTAGCATAATTATATTTTTTTAAATATAAACATTATAATGTTATAACTTTTTATTCTTACGTAGTAAAGAGAAAGAGGAGGGGTATTGATGAATGGTTTTATGAGTTTTATGGAACAAAAGATTATGCCAACAACGCAAAAGATTGCAGGACAACGACATTTATTAGCAATTCGAAACGGAGTTATTTCTACATTGCCGTTAACGATTGTCGGATCATTTTTCGTTATCTTTTTAAATTTACCAATTGATGCATATATGGAATGGATTGCACCATTTCGCCATATTTTAGATATTCCATTCCGGTTTACAGTAGGTTTAATGGCGTTATACGCAGCATTTGGGGTAGGAGCTTCACTCGCAAACTTTTATCAGCTCAATCAGTTAAGTGCAGGGTTGTTATCTGTACTCGCCTTTTTACTAGCATCAGTTGAACCAATTCAAATTACGAAAGCTGTACCAGGTGTTATTGATGCGGGAAGATATATTTCAGTAGGAACATTAAGTGCAACGTCTTTATTCGGCGCAATTGTTACAGCTTTAATTGCAGTAGAAATTTATCACTTTATGATTAAGCATAATATCTCGATTAAATTACCAGACAGTGTACCACCAGCAGTTGCAAACTCGTTTGCAGCATTAATTCCAACTTTAGTCGTTATTCTTTTATTCTGGGGTATTCGTTACGGTTTAAAATTCGATGTGAATACAACAATCACATATTTAATCGCACCACTAAAATCAGTATTAGTAGGAAATAATTTATTCGGCGGTTTATTAACAGTATTCTTAATCGTGTTCTTCTGGTCATTCGGTATACATGGCCCAGCGATTTTAGGACCAATTATTCGTCCAATGTGGGATTCAGCAATTCTTGAAAATATGGAAGTATTCACAGCTACAGGAAATGCACATCAATTACCAAACTTATTTACAGAGCAATTTATTCAATGGTTCGTATGGATCGGTGGATCAGGCTCAACATTAGCTTTAGTTATTATGTTTATGTTCTCTAAATCTAAATTCCTAAAAGAGTTAGGTAGATTATCATTCGTGCCAGGTTTATTCAATATTAACGAACCGATTATTTTCGGGGCACCAATTGTAATGAACCCAATCTTAATTATTCCATTCGTTATAACACCGTTAGTTACAACGACAGTATCATATTTCGCAGTTGTTTCAGGCATGATTCCGCTCATGATGGCGAAACTGCCATTTACGATGTTAGCACCAATTGCAGCGATTATTAGTACAGACTGGACAATTATGGCTGGTGTACTTGTACTTATTAACTTTGTTATCTCATTCGTTATTTACTACCCATTCTTCAAAATGTATGAGAAACAACAATTAGCAGGAGAGGAGAAAACAGAATGCTCGGAGCAATTATCATCTTAATTACATTCGTAGCGGGGCAGTGTATTGCACATTACTCAAAATGGGTACAAAGTAAATCTTTATTAGTGTTACTACTCGTATCAATTGTATTTATCGGTAGTTCAATGGGTGCCTATGTAATGTTAGGGTTACAATCACCGTACGTAATCATTGTACCAACGATTTTATGTGCAACATGTTTATCTGCAAAATATAGATTTACGAGCATGGCATTAATACAACGTGTGAAGGAGATGCAAAAGCATGGAGCGTAAATTAGGAATTTCACTTTATCCAGAGCATTCAACGAAAGAACAAGATATGGCATACATTTCGGCAGCGGCACGCCACGGTTTTTCAAGAATATTCACATGTCTATTATCTGTGAATCGTCCAAAAGAAGAAATTGTAGCTGAATTTAAAGAAATTATTAATCATGCAAAAGATAACAATATGGAAGTTATTTTAGATGTAGCTCCGGCAGTATTCGATCAACTTAGTATTAGCTATAGTGATCTATCATTCTTTGCAGAGTTAGGTGCAGACGGTATTCGTTTAGATTTAGGTTTTGACGGATTAACAGAAGCAAAAATGACGAATAATCCGTACGGCTTAAAAATTGAACTAAACGTAAGTAACGATATTGCATACTTAGAGAATATCCTTTCGCATCAGGCGAATAAACCAGCTTTAATTGGCTGTCATAACTTCTATCCGCAAAAGTTCACTGGTCTTCCGTATGATTATTTCATTCGCTGTAGTGAACGCTTTAAAAAACACGGTATTCGTACGGCAGCATTTATTACGTCACATGCAGCTGACATTGGCCCATGGGATATTAACGACGGATTATGTACGTTAGAACAACATCGTAACTTACCGATTGAAGTACAAGCGAAACATTTATGGGCAACAGGGCTTATTGATGATGTGATTATCGGAAATGCTTATGCGAGTGAAGAAGAGTTAGAGAAACTAGGAAACTTAAATCGTTACATGTTACAGCTGAAAGTACACTTTGTAGAAGAAGCGACTGAAGTAGAAAAGAAAGCGACACTGCAAGAATTACACGTAAGACGCGGCGATATAACAGAATATATGGTACGTTCTACAGAAGTGCGTAAAAAGTATAAAGACTATGATTTCCCAGTGCGCGAAAGTGTATTACAGGAAAGAGGGCAAGTTGTAATTGGAAACAACTCATTTGGTAAGTATAAAGGCGAATTGCAAATCATTCTAAAAGAAATGCCGATAGATGAACGGAAAAATATTGTCGGTACAATTGCAGAAGAAGAGTTATTCTTACTAGATTATGTAGGAGCTTGGACACAGTTTACTTGTGTGGAATAGGGAAGGGCAGGAGAGGATGCTATGGCATCCTCTTTTTTTGTTGAAATTATATAGAATGCAAAGAGATAGATTTAATTTGGACGGGAGAGAAGGAGATTGTCATCGCTCTTCGTTTTTTACATAAGTTTGTTAATCATGAAGAAGTTTTAAAGGCGTTTAATAAAGTATAAAAACCGAGGGAACTTATTTATGTCAGAGTGAAAGTTGTTTCGGGATCATATTAGTTACTTTCAAGAGAAAGTTAGAATGTGAGAATCAAAAAAAGAGTCAGCCTCAATGAGACTGACTCTTTTTTACTAACTAGTTTAATACTTTAACTGTAACTGTTTTACGTCCCCAGTTACTAGATGTACCTTTATCAGGCATTAAAACGTCGATTTTATTTCCTTTAATAGCTCCACCAGTATCACCAGCGATTGCTACTCCGTAACCTTCAACCCATACTTTTGAACCTAATGGAATGACACTTGGATCAACTGCAATTAGTTTCATGTTTGGGTTAGCTGTTAAGTTGTGACCTAAAGCTGATTTTACTTGGTCGCCTGCTTTATAACCATTTTCAAGTGGATCTGCTGTGTAAGCTGTTGCTACAACGCGTAGTTCACGAGAAGATGATGGTGCACTTGTTTCAGTTTCTTTTGCAACAGGTTGTTGTGTAGCAGGTTTTTGAGCCTTAGCCGCTTCACGAGCTTCAGCTGCTTCTTGAGCCTTAGCTGCTTCACGAGCTTCAGCTGCTTCTTGAGCCTTAGCCGCTTCACGAGCTTCAGCTGCTTCTTGAGCCTTAGCTGCTTCACGAGCTTTAGCTGCTTCTTGAGCCTTAGCTTCTGCTTGAGCTTCAGCTGCTTCTTGAGCTTTAGCTGCTTCACGAGCTTTAGCTGCTTCTTGAGCCTTAGCTTCTGCTTGAGCTTCAGCTGCTGCCTGAGCTTTAGCTTCTGCCCCGGCTTTAGCTGCTTCACGAGCTTTAGCTGCCTCTTGAGCCTTAGCTTCTGCTTGAGCTTCAGCTGCTTCACGAGCTTTAGTCGCTTCCTCCGCCTTAGCTTTAGCTTGCGTTTCAGCTACTTCACGAGCTTTAGTTGCTTCCACTGCTTTAGCTGTATCTTGAACTTTAGTTGTTTTTTCAGCTTTAACTACTGGTTGAACTTTAACTGGTGCTTTACCTGTTAAGTAAGGAACATGAACATAAGCTGTTTTGCCGTTATATTCAAATTGGATCCAGTCGTTTTGTACTTGGTGTGTTGTTTCAATTACATCATCTTGTTTCAATTTACCAAGAATTTCTGAGTCTGTGTTTGCACCAGCACGTACGTTTAATACGTTTGCTGTTACGTAGTAAGTGTCTTTTGTATAGTCAGCGCTAATGAAAGCTTCTTTACCGCTGTTTAATTTCACTTTTGACCATCCGTTTTCTGTATGTAAAACGTTAACTTTATATCCATCTAATAATTTTCCTACAACTTTTGATTCAGTAGTTGGGTTTTCTCGTACATTTAGTACATCAGTCGTTACGATTGTTTCTGCTTTAGCAGATGTTGTGAAAATCCCAAGACCAAAAACCGCTGCTGTTGCTATACCCATAAATTTTTTCATAATAGCCTCCATTGCATTTGTTTTCGTTGACCTCATTATAGCAACCATTATTTTCTTATTTGCGGAAAACATAAAATTACAAAGGTTTCGTAACGGGTCATTAATATTCTGTAATAATTCCAGTAATATCCTAAAAGCGCTTTCTTATAGTTGTTAGGGGAGGTTAGAGCATACCATACATAAAAAGAGGAGTATTTCAATTTCTAATCGGTTAATAATGTTTCTTAAACGTTACGAAAATGTTTCGTAATCGTTACAAAAACGGCGTGTTTTGCTGTTAGGACAGAAAAGTAGTTATGTAAAAATAACTATTTTGGTTGTGGAGAAATATAAATGAGGTGAAAATCGATAAAATATCGCTATAATTGTTACAAAATAAGTCGAGTTATGGAAAAAATTACGCCTTGATTTTAGTCTGTTACATATTATTTTTGCAATAATAGGATTCTATAATAGCTTTAGTAAGCTAAAATAATGAAAGGTGTTTATAACGTGAAACATATATAATAGAAGAAACACGATTTAATAGATAAAGTGAAACTTTAATCAGTGGGGAGGATTCTTCCTCCCCCACTGATTATTAGTTGAACCAATCGGGCTTTTATGGGCAGCCCGACCCCCACCTAAATTCTTTGCTTTCGCTGAATTTTGAGGTGGGGGTCTTACTGCCCATTAAAGCGGGATAAATAAAAAGCGTAGGAGTGTAAACTCCTACGCTTTTGTTTATTCATATCGTAAACATTCAATTGGATCCAGTTTTGCAGCTTTGTTAGCCGGTAGTAAACCGAATATAATACCGATTAACATGGAGATACCTACTGCAAGAAGTCCAAGTTCTTTTGAGACAACGAGTGGCCATCCGGCAAAGATTGAGACGATCCAAGCGAAGAAGATACCGAGCATGAATCCGATAAAACCACCGAGTCCTGTTAAAATACAAGATTCAATTAAGAATTGTGTTAATACTTTACCACGTGTTGCACCAAGTGCTTTACGAATACCAATCTCACGTGTACGTTCTGTTACAGATACAAGCATGATGTTCATTACGCCGATACCACCAACAAGTAAGGAGATAGCGGCAATACCACCGAATACCATTTTCATCATACCGATGGATTCGTCTAATTGCTTCGTAAATTCACCTAAGTCTTGTGCTTCGAATTTGTGCTCAAATTTCGGAGCTTTCATTTCGTTTAAAACAGAAACGGCTTGTTTTTCTACACTTTTACGTTCTGTTGGAGAGGTCATCGTTAATCTTACAGAGTCATACTCATTTACTCCTGAAATGACAGGTGCGTTTTCCAGTGATGTGTAACCTTCAGGCATAGCCATTCCAAATTCGTTTTTCGTTTCGTATACACCGACTATTTTATACGGCTTTCCTTTTATATCTGTGTATTGATTTGATTCCCAACCACTAAATAATTTGTTGAAAGCTTCTTCATTTAATATAACAGCAGGGATTGCCTGGTTTAATTCGCTGTCGTTTAATTCACGACCGTGAACTAATTTTATTTTCGAATCTGTCATAAAGGCGCCTGTTCCACCTTTTAAATCAAGAGAGACATCTTTTGAACCAGCAGATGCTTTTACTTTCATACTTACATCTGGATACACATCTTTAATGCCTGGTACGGTTTGAAGACGGTTTAGCATATCAGGTGTGATTTTGGCACTATCTGTTCCATAATCAGGGTTGTTGTAGTAAATCGTTATTTCATTATCTTTTCCTTGGCCTAGCTCTTCTTTAAACTTTGCATTTGTACCATCACCCATTGAAATGATAGTAATAATGGCACTAATACCGATAATAATTCCTAGCATTGTTAAGATGGAACGCATTTTGTGGGCAAAGATAGAGGAAAGGGCCATGCGTATATTTTCACTCGTGTTCAAAATTAACCTCTCCAATCTTGGACGATGTTTCCGTCACGAATTACAATTTGCCTTGCTGCAGCTTCCCCAATTTCACGATCATGGGTAATCATAATGATTGTTGAGCCTTGTTTGTTTAATTCGTAAAAGAGATCCATAATTTGTGTACTTGTTTTCGTATCAAGTGCTCCTGTCGGTTCATCGGCTAAAATGAACTTTGGATTATTTACGATTGCACGTGCGACTGCGACACGCTGTTTTTGTCCACCTGATAATTCGTTCGGTAGGTGAGTAGCACGATCAGCTAAACCTACTTTTGTTAAAGCGGCTAATGAGCGCTCGCGTCTTTCTTTTTTATCGACTCCAGCGTAAATAAGAGGTAGCTCTACATTTTGAAGTGCTGTAAGTCTCGGTAATAACATGAAGTTTTGGAATACGAACCCAATCTCTTTATTACGAACGCGTGCAAGTTCTGTCTCAGACATGTTTGAAATATTTTGACCAGCTAGTTCATACGCACCTGTCGTTGGTTTATCTAAGCAGCCGATAATGTTCATTAATGTTGATTTACCAGAACCAGATGGTCCCATAATAGAAGTGAATTCTCCCTGGTTCAGTGTTACGTCAATGCCGTGTAATATTTGAACGGATTCTGCACCATTTTGGAAAGATTTCGTGATGCCTTTTAAGTTAATCATCGGGCGACGACCTCCATACCATCTTTTAAGTCTTTTTCAGGTTTAGAGATAATTTGCTCTCCTTTTTTCACTCCAGAAACTTTTGCTTCGCTATCAGTCTCGAATTCAACAGTAACAGCTTGTTCTTTCGCTTTACCGTCTTTTACAACGAAGACAATATTTTTGTCACCTTTTTTCACGATGCTGCTTTTCGGAACAATCGTACCAGTTGCTTCGCCAGATTTACTTGTTACGTAAACGTGGAAGCCGTTTTGTAATTCTTCACTATTATCTAATGTGACAGTGAATTGATAGTTAGAAACTGTTTTGTTTTCATCCATGCTCTTTAATGGTGTAGAACCGATTTCTGTTACTTTTCCTGTCCAAGTCTTACCAGCGACAGTTTTTGAGGAAACAGTTACTTCTTGCCCGACTTTCATACTAGCAAGCTCATATTCAGAAAGTTGACCTTTTACTTTAAATGGCCCAGCGTGGCGAAGTGTAATGCCGCTCATACCTGTTTTTTCATCAGCAGTTTTTACGATATCATCAATTACGCCATCAGTAGGGCTCGTTACAGAAAGTGTATTTACTTTCTCTTTTGCTGCTTTAATCATTTCATCAGATTTTTCAACTTCAAACTTTTTCATTTCAATTTGTGATTCTAATTGTTGTACTTCGATTTCTGATGCTTTTAATGCTTCAGCAGGAAGGCCTGCATTTTTATCTTTTTGTAATTTTTGTTTCGCTGTATCAATTTGTTTTTGGAACAATGTTACTTCTTTTTGTGCGATTTTCTTTTGCATTTCTGCTTCCGTTACACCTTGTTTCGCAGTAGGGTCATTATATTTAAACAGAAGCTGCCCTTTCTTAACTTCATCGCCTTTTTTAACAGCTAATTCATACGTACCTTTTGTTGGATCAAATGAAATTGTTTCGATGCCGTTTGGAATGACTTCACCGCCAAATTTTTGCACGTTTTCAATTTGTTTTTCTGTTACTTTATATCCGCTATATGCCATTGCTACTTCTGAACTACCGCCAGCAAATGCAAAATATGATCCAGCTGCAATACCGATTGCTACTACACTAGTAATTAACACTTTATTTTTCTTCTTCATCTATTTATCACCTTTTCGTTCGTTTTAGTATCTACATTAAGTATAGAAGAGGTGAAGAATCTGACAAATCGTTTTAGCTTACAATAACCTTACAGTTTTGTAAGGTATGAATATGTAAATGTAAGGTAGAGCTTGTCCAAGTGTGAGCAAATGAATTGACTCGTCGTTTCTTTCTAACAATAATATTGTATGAAAGAGAGGGGGAGGCAAGATGGAAGCTTATTTTAGTGCGCATCCATTAAAACCATTTATTCCATACTCAAGGCAACATGTCCTTATATTATTTATTATGTTGGTGGGGATATTTTTTCTATATCAATACCAAGATTTATTGCGTCAAAATGAGTGGAATATAACGGTTCGATATGCGATTGCATTTTTATTTGTTGGGAGTGAAATTGGGCTCCATATGTGGGAATGGAAAGCGGGGATTTTTGAACTAGGCACTTCGTTACCATTTGAGCTATGTACGATTAGTTTATTGTTAGCATCGATTATGATTGTAACGAAAAGTTACCGCATATATGAGATTGTATTTTTTACAGGGATTATCGGTGCATCACAAGCTATTTTAACGCCGAACGTGCAATATGCTTTTCCGCATTTTCGCTTTATAGAATTCTTCGTTGCACATGTATTACTCATTTGGGCACCACTCTTTATGACGTGGGTAGAAGGATATAGACCGACCTTGCAATCAATTAAGCGTACGATGATATTTTTAAACATAATAATTCCAATCGTTTCTTTTGTGAACTACAAAACAGGTGGCAATTATATGTTTTTAGCTCGTAAGCCAGAAACTGCTTCATTACTTGATATGTTAGGACCACACCCTTACTATATTATTTCATTAGAGCTTGCAGCGCTTATTGGATGTTTTATTTTGTATATGCCGTTTGCGAAAAGAGAAGGGCATGCGCATAAAGAATCACTAGGATCATAACCTAGTGATTTTTTATGGTCAGGTTTAATTGGAGTCTATTTTAGATCATTAACAGTGAATCCATGGATTCCTCTCGTTCCCATTACATTTTTTGGACTTACTATTTTTTCAGGAAATATGATTGTAAAAAGTATAGAAGAGGCGATGATGAAAGTAAGGTTAGGGGGAGAGATAAAGAAGGACGCTATAGAAGAGGAACAATCTGCTGTGCAGTCAAAAGAAGAGTTATTTACTTTTAAACATACGATGTGAAGAACCTAGGAAACTAGGTTCTTTTATTTTGCTATATTACAATATCGTAAGAGAGATGTAATGAAAATCGATAGGGGAGAAATACAATTTCGTATACACTTCATGTATAGAGAAATGCGAGAGCGGGTGAAGATGTACGATGGATTTTTTAGAAGTATCAAAACGTAGTATAAAACGAAATATGAAAGATTATTTTCTATACTTTATTTCATTAGTAGGCAGCATTATTATTTATTTTACATTCGTATCGATTAAACGAAATGAAAGTGTAGTAGCTCTTTTAAAAGAGTCGGATAAAGTGGAAACGACATTTACGTTTGCACAAATATTGTTAATTATCTTTTTAACGATATTTATTTTTTATTGTAATAGCTTCTTTTTACGAAAGAAGAAAAAAGAAATTGCGCTATACAGTTTATTAGGTATCCGTAAAGAAGAAATTGCGAAGTTACTCTTTTATGAAACGTTATTAGTTGGTGGTGCGGCAAGTGTGTTAGGTATTCTTGCTGGTTTATTTATAGCGAATATGTGCGCAGGGCTTCTTGTGAAGTTAATGGGAAGTGCGTTTACTTTTACATTTACGATTTCATTTTTATCTATAGTAGAAGTTCTTATAACGATAGGCGCAATTTTCTTTATTGCATCATGGAAAAGTAAAAAGTTAATTTATGAGCATCGTTTAGTTGAATTACTATATGGTGAAAATCAGAAAGAAGAGGCACCTACGGATTCAAGTAAGAAGGCAAAGCGAGCAATTGTTTTATTAATTACAGGTTATATTATTGCGCTACTCACACAAATCTTTGGATTTGGAGCCATTTTTATTACAGGTCTACTGATTTTTGGTTGTATTGTAAAAGGTACGTTTTTACTATTTGAGCAATATACAGTGAAATCACTCCATAAAATAAAGGGAGATAAAACGAAATATTGGAATGGAACGAACATTTTATCGATTTCTTCATTGTTCTTTAGAATAAAAGGGAACGTAAAGATGCTGGCGCTATTATCTTTATTAAGTGCGGTAACATTATGTACGATTGGAATTAGTTCTAGTATGTATTATGGAGCGCAGAAGACAGCGGCATTAATGAATCCAGTTAGTTATGAATATGTAACAACTGGAAAAGGATTAGATAAGAAAGTTAGAGAAGAAATTCAAAAGCATGAGTTAGCAATCAAACATGAAACGTCTGTAGCTATGCTGTCTATGCAAGGGAAGATAGATGGAAAACAAATATTAACAGGGTATTTAATAGGTAATGGTAATGTACAAGTTATAAAAGTGACAGATTATAATAAATCAGCTTCTATGTTAGGCAATAAACAAGTTATTCTCGGTTCTGAAAAGGAAGTTATTTTATTAGATCCATATAAATCATATAACATCGAAAAGAATTCGCTTGAAGGAAGTAATGTGTCCTTTGAAGGGATGAAGAGTGGTTTAACAATCGTTGATCACCGCGAAGAAACAGTTGTTAGTGCGAAACTTGCACCAGTGGGGCTTGTTGTTCGAGATTCGCTATTTAATAAGTTGCAGCAAGGAAAGGATGTTTCAACAGTTAGCGGATTTATCGTTGAAGGAAACGGTAATAGAGAGCTAACGAAAGAGCTAGGGACAATCATTCCTAAAGAAGTGAAATTCCAATCATTTGAAGAGGCGAGCCAATCTGAACTGCAAGATGGTGCAGTATTATTATTTGCTAGTATATTTTTAGGGATTGTCTTTATTTTGGCAACGGGTTGTATTTTATACTTTAAACAAATAACAGAAGCGATGGCAGAGCGACCAGCGTACGGAATGTTAAAGAAAATTGGACTAACGAAAAAGGAAGCAACAGAGTCTGTAAGAAAGCAAGTAGGCGCAATATTTTTAGTACCATTACTTCTTGCGATTTGTCATACATTCTTTGCATTTTTAAGTTTGATGGGCTTTACAGGAATGTTTGAATATAGCCTTCCTTTACTAGGCAGTATAGGTGTGTATATAATCATTTACTTTGGTTACTATACGTTAACGGTCCGTTCGTACACAAATATTGTATGTAGCGATAGAAAATAAAAAAGGAGCAAGCATGGATTTCATGCTTGCTTCTTTTCTTTATTTTGTAGAAACTTCACCTTCAGCTTCTGTTTGAGGAATATAGTATCCGATTATACCACCAATGATTGCTGGAATAATCCAACCAATTCCTAAGTTATAAAAAGGAATGGTGTGTACGATATTAGCGATAAAACTTGGTATCATTCCCACATTATCCAGTGCATGAATACAGCTAATAATGAATGCTGCGATCATTGCTCCGATGTAGACAGAAGGTTTACGTTTCGTATATTTATCAAGAAATGATACGAAAATTAAAATGATTGTAATTGGATATAAAATAATTAATACAGGTAATGTAATTTTGATTAATAAACTTAATCCTAAGTTTGAAATCACGAAGCTAAAAATACAAACGTATAGTACGAGCTTTTTGTAAGAAACATTTGTTAATACTGTTGCAAAATAGTTGGCGAATGCACTTACAACACCAATGGCTGTCGTTAAACAAGCGAAAATAATGGCGATGCTTAATAAAACATTACCGCTCGTCCCAAAGAATTGGTACATAACAGTAGCTAATAGTTGACCACCGTTCTCGAATTGTCCTAAGTTGCCGTTTGAAGCGCCGATATAACCAAGTAAGAAATAAACAATTGTTAAGAATAAGGCTGCAATGCTTCCGCAAATGATTGTATATTTCGCAATTGATTTCTTCTCTTGTATACCGTTTTGGCGAATTGCATTTACAACAATTGTTGATAATACGAGAGCACCGATTGCATCTAACGTTAAAAATCCTTCAAGAAATCCTTTGAAAAATGGAATTTCTTTATAGTCACCAATAGGTTCTGTAAACGTTCCTGGTGAAAGAATCGCTTTTGTTGCCATAATTGCAATAATTCCAAGTAAAATTGGCGTTAATATTTTTCCAATATGATCTACTAATTTTGATGGATTTAATGATAAGAAGTAAACGACTGTAAAGAAAATCGCACTAAAGATTAACATAGAGTACCATTGGTCCGGGAAAAGTGGTGCAATCCCAATTTCGTAAGATACAGATCCAGTTCGTGGAATAACAAATAGTGGGCCGATTGAAAGATAAATAATGATAGCGAATATTGCTGCGAATTTTGGATGAACACGGCTTGCTAAAGTGTTAAAACTACCACCGGCAAGGGCAACAGCGACGATAGCTAGTAAAGATAAACCGACGTCTGTAATAATAAATCCTGTAATGGAGACCCACATATTTTCTCCGGAAGAAAGACCGAGAAGGGGCGGAAAAATCATATTACCAGCACCGAAGAAAACTGCGAATAGTAATAAACTAATCGAAAGTATTTGCGCTGGTTTTAAAGTTGTACGCATATAAAGAAAATCCTCCTAATGAGTATTTTTGTCGAAAATTCAAATAATTTGTCGAGTAACTGTTACTATTTTAAAGGTCTGATGACTAGAAAGCAATAGGGAATTTTGAAAATATTAAAAAATAATACATTAAATCGAATAAATATACTATTTATATCTTTAATAGGAAGGATTTAACTTTTAACGTAAAAAAACACATATCACTAGGATACGTGTTTTAAAAAAATATTTTTTTATCACGTTCTTCTTTTAAAATTTCAACTGCTTCTCGGAAACGTTGTGAATGGACAATTTCTCGTTCACGTAAGAAGCGTAGGCTGTCATTTATATCTGGATCATCTGATAAGTTAATGAGCCATTGATATGTTGCGCGTGCTTTTTCTTCAGCTGCGATATCCTCGTATAGATCGGCAATTGGATCGCCTTTAGCCTGTATATAGGTTGCAGTAAATGGAACACCAGCAGCATTATGGTAATGAAGTGCACTATCATGATCAACATAATGAGGATCAAGTCCAGCGGCTTTCATTTGTTCAGGAGTTGCATCTTTCGTTAGTTTATAAACCATCGTAGCAATCATTTCAAGGTGAGCAAATTCTTCTGTACCAATATCAGTAAGTAGGCCAATGACTTTATCAGGAATTGTATAACGTTGATTTAAGTAACGTAGTGCAGCAGCTAGCTCGCCATCTGCACCGCCATATTGCTCAATTAATAATTTTGCAAGTGCTGGATTGCAAGTTCCCACTTTAACTGGGTATTGTAATTTCTTTTCATAAATCCACATAGTTTCTCTCCTTTATATTTGCCATGGCCAAGGACCTTTGCTCCATTCCCAAGGAGCATTGGAATAGCTGTTTCCAAACTGTTGGAGTGGCCCGTATTTTTCTTCCATCTTTTGTTTTAATACTCGCCGTTTATAGGAAAAATCATTAAATTGATTAATCGCAGCGGTGTCATCTGGATGTGTATCTAAATAAAGAGTGAGTTCAACTAGTACAAAGTCCAGTTCTTGAAGCTCCAGTAAAAGCTGATAGTATTCTTCTGGTAGCGATTGAGTCACGTCAGTAGTCACCGCCCTTTTTTATAAGGATTTTCATAATAGTCATAAAAAATAGGCCATAAAGTCCCTTTTTGTAGCGCTTCTTTTGGCGTGAATTGTGGTAAGTTTGGCGGTTGAAAGCCTAAAAATAAATTAGGAGGAGTAGAATAATATTTTTTTCCGATAGGAGGACAAGGGTCGAGAGGACTATGATAGGGCACGAATGATCTCATATATTTATTCACGAATAAACCTCCTTAAATGTTCATTACTACGTATTGTATTCAGACATAATGAGCATTTATGACACATATAAAAAAGTAATAAGTACAGGGGGAATGAATGTGGAGAATGTAAAGAATTTAATTGTGTTAGAAGTAAAGAACTTAAAGGAAACTCTGTATTTTTACGAAGGGATTTTAGGAATAACACCTAGTTCAGAGAGGCCGCAATTAGATATTACAGGGGTTTGGTATGATACCGATTCAACGAGAATTAGTTTTGTTATGAATCGCAGTTTGGGCGGGCGTGAGAAGAGCGTTGCGGACTCAGTTGATGTTCTAACGTTTTCAATTTCTAACATAGAGAATGTAAAGAAGAGGTTAGTATTTTATAAAATTGTATATACAGAAAACAAAAGTGAGAAAAGTATTGTAGTACAAGACCCAGATGGATATAAACTTCAAGTGGTAGAGAAGGATGAATAAACGGAGGGGATTTAGTGGAGAGAAATTATGAAGAAAGTGCGTTGTTTGAGCATCAATTTTGGCTAAAGGTACTTACTGATCATGCACAATTTTTACTTGATGCATTAGCTCCGAAGGAAAAAGAGGATATAAAAAAAGCTACTTACTTTGTTGAAACATTTACGAACCTGTTAAATAAAGTTCGGAATGTGAATCTGATGGCATTCTCAAAAGAGGCAGAACAAGCTGCTAAGGAAATTCGGACGTTTAAATTAAGTATTATACAGAAGCAGTTGGAAGGGAAAATTACTATTCATTTTACACCAACTTTTATTAATCATATGGTAAACGAAGTGGAAGAGTATATAACGGTTTTAGAGTTTTTGAAGAAAGGGGAAGTTCCGCCTGTTTTTCATGAATTGCATTATCATCTCGTTTGGTTAACGGATGCGGCTGGTCATGCGGGCTCTATTTCTGGTGGGCTAGATCTTGTTGAAAAAAGATTAAAAGAGAAAAGCGAAGAATTTACGAAGCATTTTGAACAATTTTACTTAAAGGCAGTTGAGATGACTGGGTATTTACGAACGGAGCTTCATCATTTTCCAGCATTAAAGAAGTTTACAAAAGATGTTTCACTTGAATTGAAATTATTTTCGCATTTTTTACATGAAGTGGAAGAGCTGGAGTTATCGCATGAAGTATTAAGTGCACTATCAGCTAGAATGGCAGATCATATGGCAAGAGAGGAATGTTATTATTTATTAAAATTAGCTCAATCATCTGGACTCGAAATGCCGAAATGTAATCCGCTTTAAAGAACAAGAGGTCAATTTCATTTGGCCTCTTGTTCTTTTTTGTTTTCTCTTTTTATTTTTGCTTGTTCAATGCTTGCCTGTAATGTCTCCATAATATTAATGATGTTCGGAGCTGGAGAGATTGTTTCAGTTTTTTCCTGTTGTTCAATTTTATTCTCGATTAATTCGGTAAGGGCTTCTGTATATTCATCTATATACATTTTTTGTTCAAAAGGATTTGTAAGGTGGTGGATTAAATTAATTGCTGCGGTGAGTTCTTGTTTTTGGATAGGGTAATTTTCATTACTTGGTAAGTTAGGTGTATTTGTTATATCGCGAATTTCATTAGGGTAGTGGATGGTTTGTAACATAAGTCCATCTTCAAAGTTACGGATAATAGCTAAATGTTGTTTTTTTCTAATAGAAATATGAATAAGCCCAAGTTTATTTGTACGTTCAAGAGCTTCTTTTAATAATAAATATGATTTTTCATGTCCTGGGGTAGGGCCTATAAAATAAGAACGGTCATAAAGAACAGAATCGATTTCGTTATTTTGGATAAAAGATATAATACGAATGGATCGTGGTTCGTGAGCTTTTTGCAACGCAGCTAATTCTTTTTCATCAATAATGATGTATTTATGAGGTGCATATTCATAGGCTTTTACAATATCTTTATCATCAATTTCTTCATCCGTACAATCAGGAGCAAATTTTTTATATTTAATAGGTGTTAAGCATTCTTTATGGAGACTTAAAAATTTTATATCGGTTTCTTCTACGGCGCTATATAGTTTAATTCCTATATTTAATAGTCCAAGTGAAAGTGCACCTTTCCATACGGTATGCAAATGAAACCTCTCCTTTCATTCAAAAATGATTATGTATATTATGAGATAGTAAGAAATTTCCTATACGTTTTTTGTTTTTTACGGAAGGGTAAGCAGGAGGGATTGGGATATAAAATATATTGACAAGCCCTCTGAAATATTTTAATGTGAGTGTATAAAATTGTGTATAAAGGGGAGTAACTTATTACAGTAAAGTCGTCATTACAGGGAGAAACCCTCGGCTTTATTGGCAACGTTTCGTTGTTAGTGAGACCTTTACCAGCAATGGTAAAGGCCCCTTATTGTCTTTTTTAGGACCCTTACCATATTTGGTAGGGTCCTTTTTGTATACAAAGAGAGGAGAAATAAAAATGAAAAAACTTATTAGTAGATTAAGAGTTGTATTTCATGTCCGTCGTTTCGTTCCATTCCTATTTGACTTTTTTACTTCAAAAGAGGTTTCAATAAAGAAGAAAATTTTATCTGTTGCTTTTTTAGTTGGGTATGTTGCGATGCCGCTTGATTTAATTCCAGACTTCCTGCCGTTTATCGGTATTTTAGATGATATTGGAATTGTGTTATTCATTTTGAACCGAATTGTAAAAATGGCGCCAGTTCAATTACAAGAAAAGCATAACGTAAACGTAGGATAGGAGTTAAAAATATGGAGCAAATTATTTTAGATATAATTGAGTTTTTAAAGCAGTTTTCTTATTTTGGAGTTGTGTTAGCATTAACGTTTGAATTTATTCCAGCAGAAGTAGTGTTGCCCATGGTTGGATATTGGGTGTACGAGGGGGATATGAATTTTTGGCTAGCTGTATTAGCTGGAACACTGGGGGGAACGACAGGACCATTAACGTTATACGCACTCGGTTATTACGGTGGTCGTCCTCTATTAATAAAGTACGGGAAATACTTCTTTATTAAAGAAGAACAAATTCAAAAAGCAGATGATTTCTTTGAGAAATATGGACCAGTTGTAGCATTTGTTGGACGCTTTGTGCCAGGGGTTCGAACGCTTATTTCTGTTCCATGTGGAATGGCGAAAATGAACATATGGAAATTTAGTATATATACATTCGTAGCAATGTTTCCGTTAACGACTTTGTATATTTATTTTGGAATGAAATTAGGTCCGCATTGGGAAAAAGCGGCGGATGTTGTTGGACAATATATGTTACCGGTATTACTAGTCGTAGTTATTGTTGTAGGTGGTATTTTAATCTATAAATTTATGAAAAAAAGAAACAGAACGGAATCTATCTAGTCATTAGTACAGGAGTTGTCTTATTTTTGAAAATAGATGAATAGTACAGGCAAAAGACTCTGAAGGACATACACATATAAGGAATAAGTAAGAGAGAGGGGAAACTTCTATGTCTTGTGAATGCTCAGGGGCGGCATTAACGTGTTGTCCAGATAAAAATTATGTGCAAGATAAAGTGTGTAGTCCATGGTCTGCTACTGTAGTTGCAACAGCAATTGATAATGTTCTTTATACAAATAATATTAACCAAAATGTAGTTGGTACTGGTTTTGTTAAATATGATGTTGGTCCAGGTCCAATTACTGTAGAAGCGATTGATTCTGCTGGGGCTACAATTGATACACAAACATTAAACCCAGGAACGAGTATTGCTTTCACGTATCGTCGCTTTGATAGTATACAAGTTGTGTTACCTGCAACACCTGCTGGAACGTATCAGGGAGAATTTTGTATTACAACACGTTATCCACTTTCATAGCAGAATAGGAGAGGATCAAAATGGGAATGAGAAGTTCCGGTTTGTCTTGTTGTTCTAATAAAACACTTGTGCAAGATCAAGTATGTACAGACTGGTCTATTACAGGTGCTGGTACTCAAATTGTATATACGAATAATATTACACAAGAAGTATATGGTTCAGGTTACGTGAAATATGATGTAGGGGCAGCTCCGATTACAGTTGATTTTTTAGTAGGTGCTACAGTAGTTGATACAATTACTGTACAACCACAAAGTAGTGGTACTTTCACTGTACGATATTTTACGACTGTCCGAATTACTACGACAGGAACAACTGTTAATCAAGGAGAGTTTTGTATTACTGTACGTTATCCAATTTCATAAAAAAGCATACCGTAAATGGTATGCTTTTTTTATTGAGGAAGTAATGAAATTAGTATTTTATAAGCAACATGTAAATTGGCAACAGTACTTACCTTCTAAATATAGTGAAGGATTACTTTGTATATTGATAATCCTGACTGACTCTAAGTCTTTTCCTGTGTACGATATTGTATTACCAGGAAACACAGTGAAAACATTAGTTACTGCTCCAACAATTTGAATTGTAATTGCTTCTGTGCTGCTAGTACTATTGTAAACCGAGACAGTACCTGATATAAGTAGTATCTCATCACTTTGCCACAGTATCATTGATTGTGATGCATCTTTGACAGAGGGGATGGTGTTATTCGTTATAAGGAAATTCCCTGCAAATTCATTAGTTACTCGCTCACAACTTGGATTTGGAGGAGGGGGCGGTGGACAAGGGTCTGGACAAATAATAGATAAAGGAGCGAAACAGCCAATATTTCTTTTATTCTTCAATATAACCCCTCCTTTTAAGTTGTCTTTTACTACTATTAAATGTAGAAGCATGGCCGATGTGTTAAAAAAGAAGGAAATGTTAAAAATTAAGATTGTCCAATAGGCTTAAACTTTAATTTATCATTAGTGTTATAGAAAAGATTATATGTGAATAGTCATAGGAAAAGAATGATCAGACTCTTTTAGACAAAAGGTGGTTGTATACAATAGTACGAGGAATGTACGAGGAATGTTGGACTTAACTTCTAATTAACTGTATATTTACAAAAATCTAATAAAATTAATTTGTTATTTAAACGGCATTAATATGTTTTAGATAAAATAGCCCTTGTAATGAATCAATTATTATGAGGAGGATTCACGTGGAAAGAACTATTTTACGAAAAGTAAAAGGCCTTATTGGATTATTAATGGTTTTTGTATTAGCGTTCGTATCATTTCCGTGGAGTACATCAGTTAAAGCGGAAGAGAAGAAGCAAGAAAAGGCACCAAGTGAGAAGAAGATCGTTTTTCCAGTCGTAAGTGATGTACATATTAAAAATAGTGGAACGGATGATACGTTTCGCTGGAAACGAGCAATCGAGCAACTTAATACACTTGCACCTAAACAAGATGCGTTCGTAATTGTGGGAGACTTTACTGATTCAGGATCGGTACAACAATATGATCGTTTCATGCAAGTATATAATGAAAATGCAAATAAAGATGCGGTACGAATGAATTCTCTAGGCAATCATGATTATTGGAACGGTTTATCTGTAGAAGGAGCGCAGAAGCGTTTCTTAGAAAAAACAGGTATGAAATCAATTTATTATCATAACGTGGTAAAGGGTTATCACTTCCTTGTTATGTCTCCAGAGGACGGGACAACTCATGGATATTATTCAGATAAACAAATTAATTGGTTAAAAGAAGAGATGGCAAAAGCTCAAAAAGATGATCCAGAAAAACCAATTTTCGTATTTTTACACCAACATATTAAAGATACAGTATACGGTAGCCAAGAATGGGGAACAAAAGATAGTGCGAAAATTAATGAGGTATTAAAACAATACCCACAAGTTATTACGTTTTCAGGTCATTCACATTATCCGTTAGATGATCCAAGATCGATTCATCAAAAAGACTTTACATCAGTTGGCACATCTTCAGTAAGTTATATGGAGGTTGAAGGTGGTAAAGTACAAGGAAATATCCCGTCAGGAGCTAGTACATTAAGCCAAGGTTTATTAGTAGAAGTAGATGATAAAGAAGTAACGATTAATCGCCGTGATTTCCATACAAATTCTTGGACAGGCGAGCCTTGGAAAATTAAATTACCATCAAAGAAAGACACATTTACACATGTAGAAGATCGTGATAAAGAAAAGCCATACTTTGCAAAAGATGCGAAGTTGTCGGTATCAAATATAACAGAAAATGCAGCAACAGTAACATTCCAGCAAGCGTTGGACAACCTTCTTGTTCATTCTTACCGTGTACAAGCGAGAGATAAGCAAACGGGAGAAATAAAGAATAAATTGTTAGCATTCTCAGAGTTTTATCGTGATCCAGTGCCGAAAGAACTGACATTTACGCTTGCAGGACTAGATGGCGGGAAAACATATACACTGGAAGTCGTTGCGATTGATTCATTCGGCAACGAAAGTGTACAACCATTAACGGCAGAGATTACTACGAAAAAAGATAATATTGACCCGAATGTGAAAGTACCAAAGGCGGATGTTTTTGATGTAAACTTTGCAGATGGTACATTTAAAGACAATTCATCATTTGGTACAAAAGGTGATGTTAAGGGTAATGTGACTATTGAATATGATAAAGTGTTGAAAAAGAATGTTATGAAGCTAAACGGAAAAGCAAATACATTTGGATACCTTCCATTTTCAGCAGCACAAAAAGAGAAAGTAGCAAATACATTTACATTAGAAACTGTGTTTTCAATGAATGAAATTCGCGGACAAGGTATTTTACAAAATACAGAGAGCGGCGGAATTGGTTTTGAATCTACAGGAAGTGGTTATGTAGAATTATGGGCTCATATTGGTGGAAGTTATAAACGTGTTGGCGTTCAATTAGAGGCTAATAAAACGTACCATTTAATAGGAACGTATAACGGAAGTGAAGTAGCAATTTACGTAGATGGTAAAAAAGTAAATAGCCAACCAGCTACAGGGAAAGTATATCACCCGAACGTACCATTTGCGCTTGGGGCAGACCCTGATAGTAATGGGAATGGTGGTATACCGCTAAATGGACAAATTGCGCTTGCAAAATTATATAGTAAAGCATTAAGTTCTTCAGAAGTATTAGCAGCGTATAATGAGTTTTCTAATCGTACAAAATTAGAGCAAGTAAACGCGTTATATGAAGAGCTTGGGAAAGTGAAAGAAGTGTTAGCTGGTACGTATGAGTTTGGTGACAAACCAGGTCAATATTCAAAGGAAGCATTTCAAGCACTAGAGAAAAGCTATAACACTGCAAAGCAAGCATTTGAAAATGTAGGAAGTACTGGAGAGCAAATCGTCCAAACGTATAACGAATTAAAAACAGCTAATGTAACATTTGTACAATCAAAAGTGGCAGAAGAACAGCCGAAAACACTGAAAGAAAAATTACAAATCAATATTGAATCTGCAAAAGCAGTAGTGAAAAAAGCACAAGCTGCAAATGTAACGGACGGTTCAGTGAAATCATTGAGTCAAAAAATTACAGTGGCAGAAGCTGTATTAAAAGATGCGAAAGTAAAAGATGCACAAGTAGAAACGATGAATCGTACGATAGAATATGCGATTTCACTCGTTGAAAAAGGCATAAGCAAATAAGAGAGAAGAAAAAGAAGCTTATCATGATAGGCTTCTTTTTTGTTATACTAAAAATAGCATAGAATGAGGGAGCGAATAATTTGGAAGAGAAAAAGCTAAAAAGAATTCTTGAATATGTATGGATCGCGGTTGTGCTCCTTGTAGGATATTATTTCTTAAAAGAGAAAAGTATATGGGTTCTATTTTTAATGACGTTTTTATTAGCGGGTTTAGGCACGTTATTTATTAACTTCTTCTTTGATAGTTTAAATGCATGGAAGAAGAAAAAGAAGGGAACGAAGTAAAGGAGGGAACATATGCAAAAGTGGAAGCTTATATATCAGGTGATTATTTTCCTATTGCTTGTAGGTATTGGCGTTTTTAAATACGCTACACCGATAGGAAATTGGGCATCGTTTACAGCTTGCATCGGCATATTTTTCATTTTACAATCGTTAACGAAAAAAAATAATCAGACATGAAGGTAGCTCGCCGTTTTATCGGCGAGCTATTTTGTTATGCTTTTTTCTCTTCATCATTTGTTTTTTCAGTAGCTAAATGACTATGTTTTCTAGAGTAGAAGAAATAGAAGCATAAGCCGACTAGAAGCCAAACTGCAAAGCTTATCCATGTCGTTTTAGACAAATTGATCATTAAATATAAACAGCAAAGAATTGCAACAACTGGTAATACAGGTACGAAAGGTGCGCGGAATCCACGTTTTAAATCAGGATGTGTTTTTCGTAAAATAAGTACAGCGCAGCAAACGAATGTGAATGCTGTTAACGTACCGATGTTTACTAAATTCGCTAGTAAATGTAAGTCTAAAAGTCCTGCTAATAAAGCTGACACAACGCCAGTCATCCACGTGTTTAATAAAGGGATTTTTACTCTTTTATTCACACGTGCTAACGCTTTTGGAAGTAAACCGTCGCGGCTCATTGCATACGAAACGCGAACTTGTCCATACATAACGACTAAGAGAACGGTTGTCATTCCAGTCATCGCCCCAACAGCGAGTAGTCCTGCAATTGTATCTTCGCCAACGAAATGTAAGGCAAACGCAACTGGATCAGAAACATCTAATTGTGTATACGGAACCATACCTGTTAAAACGAAAGATACAATCATGTATAAAACAGTACAAATAAGAAGGGAACCGATAATGCCAATTGGTAAATCGCGCTGTGGTTTTTTCGTTTCTTCTGCAGCGGTTGCGATTGCATCAAAGCCTAAGAAGGCGAAGAATACAGTGGCAGCCCCAGTAATGATACCGTCGTATCCGAATGGAATGAACGGAGTCCAATTTTCAGGTTTTACATATTTTGCCCCTGCTACGATAAAGGCGATAATAACAGCTAACTTGATAAGAACCATAATATTATTAATGCGTGCGCTTTCGCGTATACCGAAACTTAAAAGTCCCGTAATGAGTAGTAAAATACAAACAGCCGGTAAATCGATAATACCGCCTTTTCCTACGCCAGGGGCCGAGGCTATTATGGTGGGCAGATGGATGTTAAATCCTTGTAGTAAAGATTGTAAATAACCAGACCAACCGACAGCTACTGCCGCGACTGCAAGTAAATATTCGAGCATTAAACACCAGCCGACGATGAAGGCGACGACTTCTCCGACTGTCATATATGCGTAAGTGTACACACTTCCTGAGACAGGAATAGAAGAAGCAAATTCAGCATAACAAAAGGCTACACAAGCACAAGTAAATGCAGCAATAAGGAATGATAACATAATACCAGGACCAGAATGTTTCGCTGCGACAATACCTGTTAATACAAAGATCCCTGTCCCAATTACGGCGCCAATTCCTAAAAATGTTAAATCAAGTGCAGTTAAGGTTCTATCTAACTGCCGTGGTGATTCAGTACTAAGCGTTTTTTTTCGTAATAATGACTTCACTTTGGACTCTCCCCCCGTTTTTTCATTTTCATAACTGCGAATATAGTATGAGCCCACTAGAAAAGAGTATATAAGTAAATGGAGGTACAGTTATGGTAGGTTGTTTTTTAAAATTGCTGGATTAATTTTATTATAATTCAGAATATTTTGTCAAATAAAAATGTGACAAATAAAATGCGAATGAATAGGGGAAACTACTGGCAGGAATGGACGAGGGTTGTAAATTTACTTTGGATGGAGAAAACCCACTGATTAAAGTTAAAGTAGGAGAAGATGTTATGTTATTTTATTTTGAACTTGTCGTCATTTTACTTTGTACGAAATTAGCTGGTGATATTAGCGTTAGGCTTGGCCAGCCTTCTGTACTTGGTAAATTAATCGTTGGTATTATTATCGGTCCGGCTGTGCTTGGTATTATTAATAGTTCTGAATTGATCGATGAACTGAGTGAAATTGGTGTTTTACTACTTATGTTTATGGCAGGACTTGAAACAGATTTAGAAGAGTTAAATCGAAATTTGAAATCTGCATTCGCAGTAGCGATGGGAGGAATTATTTTCCCATTCCTTGGTGGGTATTTAGCGGGACTTGCGTTTGGAATGTTACAGTCGCATGCGATCTTTTTAGGGTTATTACTTTGTGCCACTTCCGTTAGTATTTCTGTTCAAACACTAAGAGATTTAGGGAAAATGAATACGAGAGAAAGTACGACGATTTTAGGGGCAGCTGTATTTGATGATGTAATTGTTGTTATTTTATTAGCATTTGTGATGAGTTTTTTAGGTACACAAGATGTAAATGTAACGCTTGTCATTGCAAAGAAAATTATCTTTTTTGTCAGTATCGTTTTCATCTCTTGGAAAGTTGTTCCATGGATTATGAAAATGCTCGTACCACTTCGCGTAACAGAAGCGTTAATTAGTGCAGCTCTTATTATTTGTTTCTCATTTTCGTATTACAGTGAAATGATGGGGATCGCAGGTATTATTGGGGCATTTGCAGCTGGAATTGCCATTTCGCAAACAGAGTATAAGCATGAAGTAGAACATAAAATTGAACCGATTGCTTATGCGATATTTGTACCAGTGTTCTTCGTAAGTATTGGAATGGAAATTACATTTCATGGTATCGGAAGCCAGCTTTGGTTCATTATCATCATGACGCTTATTGCAATTTTTACAAAGTTAATCGGATCAGGTTTAGGAGCAAGACTGACAGGGTTCAACCTTCAATCTTCTATTAGTATTGGTGCGGGGATGGTTTCGCGCGGAGAAGTGGCGCTTATCATCGCAGCGAATGGACTTGCGGCGAATTTATTAGCGAAAGAAAATTTCACAGCGATTGTTATTGTTGTTATATTAACGACGATTATTACGCCGCCGCTTTTGAAGAAGTATTTTGTATAGAGAGGAAGAGCTTATCTGATGTAGGTAAGCTCTTTTTTATTGGAAAAAAGCAATAGTCATATAGCGTGAATAGGTTGTAATTATGGTAAAATCTACGTATATGATAAGTCGAGGAGAGAAAATGTGTGAGGATTACGAAGGGGAAGGTTATCGGTATAATCATACTTATTGCGCTATGTATACCATTTACTGCATGGAAAGAGTCAAAAGTGAAAGACTTTCCGGTTTCTATTTTTTCTTCCTATGTAGAAGACGAAAACCCGAAAGACTATAATTATACTGCTTTTGTACCTGACTTTGCAATTTGGATACATGGATGGGAAAAACAGCGATCTGAAGGTGAAATAACGTCGTATAAAAAAGGGGATCGAACTGTAATTGTTCACCATCCACCTGGTAATGATGGTTTTTATCTATACGATGTAAATGATGTTAGAGAATAAACGCAACCGTAAGAAGTGGAGGTTAAATAGTGAAAGCTTCAACATTACTATTTAAAATTGAAAGTAATATGGATCAATTTTCACCAGCTGAAAAGAAGGTTGCCATGTACATAATGGAGAATGCAGAGATTGTTCCGAACTTAACGACGAAAGAAGTGTCAACGAATGCAGGCGCGAGTGAAGCAAGTGTTGTTCGCTTTTGTAAGTCAATCGGAATCGGAAGCTTTAAAGCATTTAAAATCGCGCTCGTTCGTGAATTGACGATTGCTGATTATAATATTAATGATTTTTCAGTTATGAATACGGAAGATGGACCGTATGATTTGTTTAATAAAGTTACGTATGTGAATAAAGCTGCAATTGAGGCGAGCGTTACTGCGATAGATAAAAAGGAACTTGAGAAAGCTGCAGATCGTATTGTAAATGCAGATAAAATTATATTTTATGGAGTAGGCGGATCAGCTACTCCTGCGATGGACGGGGCTTATAAATTTACAAGGCTCGGATTTACAGCGATGATGCTATCAGATTTTCATATGATGTTGCCGCTTGTGACGAATTTAAAAGAGGGCGATATATTTGTTGCCATTTCAACATCTGGTCGTACGAAAGATGTACTTGAAATGGCGCAATATGCGAAGAGACAAGGTGCAACAGTTATTGCGATTACAAAGCTTGACCAATCATCACCTTTATATAAAGAAGCGGATATTCGTCTTTGTATGCCAGATGTAGAGCAAGATCATCGTATTGCGAGTATTGCTTCGAGAATGACACAGCTGAATATGATTGATGCTTTATATGTGATTACTTTTAATCGTATTGGTAATAAAGTGCTGGATCAATTTATGGAGACAAGGGAAGAAGCTCTACGGTTACGGAAGTTAAAATGAGAAGATGGGGAAACCCATCTTTTTTTTGCGTACTGACATAAAGTGAAACTTTAATAAGTGGGGGGCATCCCCCACTTATTATTAGTTGAACCAATCGGACTTTTACAGGCAGTTGATCCCCCACCTATCTTCTTTGTTTTCGCTGAATTTGAGGTGGGGGTCTTACTGCCAGTTAAAGTGGGATAAATTCGTCATGAAAAGAAATAAAATTTCATAAAATAATAAAGTGATATTGATTTTAAATTTCTTAAAGTTATAATGAAAGTATGAAATAAAATTTCAAAGCAGGTGATAATATGTTAGAAAATTTATCGACAGAACATCGTAATGAGAAGACGATGAATTTAGATGAGATGAGTATAAAAGAAGTGTTACAAAGTATGAATGAAGAAGATCGAACTGTTGCGTTAGCAGTTGAAAATGAAATAGAAGAAATTGAAAAGGTTGTACAGATTGTCATTAAATCCTTTGAAGATGAGGGACGATTAATTTACATTGGGGCTGGTACGAGTGGCCGTTTAGGTATTTTGGATGCGGTGGAATGTCCGCCGACATTTGGCACAGATAATAAAATGGTACAAGGATTTATGGCAGGTGGATTGAAAGCGTTTACTAAGGCGGTGGAAGGTGCAGAAGACCGCGAAGAGTTAGCAGAAGAAGATTTAAAAAGTATTGGATTAAACGAGAAAGATACAGTGATTGGAATTGCGGCAAGTGGTCGAACTCCTTATGTAATTGGCGGTTTGAAGTACGCGGCTAGCGTGGGAGCGAGCACGGCGAGTATTTCTTGTAATAAAAATGCTGAAATAAGTAAATATGCAAAACTAAATGTGGAAGTAGAAACAGGCGCAGAAATTTTAACAGGCTCAACGCGTTTGAAAGCTGGTACAGCGCAAAAATTAGTACTTAATATGATTTCAACAGCTTCTATGATTGGTGTGGGGAAAGTATATAAAAACTTAATGGTAGATGTTCAATCTACAAATGAAAAGTTAGTAGAACGATCAAAACGCATTATTGTGGAAGCAACAGGTGTGAGCTATGAAATAGCAGCAGAGTGTTATGAAAAAGCAGAACGTAATGTGAAAGCTGCGATTGTTATGGTGTTACTACAGTGTGAGTATGGGGAAGCACTGAAGAAATTAAAAGAAGCGAAAGGGTTCGTGAAGAAGGCACTATAAAATAATAGGGAGGGGGATTCTATTATGAAGAAAGAAGAGAGAATGGCCAAAGAAATATCAGAGCAACTTGGGGGAGTAAAAAATATTCGTGGCATTGCTCATTGTATGACGAGGCTACGATTAACGCTTCATGATGAAAGTAAAGTGAATATGGACCTTTTGAAAAAGGTTGAAGGGGTTATGGGCGTTATTGAAGATGAGACGCTTCAAGTTGTTGTTGGCCCAGGGACAGTAAATAAAGTAGCAGCTGAAATGGAAGGTTTAACGGGACTGCGAATCGGTGAGGTGGCAGATCATCACCTTGAAGACCTTGGGCAAGAAATGAAGTCAGAGATTAAGAAGAAAAATAATACACCAGTGAAAAACTTTTTAAGAAAAATAGGAAGTATTTTCATTCCGTTAATTCCAGGTCTTGTTGCCTCAGGAATTATAAACGGGGTCGCTAACTTTGCGAAAAACGCAGGTGCTGATCCGAATGCAACGTGGCTACAAATGCTACTACTCATTGGTGGCGGTATCTTTACATTCTTAGGAATTTTAGTCGGCTGGAATACAGCGAAAGAATTTGGCGGGACACCAGTTCTTGGGGCGATTGCGGGTATTTTAATTTTTAACCCGGCGATGGCGAATGTAAAATTATTTGGTGAAGCGCTCGTACCCGGACGGGGCGGATTGTTTGCAGTTATTTTTGCAGCATGGCTTATGGTTGTAGTAGAAAGACAAGTTCGAAAAGCAGTGCCAAATGCAGTTGATATTATCGTGACACCGCTCATTACTGTGTTAGTCGTAAGTATTGTAACGATGTTAGCCATTCAGCCGGTAGCAGGTTTCTTATCTGAAGGAATTACAAGCGGAATTAATGGTATTTTAAGTATTGGCGGCGCATTTGCGGGAGCAGTACTTGCTGGAACATTTTTACCTCTCGTTATGGTCGGATTGCATCACGGTTTAACACCAATTCATATGGAATTTATTAATCAAACGCACGTAACACCTTTATTACCAGTACTCGCGATGGCTGGAGCTGGGCAAGTAGGAGCAGCGATTGCCATCTATGTGAAAACGAAAAACAAACGACTTCGTAACGTAATTAAAGGTGCATTACCAGTTGGATTTTTAGGAATTGGCGAACCGTTATTATACGGGGTTACATTACCACTTGGGAAACCGTTTCTTACAGCTTGTTTAGGTGCAGCAGTTGGCGGTGCATTCCAAGCAGTTATGAAAACAGCCGCACTTGGAATCGGTGTATCAGGGTTATCATTAATTCCGTTAATTGCTGATAATAAATATTTATTATATTTCCTTGGATTAGTAGTGGCATATACTTTCGGATTCATTTTTACGTACTTCTTTGGCTTTAAAGAAGAAATGGCAGAAAACATATAGAGAAAGGGATTCCTTTCTCTTTTTCTATTCATAGAAAGGGAGATTCATATGATAGGAGTTTCAATTTATCTTTCAAAAGAACGAGTAAAGAAGCAAGAAGAGTGGCTAAAAGTAGCGAAGGAAAACGGGTTTTCATCTATTTTTACATCACTTCACATTCCTGAAGATGATCCTGGTACGTACAAAGAGCTAATTCAAATACTTGGGAAACAAGCGCTCAAATATGAAATGGAATTAATGGTCGATGTTTCTCCAAAATCGTTACATCATTTAGGGATGACGTATGAAAATGTGGAGGAGCTATTAGACTGGGGCATTACAGGCTTAAGAATGGACTACGGCATCACGCCGAAAGAAATCGTACGCGTATCTCATAAAATGAAAGTAGCTTTAAATGCGAGTACGATTACAGATTCATTTTGGAAAGAGTTAATCATAGAAAATATAAAAGTAGAGAATGTAGAAGCTTGGCATAATTTTTATCCGCGTCCAGAAACAGGACTAGCAAAGTCCTTTTTACAAAAACAAAACGAATACTTACATGAGTGCGGAATAAAAACGATGGCATTTATTCCGGGAGATGGTGAAAAACGTGGTCCGCTATGTGAAGGTTTACCAACGTTAGAAAAGCACCGCAATATGCGCCCACTTGAAGCGTACTTAGAACTTGTACAAGATTGTGGTGTCGATAAGGTGTTAATCGGGGATATAAGCGGAAGTATAGAAAGTGTACAAGAGATAGCGAGTGCGAGTAGAGGAATTATCCCGCTGCGATACGAGCCATTGATAGAGAAAAGTGAAGTGTTAAAAGTGGTGGAGCGAGTGCATACAAATAGACTAGATCCAGCTCGTGATGTCATTCGTTCAGTTGAATCAAGAGAAGGAAATAAAGTGATTTTAAAGCCGATGCATACAATTGCAAGAAAGAAAGGCAGCATTACAATTGATAATGAATTGTACGGTAGATATGCAGGAGAGATGCAAGTTGCCACACATGATTTGCCTAAAGATGAGAAAGTGAATGTTGTTGGCATGGTTGTAGAAGAGGACTTGTCTTTATTGCCGTATGTTGGCGCTGGAAAAATGTTTCAACTTTTTTGTGCAATAGAGTAAAAGCTTGAATTAGCACTATTTTGTAGGAAAACATTATCCGTAAAAGGGATAATGTTTTTTGTTTTCTTAAAAAAAGTATTTGACGAATGAAATGAAATACCGTATTGTTTTGACTTGTAAATAAAAGTTCACCATAACAAAACAAAAAGGAGAGTTCAAAATGAACCAATATATTGGGAATTTAATTATTCGTATCGTGTTAGGAGTGGCATTCTTTGCGCACGGTTTAGCGAAGTTTCAATCAGGTATCGATAACGTAGCAGGATGGTTTACAAGCATCGGCTTACCAGGTGGTCTTGCATACGGCGTAGCAACAGTTGAATTAGTTGGTGGTATATTATTAATTATCGGTTTAGGCGTAAGATATGTAGGACTATTATTCGCTCTTATTTTAGCTGGGGCTATCGTAAAGGTAAATGGAGCAGCAGGTTTATTAGGAGATGGAAAGAATCCAGGGTATGAATTAGATCTTGCATTATTAGCAATGGGTGCGTATTTATTCGTTGTAAAAGCAGAAGGATATGTAGATCGTTTCGTAAAAGAGAAAGTAATGAAAGCGAAGTAAACTTATTTATAAATTGTTGACTTGAATCATAATTGTAACTATAATGATTACAACTAGTTGATTAAGAATAAAACAATATAAATATTTTTTTACACAAGTTGTAACTGAGGTGGTTACGACTTGTGTAAAAAATAAATAAAACGGGAGGAAGTAACATGCCTAAATCAAATTTAGAAATTATTCGAAGCACGTATGAAGGATCAGCTTCTTCGAATGCAAAACATTTAGCAGAAGCCCTCTCTGAAAAAGTAGAATGGACAGAGGCAGAAGGATTCCCATACGGGGGAACTTATATAGGTGTAGAAGCAATAATGGAAAATGTATTTAGCCGATTAGGATCAGAATGGGATGATTTTAAGGCGAGTGTAAATATGTACCATGAAGTAAACGGAAAAGATGTAATTATTGCTGAAGGTGTTTATTCAGGAGTTTATAAAGAAACGGGAAAATCATTTGAAGCAGAGTTTGTTCATGTATGGCAACTGGAGAACGGAAAAATCGTGAAGTTTAAGCAGTATGTAGATAGTCATATTGTTAAGGAAGCGATGAAGAGCTAATGCTTTTTAAATGGATTGTAGGCATATGTATTACAATTATAGTAATTATCACGTCTATAGTTGGCGGAAAGAAATTGCTTGCATATGTGGAAAAAGAGAATAAAAATATTCAAATTGAGCGAGTGGCAAACGAAAAGGAGAAGAAAGTTGCAGAAGAAGCCCCACGAGTTAGCGAAGGTGAAATTATTTCTACTATGCACAAAATGGTACACCAAAAGGTAAAATCCTCTGAGAAATGGGGATTTGTAGAAATGACAACAAAAGAAATTTATAGCGTAAAGAAAGATATTGAAACTAGTATAGGTTTTCAATATAAAACGAGGTTACTTTCTATTATAAATAGATGGGAAAAAGGAGATTTTTCACAAACAGTTGAGGAGCATAACTTTTTATGGGGCCTTCAAGGTGGAGATACCGGCAAAGCGACGGAACGTTTATCGCCAGAAGAGGAAAAGCGGTATATAAAAGAAATGAAGAGTAAATAAAAACATCGCCACCCGGATGACGATGTTTTTTTCATTAAGAATGTTTTCGCATTAAAGCTCTAGTTGGTTGAACAGTAACCGTTTTGAAATGAGAAAATAAATAACATCCTGTCACAACGATCATTGTCCCTAAAATTTGTATCCACGTTAGATCTTCACCGAGGAAAAGGAATGCTAAAATAGCTGTGAAAATCGGATTGAAGTTTAGAAAAATACCGGATGTAGTCGCTCCTAATTTTTGCACGCCAATATTCCAAAACACCATACAAAGAACTGTGGAAATAAGCCCAGTATATAAAAGTGATGTTATGAAAGAAGTATTAATATTGGAAACGGTGAAGCTCCCTATGTTAAATGGCAGTAATAGAATAACGCCGAAAATACCAGAGTATAATGTTGCCATGAGTGGTGTCGTTGTTTTTGTTGCCCATTTACTACAAACAGAATAGATTCCCCAAATACAAACAGCCGCAATCATCCATAAATCGCCGCTATTAAAATGTAGTGAAAATAAAAGTGCAAAGTTACCTTTTAATAGGACAAGAATAACCCCAAAGAATGAAAGAATCATGGATAGAATTTGAAGTGTATTTACTTTTTCTTTTAGAAATAATACTGAAAATAGTGCAATTGAAATCGCATTTAATGTAGAAATAAGCCCTACATTCGTTGCGGATGTTTTTTCTAGTGCTAGAAATTGAAAGATGTTAAAAAGAGCGACCCCTGAGATTCCCATTAGTATTAACGGAAGTATTGCGGCACGAGGTGGAATGATTTTCTTTTCTTTAAACCATACGATCGGTAATAAACAAACGATCGCAATCATCCATCTTAAACTTGTTAGTGTCATCGGTGATGCATGATCAACGAGCGATTTTCCAACGACGAAATTTCCTCCCCATAATAAGCTCGTTAGTAATAGTAAAAAGACATAAAAATAAGGCATATTAAAATCCCCTTTGTTATAATCAATGTGAATTGTAAATAATTTTAGCATTTTTCTTCGTTGTGTAATATATTCTTTTGTATAATGGTTAAAAGTCGATAAAATATTTTGTTGTAAATAGTGTTTGTAGAATGATATTCAGTTTTATATATGTTGTAAGGTGTTTTTTCGAATAATCATCGGTAAGAAAAAGGGGGAATTGTAATGGAGTCGTCTGTTATTAAAGTGTTAGATGATTTGGACGTACAAATTTTAGATATATTGCAGAAGGAGTCTCAAGTAAGTAATGCTGAGCTTGCGCGACGCGTTAATTTATCACCAGCTGCGATGCATGCGAGAATAAAAAGATTAGATGGAGAAGGGTTCATTGATAAGCAAGTAGCCATTTTAAATCAAGAAAAGCTTGGTTTTGATTTGTTATGTTTCATTTTTATGAGTACGAATATTCATCAATCGGATAAACTTGAGGTGTTGGAGAAAGAATTAGAAGCGATGCCTGAAGTGTTAGAATGTCACTGTTTAACAGGAGAATATGATTATTTATTAAAGGTTGCAAATCGTGATCGTAAAGAGCTGGAGCAGTTTATTAGAAAGTTGAATAAGCTGGGTATTACAAGGATACAGACGAGTTTAGCACTTCGTGAAATTAAATATTCGACAGTATTACCGATCCGAAATGAGGAACCGAGCATCGATTAGATTGCTTGGTTTTTTGTTTGTATAAAGTGATTGACGGGGAGAAAAGAGAGATGTATTATTATATAAAATTATGTATTAAAATTCAATTTAGGTTATAAATATTAATATCGGGGACAAGGGGATATAATATGAAAATCTTTAATGCGGTTACGAGTGATGTGAAAGAAATTTATAGTCTTATTGAAGCTTATGCAAAAGAAGGAGTAGTTTTACCACGTTCTCTTTTATCTCTCTATCAATATTTACAATGTTTATATGTTGTGAAAGAAAGCGATGAGATTGTTGGGGTTGCTGGTTTACATGTGTTAGGGGAGGACCTTGCAGAAGTCCGGTCGTTAGTCGTCTCGCATACATATGCAGGGAAAGGAATCGGGCGTATGTTAGTGAACCATGTAATAAATGAGGCAGCGAAAATAAAAGTGAATAGAGTCATTTCTTTAACATATGAAACGGAATTTTTTCAAAAGTGCGGGTTTGATTTTGTGAATAGAGATGCGTTACCAGAGAAAGTATGGATCGATTGTAGACATTGTCCAAAGGTGGATTATTGTGATGAGGTGGCGATGATTCGATATGTTGGGTGAAATTTTCAGAGAAAAAAGGCCCACTATTATGTACGTAATAGTGGGCATCTATATTTTAGGGGAATTTAAGAACTTGAATTCGTTTTTCTTACCGCAAAATTAAAAATGGGCTTTTTAAGCTCATAGTTATAAGTAGAACCATCGACAAGCCCTACAACTTTATCGCTTTCGTAAAGATCAAGCATAAATTGTGCCATTTGTTTTGCGGTGTGGAATTTCGGTACAACATTATCGTATTGGAATTCATCAATATCAAATGAACGTTTTGCAAATTCTGTTTCAGTTGCACCAGGTGCTAAAACCTTTGCTTGCAGTTTTGCACCTTGTTGTTTCAATTCGTGAGATAAACCTTCTGTAAATGCACTTACATAGAATTTCGTAGCGCAATACGTAACAGCATCAGCAACGATTGTGTATCCACCGCCTGATGAAACGTTAATAAGTTGTGTGCCATCAACCATTGAATAATCTCGAACGAAAAGAGAGGAGAGTATTGTTAGTGCTTCTATATTTACATGTAACATCGTTTCTATTTTATTTAAATTTTGTTCAGCAATGGAGGCGAAATTACCAAAACCGGCGTTGTTAATCCACGTTTCAATTTGAAAGGCTTGTAGGCTTTCATACAGCTTATAAACATTTTTCGTGATAGATAAATCCGTTCTTCGAATAACAACATCCAATTCTGGATTCATTTCGTTAATTTTTAATTTTAATCCGTCTAATTCTTCTTGTCTTCGAGCTACAAGTATTAAGTTCTTTCCGCGAGCTGCAAAGGCTAAAGCCGATTCATAGCCAATTCCAGAACTTGCACCAGTAATAACAGTGTATTTCATATAAAATCCCCCTAAGTTCAAATAAATATATTATGGTTAGATTTTATTTGTTAGAGTATACTCTAAGTCAAATGTTTTTTATGAATTTGATAAGGCTATAAAATATATGAGGGTAAGCACGTGGAGGGAGTTAGAGTATGTACACAATTAGCGAGGTGGCTAAATTAATAGGAGTGAGTACACATACACTACGTTATTATGAAAAGGAAAATATATTAATTGCAAATCGCGATACAAATGGGAATCGAATGTATGCAGAGTCGCATATAAAGTGGTTGCAGTTTGTAATGAAATTAAAACAAACGCAAATGCCAATAGCGAAAATAAGAGAATACGCTAGATTATATTTAGAAGGGGAGCATACAACCGAAGCTCGTTTACAGCTCCTAGAAGATCATAGGAAATCTATTCAGATTCAAAGAGAAAACTTAGTAATTACAGAAAAGATGCTGGAGAATAAAATTATTGCATATAAGGCCTCTTTGGAAAGTAAATAGAAAACATAATCCGACTCTTAATTATTTATGATAAAAATGGATTTGATCTCATAGTGTGCCGGCAAATAAAAAAGAGCAGCTAGCAAAAGCTAACTGCTCTATTCAAGGGATCTCTCCAAGGGGGAGTGGAGAAAATATTATGTTACTAGCAGTATTGACGGGTTATTAGGAAATATACAAATCGGATGAAAGAAATTTTAAATAATCTTTCGGTATTGACAGTTTTTAAAATATTCATGTACAATACATATGAATGACATTCAGTCATTTTCGTATGGCAGGATTTAGTTAGTTTGGCAATGGAACAAATATAAATGGTAAATGAGGATGATAGTTGTTTATATATTAGTGATGAAGGAGTATATTTTTTTAAAACAAAAATGACTGATAGTCAGTCATAAGAGGTGAGAGGTATGAAAAATAGAGCTTGGTTATATGTCATATTAACATGTATCTTTGAAATTTTTTGGGTGTTTGGTTTTAATACCGCGGATACTTGGTGGCATTGGATTATTATTTTAGGAGTTATCGCTGTTGATTTTCACTTCCTTTCTAAAGCGTGTGAACATCTTGCGACAGGGACTGTATATGCCATTTTTGCCGGAGCTGGTACGGTAGGTACTTTCTTAATGGATGTATTCCTTTTCGGCGGGAGTTTTAGCGTAGGGAAACTATTCTTTATCATGATGGTTGTAGCCGGTGTTATCGGTTTAAAGCTGGCTGATAATAAAGAAGAAACTGTGGAAGGAGCTGCTTAAAGATGGGTTGGTTTTTCGTATTTTGTGCTGCAATTAGTGAAATAGTCGGTGTGATTGGTCTTAAAATGTATAGTAAAGATAAAACGTTAGCAAATGGTGCAATTTATATAGGTGGATTTGCTACATCCTTCGCATTCTTGTATACATCTTTCTTATTTTTACAAGTAAGTGTCGCTTATGCGGTTTGGATTGGTATTGGAACAGCAGGTGCCGTTTTATTAAACATGTTCCTGTTTGGTGAGTCGAAAAGTAAAGCACGTATCATTAGTGTGGCTCTTATTGTATGCGGAGTGACAGGATTAAAGGCTCTTTCTTAAAGATATATTGTATTTTATCTCCTAATGGTTTATTAGGAGATTTTTATTATTAAAAAATGATTTCCTCTTAGAGTTCACTATCATTGACAGTACAATCGATTATCTTATAAAATGAGTGACAGTCATTCAATATGTGTGTGAAAGGGTTTAGATGATGAATAAAAAAGAAAAAATTGTCTATGCAGCTATTGAAGTGTTTCAGGAAAAGGGCGTTGAAAAAACGAAGATTTCTGATATCGTGAAATTGGCTGGCATTGCACAAGGAACTTTCTATTTATATTTTCCTTCTAAGTTATCTGTTATGCCTGCAATAGCAGAAGTAATGGTTGAAAAGATGATACTTGCAGTGAAAGAAAAAGTGCAAAATGATGCGCCTTTCTCAAGTAAAGTGACGCAAGTAATAGATGCGGTGTTTCACTTTATAGCGGAATATCGTGAAATACAAGCTTTAATGTATGCGGGTCTTGCATCTACAGAGCATATAAAAGAATGGGAAGCTGTGTATGAGCCTCTTTATATGTGGCTAAGCGAGTTTTTAAGTGCGGCGAAAGAAGCTGGTGAAATTCGTGATTCGGTTCACGCGGAAAGAACGGCTAAGTTATTTATCGCTCTTGTTGAATCTGCAGCGGAACAAGTTTATTTATATGACCATAAAGATGATGAGCAAGTCGAGCTACAAAAGGCAGAAGTACTAGATTTTTTAACGCATGCACTACATATAAAGAAGTAGTAAGATGAACCTGTCTGAAAAGGTAGGTTCATTTTTGAGGAAAACTGAATGATAGTCATTCACCTAATGCGTATGTATGTGTGGAAGGATAGAGTGAAATTCTAATGAGTGGGGGCATCTCTACTCATGACTAGCCCACAAATAGCAGGATAAAGAAAAAACTTCTTGGGCATTATTTTTTTGAGGAACTTACGGGAAGAGGTGTTAAAAAGTGAAGAAACCGATAAAAGAACAAAAGATGGTATTGGTCATTCTTTTGAGTAATATATTTATCGCTTTTTTAGGGATTGGATTAATCATTCCGGTTATGCCGTCCTTTATGAATGACATGAGTTTAACAGGGAAGACGATGGGATATCTCGTTGCAGTATTCGCAATGGCTCAGCTCATTACGTCACCTATTACAGGCCGGTGGGTCGATCTTTACGGTAGGAAGAAAATGATCATCATTGGATTATTTATTTTTGGTGTTTCAGAACTTCTTTTTGGATTAGGAAAAGATGTCTGGATGCTTTATGCAGCACGGGTGTTAGGCGGAATTAGTGCGGCGTTTATTATGCCTGGTGTTACGGCATATGTTGCGGATATTACATCTATGCAGGAACGTCCAAAAGCGATGGGGTATTTATCAGCAGCGATTAGTACGGGTTTTATTATAGGACCTGGAATTGGCGGATTTATTGCAGAATACGGTATACGTGTGCCGTTTTTCGTTGCAGCAGCAATTGCCTTTATAGCATGTGTAATTTCGATCTTTATTTTAAAAGAACCGTTAACGAAAGAAGAACTTGCAGAGATTTCTGCTAACACGAAAGAATCAAGTTTTATTGGTGATTTAAAGAAATCATTACATCCAATGTATGCAATTGCATTTATTATCGTATTTGTACTCGCATTCGGATTATCAGCGTATGAAACTGTGTTTAGTCTATTTTCTGATCATAAGTTTGGATTCACACCGAAAGATATTGCGGCAATTATTACGATTAGCTCCATCTTTGGGGTAGTTGTGCAAGTATTTATGTTTGGTAAATTGGTTGATATGTTCGGTGAAAAAGTGTTGATTCAAATATGTTTAATTGTAGGTGCAGTATTAGCGTTTGTTTCAACTGTAGTCTTTAATTATTGGATTGTACTTCTCGTTACTTGCTTTATTTTCCTTGCATTTGATTTGCTTCGTCCAGCTTTAACGACATTTTTATCAAAAGCAGCTGGAAAAGAGCAAGGATTTGTTGCTGGTATGAACTCGACTTATACGAGTTTAGGAAATATTGCAGGACCAGCGATGGGCGGAATATTATTTGATATGAATATTCATTATCCATATGCATTTTCAGGAGTTGTTTTAATAGTTGGTCTTGGCATTACATTTATGTGGAGAGAGAAACAGCTAGCTGAAAGTTTTGCGAAGTAATAAAACTCCTTACGACGGTAAGGGGTTTTTATTTTATCCCGCTTTAATGGGCAGTAAGACCCCCGCCTCAAAATTCACTGAAAGCAAAGAATTTAGGTGGGGGATCAACTGCCCATAAAAGTTTCACTTTATAAGCTTAATCCAAACCGTTTTAATTCAATGAAAATCCCCTCTAATTGCTTTCCTTTATCCGTTAATGTGTACTCTACACGAGGCGGAACTTCTGGATATACTTTTCTCGTTATAATGCCTTGAGATTCTAGTTCTTTTAGTCGAAGCGATAATGTTTTCGGGCTAATCCCATTCATTGATTTTTGTAAATCACTAAAGCGTAATGTTCCTTCGATAAGAAGGTCGCGAATGATTAAAAACGTCCATTTTGTACGAATTACGTCAAGTGTTTTAGCGATAGGACAAGGTATGCCAGGTAAACCTTTCGTTAATTCAACTGGATCTATATTGTTCATGGAACTAGCCTCCATAAAATTTTTTTGGATGAATTTGCTTTATAGTATCACAAAACTATACTTTTGGTAACTATATGAAAAAAATATCACTACTTCCATAAAGGAAGTTAGTGCATATACAATAGCAATATGAAATACAAAGGGTTTATATGAAGGAGGAGGTGATTTTCATGGGGATAAAAAAGTTGTTTGGATTCCTTAGTTTGTTTGTTGTTTGTATTGTACTTGTAACATGTAGCGGGGAACAAAAAACGGAAATCCAGTTATTAAAAGAAATGCCAAAGCCAAAAGCGATGACAATTGATCCCTCACTAAGTAAAAAGGAAGCGACCGAAATGGTTCATGCAGCGCAGCGTTTTTATGCATTTTGGGATACAGGTAAGGAGGAACTTATTCTGCAAACTGTTTCTGAAGATTTTTCCGATAATACATTGCCGAAAGGGCGACCACAAGGCACTGAAGGATTAAAGTTTGCGGCACAAAATTTTCGTAAAGTCGTTCCTAATATACATTGCGAGATTGAAGATTTATTAGTCGTCGGTGATAAAGTAACAGCTCGTCTTTCTTTTACAGGAACGCATAAGGATAAGAAAATCAATTTTTTTGCAATTGATATTTTACATGTGAAAGACGGAAAGATAACGGAAGACTGGCATTTAGAAGATAATCTTACGCTGAAACAACAACTTGGGTTAATAGCCGAGGAATAAAATAGGGGAGAGAAAAGTGATGAAAAATATATTTATTATAAATGGACATGAAAAATACGGTACGAAAGAAGGACGATTAAATAGAACGTTAGTTGATTATATGGTAACGGTATTAAGTGAGAAGCATCATGTGAAAACAACAACGATTCAAGATGGCTATAGTATTAAAGAAGAACAAGAGAAGTTTTTATGGGCGGATGTTGTGATTTATCAAACACCGATTTACTGGTTTAGTGTACCGGGCTTATTTAAAACGTATATGGATGAAGTATATGAATATGGTTTGTTCTTTAAAGGTGCTGATGAATATGGAACAGGTGGTTTATTAAAAGAGAAGCAGTATATGTTTTCTACAACTTGGAATGCACCTGAAAAGGCATTTGGAGATAAGACGAAGTTCTTTGAAGGGGAAAGTTTAGAGTCAACGCTTAGCCATTTACACCGCGTGCAAAAGTTTCTTGGCATGAGTCCGTTAAAGAGCTTTGCTTGTTATGATGTGGTGAAGAATCCTACAATTGATAAGTATTTAGAGAACTTGAAGAATCATTTAGAAGAAATCATTTAATAATTACAGCCATCCCCATATTTAATGCGGGGATGGCTGTATCCATAATTTCGCAAAATTTGCCCAGCCGAATGAATCAATTGTTACATTTTTTAAAGAAGAAGGGTATGTTTTTTCTTTTTAAAACGGATCAACTTCAGCTAAATTTGGAGTAGTACTAGGCTGTAGCAAAAGATTTTTTAACGTTCCTACTTCAGAAAGAGCTACTAATATGTAGCCACTAATCAGTACAATAAGCCCAATGACGCGTAACGTTTGTAAGCTTACTTCATTATTATTCGTTTCCGTTGGATTTGGGGGCGTTGAAGGTGGATTATTGTTCATAGCTAGGCTCCCATCTTTTTTTATTTATATATGTGTAAAATTATTATTTAACTTATGGATAGGAATCGTATAGTCATTTTCACTATATGAGAAATGCCTATGAAAAGTGATTAGAAATTTGGGGACGAAGAAGGGAGGAATCCACAGGTCATTAAAAATGATATTCCTTTTTAATTTTCATACAAATAAAAAGGTTAACCAAAGTAGCTAAACAGCTATTTTGGTTAACCTCTAATAACTATCCTAATATACGCAATGATTCTTCAATAAACGCTGGGATATCCTCCGGTTGTCTACTTGTTACTAGCTGATTTTGGCATACGACAACCTCTTTGTCATGAAAATTTCCGCCGGCATTTTTCAAATCGACCGAAATGGATTTATATCCAGTCACATCACGTCCTTCAAGCGTTTGGGCAGTGATGAGTAATTGGGGGCCGTGACAAATAGCAAAAACAGGTTTTTTCGCATCCATAAATGCTTTGCTAAAGCGAACGAAACGTTCATCTGCACGAAGTATATCTGGGGAAAATCCGCCTGGTATGAAGAGGGCATCAAAGTTCTCTGGAGAAACATCATCGATACCTTTATCAATTACAACTTCACTTTTTCCTTGTTTACCGTGTACCGTTTTACCTTTTTCTGCTTCAATAGTTGTTAATTCATATCCCTTTTGTTTAAAAGCTTCTGCTGGCTCTGTGTATTCTGTGTCCTCAAAATAATCTGTTATTAAAGTAGCAATTTTTTTACTCATTCTAATCCGCTCCTTACATTATATTATCGGTTCCAGAATCGTCCTTGGGCAATGCCTTCTATAAATGATTCAATTGAAGTATCTGTTAAGTTGTAAACTCCTGCTTCATCCAGTTTAACCTTACTATGGTCTAAAGCATGAGGGTCGCTAAGGACATAGGCTATCGGTTTAAAGTGTTTAAAAGTAGTTTCTGCAAATTCTAAAACAGGGGGTTTAATGACAGATTCACTACTAAACACTAAGACTGCATCAAAAAGTGAGGAGTCTGCTGTTGTATAAGTATCCGTTACTTTAATAGAATCATTGAAATGATGAATTTTATTATCTATGATGCCATAGTTAATTCGGTGCTGTGCAAAAGCTTGAATCCATTCGAACAGAAGGGAAATGCTTGGATCGCCATTTAATAGAATTGCCACATTTTTGGAATCAGCTTTAAAAATAGTATTGGACATGCTGAGTGCAGGTGATTTTGCATCCGAATTTATTTCTTGATTTTCCTTAGGCAAGGGAGCTCCAATCATGTTAGCGACTTCCTTTGCTAATTGACGATCGACGTGGTTTAAAAGAGCAATTACATTGGCCTTCACCATGTCTGATTTGCACTTCCCAACTTCAAAGCAAAATGCGTCTTTTATGTGCTGCTTTTCAATAGCATTCATACTATTGTAGAAAAGTTTAGCCTGAGAATAAAAGTTAAGGAAGCTTTTACTGCGCCCCCTAATTTTATGTCCATCAACCTTTTCTTGATAATGTTCATATCCGCCCTGTTCGGCTTGGACGGTTGCTGGTTGATTGTTATTTAAGCCATTAGGATGATAGCTTGTTTGACCGCGATGAATCTGCATTTGATGCATACCATCACGTTGATTATTATGAAAAGGACATACAGGCTGGTTAATAGGAATTTGGTGGAAATTAGGACCTCCTAAACGAGATAATTGTGTATCTGTATAGGAGAACAATCTTCCTTGCAGAAGAGGATCATTTGAAAAATCAATACCTGGTACGACATGGCCAGGGTGAAAAGCTACCTGTTCCGTTTCGGCAAAGAAGTTATCAACATTTTTGTTCAGTGTCATTTTACCAACTAGTTTTACAGGAACTTCTTCTTCAGGCCATAGTTTCGTTGGATCTAAAATATCAAAATCAAATGCATGCTCATCTTCTTCCGGAATTAACTGTAATCCAAGCTCCCATTCCGGATAATCGCCTTTTTCAATTGCTTCGTATAAATCTTGACGATGGAAATCAGGATTTTTCCCAGCAATCCTTTGAGCCTCATCCCATACTAATGAATGAACTCCTAGGGTAGGTTTCCAGTGAAACTTTACGAAGTGGGCTTTTCCTTCTTTATTAATAAGTCGAAATGTATGAACTCCAAAACCTTCCATCATTCGTAAACTACGCGGAATTGCGCGATCACTCATCTGCCACATAACCATATGAGTAGACTCGGGATTATGCGCAACAAAATCCCAAAATGTATCATGAGCACTAGCTCCCTGAGGAATATCATTATGTGGCTCTGGTTTAACTGCATGTACAAAATCAGGAAATTTAATAGCATCTTGGATAAAGAATACTGGCATATTATTACCTACTAAATCATAGTTACCTTCATCTGTATAAAATTTTGTGGCAAATCCGCGCACATCTCTTACTGTGTCATTGGATCCTTTAGAGCCTTGAACGGTCGAGAACCGTACAAATACAGGTGTTTTTTTTGAAGGGTTAGTAAGAAAATCTGCTTTTGTATATGCCTCTAAAGATTCATAAAGCTGAAAATAACCATGTGCGCCAACTCCGCGCGCATGAACAATCCTTTCAGGAATTCGTTCATGATCAAAGTGGGTCATTTTCTCGCGAAAGTGGAAATCCTCCATTAAGGTTGGGCCTCTTAAGCCCATCTTTAAAGAAAATTCATCCTCGGCTATTTTTACTCCTTGGTTTGTTGTTAAAGCGTGTTTGCATTGATTATCTGTAATGTGATGTTCCAATTGCTCCATTTTCTTATTCACAATATAGGCACCTCCTTTGCCCTGTTAATTTAATACATACCCTTTTTATTAGGACGTAAACATGTATTATCGTTTTTATATGTAAAATTATAAAATATCGATTGTGCCGATGATTCTTGTTTGAGGAGGAAAAATAAAAACGCCAAGGAGAGAATTTATTTTCTCCTTGGCTTTTATGATAATCCCTTTCGTTAAAACGAGGAAACGCGTTGCTTCGTTTTTGGTACAATAATACATTTGATCCAGAGTAACCCGACAATCATAATGATAAGGCTATGTAAAAATTGTCCTGTAGCAATGAGTATAACAATTGAAAATACAATGAGTTGAATGCTTAGCAATATAAAGATTAAGTGAAGAAATTGATTCATTCGTTTCTCAGTATCAATTGGATATAATGCTACAATAATATTTCCCGAAAAATATTTCCATAGGGAACGGAGCTGCATAGAAATCATATATAGGACGATGTAAGCGATAGCGCCTTTTACGTATATGTTTGGTATAAAATATAAGGCGAAGGCACCGATCAACCCTAAACGAATATATATACCGAAATAATCATTCCCACGTAAAAATGCTAGTGTATGTAAATAGAAGAAAGTTGCTCGTTTTTTATGTAATAAAGGTTCAATCCAATTTGTAAGCCATTTTCTTTTACTTACTTGCTTATTTAGTTGTGGAACATCGGTGAAAATGCTAGCAAATTGATAAAAACGAACGTTCATTTTTTCTTCTTGCTCGATTATGTAATCCCACGGTATTCGTTTTGTAGGCTGTTTTTTCGTGTATAGAAGTAGGAAAGCAAGTAGTAAGAGCAATCCGCCTAATATGAGAACATGTGCCGAGTAAAATAGCATGTAAATGATTAGGGCGTTACAAGTAATACGAATAATGAACCATATGTTTTTTTCATGACTATCACGCCACATCCAATGTGTATATATATTCCAAGCTTTCGTAATCATTAAAACGATAAAGATTGTACATAAGAAAGGTACAGTTAATTGTAATGATTGCAGTGCAAGTGGAACGAGAATAAGGAACGTAAATAATAATGGGAAAAGCTGAATGATGTAATTATATAGAAGAGATTTTTTAAAATAAGACGTTAGTTTCTCTTCTAATGCAAGCAAATAGACAGCATCAGGTTTTTGAATAAATGTACGGATCGGGCATCTCGTTATAATGAATGTAAGTACAATCGTGATAAGTAGTAAAGATATTCCTTTAGAAGGAGATGCTTTTAGAAACTGAGCATAGTAATATGCGCCAACGCATGAAATAAAGATAAAGCTATATAGTAAACCGTTAATCATACGTGCAAAGTATGTAATGATATTTTGAATATGTTGTTGGAAGCGACTGCTCCATAGTGATTCGATTGACATGTTTTTCACCTCTTTGTTCTATTATATATGTTTTACAAAAGAAAAAACGAGCAAATTGCGTTATGCAACTTGCCCGTTTTTCTTTTCGTTATTTTTTTTCTCATCACGATTCATTAATGGATAGAAAGCAAATCCGATTACGAATAAACCAATTCCGAGAAGGAACGTTTTTATATCGGATGCGCCGGTTTTAATAACCCATAGTGCGTAGCAAAGTGCGATTACTGCTACTATGCCATCTGTAATTCTTGCCCGCATTTCATTTTTATATGTTTCACCAGTTGCGACTAGTTTTAACTGGAAGATTGGTGAAACGAGATATGGAATGAGGTAGGCTAGTGTTGATACGGTAATAACGAATGTATAAGCTTCCGCAATTGTTCCGGATAGTGTTGAGAATAAGAACACTTGCGACATAATGTTTGTTAATCGTAATGAGTAAATTGGACTTCCTTTTTTATTTGTTTTCGTAAAGAAGGAAGGGAAGAAACCTTCTTTTGCAGCTTGATATGGTACTTCTGAGCTTAATAAAATCCAGCCCAAGATAGAACCGAATAGGGAAGTAAGAGCAAGTAATGCCATCAGTTTCCCGCCGCCATGCCCCATTGCAGCGTTTAATGCGTCTGCTAATGGACGTTCAGAAGCTTGTAATTTATCAACGTGAAGGACACCCATTGTTAAAATTGTAATTCCTAAGTAAATCGCAACTGTAATAAGTAATCCCGCAACTGTTGCGCGTTTTACTGTTTTAGGAGAGGTAGCACGGTTTGATAAAAGTACTGCTGATTCAATTCCGATAAATGCCCAAAGTGTTGTAAGAGCGGCTAAATTTACTTGTGAAAGAAGGCCGTGTGATACACCTGATTTATCGATCATCGGTGTGTACCATTGTCCAAACTTAGAAGCCTCGAATGCAAATAACGTAACGACGATGAATAAAAGGAATCCTGTTACTTTCGTTGTTGTTGCTAAGAAGTTTAGTTTTCCAGCTCCGCTTACACCGTTTGTTAATATAATATGAGTTCCCCAAAGTAAGATGGAACAAATCGTAAATGTAATTAGTTTTCCGACTTCTATGTTAAAAGAACCGATTGAAAATAGTAGTCGTGTATCTTTCATAATTGGGAAGAAGAGTGATAAATATCCCGCGAAAGATGTAATGATGGCAACGTTACTTGCCCAGTTTGCAACCCAATATCCCCATACCATACTGAAACCAGCCATTTTTTTCTTTTTTGGTGTTGAGAATAAAGCATATGCATGACTTTGTGGTCCTGTCGTTAAATCAGGACGACGAATTGCTAAATTACCGAAAACAAGAGCTAGCATTAAAACACCAAACCCTGTTGTTAACCAAGCTAAAGTGACACCGAGAGGGCTTGCTGTTTGTGCCAACGTACTTGGCACCATGAAAATACCAGCGCCAACCATGTTACCGACAACGAAAGCTGTTAGTACCCAAAAGCCCCATTTTTTTTGTTGCATAGAAAATACCTCCAAAGTTAGTATAACCAAGTCAAGCGAGGAGATATGTATGTCTTCTTAGTAGAGAAGAGAAGTCCCAAACAAAACAAAAAAAGCACGTAATTTGCCGCTACATGCTTTCTATCTTATAAGAAACCCACGACATACCTCTCGATAGCTCTCCACAAACGAAACGTTTCGTTTGTGACAGTTCTGCACTTATTAAATGCAGACCCAGCAAGCGTGCATGGTGGACACGGGCTTACTTCGGCAATCATTCCTTTCTCATTCCTTCATCAATGCCACTACATCTCCTGAAATGATACTCTTAATGACTGCAACCTCTACCTCACCGAGATACGAATGAGGATTTAAATATTAAATTAACGTCTTTAAGAGTAACAAATGAATTTTTATACGTCAATGGATATAGTAATAATCAGATTATAGAGAAGAGTTTGTTATTAGGAATGAATAATTATTTGATATAAAAAGAAGCTGATCTAAAACTAGATCAGCTTCTACATATAGGATTAAACTAAGTTTAATACAGTTACTTTTTCACGTGTCATAGACTCAAGGCTCTTACGAATACCTTGTGCGCCCATACCTGAACCTTTTACACCGATGAATGGGAAGTGGTCAGGGCCGCGCTCTGTGCGTCCGTTAATTTGAACAGAACCAGTTTCGATTTTATTAGCAATTGCAAATGCTTTGTTAATGTCTTTTGTGAAGACACTTGCTTGTAAGCCGAACTCTGATTTGTTAGCGATCTCAATTGCTTGCTCATCTGAAGAAACACGGATGATTGGAAGGATTGGGCCGAATGGCTCTTCCCAAGCAACTTTCATTTCTTCTGTTACGTGGTCGATTAATGTTGGGTAAATTAAGTTACGCTCACGTTTGTTACCGATAATAATTGTTGCACCTTTTTCTACAGCGTCGTCAACTAAACCTTGAACGAAGTCAGCAGACTTGTCGTCGATTAATGGAACGATTGTGCTATCTTGTTCTGGAGATCCAACTGATAGTTCAGCTACTTGCGCTTTTAATAAGCTAACAAGCTCATCTGCTACGTTTTCGTGTACAAGTACACGTTTAATAGCTGTACAACGTTGACCAGAGTAAGAGAATGCACCGCTTACGATATGGTTTGCAGCATCTTGTAAGTCAGCATCTTCACGAACGATACCAGGGTCTTTACCACCAAGTTCTAATACAAGTGGAATCATTGCAGCTTTTTTCGCTAAATGTTTACCTGTGTTTGTACCACCTGTGAACGATACCATATTGATGCCTTCGTGTTCTACTAAGTAGTCACCAATGACAGAACCGCGTCCTGTAGCTACGTTTACAAGACCTTTTGGAAGGCCAGCTTTATGAAGTGCTTCAACCATTTTAATACCACTAATTGCACCTTGGGTTGCTGGTTTGAAAATAACAGCGTTACCCATAATTAATGCTGGTGCAAGTTTTGCAGCAGATAAGTTTACTGGGTAGTTAAATGGTGCGATTGCTAATACAACACCAAGTGGTGCGCGTTGGATGATCGCAAGTTTAGATTTCGTTCCGCCAGGGAAGCTATCGCCCATCATGCTTTCTCCGTGCATATGAAGAGCTTCTTCGATTGTGTAACGAATGAAATCAGCTGTACGAACAACTTCTTTCTTCGCATCTTTATAACCTTTACCGACTTCTTTCATAATGATATCGGCAATTTCATCTTGCATATTTACGAGCTCATCAGCCCATTTATATAAATATTTTGCGCGATCTTGTAGAGAAGCTTCCGCCCATGATTTTTGAGCTTCTTTTGCAGATGCAATTGCTTCATCTACTTCTCCGCGAGTAATTGCTTGTACTTGTCCAATTACTTCGTGTAAGTATGGAGATGGAATTTCGATTGTTTCTCCTGAAGAGCTTTCTCTCCATTCTCCGTCTAAATAAAATTTGTACGTATTGCTAGTTGTCATGATTAGTCCTCCTAAAATAGCAACTTGTAAGAGTGAGTATAAGGTGATTGTAGGGTGTTTGATAACATTTTTCAAATGAAATGTTTGTGAAAACGATTTCTTATTCTTTTTTTATTTTGTATGCCCTTTCTTACAGAAGATTCCCTTATTTCAAAATGATGTAGCGTATATTTTTATTCATTGTGTAAAAAAACAATTGACAGAATACTCAATAAAGTTGTAAGATTATAAATGGAAAATAAATGAAGGGGGTGTGCGTAATGATTGTAATCGTAAATGTGATGGGCTTAGCTCTGTTAAATGGCAGAAAACATTCATATCATTACGCAACCCGTGCGGATATATAAGGCATCTTTGTCTTATAAAAAGCGTACGTTGCGTATATCGTAACGTACGCTTTTATGCATTTTTGTGCATATCGTCAAGCGGCGGTATGCTTTTTTTTGTTTTCCACATTACTATATAAAATTTTGGAAGGTGGAAAAATGTGATGAGATTGTATGGATTACGAAATGTAAATGTGATGGATCTGGATAGTGGGTAAAGAAATGGGAGTGAAACGAGAACGAGAAGGGAGAGGTTACATTGTTATCAGTATTACTAAAGTTAAAATGGTTTTTTAAAGAGCATTGGAAGAGATATAGTATCGCCATTGGAGCTCTTTTAATTGTAAATATAGTTGAAGTCATTCCCCCGAAAGTGTTAGGGGTTACGATTGATAATATAAAAACAGGAACGTTAACGAATGCAGCGATTATGCAATTTATTCTTATTTTAATAGGGGTTACGGTAATTGGATATGGTCTTACTTTCGTTTGGCAACATCAATTGTTTGGGGGAGCATTCGTACTGGAGAAGACGATGCGCTCTAAATTTATGGGGCATTTACTTAAGATGACACCGACGTTTTATCATAAAAATCGTACTGGTGATTTAATGGCGAGAGCGACAAATGATTTAAAAGCAATTGCTATGACAGCTGGTTTCGGTATATTAACGCTCGTGGATTCGAGTTTATATATGCTTACGATTGTCTTTATGATGGGATTTACAATTAGTTGGGAGCTTACATTTGCGGCACTTATACCGCTTCCGATTATGGCGTATGCGATGAACATATATGGAAAGAAATTGCATGAGAGATTTACAGTTGCGCAAGATGCGTTCGGAGATATGAATGATAAAGTACTTGAATCGATCGCTGGTGTGCGCGTTATTCGTGCATACGTACAAGAGAACGCGGATCAGGAAAGATTTCATCATTTAGGAGATGACGTATACGAAAAAAATATGAAAGTAGCTAGAATCGATGCATTATTCCAGCCAACTGTGAAAATGCTTGTTGGTCTTAGTTATTTAATTGGTTTAGTGTATGGCGCGTATCTTGTATTTCAATCAAAGGTAACACTTGGTGAACTTGTTTCATTTAACGTGTATTTAGGGATGATGATTTGGCCGATGTTTGCAATTGGCGAATTAATTAATGTTATGCAAAGAGGAAATGCTTCATTAGACCGTGTGAATGAAACGTTAGCGTATGAACCGGATGTAAAGGATCCGAAAAATCCAAAGCTTGTACAAGAGCCGGATTATATTCAGTTCGATGACGTTACCTTTTCATATCCTTCATCAACTGAAACAAATTTAAAAAAGGTTTCATTTACATTAAAACAAGGGGAAACGCTTGGGGTTGTTGGAAAAACAGGAAGCGGAAAAACGACGCTCGTACGCCAGCTTCTTCGTCAATACCCACTTGGAGATGGGGATATTGCAGTCTCTGATGTGACGTTAGATAACATAACGAATGAAAATGTACTCGGATGGATTGGGTATGTACCTCAGGAACATATTTTGTTCTCAAAAACAGCGAGGGAAAATATTTTATTCGGAAACCGAGAAGCGACTGAAGAAGAACTCGAGAAAGCGATTGAAATTGCGGCGTTTACAAAGGATTTAGAGTTTTTACCAGAAGGGTTAGAAACGCTCGTTGGAGAGAAAGGTGTTTCTTTATCGGGAGGGCAAAAACAAAGGATCTCGATTGCGCGAGCTGTTATTCAAAATCCGGAAATATTAATTTTGGACGATTCTTTATCAGCTGTTGATGCTCGTACGGAAGCAGCAATCATTGAAAATATAAGAACAGAAAGAAGCGGAAAGACGACAATTATTACGACGCATCGTTTATCTGCCGTACAACATGCGGATTGGATTCTCGTTATGGATGAAGGTGAAGTAATGGAAGAGGGTACGCATGAACAGCTTATTCAAAGCGGAGGCTGGTATGCGGAGCAGTTTGAAAGACAACAAGGTGAAAGTGAAAGTGCGGATAGTGGGGTGAAAATATGAGTGTTTCAAAACGATTGTTTCAATATGCGATGAAAGTGAAAGGGACGATTTTTGCAGCGATGCTAATGTTATTTATTTTCGTCATCGCAGAGCTTGCTGGTCCTTTCGTCGCGAAAACGATGATTGACGATCATATCGTTGGAATAGAGAAACCGTGGTATGAAACAGAAAAGAGTGAAGAGGCTGTTTCGTATAATGGCACCTTCTATAAGCGAAGTGATCGCTTTGGAGAAGGGGAGAAAAAAGGAAAAGAAGTACGTGTGATGCAAGTTGGTTTTCAATATTATTTTGTACCGAATAAAGTAAATCTGGAAGGGTCACGTACTGTAAAAGATGATATGATTACCGTCCAAAATGGTAAGGCAGTGCAAGTGTATAAAGCGAAATCATTAACGAAAGAAGAAGTGTTTGCGTTTTATAAACCAGAAATAAACCCCCTATTATTACTTGGTGGTGGTTATTTCGCTTTATTAGTAGTTGTCTCATTATTTGCATACGGAAAGCAATTTTTCCTACAGAAGGCAGCGAACAAAATTATTCAAATTATGAGGGAAGATGTCTTTTCTCATATTCAAACGTTGCCGATTCGTTATTTCGATCATTTACCAGCAGGGAAAATTGTATCGCGTGTAACGAATGATACGGAAGCCATTCGTGATTTATACGTAACGGTACTGGCGACATTCGTTTCTAGTATCATTTATATTATTGGGATATTCGCTGCGCTATTTTTACTCGATGTAAAATTGGCGACGTTATGTTTACTTATTATCCCGATTTTAATTGTTTGGGCAATTCTTTATAGAAAGTATGCGTCTGTATACAATCATAAAATGCGCTCACGTTTATCTGATATTAACGGAACAGTGAATGAATCTATTCAAGGGATGCCGATTATTCAAGCGTTTCGTCAAGAGCGTGAAACGAAGAAAGAGTTTGAAGAATTAAATGGCGATTATTTTAAATATCAAAATAAAATTTTGAATTTAAATGCAGCAACTTCTCATAATTTAGTGTCTGTATTAAGAAATATCGCTTTCACAGGTGTGATTTGGTACTTCGGTGGTGCTTCATTAAGTGCTTCAGGCGTCATTTCTCTAGGGATACTGTATGCGTTCGTTGATTATTTAACACGATTGTTCTCGCCAATTACAAATATGGTAAATCAGCTTGCTAACTTAGAACAATCGCGTGTTGCATCAGAACGTGTTTTTGAATTGTTAGAGGAAAAAGGGGAAGCAGTAGAAGAGGAACGTATGCCTCGCTTACAAGGAAATGTAAAGTTTGATAATGTGTCGTTTTCTTATAATGGAAAAGATGAAGTGCTAAAAAATATTTCTTTTGAAGCGAAACAAGGAGAGACAGTGGCACTTGTCGGTCATACTGGATCAGGAAAAAGTTCCATTATGAATGTACTCTTCCAGTTTTACGAGTTTGAAAAAGGGAAGCTTACGATTGATGGTCACGATGTAAAAGAGATGCCGAAACAAGCAACGCGTGAACATATGGGAATCGTACTGCAAGATCCGTTTTTATTTAGCGGGACGGTCGCTTCTAATGTAAGCTTAGAGAATGAAAAAATTTCAGAAGATCGCATCGTAAAAGCATTGCGTGATGTTGGCGCTGAACGGTTTGCAAACAATATAGATGAAGAAATTACGGAGAAAGGAAGCACACTTTCAACCGGAGAACGTCAGCTTATTTCGTTTGCTAGAGCACTCGCTTTTGATCCAGCCATTTTAATTTTAGATGAAGCAACGTCTAGTATTGATACAGAAACAGAGGCGATGATCCAACAAGCGTTAGAAGTTGTGAAAAAAGGAAGAACGACATTTATTATCGCTCACCGTCTTTCAACAATTAAAAGCGCAGATCAAATTATTGTGCTTGATAGAGGAACGATTTTAGAAAAAGGCTCCCATGATGAACTAATGAAAAAGCGCGGGCGTTATTACGATATGTACAAAACGCAAATGGAAGGAAACCAGAGCGCTTAATATGTATGGAGGAGAACTTGTGATTTTCACAAGTTCTTTTTTAGTGAATCAGGGCTGTTAAATAAGAAGTATTGTTTTACCTTTTTCTTTATAAATGCTATATTAAAAAATGTTACTTATTTTTTGTATGTAGCGTTATTTTCCCCTTTTGTTTGATTATGAAGAAAAAGGATAAACTAAATAAGAACATTTTCATTGAAAAATTGTTCAAGATTGCATACAATCAATATAGTTTTTAAATTCCTATCAGAATACTTGGAGGATTACCATTATGAAAAAATTATTTTCAGTACTTGCAGTAACTACATTAGCAATCGGGATTGTAGCGGGCTGCGGTAAAGAAGAGAAAAAAGATACAGCTAATCAAGATGCGTTACAAAAGATAAAACAAAGTGGTGAACTTGTAATTGGAACAGAAGGTACATATCCACCGTTCACATTCCACGATTCAAGTAATAAATTAACTGGATTTGACGTTGAATTAGCAGAGGAAGTTGCAAAACGTTTAGGAGTAAAACCTGTATTTAAAGAAACACAATGGGATAGCTTACTTGCTGGTTTAGATGCAAAACGTTTCGACATGGTTGCGAATGAAGTTGGTATTCGTGAAGATCGTCAAAAGAAATATGACTTCTCTAGCCCATATGTTTCATCTTCAGCGGTATTAGTTATTGCGAAGGATAAAGATAAACCTGCTACATTTGCTGATGTAAAAGGATTAAAAGCAGCACAATCTTTAACAAGTAACTATGCAGATATTGCTAAGAAAAATGGTGCGGAAATCACGAATGTAGAAGGCTTTAGCCAAGCTGCAGAATTATTAAACACTGGCCGTGTTGATTTCACAATTAATGATAAATTATCAGTGTTAAATTATTTAGAAACGAAAAAAGATGCAAAAATTAAAATTGTAGATACAGAAAAAGAAGCGTCACAAAGTGGATTCTTGTTCCGTAAAGGTAGCGACAAGCTAGTACAAGAAGTAAATAAAGCGTTAGAAGATATGAAAAAAGATGGTACGTACGATAAAATAGCGAAAAAATGGTTCGGTGAAAATGTATCTAAGTAGTGCGTTGGTTTCAGATCGATTGTCTACTTGGATAGATATTATGCAGTCTTCCTTCATGCCTATGCTGAAGGAAGCTGTATTTACGACAATTCCATTAACGCTTATTACATTTATTATCGGGATTATACTTGCGACGTTAACAGCGCTTGCACGTATTTCAGGTAGTCGTATTTTACAATGGATTGCTCGTATCTATGTATCTATCATTCGCGGAACGCCACTTCTTGTACAGTTATTTATTATTTTCTATGGTCTTCCAACTCTTAATATTGAAGTTGAGCCATATACAGCAGCAGTTATTGGATTTTCGTTAAATGTTGGTGCGTATGCATCTGAAATTATTCGTGCTTCTATCCTTTCAATCCCGAAAGGACAGTGGGAAGCAGCTTACACAATTGGGATGACATACCCGCAAGCATTAAAACGTGTTATTTTACCGCAGGCAACGCGAGTATCTATTCCGCCGCTCTCGAATACATTTATTAGTTTAGTGAAGGATACTTCATTAGCATCATTAATTTTAGTAACAGAAATGTTCCGAAAAGCGCAGGAAATTGCGGCAATGAACTATGAGTTTTTAATTGTTTATTTCGAAGCAGGTCTAATTTATTGGGCAATTTGCTTCTTATTATCTATTGTGCAACAAATATTAGAAAAACGTTCAGAACGTTACACTCTAAAATAACCCTTTCATAAAAGGAGTTTTTGTTTTTATGATTTCAATTCAACATTTACAAAAAAGTTTCGGAGATAATACCGTACTAAAACATATAGATTTATCAGTTGAGAAGGGGGAAGTTGTTGTTATTATCGGCCCATCTGGATCTGGTAAAACGACATTCCTGCGTTGTCTCAACGTGTTAGAAACGCCGAACGCTGGTAATATTCGCATCGGTAATAAAGAGCTCGACTTCTCTCAAAAAGTATCGAAGAAAGATATTGTCAATCTTCGTACGCAAACAGGTATGGTGTTCCAGCACCATAATCTATTTCCGCATTTAACAGCACTTCAAAATGTAATGGAAGGGCTCGTTACAGTGAAAAAGATGGGGAAAGAAGAAGCGAAGAAAAAAGCAAACTATTTCCTTGAAAAAGTTGGTCTTGCGGATAAAGTAGACTTATATCCGTTCCAATTATCAGGCGGACAACAACAGCGCGTTGGAATTGCTCGCGCGCTTGCGATGGAGCCGGAAGTGTTACTATTTGATGAGCCGACGTCAGCACTTGATCCTGAACTCGTTCAAGAAGTTCTGAAAGTAATGAAAGAACTTGCTAAAGAAGGCATGACGATGGTCATTGTAACGCATGAAATGCGTTTTGCGCATCAAATTGCAAACCGCGTTATTTTCATGGATGGCGGTGTCGTTGTCGAACAAGGTACACCAGAAGATGTATTTACAAATCCAAAAGAAGAACGCACGAAGAAGTTTTTACAAATGTTGCAGTAAATGAAGGAAGGTCTCAAGGCATATGCCTTGAGACCTTTTTGCCATATATATTTATTTTTGGAATCCGCCAAGGCTTTGCTCAGCCATTGCAACTAGACGTTTTGTAATTTCTCCACCAACAGAACCGTTAGCACGAGCCGTAGAATCTGCTCCTAATTGTACACCAAATTCTTGAGCGATTTCGTACTTCATTTGGTCGATTGCAGCTGTTGCTCCTGGTACTACTAATTGATTTGAAGAATTTTGGTTTGCCATAGGAATATATCCTCCTTAGAGTTATAAAAATTTTTTTTGGTTGGACTAGCTGGATTTGAACCAGATTATCGCCCCGTTTGGCGCTAATCCATCGGTAATTAAGTTTGTACTCATAGTATGGATGTTACCTAGAAAGATATACGAAATAATAATTTGTAAATTTTGTAAAAAAATCTTAGTGATTTCGTAAATTATGAAATAAGAGTAATCGTTGTATTTTTTAGAAAGAAGGCTAAACTAAGAGCGATATGAAATATGTTTTTCTTTTTGTATCCCGCTATTGTGGGGCAAATCATTAACTTCTTATTTATGACTTACTAAAATTAAATCGGTAGCAACTTTATAGTTCTATTTTAAGTAGGGGGGACAGGACGCTCCTATGCACGGCTAGATGCTCTCTTCAATCTGCTTGTAAATGATAACGTATGGAGGAATCGTGATGGGAATTTGCCCGCTTTGCAACGCATTAGAATCACAAACATATTCTTGTCAAAATTGCCAAGGTATACTCCAAGATTATGGAAAAACTGTAGATTACATAGACGATTATAGTGCGTATATGGACCAAGAATTATTGAGTGCAGTAGATGGATTAACACATAATAATTCAAATGAATACTGCAATCATATTTTTTATTGCGGAGTATGTAACGTGGAAACAGAGGTTGTAGTGAAATTTGTGTAAATAGAAAACTTCCACCTTATGAATGAGGTGGAAGTTTTTGTTTTTGTATTTGTGAGTGAATCATAGGGGATGGGATATGTTCGGTGTTTGTTGGAGTTCCGGACTTTATTTGAGACATTTTTTCTTTTGCATCGCGTAAAGAATGTTCAGTTAAGTAGATGGCATATTCGTAAAATAATTGGCGCGTCAGTTCACTTTGTTCTTTTAACTTTTCATCTTGGAATACAGTTCGCCCAGGTTTAGAGTTTGCTTCAAAGAGCCACGGGTTTTCTTGCGTGTCTAAACCGATATCAAAACCAATTTCTCCAATATTTCCGGTTACTTGTTCATCGAGCGCGTAACTGATTTGTAAGGCTGTATGTTTTAATTTATTTTCAATTTGAACTTGTTTCGTTGAATCTGGAAAAAGTTCTTGCAGTAATTTTGTATCGCCACCGCTATTTACATGCGTTGTTAAGCTACCTTTGCCAGCAATTTTTGCAACGATTGCACTGACCATCCATTGGCCGAAATGATTTTTATTTGTATGAATGCGAAAATCAACAGGTTGCCCATCGAAGCGAAGTAAGGAAATACCTTGTTGTACGATAAACTTTTTTAAATCATGTCCTTTTAACACATGGTTCAGAAGCGTTTCTAATGATTGGTACTTTCTTAGTTTATTTTCTTCATTTTCGCGATAACGACAGTAGTAGCAATTCTCTGTTTGAGAGTAAAATATTTGATGAATGTTTCTCCCGAAGCTACCGTGTATCGGTTTCATGTAAACAGATTTATACGTGCCAAGAAAGCGTTCTACTTGTTCGAAATGTTGAAAAGCTTCCGTGTTTGGTAATAAGGGAGTAATGGATTCATCTTTCATAAGAAGTTGATGCACTTCCCATTTATTGAAAAAACCTGGGTTAAACCACGGAATGGAATAGTCATGCTCTAATTTTCTTTTTGCTCTTACGATCGGTTTATAATTTTCGGCTTTCCGATTTGGTAATCGATCATAAATGACATTCGGTAAAGGGACTTTTTTCTTAATCCACTGTTCCTCTTGAAAGAAATAACCTTCAATTGTTTCGTCTGCCCAGTTTATATGTTGCACACCAAAAACAAATACAAATGGTCGCAAGGTGAATGGTGGCGTTAGTAACTCGCTGAGAGAAGTTGAACGGTTTCCTAAAGGATTAGAAGAGTCATCGTTAAAACCAGTTGTGAAAATCCCGATTAATGGTCCGAAAATAATGGTTTCATTTTGCGTGAATGCATGGATAGTAGTGGAATGAGGAAGTAAAAGTTTCTCTGCAATTTGTTTTCCGATAATGATTTCGCGAGTAAAGGAATAATGAATTTTCACCTCTTCACTTGCAACATGGCGTACGCCGAAGGAAAGAGATGCAATTGGTGGTGTAATGGAAAAAATGTAAGGTAAAGTAATACTATTTGGATGCTCATTTGAAATGTTTAATGTATATATGTGCTCTTTCAAAATGGTGTTACCTCCTTTCATTATGGTGTGAAGCGACTAAACTTTAGTGGTCCGTGATATATTTTTTCGGCTAGTGCATCACTATGACGAATGTAATGTTCGTACGGGGGAATCGTGTTGACATACATAAGCCAAATTGCCCCTTTTTGATCCATAATAGTGGAAAGCTCTAGCTCGAATAACGAAGAATAAGATTCATCTAATGTTTGAAACACTTCATTGATAATGTCATGTAAAGCGTCTTGTAATAATTGTACACCGGTACTAGATAGTACGTATTTAATTTTTGAAAATGAATGCAGCGAGGAATCATCCGTTGCCGAAAGTAAAAGTTGATTCGGAAATGAGCTTTTTTGTATAAATTGGCCGATAGCAGTCCACTTCTGTTCTTTATTTTTTTGCAAAATGGTTCGAATATGGAGCGGGTATGTTAATTGATTTGGTGGTTGCAGCATTGTATGGGTGATGTAACGTGCTGATCGTATGTTAGATTTGTACCAAGATATAAATTCATCTGTCCGTTTGATTGGAGTAGAAGTATGATAGTCACCATTTATCGTATCGATATGAAACGTTTTGTTTTTATAAGTGATCCGGTACAGACTTTCATTGGAATGTGTGTTAGTAGGCCGTATAATAATATCTTTTGTTTTTAATAACAGTTTGAAAATGTTTTGTATCGTTGCTATTTCAAATTTTGGTATATAAGGAGATAATTTTTTATTCGTGAGAAATAAATCATGAAGTTCGCTTAAGTCAATGAGTGTGTTATTTAAAAAGGTAGTGGTAGGACGGTTGTGTAATGAGTGAATAATTGATTTTGCTTTGTTGAAGTCTGTTTCCTCGTTAAAAGAAGAACGATCGTAAATATAAGAAGGAATAGGGAATATTTGCTCTTTCCATTTTCCTGTATCTGTATCATAAATAAGACCAGAGACAAGGTCCGTTTTAGGATCAATACCAAATGGCGTAAACTGGGCCACGACATTATGATAAAGCCGAGCGCGTTTAGCGATTTCGGTGTAATACATTTGCTCATAATGAGGGTGAGAAGTTAAAATACCGAGAACCAACGAAATCACTCCTTTACTAACAAAATGTTGGCATAATAGGCATAGCTATATATTGCAAATACGTTTTTATACCATTATACTTTTGTCCGTATGATGATATGCTATAGTTTTGGAGAAGCGAAAGGTTGATTGTAATGAATATATGGTTAAGTATGTTAACGACGACAGGGCTCGGAGCGATTATTGGAGGATTTACAAATCATTTAGCGATAAAAATGTTATTTCGTCCTCATCGCCCTATTTATATTGGAAAATTTCAAGTTCCATTTACACCAGGGTTAATTCCGAAGCGCCGCGATGAACTTGCTGTTCAATTAGGGAAAATGGTTGTCGAACATTTGTTAACGCCAGAAGGAATCGGAAAGAAATTAACAAATGAAGAGTTTCAAAAAGGTTTAATTCAATGGACACAAGTAGAAGTGGATAAAGTAATTACGAATGAACAGTCGTTACGACATATGTTAGAAAAATGGAATGTAGTACATGTAGAAAAAGAGGCGACCGGGAAAATCGAACATGTGATTACAGAAAAAATAGAGGCATTTTTAGCAGAGTATTATACATATACATGGGAACAGGTTTTACCTCATTCTGTTCATGAAAAAATAGAGAATACAATCCCAAATGTCTCGGCATTTATTTTAGAGCGAGGAATTAGTTTCTTTGAGAGTGAAGAAGGGAAAGCACGTCTTTCAAAAATGATTGATGATTTCTTTGCTTCTAGGGGAACGCTACTTAACTTAGTCGGAATGTTTTTAGGGAATGTAAGTGTAGTGGATCGTGTGCAGCCAGAAGTCATTAAGTTTTTAGGGCAAGATGGAACAAAGCAGCTTTTAACTGACGTACTGCAAAAAGAGTGGGAAAAGTTAAAAGGAAGAGATGTAAAAGAATTAGAAACGTTTGTAGAAAAAGAAATGATTGTAAGCTCCATATTGTCAGCAGTTAAAGTGGAGGAAACAGTGAGTAAGTTTTTAAATCAATCTGTGCAGCAAGTATGTGAGCCAGTTCGAGAAACAATCAAGGAAAAGCTAGTCCCAAGTGCTGTAACGAAAGGCTTAAAGTGGGGGACAGAAAACGTAGAAAGTATATTAAACAATCTCCACCTTGCGGAAATTGTCCAACAAGAAGTGTCTACATTTTCAACAGAGCGACTAGAAGATTTAGTGCTGTCCATTACAAGAAATGAGCTGAAAATGATTACGTATTTAGGTGCCTTATTAGGCGGAATGATTGGACTCGTGCAAGGGCTATTACTGTTGTTCCTTATGTAGTAAAGATAAGTACATAGAAATAAAAGTGAAATTTCTTCACATCTCTTGCATAGTTTGATATGGTAAGAAGAGGTGCGTATGTAAATGCACTTAAAAGGCGGTGCGCATGATAAGCGCTAGCCTTCTAAAGGAGGAAAAATAAAATGACAAAAAACATTCATGATGTTGCATATGAATTACAAAAAGCAATCGCTGAAAACGAAGATTTCCAAACATTAAAAGCAAGCTACGCAGCAGTACAAGGTGATGCAAATTCAAAGAACTTATTCGATGAGTTCCGCACAATGCAACTTGGCCTACAACAAAAAATGATGCAAGGTCAAGAAATCACTGAAGAAGATAACCAAAAAGCACAAGAAGTTGTAGCTCGCATTCAACAAGATGCTAAAATCACAAAGTTAATGGAAACTGAGCAACGCCTAAACATCGTTATCACTGACGTTAACAAAATTATCATGCAGCCACTTGAAGAATTATATAACGCGCAACAACAAGCGTAATAGTGGAAGACGCCCTTGTATAGGGGCGTCTTTTTTGTTTGTTATTTGTGGAAATACTCCGTCTTAATATTCTTTTCCTTCAAAAATGTTTCAATTTCTTTTTGCTTCCTACCATTCACTTTCTCAAAGCGTTTTGTAAAAGAAAAATCAGTTTTGAATAAGTTACCATCTTGCGCGAGTTTGTCTAATTCTTGCTCTAGCTCTACTGAAAGTGCCGTAGACGCTGAAATGTAATCATGAATTTCCTTCGAAGGCTGTTTGTAATCATCAGGAATCGTATTGTTACTAATAAAATTAAGGAAATTCGCATCGTTTTGTTGCGCTAAATCTACTAGTTGTTTTAATTTCTTCCGATCGGATTCCGTGACTTCCTCGTCAGACATGGCTGATGAAAGTGGAACGATGTTTTCGTCTAACTCTCCGCTATAATTTAAATACGTTTTTATATTTTGTTTCATTTCGTCTTCGTTAATCGTTTCATTCTTTTTTGAGGAAGTGAATATAGTTTCTGGAATTTTTATCGTTACATCTTTAATAGATTGCACATCGTTTTCTTCCTTATGTTGTGCACTGTTTGAACAAGCTGATAGAAATAAAATTGTAAGTAACATGAGTAGATATAAAGTATACTTCTTCATTTTAATCTCCTTTTATATTCATTATTATCTTTGTAAAATAGCTATATTCCATTTCAAATACTTTACTAAAGTTGCGTATAGATGTTTCACCATTTGGTAACATATGACGGATATGAGTAAACCGCTGCAAAAAGCGATGAACACATTGTAAACATCGGAATAACTGATTTGATGAAACCCTTTAAAAAATCCTAACCCTATTAATAAAATAGGTGAAATGATTAATAGTGGAGTAGCAATGATAAGTGCTAGAAGAATCGGTAATAAAAAGAGTAGTACGAAAAAGGCGATAATGATAAAGGTAAAGTTTAAAACACTTAAGCTCATAACAGAAAATAGTGCGGTTATCATATTTTTGAAGCTTCGTTTCTTGTCAGCATTGCTTATTGCATAGGAAACATTAAGTTCTTTCGCGATCGTTTTGGGGTTTCCTAGTTTTCTAGCAATTTCTTCTTCACATTTCCCATCCTGTTTACCACTGATAAAATGAGTTTCATACTCTGAAATAATATCTTTCTTTTCTGCATTAGGCATATTCCGCAGGGAAGAATTAAGTTGTTCCAAAAATTCATTTTTGTTCATAACAATCACTTTCCTTTATAGAATGATGGATTAAAGTTGAGAATGCTATATTTTGAAAGGGGGATACGAATTACAAAGTGTGTTCCAATTAATGGGTATTCCAATATTTACAAATATATCATTTACTAGTCTTCTTTGCAAGGTACTGTTATGTTTTTAATACTGTGCCAAGATGGAAGTTTTTTGTACATTTTTAGAGAAGTTTTAAAAATATTATTTTAGGATAAATAAAGGGTTGTAAGCGCATTCCTTTGCGATTGTCAAAATAATGTTAAATTCATATTGTTGGAAAAATAATGCATTTGTAATATAATGATAAATAATACTTCACCACGTTAATTAACTAGGTGAAATTAAAAATCTTTATTACACACATTATGAAATAAAGGGATGATTAGTTTGAGTACAGGTGTAAAAGCAAACGACGTGAAGACAAAAACAAAAGGAGCAGATCTTGTTGTTGATTGTTTAATTAAACAAGGTGTTACACATGTTTTCGGTATTCCAGGAGCGAAGATTGACTCTGTATTTGATGTACTGCAAGAAAGAGGACCAGAGTTAATTGTTTGTCGTCATGAACAAAACGCAGCATTTATGGCAGCTGCTATTGGTAGATTAACAGGGAAACCGGGCGTATGTCTTGTAACTTCAGGACCAGGGACATCGAATTTAGCGACAGGTCTTGTTACTGCGAATGCGGAGAGTGATCCCGTTGTTGCTTTAGCTGGTGCAGTTCCACGTACGGATCGATTAAAACGTACGCATCAATCTATGGATAATGCTGCACTATTCGAACCAATCACAAAATATAGCGTAGAAGTAGAGCATCCTGATAATGTGCCAGAAGCACTATCAAATGCATTCCGAAGTGCGACTTCCACTAATCCAGGAGCTACTTTAGTAAGTCTGCCGCAAGACGTTATGACAGCTGAAACGACTGTAGAGTCTATCGGTGCGCTTTCTAAGCCACAGCTTGGAATCGCTCCCACACATGAAATTACATATGTAGTAGAAAAAATAAAATCGGCGAAATTACCAGTTATTTTACTCGGTATGAGAGCGAGCACAAATGAAGTGACGAAAGCCGTTCGTGAATTAATTGCGGATACAGAACTTCCTGTCGTTGAAACATATCAAGCAGCTGGTGCAATTTCGCGTGAGTTAGAAGATCATTTCTTTGGCCGCGTTGGATTATTCCGTAACCAACCAGGTGATATTTTACTAGAAGAAGCAGACCTTGTTATTTCGATCGGTTATGACCCAATTGAGTATGATCCGAAATTCTGGAATAAACTTGGAGACAGAACGATTATCCATCTTGATGACCATCAAGCAGATATCGACCATGATTACCAACCAGAGCGCGAATTAATTGGCGATATCGCTTTAACTGTAAATAGCATTGCAGAAAAATTACCGAAACTTGTATTAAGTTCGAAATCAGAAGCAGTGTTAGAACGATTACGTGCGAAATTATCAGAACAAGCAGAAGTTCCAAACCGTGCTTCAGAAGGTGTTACGCATCCGCTTCAAGTGATTCGTACACTTCGTTCTTTAATTAGTGACGATACAACCGTTACATGTGACATCGGTTCACATTCTATTTGGATGGCAAGATGTTTCCGTTCTTATGAACCACGTAGATTATTATTTAGTAACGGTATGCAAACGTTAGGTGTTGCACTTCCTTGGGCAATTGCTGCTACTTTAGTTGAACCGGGCAAGAAAGTTGTTTCCGTGTCAGGTGATGGTGGTTTCTTATTCTCTTCGATGGAATTAGAAACAGCGGTACGCTTAAACGCACCGATCGTACATCTTGTATGGAGAGATGGTACATATGATATGGTTGCGTTCCAACAAATGATGAAATACGGTAGAACATCAGCTACAGAGTTTGGCGATGTCGATCTTGTGAAATATGCAGAAAGTTTCGGTGCAAAGGGTCTTCGTGTTAACACGCCTGATGAATTAGAAGGTGTATTAAAAGAAGCATTAGCAGCAGACGGTCCTGTCATTATTGATGTTCCAATTGACTACCGTGACAACATTAAATTAAGCGGAAAATTATTACCAAACCAATTAAACTAATGGAGGCATGATTGAGATGACTGTTGCACAACTCATTGATATTGATGCAAAAAGAACGAAAATGAGTAATGAAGTATATCAAACATCTACAATGCTTGCGCTATTAGATGGTATATATGATGGTGTAATTAGCTTTGAGGAATTGAAAGAACGTGGTGATTTCGGCATCGGTACATTTGATCAATTAGATGGTGAAATGATTGCATTCGATAACGAATTTTATCATTTACGTTCAGACGGTTCAGCAGAAAAAGTAGAACCGGAAGAAACGACACCGTTTGCGACTGTAACGTTTTTCGAAAAAGAAATGAGTTATACGGTAGAGCGTCCGATGAATCGTGAAGAAGTTGAGGCATTATTACATGAATTAATGCCAAGTAAAAACTTATTTTACGCTATTCGAATGGACGGTACGTTCCGTGAAGTAAGAACGAGAACTGTTCCAAGACAAGAAAAACCGTATACACCGCTCGTTGAAGTGACGAAATCACAACCAATCTTTTCATTTAAACATACAGAAGGTACGCTTGCTGGATTTTGGACACCAGATTACGCGCAAGGTATTGGTGTAGCGGGTTTCCACTTACATTATATTGATGATGAAAGAAGCGGGGGAGGACATGTTTTCGATTATATTGTTGAAAGCTGTACGATCCAAATTTGTCAAAAAGCTCATATGCATTTAGCACTTCCAGAAACAGCTGATTTTATGGCGGCTGAATTATCTAGAGAAAACTTAGAGGATAATATTGCGACTGCGGAAGGTGCAGAGTAAAAGGGAGAGACTGTTCCATTGTGGAACAGTCTTCTTTTATTAATATTTCTTGTTGATATCGTTTATTTCTTTGAAACGAACGGATGCCCCTCATAATAAAAACGCCACGGATAATGTACAGCTTCTTCTGCATAGTCGATGTTAATACGAGGTCCTGCTGTTATTTTATATTGTGATGATATGTGTTCTTCTTCTGGGACGAGTTCAATATGTAATGTGTCGCTTTGTAAGGATACGCCTCGTTCTTCTAAAGTAATTCCGAGGGCACGGCATAGTTTGCCAGGGCCGTTCGTTAAATTTTTATACTGCGCTTTTGTAATGTCGGTTTTATTGTATCGTGCAAGTTTTATTTCTTCAATCCCGTCTACTGGCTCAAGGGCTCGAATGAGAACACCTTGTGGGGTGCCAACTGGCGCTGTAATGACGTTAAAACAATGATACATACCATAAATTAAATATACGTAAGCATGCCCCGGTGCGCCAAACATGACTTCTGTGCGATCTGTTCGTCTGCCGCCGTAACTATGTGCGGCTTTATCATCGGGCCCCTTATATGCTTCTACTTCTACAATGATTCCGCTTCGTTTTATTCCATCTACAGTATGTACAAGTTTTTGTCCGAGTAATTTCTTTGCGACTTCTAACGTATCGCCTTCATAAAAGGAAGGTGGTGCTTGCATTGTACTATCTCCTTTACTGAGTGTATATGTATATAGTAAACCAAATTTTCAGTAGTAATTCTAACTCGTTCTATTTGCTACATTTATTTCATAAATTATGGATAGAGTACAACAGCGAAGAGGGGGAGTGCGACATGATTTATCGCTTACTAGCTCTTAATATAGATGGGACACTACTATACAACAACGGAAAAATTGCAAAAGGATTACGAGAAACAATTGAATTTGTGAAAAGAAAAGATGTATACGTTACATTATTTACGAGCCGTAATTTTCAGTCTGCTCATAAAGTTGCAAAGGCGTTAAAATTAGATTCTATCCTAGTGACACACGGTGGTGCTTTCGTTTCAGCAACGTTAGATAAGCCGTACGTTCAAAGAAGATTATCGGAAGAGAAGACGTTTAACATTGTGCAAGTATTAGAGCACTTTGATTGTAACATCCGCATTTCTCATGAACGGTTTTCAATCGGAAATCGGGAGAGGAATACACCAAACTTAATTGCGCGTACTGTATTATCAAGTGCAGATCCGTTATTTTATCCAGTTCAATTTGTAGACTCATTAGGTGATGCGCTTCGTGATCATCCAGTAGCGGCTCCGAAAATTGATGTAATTTTCCAAAGTAAAGGTGAAAGAGAACGAGGGTTAAATACATTACGAAAAGCATTCCAAGATATAGAGTATATTGAGTGTGATTCAAAACGAATAGAAATTTTGCCGCAAAATGTATCAAAATTACGCGGATTACAATTGCTTGGAGAGCATTTAAATATTTCGCTAAACGAAATGGTTGCGATTGGAGATAGTTTAGAAGATCTAGAAGTAATTGAAAATGTAGGGCTTGGTGTAGCGATGGGGAACTCGCCTGTAGAATTAAAGCAAGCAGCAGACTGGATTACACGTTCAAATAGTGAGAACGGTGTAGAGTATATGATTAAAGAACATTTCCGTAAGCAATTCCCGCTTCCGTTTTTGAAAAATCATAAAAATACACCGAAACGATGAAAGAAAAACGTAGCTTTTTGGCTACGTTTTTTTATTGGTTTTATTCGAAAGATGAAAACGTTTTACTAGATAAATTGTGTCTGAAGTTCATACAATTTACTTGAATCCTTTAGAAAACTGTTGTAAAGTGGGTGATGTTGCCAAAATAGTTACACCACATGAAATATTCTTCAGATTAATTTTGTTGAGCTCCATATGCAAAAAATACTTCCGCATGATAGTTTAGTTCACGTATTATCTCAAAAATGAATTGTAGTAATTTTATTAAGCAGTTGTAGAGTCTCTTGTTTTTATTTAAATGGATGATTTTAAGTTATTGTGAGTAAGGCTTGGTACATATGAAAGATGCTTTTTTGTAGTTTTAGGAAATTTAAAAGGGGGAATGAATTTTTTGAGGAAATCATTTAATCAAAAAATAAAAAAATTAAGTAGTAGTTTTATAGTTGTGTTACTAGTATGTATGAATTTTTTAATCCATTTACCGTATAAAGCAGAGGCAGCTACAACAGAATTAAAAGGTTTAGGTGATGTATCTTATTACAATGCAATCATTTTTGGAGATCATAGTGCAACGAGTGCGGATATTGAGGGTGCGATGGCTGTTCAAAAAAATATGAATGCATCAAGTTATACAGTCTTAGCGGCTGCAACTGGAGCGAATAATTTAGCTGGGGCGACATGGGTAGATGAAGGATATCCGTCATTATTACTAGGCGGTCAATTTACGAAAGCGGGAACAGGACAAGTAATTATCCAAGATGGAACAGTGGCGATGACAAAAGATGGTGACCCAGAAGGTGCAATGAAATCATCATATGACCGTATCTCTTATAAAGAGCAAGCGGAGATTGATGCTAAGTTTAAAGAATTTAGAAAAGACGTTGATGGTGTAATTGGGGATGCAAGTAAACTACACACTGATAAGCCAAAACCTAATATGAGCTTTGGAATCGGTGAAGATGTAAACAACCCTAATATTTATGTCTCTTCAGGCCAGACGGGAAAGAAAGCATTTGATGTAAAAGACGTTTTTCTTCCGAATGTAGAGAATAAAGACTTTATTGTTATTTATTCAGATGCAGAAGAAGTGAGTTTTGGTGGCGGTGCAATTTTGTATGATACAAGAAATACTGGGATGGCGACGGATTTAATTAATACATCTCAAGCATACGACCCTAATTCATCTTTTACTGAGTTAGCTAGTAAGGTAATTTGGGTATTTCCTAATGCTACAAAGATAACAACTAAAGGTTATGGTGTAGTAGGTAGTGTGTTTGCACCTAATGCAGTTGTAGAAACAAAAGGTGGTTCTATTAATGGACAAGCCTATGTTGGAGGATTACACCAAAGAGATGGCTTTGAGGTCCATAACTTTAAATTTAACTGGCCAAAGTGGAATAAGCCAGCAGCTGAAAAAGGACATTTACAAATTAAAAAAGTTGATGAAAACGATGAAAACATTGTTTTAAAAGACGCAAAATTTGATGTTATAGACAAAGATAATAATGTTGTGGCTACTGTTACAACAAACGAAAAGGGTATTGCGGAAGTTAAAGATTTACCATTTGGTGATTATTTTGTAAAAGAAATTAGTGCACCAGAAGGATATATAAAAGTTGATACACCAGTAAAAGTAACAATTGATAATACAAACATAATTGAATTTGTTATGAAGAATACGAAAAAAGTAGAAAATGGTCAATTTAAATTATTGAAAAAAGATAGTGAATCTGGTCAACTTTTACCAGGTGCAAAATTTGATGTTATAGATAAAGATGGGAACGTTGTCGAAACAATTATTACAGATGGTAAAGGTGAAGCTTTATCAAAACAACTTCCAGTTGGAACATATACATTAAAAGAAGTTGAAGCACCAAAAGGTTACGAACTATCATCTAGCTTAGTTCATGTTGATGTAGCTGCTAATAAAACAGTGACTGTAGATGTGTTGAATAAAAAAACTGTTGAAAAAGCTACAGGTCAATTTGAAATCGTAAAAGTGGATGCAGAAGATAAAGCGAAAGTATTATCAGACGCAGAATTTGAAGTGTACAAAGATGGTAAAAAAGTAGAGACGTTACGAACAGATAAAACAGGTAAAGTAATCTCTCAGAAATTAGAGCCAGGAACATACACATTAAAAGAAACGAAAGCGCCACAAGGATATACATTATTAAAAGAAGAAATTGAAGTCGTTGTGGAAGCAAACAAAGTAGTACAAGTACAAGTAGAAAACGCAAAAGAACTAGGAAGCTTACAAGTAATCAAAAAGGATGCAGAGAGTGGAAAAGTTCTAGAAGGCGCAAAATTTAGACTGAAGAACGAAACTGGTCAAGTAGTTGGAGAAGCGAAAACAACGAATAAAGACGGCGTTGTGAAATTCGAAAACTTAGTGCCAGGTAAGTATACGTTAGAAGAAACGAAAGCGCCGGAAGGCTATAAAGCAGTAGAAGTAACAGTAGAAGTAAACGTAGTAGCAAATGAAGTAGTAAAACAAGAAGTTATGAATGAAAAAGTAACAGGTCAATTTGAAATTGTAAAAGTAGATGCGAATGATAAAGCGAAAGTATTATCAGGTGCAGAATTTACAGTATATAAAGATGGTAAAATGGTAGCGGAACTGAAAACAGATGAGAATGGAAAAGTGATGTCACCAAAATTACCATTAGGAGAATATACAGTGAAAGAAACGAAAGCACCAGAAGGTTACAAGCTTTCAAATAAAGAATGGAAAGTAACAATACAAAACGAGAAAGAAGTAGTAAAAGTAGAGGCAGAAAACGAAAGAATCTTAGGTTCTCTACAAATTATTAAGACGGATGATAAAGATCAAGCGAAACGTTTAGCAGGCGCAGAATTTACATTGAAAGATGTGAAAGGAAATGTTGTAAAAGAAGGAATTACAACAGATAAATCTGGAATCGTTAAAGTAGACGGACTAGTGCCTGGTGAATATACGTTAGAAGAAACAAAAGCTCCAGAAGGTTATGAGTTAACAAAACAAGTAATTCATGTAACAGTTGATGGTGAAAAAGTTATTGATGTAAAAGTAACGAACAGTAAGAGCCTTGGTCAATTTGAAATCGTAAAAGTGGATGCAGAAGATAAAGCGAAAGTATTATCAGATGCAGAATTTGAAGTGTACAAAGATGGTAAAAAAGTAGAGACGTTACGAACAGATAAAACTGGTAAAGTAACCTCTAAGAAATTAGAACCAGGAACATACACATTAAAAGAAACGAAAGCACCACAAGGATATAAGTTGTTAAAAGAAGAAATTGAAGTCGTTGTGGAAGCAAACAAAGTAGTACAAGTACAAGTAGAAAATGCAAAAGAACTAGGAAGCTTACAAGTAATCAAAAAGGATGCAGAGAGTGGAAAAGTTCTAGAAGGTGCAGAATTTAAGCTAAAAAATGAAACTGGTCAAGTAGTTGGAGAGGCGAAAACAACGAATAAAGACGGCGTTGTGAAATTCGAAAACTTAGTGCCAGGAAAGTATACGTTAGAAGAAACGAAAGCGCCGGAAGGCTACAAAGCGTTAGAGGTTACAGTAGAAGTAAATGTTGTAGCTAATAAAGTAGCGAAACAAGAAGTATTGAATGAAAAAGAGACAGAAAAAGGTCCAGAAAAGCCAGGTGAAGAAACAGAAAAGCCAGGTGAAGAAACAGAGAAACCAGGTGAGGGAACAGAAAAGCCAGGTGAAGAGACAGAGAAACCGGGTGGAGAAACAGAAACACCGGGTGGAGAAACAGAGAAACCAGGTGAGGGAACAGAAAAGCCAGGTGAAGAAACAGAGAAACCGGGTGAGGAAACAGAAAAGCCAGGTGAAGAGACAGAGAAACCGGGTGAAGGAATGGTAAACGTAGATAAAGAACAACCTACCTCACCAGAAAAAGGACAAGGTGCGTCTCATGCACAACGCCTTCCAGCCACAGGACATGATATGAATTATCTTCCATTCGTTGGTTTTGCTCTTGTTTTATTAGGGATACGTCTTAGATTTATGATTAAAAATAGTTAATAGTTTTATAAAAGGCATAAGAGAAATGTTATCTCTTATGCCTTTTAGTTTTTTGTTTAAGCTTCAATAACCTTAAGCATTCGATTTAAAAATGCGGCTGATTCAGCACGTGTTGCTGTGCCTTTTGGTACGAATTCATTGCGCTCGTTCCCTTTTACGATGCCGTATGCGTAAACATTTTGTAATGCTTTCTTATCGTATGCTAAATTTTGGTCAGTGAATGGTAATTTCACTTCTTTTCTATAAATCCAGTTATATTCTAATGCACGGTCAATCATAATAACAGCTTCATCACGTGTTATTGTAGCAGTCGGATCAAATTTATTATTCCCACGACCATTAATGATACCTGCGCTAGCTGCACGATTAATTCCGTCTACTAAAGATGGATGTGCTTCGTTTAAGTCTGTAAATTTAGCGTTTCCAGCCGGTAATTTTAAAGCTCGCGACATTAAATTTGCAAACTCCGCTCGTGTTACGAGGCGGTTTGGCCAGTAAGAACCATTTCCATCACCGAACATGATTTTCCTAGCTGCTAATTGACGAATGTCTTGTTCATACCAACCACCTGTAATGTCATCTTTTTCATGAGGGACTTCTGGCGGTGGCATAACCTCTTTACGATGTTCATTATAGTAAGCGTTCGTGCCTTTTAAGAAAGCATCCCATTGTCCGCGTTGAATCATAAATGCAGGGCAGTTTTTTCCGCTCCAAAATTGATGCTTTTGCACGTGATCTAGAGATATGTTTAATTCGTTCATTAAATAAGCAGCTAATTTTCGGGCATTTTCTACCGCCTTCGTATAATTCCCATCACTATTCACAGCAATTTCAATTCCGATAGATTCATAGTTTCCTGTCTTATTTCCAGCATGCCAACCAACTTCATTTAATGGAAGATGTTGATAAATTTCTTTGTCATCCACTGTAAAATGCCAAGATGCTGAACGATCAGTATTTCCGCGTGCTTGGCTATCTAAGTACTTCGCATGATTTAACGCGTTAGCACCTTTACTTGTATTAGCAGTTTCATGAATTGTAATGTATTTCGGTTCCATTGCGTAGCCAGGACGAATGTTTTCATTCCCTTTTGGAACGATCATTTCTTTAAATGTAACACCATAAACGTTATTTGTAGGCAAATTAGATGGTGTTTTGAAGAAAGTTGCGCTTCTCTTTTCGATAGAACCTGTTTTTTCAAATAATGATGCTTTTGTACCTTCAAATGTAGCTGAAGGAGCATAAATCCATTTCTCAGTTCCGTTCAGTTGAATTTTAAACCAATTTCCAGCTTGTTCAGTAGGAGCTACTGTTTGTGGCTGTAATGTCGTTTCTTCTTTAAACGATTGGAAAGGGAATGAATATATTGATGTTTCGTCTTTCACAATTAGTTTTTGATTTGAAAGTTTATGAATCTCTTGTACTTCTAAACTATTATTTTCCTTATTAACCCAACCAGAACCGGATGTAGTTTGTACGTAATATGTATTACCTTTTTTCTTTGTTGCCTTTACTACTGGTTCAGCAATTTCAATATTTGTTTTGGTTTTTAAGTCGTTTGCATCGTATAGTGGAAGTTTTGTTGATAAGTGGAGAAGATATTCACCCGAGATTTCAAGGTCGTTTTCTTCGTCATGTCTATGCTGTTTTGCATGTTCTTCAATGCTTTTTAACGCTTGTTCATCAATAGACAATTCCGCAGTTTTCTCTATATTTTCTGCGAATGAATGGGTAGGTGCTATAAATGCTTGTAATGCCAAAGATAGTGCTAAAATGTTGTAAAACCTTTTTTTCATAGTTATTTTTTAACACGTTATAGTATATATGTCGTGTTAACAGTCCTCCTTTAGATGTATTTTAAATTAGTAGCAAGTATTAATACGTTCTAGATTGTAACAAGAGCATATTGTAATGTCTATACAACTAGGAAAAGTTCGTGAAAAACTAATATTCAGTTTGTTTTAAATAGGATATAGAAATAAGGTAAAACCTTCTGTATTGACCTACAAACGCCCTTCAAGTAAACTAAAGAGAGTTTGCAAATGAAAAGGTGATAATGTTGTTAATTTCAATTAAAACGTTACAAGATGATCGTTTTTTACGTCCGCTGCAAAATATTGGCGGCTTATTTTTTGAAGATAGTACGATTGGATTTGAACAAGAGGAAGCAAATCTTATCGTTGATATACACATTGAAGAGAATGTGAAAGCATCTGCTCGTTTAACAGATGTTGCTACTGGAAATGTGTATGAAGAAACTTTCGCAAAAGATTTATCTGCTTTCACAGATGAAAAAGAGCGTATGAAGCAAGTGAAGCACGTTGTTTCTTATGTATATCTTTCTGTTCTTCAGCAGTTAACTGGTCTTGAACAAAGCTGGGGCATTTTAACAGGAGTTCGTCCGACAAAACTTCTTCATAAAATGCTTCAAAGTGGTATGTCAAAAGAAGAAGCACACCAAGAACTTCGTGAAAGCTATTTAATTCATGAAGAGAAAATTGAACTTCTTCAGCGTATTGTGGATTGCCAATTAGCGGTAGTTCCGGATTTATACCGTTTGAAAGAGGAAGTAAGTATTTATATCGGTATTCCATTCTGCCCAACAAAATGTGCATATTGTACATTCCCGGCGTATGCAATTAACGGACGCCAAGGCTCTGTTGATTCATTCTTAGGTGGTTTACATTATGAAGTTCGGGAAATTGGTAAGTTTTTAAAAGAAAAAGGTGTAACAGTTACGACGATTTATTACGGCGGGGGTACACCGACAAGTATTACAGCAGAAGAGATGGATATGCTGTATGAAGAAATGTATGAAGCGTTCCCAGATGTGAAAAATGTGCGTGAAGTAACAGTTGAGGCAGGTCGCCCAGATACAATTACGCCAGCAAAACTAGAAGTGTTAAATAAATGGAACATTGACCGTATTAGTATTAATCCGCAGTCATACCATCAAGAGACATTAAAAGCAATTGGGCGTCATCATACTGTAGAAGAAACAATTGAGAAGTATCACTTAGCTCGTGAAATGGGAATGAACAATATTAATATGGACTTAATTATTGGTCTTCCTGGTGAAGGGCTAGATATTTTCAAGCATACGTTAGATGAAACAGAAAAGTTAATGCCAGAATCGTTAACAGTTCATACGTTATCATTCAAACGTGCTTCTGAAATGACGCAAAACAAACGTAAATATAAAGTAGCTGGTCGCGAAGAAATTACAGCGATGATGCACGAAGCAGAAGAGTGGACGCAAAAGCATAATTACGTACCATATTACCTATATCGTCAAAAGAATATTTTAGGTAACTTAGAGAACGTTGGTTATGCAATGCCGACGCAAGAAAGTATTTATAACATTGTTATTATGGAAGAAGTTCAATCGATTATCGGACTTGGCTGTGGTGCATCAAGTAAATTTGTTCATCCGAAGACAGGCGCAATTACGCACTTCGCAAATCCGAAAGATCCAAAATCATATAACGATGGCTTCGTAAAATATACAGAAGACAAACTGAAAATTTTAGAAGAGCTATTCGTATAAGAAGAAAGAGGTTGTTCCGATTTGGAACAGCCTCTTTTTTATATTGTTGTGAGTAAATTGCTATAATTTCACTTATCAAGAGACCACACTGTTTGTAAAACTATGTCGATAATAATCAGAAAAATTAGTCAAATCATTAGAGGACAATGTCTACTTATGGACGAAATGATAGATTTATGAAAGAGAAAAGGGGGAAATTGTTGGCATGTACATGACGATAGGGAGAATATTTGATTTAGCGGTTGGTAAGTATCCGAATAAAGAGGCGTTAGTAGAGCCGGAAAAAAATATTCGCTGGACATATAAACAGTGGGATGAGCAAATAAATAAAACGGCGCAAGCTCTATTGAAAGAAGGGGTAAGAAAGGGAGATACTGTATCTGTTTACTTATATAATTGCCGTGAATTTGTAAACGTTTACTTAGCTTGTGCGAAAATTGGAGCGATCTTTAACCCGATTAATTTCCGCCTAAAAGCAAAAGAATTATCGTATATCCTCCAAGATGCAACCTCGAAAGTAGTAGTCTTTGAAAAAGCAGTTGAATCAACTGTTGCTATCATTGAACGAGATTTTCCAAATTCGTCTTTTTGGTACGTAGAAGACGATACACCTTCCTATGCTAGTTCTTACCATGAAAAAGTGAACGCAGCATCTTCTGACAAAGTAGATATCGAAATTGATGAAATGGATTATTGTTCTATGCTATATACGAGCGGTACGACAGGTCATCCGAAAGGCGTGCTACATCGTCATCGTGAAATGGCTGAGCATAGTATGATTTGTACGTATTTCTTAAAATATAATAGAGATAGTGCTGGGCTTGTAGTGGCGCCTTTATATCATTGCGGCGAGTTAAATGCTGGAATCATTCCGCGTATTCAAGTTGGTGGAAAGAATGTTATTTTACATCACTTTGATACGGATAGAGTATTACATACGATTCAAGAAGAGAAGATTACGACATTTTTTGCAGCACCGACGATGTGGAATATGTTACTGCAAAAAGATTTAACGCAGTACGATTTAACATCGATGAAGATTGGTATATATGGAGGAGCGGCAATGGCTCCAGCATTAGTGAAGGAATGTAAAGAACGTCTTTATATTGATCTCGTACAAATATACGGAATGACAGAAATGGGACCAGTTGTTGCGTTTCTTGTAGAAGAAGATCAAATTACGAAAGCAGGTTCAGCAGGAACACCGTGCTTTAGTCATGAAATCCGCATTGTAAAACCAAATGATGATGCACCAGCAGAACCAGATGATGTATTACCTCCTTATGAAGTAGGGGAGATTATTTTACGCGGCCCAACTATGATGGCTGGTTATCATAACCGAGAAGAAGCAAATGCAAAATCGATGTATAAAGGATGGTATCACTCTGGTGATTTAGGTTACTTCGATAAAGATGGCTATTTATTCGTCGCAGATCGTGTGGATGATATGGTAATTAGCGGAGGCGTTAATATTTATCCACGTGAAATTGAAGATTTTCTACATAGTCATCCTGGTATATTAGATGTTGCGGTGCTTGGTGAGCCAGATGAATTATGGGGAGAACGTGTTGTGGCTGTTGTTGTAAAGAAAGATGAAGCGATTACAGAAAAGGATTTGGAAATATATTGTAAAGAAAGTGATGAATTAGCAGATTATAAACGTCCACGTCACTATTTATTTGTGGATGAACTGCCTCGTAATGCGAGTGGGAAATTACAAAAATTTGTCCTGAGAGAGTCGTTGAAAGGCGCAAAACAATAGAAACCGATTTATACAAATAAGATTATCTTTTTTAATAAGGAAATAGTGTATATGTAAAAAAGCGGAGAGTATGTATCTCCGCTTTTTATTATTTTTGTAAGCATCAAGTGTACATATTAATTAGTTAAAGTTATAGCGGTACAAAAATACGTTGAAATCTTCTTCCTTTGGTCCAAAATTAACTGCTTTTTCTTGTATGCGTTGGAAGTTTTGTCTATCATAAAATTCATAGTTGCATTCGTTATCTGTATATAAATATAAAGATGTTACGTCTTCTTTTTTCATATATTGGAACAAATCGTTTAGTAAAGACTTCCCAACTCCAAGACCTCTAGATTCTTCGGATACGATGAATAATTGTATACAGCCTTGAAATTGATTTTCTTTTCCTTGAATGAGTTCTTTATATGTTTTTTGTACTTGTATAAATGCTTTTAGAAATTCCCTATTCTCTTTATTCGTTATGAATAGCTTTAGCGTGTTAAAGGCAAAGCTAACAGTGTTATGGAAGCTCTTTAAACGGTTTTTATCTTTTTCAGAATCGCCTAAAATGACACCAATCACTTTATTATCTTTTTCGGCTACTTTACTGAAGGAACTTCCTAAAATACAACTGTGTAGATAAAAGTTTAATACTGAGTTTAAAAATTTTTTATCTGTAATGAATTCATTAAATCCAAATGCTTCACCGATTAAATGTTTTATAGGCTCATAGTCTTCCTTAACAAGACTTCTATATTTTACTGTGTTCATAATTGTATACTCCCTTTATTAATGTAAATGACTTATTATAAATAGTAAGGGCTTCTCTAAGGGGAGAGTCAATGGTTGTATGCGAAAAAATATAAGGGAAGAGATGCAAATGAAAAAAATGTTTTCTATTGGAGAAGTTGCAAAAATAAAGGATATTACGATAAAAGCGCTAAGATACTATCATAAGATGGGGATTCTTATTCCAAAACATGTTGATGAATCAACGGGGTATAGATATTATTCTATAGATCAATTTATTCACATTGATATTATAAAAAGCTGTCGAGAGTTGAACACGAGCATAGTAGAGCTGCAAGAGATTTTTAAGGAACGTAATACGGATAAATTGCTACGATTTTTACAAGTGAAGAGAGAAGAAGCAGAAGAGCATATAAAGAAAATGAAAGAGGTAATGGAAACGATTGATGACTTACATGCGAAAGTAGTGAGTTCACAGGAAATATTAAAGAATGATGAAATCTCTATTGAATTTTTTGAACAACGTTATGTCGTTGTTGCGCCTTGTAAAGAAGTAGGGAGTTTACAGGAGTTGCTGTATTATTCCGATTTAGAGAAAATCGTGCAAGATTATGAAGAGAAAATGGAAATGGAGATGGGGATTCTCTACAACGTAAATGAAGATTGGGATGTAGAACCGAAGTATGTTTTTAATAAAGTACGAGATGATGTACATATGGAAGAGATGCAAAATATAAAAGTATTACCGGGCGGGAAATATATAACGTTAGCGTATAGTAAAGAGAATGAAGAGGAACGTAGAAATACTATGATTAAATATATGAAAGAAAATAGTATAGAAGTAGAGAGTTTTATTGAAGTGGAGTTAGTTAGTGATATTTTTAATGCGGAGACGTATAGTTGTCAAATTCAAATTTTGATAGGGGATAGTGAGAATAAGAAGTTTTGATGCTATAAATTTAGGGGGACGATCCAAAAAGCCTACTTACTTAATAAGAGAGACCATCCCTAAAAAATGGGACGGCCTCCTTAAATCGTATTACTTACGTGAAAATCCTTCTTCATCAAGGTATTCCGCAGCTTCTGGATAAGAGTTGAATGTACCGTCTAAGTTTACACCAGCGTACACGTTCCACATATCATCCTCTGAGATAAGAGTAAGGATATGGCCGTCTTCGTTATGCCATTCTTCTTCTTTCGCAGGTTCTGCAGGAACTACGATTTCTTCTTGAGATAATAGTTCAATTGATTGCTCAATTACTGAGCGTAATTCATCTGCTGAAAATTCGCGGATGTTAATCATACCTTTATCATCCGTTTTATAACCTTTAATACCATTTGCATATACAAAGCCGTTTCCGTTTGGATGTAAATGATATACAACGTTCTTTTTATCTAAACGACTTTCTTCAAAGTGAAAGTTCACGCGTTTTAATGATACGTTCTTTCTTTCTAATTCAGGGAAAGATTCAATAATCGATAATTTTTCTTCAAAAGTTAGCATAGTGCCTCCAAATATATAATAAAAGATTTAATTTATCTATTATAGCACAGTTACAACGGTTTCCAAAGATGCGGCGTGAGCTTACAATTGAATGCGTTTACGTCACGATACTGTAAAAAGTGGACTAACGAATGTATTCTTTTAGGTGTACAATGGAACGTGGACTTAATGTGAAGGTGGTTATTTATATGTTTCAAAAAATAGCAAAGGAATGTTTAGCAGGTTTTACTGTTGCGATTGTTGCGTTGCCACTTGCCATTGCATTTGGTATTGCTGCAACGGGAACATCTGAGGGAGCACTAGTCGGATTGTATGGTGCGATTTTTGCAGGTTTATTTGCGGCGTTATTTGGTGGTACACCTGGGCAGGTAACGGGGCCAACTGGACCGATTACGGTTATTGCAACAGGAGTTATTGCGACGCACGGATTAGAGGCGAGTTTTATAGCCTTTATGATGGCGGGACTGTTTCAAATTTTATTCGGTGTATGTAAGCTTGGATCTTACGTTCGATACATTCCGTATCCTGTCGTTTCAGGATTTATGAACGGAATCGCATTAATTATTATTTTAGGTGAAATAAAGCATGTGCAAAATAGTTTTCTACTCGTAGTATTAACGATTATTGTAATGATTGTTTCTGGAAAATGGATTAAGGCTATTCCGTCTAGTTTAGTTGCATTAGTCGGTGTAACTGCTTTGCTTCCTTTATTTTCTTCTGCGTTAGAAGGGCTTACAGTGAAGTTACCGATTATCGGAAACTTGTCATTAAATAAGGTGATTGAAAAAATTGGGACGATTCCAGAAGCGATGCCGACGCTTCATATTCCATCTTTAAATGGAACAGGGATTGCAGAACTTATTTTACCAGCGCTTAGTATTGCTTTATTAGGAGCGATTGACTCGTTGCTAACATCGGTCGTAATGGATAATGTGACAGGTACACGTCATAAAAGTAATAAAGAACTGGTCGGACAAGGTATCGGTAATATGATGAGCGGGTTGTTTGGCGGATTAGCAGGGGCAGGGGCGACTGTACGGTCTATCGTTAATATAAGAAGCGGTGGTAAAACGGCGCTTTCAGCAAGTATGCATAGTGTTATATTATTTATTTTCATTATGGGACTTGGATCGGTCGTACAATACATTCCGCTTGCTGTATTATCAGGTATTTTAATTATAACTGGTATTGGAATGTTTGATTGGGAAAGCATGAAGAAAATGCATGTAGCACCAAAAGGTGATGTCATTGTTATGCTCGTAACGATGATTGTCACAGTGAAGTTCGATTTAATGATTGCTGTTGCGTTCGGTATTATTCTTTCGTTCATTATATACATGGTGAAATGTAAAGAACGTAAAGCTTCTATTGTAAAAGAAAAAGACGCGACATATAAAATTAAAGGCCCACTTTCATTTTTAACAGTGGATCGTATTTTTTATGCTTTACAAGACGTAAAGTCTCCGGTTGTTTTACGTATGAAAGATGTGCGCTATATGGATGTATCAGGCGCAATGGCGTTATTTAATTTCATTGAGCAGTCGGATAAGTCAGGAGTGAGTGTGACGCTAGAACAAGTGCCTACTCATATTGAAAAAACGTTAGTAACGCTGGCGAGTAATGAGCAGAAAGATAAATTACAGTTTGTAGAAGCTGGTGCTATGTAAGGAAATGCCCTCGTATGAGGGTGTTTTTTATTGTGTTCAATATCTTTATATCGTGATGTTTTTATGTTATTGACATTTATTAATCTTAGCAGTATAGTAACATTCTAGATTAGGTATGTGCTATTATAAGAAGGTATATGAATTTTGAGATTCCTTTATATTCAGAAGGAAGAGCTGTAAGCTGGAGGGAATATTTGATGTACAAACAGTTACCACATGGAGTGAAGATCGGGATTACGCGATCAATTGTTGTTTCTTTTGAGAAGTATATGAAAGAAATTGAATGGCATGAAGAAAAATTTGATATGCAGCAATTTGTTGAACAGTGGAAACAGTATTTATACACAAAATCAACTTGGATTAATAAAGTAGACGAAGAGTTGAAAGGACATCCAGATTTCCATCAAGCATTAGCGATGAAAGTGAATGAAAAAATTAACGAGTTTATTAATGAAAAACCGACCGAAGAGCAAGTGGAGCAATTAAAGAGAAATAAAGTGAACCATGCAGATGAAATGTGCAAATTAGAAGCTGAATATCATATTGAACGTTTATTAGTAACGAAGTAAATTTTACATAAAGAATAAGCTTGTCCAAGGAGGTGTGATGACCATCTTTTTGAACAGGCTTTTTTGTACGAAAAAGAAGAAGAGAGGTAGCTTTGGAAGCAGCCTCTCTTTATTATTAGTCTTGTGGTACAAATGCTTTCCAAGAAGATAGATCCATATCTTCTTTTAATATAGATGAAGCAGGGAAGACAAATGACCACGGTTTTGTAGTGTTCGTTTTAATTTCAAGGTTCGGTAATGTGAAAGCACCTTTAACAACAACTGCACCTGCTGCATCTTCAATGTGAAGAGGAAGTTGCTCTAGTTGAATGTCGTCTTTGCAACCGTTACGAATAAGAAGCGTTGTATGTAAATCACCGTTTTCTTTTCTTGCAGCTTGCAGACCTAGGAAGTTAATTTCACCATCATTTGGAGGTGTTAAATTGTCTACGAAATTACGTAAAGCTTCTTTGCTTGCTTCAGGTAACTGAGCTTCCCAAGATGGGTCTAAATCTAATACATGCTTACTTTCAAGTTCAAACGCTAATTCCCAATCTGTTTGCGATAATTCGGCACCTGTAATTGTTTCTTGCTCAAATGTAAAGATGAATGGCATATTTACATTTGCAGGAATATCTCCTAATGCAGAAAGGTTAAATGTTTTGCGGGCACATAGTTTCTTCTCTTTATTTAGAAGGATTAATGTAACCTCTTCGAAAGAAATTGGTTTCGGAACAGTGCTACGAATAAATACAGCTACGTCATAACCATTATCACGTTTTTCAATCTCAATTCCAGATAAAGAAATTTGATATTCTTGTAAACGTGTTAGTTCTTTATGTAAAAATTGATAAATGTATTTTTGTTCTTGTGCTACTGCACCCCAGCTAGGGTGGAAGTAAAGCGTTGGTTTTACTGTTTTATTTTCAGTATTTGTTTCTTCTTGTCCGAATAATTGATTACTAGAGACAGTCGTATCTTTTCCGCTTTTCTTAGCTCTTTTTAGGAATGATAACATAATCTTTCACCTCGTTATTGTACGTTTTCAGGAACACCTAAATGTCTTGCAACATAGCGGCACATTTCTTTTTCGAAATTACCATATGTGTATAAAAAGATATCTAAGCCTTCTTTTTGATAAAGACGAGTAGGGTCTTCTTGTTGATATTGTCTTAGCCCGATGCCTTCTTTTAAGTGAGTCATTGCATCTAAGTGATTTACCCAGTTCTGATCTAGGAAATGAAGGGAAACATATCGTAGCGACTGCTGTAAATCAGTATGGCTATTTAGCTCATTTACGCGCTCTTTATAAAGAGATAATGTTTCTTTCAAAACGGATTGTAAATCTTCCGGTGAATGTACATTATTCGCTGATAGTGATGGCATGTTTTCTACTGGTAAAATTTCATTTATATTTGCTGTTAAACTAGCGAAATCCCATTCTTCTGGAAGCATACCTTCCAAAAGATATTGCTTAGAAATGGCTTCTACAGCATGATCAATCATTGGAATAATAATTTCAATCATATTTATATCTTCTTGTAACAAGTTATTACGTAATTTATAAATAACGTTACGTTGGTCATTTATTACATCATCTAACTTTAAATTGTACTCACGCATTGAGAAATGGCTACCTTCACAAATTAATTGTGTACGGTTCACGAAGTCATGAACTTTAGAAGTTAGAATAAGTCCTGTTTCATCTGACTTCAGTGATTTATTTAATTTCTCCATTTCTTCATGTGCGAAACGTTTTAACATTTCATCTTCTAAAGAAAGGAAGAACTGAGAACTACCTGGATCTCCTTGACGACCAGCACGACCTTTTAACTGATTGTCAACGCGTCTTGATTCATGGCGTTCTGTCCCGATTACATGTAATCCACCAAGTTCGTGAACACCCTCACCTAGTATAATATCAGTACCTCGTCCGGCCATATTCGTCGCAATTGTAACTTGTCCTTTTTGTCCAGCTGTTGCAATTAAATCGGCCTCTTGTTCTGCGCTTTTCGCATTCAATAATTGATATGTAATATGCACTTCATCTAAGTAACGCGCAACGGTTTCAGATTGTAAAATAGACATTGTCCCAATTAAAATCGGGCGTCCTTGTTTATTGTGCTTTAGAACATCTTCACGTACAGCTTTATATTTAGCATCGGCTGTTACGTACACGACGTCATTTTTGTCTTCACGAATGATAGGACGGTTTGTCGGAATTGGCATAACTTCCATGTTATATACACGGTTAAATTCTTTTTCTTCCGTTTTTGCTGTACCTGTCATACCAGATAATGCTGGATACATACGGAAGAAGTTTTGAATTGTAATGGATGCTTGCGTTTGGTTTTCTTCAGTGATTTCTAAACCTTCTTTTGCTTCAAGAGCTTGGTGTAAACCGTCACTTAAAGAGCGACCATCCATAACGCGGCCCGTGAAAATATCTACAAGTAGAATTTTTTCATCATGTACAATATAGTCAACATCACATTGGAAAGCGACATGAGCTCGTAATGCTTGGATCATATAATGATATAAAGTTTGATGTTCTAAATCATATAGGTTATCGATATCAAATAAATCTTCTATTTTTGTAATACCGTCTTCTGTAAAACTAGCAGATTTCGATTCTGCATCGTACGTGTAATGAAGAGTATCCTGGAATGATTTAATAACTTTTGCACATAAATAGTGTAAATCAGTGCTGCTTGATTTCTTACCCGCGATAATAAGAGGCGTCTTCGCTTCATCAATTAAAACGCTATCAATCTCATCGATAATAGCAAAATGATAGGGACGTTGTACCTGTTCATTTTTTGAAGAGGCCATATTATCACGTAGATAGTCAAAGCCAAATTCTGTTCCAATACCATATGTAATATCAGCTTCGTAAGCAAGTTTCTTTTCGGTAGGATCGATTTGAGGAATATTCAATCCAACCGTTAAACCTAGAAATTCATGAACTTGGCCAATTAATTCTTTATCTCGTTTTGCTAAATAGTCATTTACAGTAATAACGTGAACGCCTTTTCCTTCAAGAGCACGTACGTATGTTGGAAGAGAAGAAACTAATGTTTTTCCTTCGCCAGTTGGCATCTCTGCAATATTACCTTCTAATAGTACAAGGCCACCAATTAACTGCACATCGTAGTGTCGTAATCCAAGTACACGCTTTGCTGCTTCACGTACAACAGCGAACGCCTCTACTTTTATATCATCCACTGTTTTTCCATCATGTAGCATGTTTTTAAATATAATAGTATTATGACGTAATTCTTCATCAGATAAAGCAGATAGTTTTGCTTCTAGATTATTAATGTCTTGAACAAGTTGTTCATATTTTTTTAGTTTTCTCTTTTGAGAATCTCCTAACAGCTTTTTTACCGAATTCAGCATGTTGTAAACACTCCTCTTACTGACAATAGCTACATTATAGCACATGTTTATCTGGAATAAGTAGAAGTAGTAAATTGAAGAAAAAACTGGATATAAATAAGGTGTTATTGCACATGCTATATTTGAAGGGCATAAAGAAAGAGAGTATTCAATGTATAAGAAATTTGGTATGATAGCTAAATGAGATAAAGTGAAAATTTTCAAAAAAGAGAAGAATATAGCTATCTCGTTTTATGATGTAATAAGTATTTAAATTATATATTGAAAGAAAAGAGCTAGAAGATGAATAATAAGTTTGTGAAAGGCGCTGCGATTTTAACGATTACAACGTTTCTATCGAAAGTGTTGGGAAGTTTTTTTCAAATCCCATTACAAAATATAGCAGGAGATGAAGTGCTTGGGATTTTCCGCCTTGTTTTTCCTGTATATATGATAGCTTTAACTTTATCAGTAGCGGGAGTACCGCTAGCTATATCACAGTTAATCGCTGAACTTCATGAGAAGAATGACCAGGGCGGGATTGCCAAACTATTTACGTCAGCATCTATTATTGGAGTAATATTTGGGGTGCTTGGATTTTCGGTTATTATGATTGGATCAAGTATGTTTGCAAATATGCTTGGTGGACAAGATACGAGACTCCCATTAATTGTCACTTCGTTTGCTTTATTAATCGCACCATATATGGCGGTATATCGAGGGTATTTCCAAGGTTTTGGAGATATGATTCCTACCGGGGTGTCACAAGTGATTGAGCAGTTCATTCGTGTTTTCTTTATGTTAGCAATTGCATTCTTATTCGTATCTTGGAATAAAGATAGTGATGTTGTAACAGGCGGCGCAATGATTGGTTCTTGCCTTGGGGTAATTACGTCACTTATCTATTTGAGATTGAAGTATGTAAAAAGTATATATCGTTATAAAAGTAATACATATTCACTGCAAGACTTTAAAGAAAATGCAAAAAAGATACTTCAGGTTTCGATTCCAATTGCGATTGGAGCATTATCGATGCCGTTGTTAAATTTAGTTGATTCTGTAACGATTCCACATATGTTGCATGAATCCACTACAACGATTCAAGAACAATTTGGTATATATAGTCGTGGCTTTGCGTTTACACAATTAATTGTCGTGTTTGCAAGCGCGATGGTATTTCCGTTAATCCCGTTGTTAACTGCTGCATTAACAAAGAAAGATATAGCGTTAGCAAAACACACAATTGAACGAACAAATGAGCTTGCTCATGTTTTAACAACGCCGATAACAATCTGGCTCATGGCACTTACAGTCCCGTTAAATGTTGGGTTGTTTACAGATGCTAAAGGGAGCGGCATGTTAGCTATTTTAATTGGTAGTTCGTATTTCACATCACTTATGGTATTATCAATAGGGATTTTGCAAGGAATTAACCGTTCTAAGCAAGCGGCGTGGATAGTTGTTGGAGCGAGTTTTGTAAAAGTCATATTAAATATAGTACTCGTAAGTCAATTTGGCATAACTGGTGCGGCTTATAGTACACTGATCATATATATCATAATTTGTATCGTAAATTATATATACATTCGAAAAGAATTGGCTTATTCAATTCGCATGGGGAGATTTTTTGCTGTAATCGGAGTATCTAGTATAGTAGGTATAGGATTATATTTCACATCTACTGTAATAAATGTGGTAGATTCTAGATTTATTGCAATGATGTATAGTGGTTTAGCATTTTGTGTGGCCTTGTTCATATATGGCATATGCGCATTAAAGTTGAACTGGATATCCAAAAAGCAAATTCCATTTTTAAGTAAGTAAATTTGTCTATAAATGAGTATGGCTATGTATATGTTTGTGAAAGAAATCAATTTGAAGTTATCCAACTTTTCTTATTAAAGAGTTGATAGCAATTTGTTGAATGACAAAAAGTTGATTGCGAAATGTTGGAGGAGATTAAGAGTGCGGTTAGTTTTATCAGGATATTATGGTTTTTATAATGTTGGGGACGAAGCAATTTTGCAATCAATTATTAAAGCGCTACATGAAGAGAATCCTACTCTTGAGCTTGTTGTACTTTCGAATGACCCCGACTATACAAGAAAAATGTACGGTGTAGAGGCAGTAAATCGCTGGGATATAAGAGCAATTTATAAGGAAATAAAGAGAAGTAACGGTTTAATTAGCGGAGGGGGAAGTCTCCTTCAAGATAAAACGAGTATTAAAAGCATTTTGTACTATACAGGTATTATGCGGATTGCTCGTTTTTTGAAGAAGCCGTATTATATTTACGCGCAAGGAATTGGTCCAATTACGAAAAGACAAAATCGTTTATTAGTGAAATGGCAAGTATCAAAAGCGGCATATATATCAGTTCGTGATGAAGATTCATTTTTGTATTTAAAAGAAATGGGTATTAAGAAAGAGATCGAACTAGTTCCAGATCCAGTATTGGCATGTCAACCAGAAGGAATGAAGTCGGATTGGCTGCAAAAACATTCGATTCAAGGGAAAGTAATTGGAGTTAGTGTGAGGTATTGGGACGCGAAAGAAGATTATATGAAGAAGCTAGCAGATACGCTGAAAAAATTTAAGCGTGAAGGATACCATATTTTATTCGTACCAATGCACGGACCATTTGATCAAAATGCATCACGCGATATTATTAACTTAATGGGAGAAGAAGCTCATATGCTTCCGTATAAGCTGGATATTCATGAGAAAATTTCAATTTTGTCGGAATGTTCGCTTCTAATAGGTATGAGACTTCATGCGCTTATATTATCAGCGGTTGCTAATATTCCTATGGTCGGTATTTCATATGATCCAAAGATCGATTCATTTTTACAACAAGTAAATCAGCCGATTATCGGAAACGTAGATGGTGACTGGACGGCTGAAACTTTGTATAACGTGGCAACGAAACAACTGGAACAAAAAGAATATGTACAAGAAACATTGGAACAAAGAGTAGAAGAATTGAGAGAACAAATTTCAACAGCGTCTCGCTACATCATAAGTGACTTGAATTCAAAAGAGTTCGAAAAAAGGGGAATGTAATCTTAATTTAAGAGGACATCCTCTTTTTTTATTAGTTGAAAAATATAAAATGTCGAAAGAAAATAAATATTTGTAGAAAAATGTCGAATTGTATAAATACTTTTAAATGTATGCTCATAAAAAAGAAGTTTGAGAGATAAGATGTATGTTTGATAATCCTAACATTCTTATATAGAGAATGTTAGGATTATGCGTTTTATTTGGTAAATTATAAGAAAATAGGTTTGTTAATTTTAAAGAATGAGAATGTAATAAAAATGTCGAAGTATATAAAAATAAGCTGTCGATTAATGTCGTAATATCTTCATAGTTAAATATTGAAATTGGAAACGTTTTTCTGTTATAGTTGTAAATGGTTATAAGAAGATGGTTGAAAATGTAATTCTGACGCGTTTTTCCGTTCATTTAAAATATTCTGATTTTATAATCTGGATGTTTTAAAATAAAAGTCGAAAAAATGATCGTTCAGAATTTCGAAAATTCACTTTTTTGTCGAATTTGAGATTTTAAATTGGATGAAAAGGGTGTATGATTTCTTTACGATTCCGTAATACAGGATATTCTATTATTCTGTACAAAGAATATGTTAACCACATTTATATCTACTAGTTTCAAAAATAAATAGAATATCTATTTAAAAACTTATGGAACTAGTATTACATTCCTAAGGAGGAAATATATAAAATGGCAAAGACTAACTCTTACAAAAAAGTAATCGCTGGTACAATGACAGCAGCAATGGTAGCAGGTGTTGTTTCTCCAGTAGCAGCAGCAGGAAAATCATTCCCAGACGTTCAACCTGGTTCTTGGAGTGCAGAGTACATTGATTATTTAGTAGCAAAAAAAGCAATCGAAGGTAAGCCAGACGGAACATTCGCTCCAACTGAAGCAATTGACCGTGCTTCTGCTGCGAAAATTATGGCAATTACATTAGGTTTAGAAGTTAAAGAGGGTGCAAAACCATCTTTCAAAGATGCTCAAGATTCATGGGCTGCTAAATATATCGCAGCTGTTGAAAAAGCTGGTGTGATTCAAGGGGATGAAACTGGTAAGTTTAATCCAAACAACCAAATTAATCGTGCTTCTATGGCAACAATGATCGTAAAAGCATACAAATTAGACAGCAAAGTAAGCGGAGAATTAGAAACTAAATTCTCTGATTTAGAAAAGCACTGGGGTAAAAAAGCTGCTAACATTTTAGTTGCTTTAGGTATCACTAATGGTACTGGTAATGGTTGGGAGCCAGATAAATCTGTAACTCGTGCAGAAGCTGCTAAATTCATTGCTAAGACTGACATGCAGTTCGGACAAAAAGCAGAAGCTAAAGTTGAGTCTATTAAAGCAATCAACGCTAAAGAGATCGAAGTTAAATTCGGTACTGAAGTTAAAGATGTAACTGCTGCAAACTTTGCAGTTGTAGAAGGTTCAAAAGAACTTGATATTGAAAAAGTTGAGTTAAGCAAAGATAAAAAATCAGCAACTATTACACTAAAAAATGCACTTGTAAATAAACAAGCTTATGTTGCACATGTTAAAGAGGTTAAATCTGTAGATGGAAAAGACATTCCAAAAGCATTAGAAGTAATTTTCTTTAACGATGAAGTAGCTCCAACTGTATCTACAGTATCTACTCCAGACGGAAATGTTAAAGTAGTATTCAGTGAAAAGTTAAGTGCAGATGAAGTAACTGTTGTTATTAACGGTACGAAATTCACAGCTTCTCCTGTAGACAATACAGTTACATTAACAAAAGCTGATGTTGCATCTGTAGTTAAAAACGGTGAAGCATTTAACGTAATCGTAACTGGTGCTAAAGATTTAGTTGGTAACACAATGGAAATGTACGAAGGTAAAGCTACTTATAAAGTAGAAAAAGATGTTACAGCTCCAGAAGTTAAAGAAGTTAAAGTGAAAGAACTTGCTGAAGGCGTAGCTACATTAGAAGTTACATTCTCAGAAGAACTTTCTGCAGAAGGTAAAGTAGTAGTTAAAAAAGGTAATAAAGTAGTAGAAGGTACTACAATCGCTCTTGATCAAGATACTACAAAAGCAATTGTTACAGTACCAGGAGCTCTTACAGAGAAAGAAACAGCTGCAAACATTACAGTTGAATTTGTTGGCTACAAAGATGCAGCTAACAATGTAGGTACTAAAGTAACTAAAGAAGTAAAAATTACAAAAGATGTTGTAGCTCCTAACTTCGTAAAAGTTGAAGCTAATGAAAATAAAGCAGCAACACTTACTTTCGATAAAGATGTAACTGCGCAAGAAGGAAAACTTCGTGTAATTAACTTAGATACAAGTAAAGATGTAACTAAAGAAGTAGCTGTTGCTCCAGTTGAGGATAATAAAAAAGCTATCACTTTAACATTCCCAGAAAAGGGTAACTATAAAGTTGCTGCTACAAAAGGATTTGTAAAAGATACAGCTGGTAATGAATCTGCAGCATTTACTAAAGAAGTAAAAGTTGTAGAGAAAAAAGAAGAAGGTAAAAAAGATGAAGTAGCACCAAAAGCAACTAAAGTTGAGCGTGTTGCAGATAGCAAAACTAAGTTTACAGTAACATTTGATAAAGAAGTAAAAGGTGGCCAAGGCACTGATTCAGCTTCTAATGCAAACAACTACACTTTAGCTGGTGCTAAATTACCAGAAGGTACTTTAATCGTTGTTAATGCTGATGGAAAATCAGTAACAATTGAATTACCAGAAACATTTACTTTCGAAAAATCAGAAACAGTGAAATTCACAGTAGCTAACGTTGCAAACAAAGATGGAGTAAAAATGGGTACAACAAACTTATTAGTAAATGTTGTAGATACAAAAGCTCCTGAATTCAAATCAGCTAAAATTACAAAAGTTGATGCTAAAGAAATCACTTTAACATTCTCTGAAGCTGTAAACGTTGATGCAAATGACTTTGTAATTGACCTAAACGGTGTAGTATTAACTACGACAAAAGCTGATGTAACAGCTGAAGCTTCTAAAGACGTAGTTCTTAAAGTAACAGCTCCAACAGATGTTAACTTAGCAACTGGTACAGTTACAGTAAAAGCTAAAGAACTAGAAAATAATGCTAAATATGAGTTTAAGACTACTGACAAAGCAGGAAATGCACTTGCTGCTTTCAAATCAGTAACAGCAACTCGCTAATTGAAATTTATTTCAATGAAAAGAGTCCACAATATGTGGGCTCTTTTTTTATGGTTAATTTCTATATAAAACGATCTCTAAAAAATAGATTATATTTTGCAAATTAGTAGTTCGTTTTATTGAGAAATAAATCGAAAGCGTTTTCAAAAATAGAAGAATATCTCATTAATATGTAAATTATTTGTAAATTCACACCTTTTTTTGTTAAAAAAACATTCGAAAAGAAGAATAAAATGTCGAAATTCAATAATTTTAGTCGAATGCAGTCTGAAAATTGTATTTATTGTAAAAAACATTTAAGTGATGAAGTGGAAATATGTGCTATAATTCCAATTGTGTATTCGATATGAAAAATATACGAAGCGCAGTGAGAGTGGTTTATAGGAAAACAGTTTGTTCATTTCTATATTTGAGTATTATTAATATACTAATAATACAATGAAAAGACTGAATTATCAGAATGTGTCGAATCTTCTTTTGAGAAAGTTCTTGATAACGAATAGTTTTGTATAGTATGATGAACTTGTTTCAAAAAATGGTATTTAAACCTTATATTTACATTTAACGGTTTGTATCATTTTATTATATGAACTACTTTTCATTATAGTATTTTTGTTTGTGCTTTTATTGTTTTATGGTTTTTCTAACTAGCTAGTTTTCAAATTTAATATGATATGAAACTAGTAGCATATTCCTGAAGGAGGAAATTTATAAAATGGCAAAGACTAACTCTTACAAAAAAGTAATCGCAGGTACAATGACAGCAGCAATGGTAGCAGGTGTTGTATCTCCAGTAGCAGCAGCAGGAAAATCATTCCCAGACGTTCCAGCTGGTCATTGGGGATTAGATTCTATCAATTACTTAGTAGATAAAGGTGCAATCGAAGGTAAGCCAGATGGTACATACGCTCCAGCTGAAGAAATTGATCGTGCTTCTGCTGCGAAAATTATGGCAATTACTTTAGGTTTAAAAGTTGAAGAGGGTGCACAACCATCTTTCAAAGATGCTAAAAATCATTGGGCTTCTAAATACATTGCAGCTGTTGAAAAAGCGGGTGTTGTTAGAGGTGATGGTAAAGAAAACTTCTCTCCAGATAAAAAGATTGACCGTGCTTCTTTCGCTTCTATGATAGTAGGTGCTTATAACTTAAAAGATAAAGTTAACGGCGAGTTAGTTACAAAATTTGAAGATTTATTAGATCATTGGGGTGAAGAAAAAGCAAACATCCTAATCAATCTTGGACTTTCTGAAGGAACAGGCGGAAATAAATGGGAGCCAAATAAATCTGTATCTCGTGCAGAAGCAGCTAAATTTATCGCAGTAGCAGATAAAAAATATGGCAAAAAAGATAATGCACAAGCATATGTAACTGATGTGAAAATTTCTGAACCAACGAAATTAACATTAACAGGTACTGGTTTAGATAAGCTTGCTGCTGAAGATGTAACTCTTGATGGAGACAAAGCTGTTGCGATTGAAGCAAGTGCTGACGGTACTTCTGCAGTTGTAACACTTGGTGGTAAAGTAGCTCCAAATAAAAATCTTACTGTAAAAGTGAAAAATCAATCATTCGTAACGAAATTCGTATACGAAGTGAAAAAATTAGCAGTAGAAAAACTTACATTTGACGATGATCGTGCTGGTCAAACAGTTGCTTTCAAATTAAACGATGAAAAAGGTAACGCTGATGTTGAGTACTTAAACTTAGCAGATCATGACGTCAAATTTGTAGCAAATAACTTAGATGGTACATCAGCAAACATCTTTGAAGGTGGAGAAGCTACTTCTACTACAGGTAAACTAGCTGTTGGCATTAAGCAAGGTGACTACAAAGTAGAAGTACAAGTTACAAAACGCGGTGGTTTAACAGTTTCTAACACTGGTATTATTACAGTGAAAAACCTTGATACACCAGCTTCTGCAATTAAAAATGTTGTATTTGCGGTAGATGCTGATAATGATGGTGCTGTAAACTATGGCAGCAAGCTTGCTGGTAAAGACTTTGCTTTAAATAGCCAAACTTTAGTTGTTGGTGAAAAAGCATCTCTTAGTAAATTAGTTGCTACAATTGCTGGAGAAGATAAAGTAGTTGATCCAGGATCAATTAGCATCAAATCTTCAAACCACGGTATTATCTCTGTAGTAAACAACTATATTACTGCTGAGGCTGCTGGTGAAGCTACACTTACTATTAAAGTAGGTGACGTAACGAAAGATGTTAAATTTAAAGTAACGACTGATTCTCGTAAATTAGTATCAGTAAAAGCTAACCCAGACAAATTACAAGTTGTTCAAAATAAAACATTACCTGTTACATTCGTAACAACTGACCAATATGGTGATCCATTTGGTGCTAACTCAGCTGCAATTAAAGAAGTTCTTCCAAAAACAGGTGTAGTTGCAGAAGGTGGATTAGATGTAGTAACAACGGATGCTGGCTCAATCGGTACAAAAACTGTATCGGTTACAGGTAACGAAGTAGGCGAAGGTACAGTTCACTTCCAAAATGCTAATGGAGCTACTTTAGGTTCATTATATGTGAATGTAACAGAAGGTAACGTTGCATTTAAAAACTTTGAACTTGTATCTAAAGTAGGTCAATACGGCCAATCACCTGATACGAAACTTGACCTAAATGTTTCTAACAAAGTTGAGTATCAATTATCTAAGTACACTTCAGATCGCGTATACTCTGATCCTGAAAACTTAGAGGGTTATGTAGTTGAGTCTAAAAACAAAGATATAGCTGATGCTAAAATTGTTGGAAATAAAGTTGTTGTAACAGGTAAAGCACCAGGTAAAGTTGATATCCACTTAACGAAAAATGGTGCAACTGCTGGTAAAGCGACAGTTGAAATCGTTCAAGAAACAATCGCTATTAAATCTGTAAACTTCAAACCAGTTCAAACAGAAAACTTCGTTGAGAAGAAAATCAACATCGGTACTGTATTAGAGCTTGAGAAGAGTAACCTTGATGATATCGTAAAAGGTATTAACTTAACGAAAGAAACACAACATAAAGTACGTGTTGTAAAATCTGGTGACGAGCAAGGTAAACTTTACTTAGATAGAAACGGCGATGCTGTATTTAACGCTGGCGATGTAAAACTTGGAGATGTAACAGTATCTCAAACAAGTGATTCTACACTTCCAAACTTCAAGGCAGACCTTTACGATACTTTAACTACTAAGTACACTGACAAAGGTACATTAGTATTCAAAGTATTAACAGATAAAAATGTTATTACAAGCGAAATCGGTTCACAAGCTGTACACGTTAACGTTCTTAACAACCCAAATCTATAATTCGATTATAGATGAAGTGAAAAATCAGTGGGGATTCATCCCCACTGATTTTTTAATAGAAAGAAGGCTCTTGTACATTTACAAGAGCCTTCTTTCTATTTCTTAAACTTAAACATATCCCCAATCAAATTCGAATCACTATACACGAACAATACCATGTTAATATTGTTGTCTTTAATGTATTGATATACATCTTTTTCGTGATAGTGACGCAGGTCGAGGATAGATGTGTGTTTGAAGCTTTGTGCTAAGTGTGGCACGATTGCGTTTGCGAATGAGTCTTTTAGGACTAAGGCGCGTACTTCATTTGGTGCATTGTTATTTTCGGTGACGATTTCTGGATAGTCGTCCGTGTAATATCCTGCGTATGATGTTGTATCTTTTTGTTTTTCTACGCCGTATATGTCATCTAAGTTTTGATGAACAGTACCTTTCACATCTTTTGCGGTAACGCTTGTGAAGTTGAAACCGCCTTTCGGTGTGTAGTAGCACAATTTTTCCCCAGTTGCATCGATGAGTTGGTATAGTTGGTTGTTGAAGCTTCCGACTAAATGTTTATTTTGCGCACATGTACGAGTGTAGTCTTCTTTTTTTATTTCTTTTCCTTTATATATAGAAGACTGTTGCCCGATTGTGTTCATTATATATTGGTAGCCTAAGAAGGCACCGTCCATATTCCAATGATGATCTGTTTTGAAATACATGTCCTGTATTTCTTCGTTCGTATAGTTCTGTTTATAGTGTTCCATAAGTTTTATTGGCTTTACGTCAGCTGGAAGTTTTGTTAGAAAGTAATTTAAATTGTCCTGTGCATAAGTGTGAATATGAGAAGGTAATTTAAATGATAATGCATTCGTTTTTGACGGTGGTAAAGCAAAGTAAAACTCGACGTTTTGTTCTTTTAAAAACTGAGATAAGTCGTTTATAGCAGGCATGGATTGGTCAATTTCGTTATATTTTGTCGTCCACGCCGGGTTTTTTAGGAGCCATTTATCATCAGTTAAAATAATGTCGTTAATGAGAGACTTGCCCATATTAATTTGGGCAATCGTATAGTTTTTAATAAGCTCATCTCGTCCGATTAATTGATCATTTGTGTATGTTTCAAAATCTTTAAAGAAGCTACCAGTTAGGAGAGCTTCTTTCGTAAGTGCTGGTTTTTGAGCGAGCGGCCGATTTTCAACTGGTGAAATGTCTCGGTCTGTTTTGAGTAACGATAATATGCCAAATGAAAAGATAATGGTGAGAAAACCGATAAACAGGATGAGGTTCCCCAATTTTTTCATAATAACTTTTCCTTCCTACATCAGTTAAAACCTGAAATAAATAAATGGATTATATGTTGAGTTAATCAAGTACATAACCGAAATCATAAATAATGTTAGTAATAATATAGGACGTACAAATTGCGTCGTGAACATATACGTTTTTGGCGCAAGTTCTAGTATGTTTTTCATTCGTTTTAAAATTGGAGTCGCTGCGATAAAGGCAATGAGAAATACGATAATGTATTCATGTACGTATAACATTGTATTGTCATCGATGAAAGATTGTCCTCCTATGCCGAACATCGCTTTTAAATATTGGAACGAGTAAGCGAAGTTGTCAGCTCGGAAGAAGACCCAACCGATCATAACGATTAGTAATACGTATGCATGTTGCAGCGGTTTCCATAGTTTGTTTAATATTTTTTCGAATCCAGCTTTTTCAATTGAAATAATAAAGCCATAATATAAGCCCCAGGCGATAAATGTCCAGCTCGCCCCGTGCCATAAACCAGTTAATCCCCATACGATGAAGAGGTTACGATAATTCGCTAGTCTTGAAACACGGTTTCCGCCGAGCGGGATATATATGTAATCGCGGAACCAAGAACCGAGTGTAATATGCCATCTTCTCCAAAACTCTGAAATAGATTTAGAGATGTATGGGTAGTTGAAGTTTTTCGGGAAATCAAATCCGAACATTTTTCCAAGTCCGATTGCCATATCAGAGTACCCTGAGAAATCGAAATAAATTTGGAGAGTGTAGGCGATAATACCAATCCATGCCGTTCCAACACTTATTTCAGATGGTGGTAAGGCAAATATTTTATCGGCGACAAATCCTACTTGGTTGGCGATTAATATTTTTTTTGCTAGTCCGAGAACGAAAATTTGAATACCTTCTGTGAATCGTTCAAAAGAATGGATGCGCGTTTTAATTTGCTCAGCGACGATATTGTAACGAACAATTGGTCCGGCAATAAGCTGAGGGAAAATAGATATATATAGCGCTAAATTAAGTGGATTTTTTTGAACATCCCCATCTTTACGGTATATATCGATGACATAGGACATCGCTTGGAATGTATAAAATGAAATTCCGATTGGTAGTGGAATAGGTTCCACATGAATAGATAAATGCAATGATTTGTTTAAAATGTCTGTGAAAAATGAAATATATTTAAAATAAGAAAGTAATAAAATATTTCCGACCACAGCCATAACTAAAAATGTGACTTTCATATTTTTTCGTTTATCATAATGATGCACAAGTAGGCCAAAGCAGTAGTTTAATACGATGGAAAAGAGCATTAAAAGAACGAAACGCGGTTCGCCCCATGCATAGAAAATTAAACTAAATGCAAGTAATACGAAATTACGTAGCTCGGCACGCACTATAAAATAGAGAAATAATACGAGAGGTAAAAAGATAAATAAGAAAATCGAACTACTAAATACCAAAGGACTCTCCTCACTTTTTTCGAAATACATTTCGTGCAAAAAAAAACCGACATATCTATTATATATTCTTTTATATAATAGTGCCTTTAATATTTTATCATGTTAATAATTTGATTAAAATAATTATTCTATATAAGTAGTTTCTCATTTCATACATAAGAAAGGTGTGCCATTAAGTGTTTTTTTATGGAAATTATTAATTTTGAGATAAGAGAAGTGGCATAATTAGGGGGAGAAGAATGAGTAAATTCGGATTGTATGGTAAGTTTATTGTGGAAGAACGTAATCGGGAAGAATTAACGAATATTTTGCTAGAGGCTGCGGAATCGATGAACGTACTTCATAGTTGTGAGGTATATATTGTAAGTACTTCTGATGACGAGCCAAATGCTGTATATGTTTTTGAAGTATGGAGTAATGAAGAAGCACATAAAGCATCTTTAACGTTAGAGTCTACACAAAATTTAATAAAGCGAGCAAAACCAATGATTACTGGAGCAGAAAGAATTAGCACTTTGAATGCTAGAGGCGGTAAAGGCTTGGAATAGAAAGAAGCAGCATCCAGATGGATGCTGCTTCTTTCTATTCTATTTCTAAATCAACAATTAAGTAAGCGAGTATCACAACAAAGAAAATGCTAACGGCTGGTGCTGTTAATACGTGTCCAGACATAAAGCCGATACCGAGCGATAAGACGAGTGTGCTAGCTAGTAGCATATGTTTTACGCTAAATAGTTTCTTGAAGTTTGTGATGATGCGAATGAATATTTTTATACCGAAATAAAGAAGTGGCAGTAAGTACATAAGGAAGCCAACAATTCCGAATGCGAAGAATAGGTCGTGGAAATCCATTTCGACTAACTTCATTTTCGTTGTATAGTTACCAGCGTACCCCATTCCAAATAGTTTTTGAGATAGTGGTGCTTCTTTATAGTATTGTTTATATACTTTTAAAAACTTGTCGCGATCACTGTAAATTAAACTTTTCATTTCAGAGTCTGTTAGTTCGCCTTGCTCATGTTCTTCTTCTGTAACTACTTTTCCTTCTTTTCGGTCTTTTTCTTCTTGTACTGATTTTTTGTATTCATATATTTGTAAATGGATGGTCATGTTTTTTGCGATAGGAGTTTGCGGTGTAAGTACGAGTAACCCTCCTAATACGACAGCAGCAACAACTGTATTTACAAGATATGTGAATCCTTTTCCTTCTTTTTTACGATGTATTATATATTCAATGAATAAGAAGAAAAGGGCGATACCAAGTGTAATAACGATGGCACCATAGCCTACTTTCGTTCCAATCATAATGCTTGCATACATTGCAACTACAGTTGGAATCCAGTAATACGCTTTTGAGAAAGAAGTTGTTTTATGAACTGAGTATAAGACAACGATTGGGAACATAATTGCAAAAATGGAACTTAAATCATTTCCAGCAAAGAACCATCCTCTTGAACCGATCTTTGAGTTCGGATAGCTTGGGAAATCTGTACCAGTTGCCATAGCCGCGATGATTGAAATACTTAAAATTAACGTTGCATATAAGAAATACGTAATGATTTTATGAAACGCGTAGTCGTTATTTTTTAATTCTTTTAGTGCGATAATATATCCAAACAGTAGTACTATTGGATATACACTTTTCAAAATAAATTTCACTTCTTCTCCAAATGAAACTGGAGATTTGACCATTAAATTATTCACAAGGCCAATTGCGAGTACAATGCCAAATAGACATAAATAAAGAATATACTTTTTCGCGCCTTGTTGTTTATGATGAAGAAGTAGATAACCTAATGCAAGAAGCATAAAGGCGAAACGGACTACGATTCCGACTGTTGCGCTCATGTGTAATACATAGATTGAAAAAGACGTTAACAAATCTAAAATTGGTTGAAACACAATGAATAGCAGTAGGAAATGCGGGAAGTAGTTATCCGTCTGTTTGAACTTAGTAACCATATGTTCCTCCATTTCTTCATTCCTTTATTTCAGAACCTCTATATAAATAGGAAGGAGAATGAATTTCTATATTTAATTTTTATATCAGACTTAAGAATACACCATTTCATTGTAATGGTAAATAGATGAAGAGAGGTGATAAACCGACTTTAATTTCTATATTTTTCAACGGAATTGTATGTTTTATACAAGGTCATATACAAATTACGAGATTATTAGACAGAAAATTGAGAAAAAAAGAAGGGTTTTTCACCACCTTTCTATAATTATATAAGTATAATCTTTATGTAGAAAAGAGGGGTATATATAATGGAAGTAACAAGTAAAACAGAATCTGTCGTTGTGAAATATGAAGGGCACGTTGCAACGGTTATGGTCAATCGCCCAGAGGTGTTAAATGCATTAGATGAGCCAACATTAAAAGAGTTATTACAAAAATTGAAAGAAGTAGCGGAGAGTTCTGCACACATTGTTGTGTTATGCGGAAGTGGTCGTGGTTTTTCTGCGGGTGGAGATATTAAATCGATGCTTTCAAGTAATGATGAAAGCAAGTTTGATGGCATTATGAATACCATTTCTGAAGTTGTTGTGACTTTATATACGATGCCGAAGCTTGTTATTAGTGCGATTCATGGACCAACTGCTGGTCTTGGGTTAAGTATTGCGTTAACAGCTGACTATGTGATGGCAGATATATCATCCATTATTGCGATGAACTTTATTGGAATCGCTTTAATTCCAGATGGTGGCGGCCATTTCTTCCTTCAAAAGCGTGTCGGTGAAAATATGACGAAGCAAATTATTTGGGAAGGAAAGAAATTATCAGCAACAGAAGCGCTTAATATCGGTTTAATTGATGAAGTAATCAGTGAGGATTTCCAAACGGCTGTGAAGCAAAAAATTAGTGAATGGTCACAAAAGCCGATCAAAGCGATGATTCAAACGAAGCAAATTTTATGTGAAGTAAATCGCTCCAATTTAGAACAAACATTGCAACTTGAAAAGCGCGGCCAATATGCGATGAGACAAACAGCGGATCATAAAGAAGGCATTGCTGCATTTTTAGAAAAACGTTTGCCTGCATTTAAAGGGGAATAAAGTGAAATTTGAATTAATAGTAGTTTTACTGCCGGTTAATTTAAGGTAAAGGGGAGAAAGTGCTAACACATTTTAGTATAATTGTGTTAGCACTTTTTTTTTAGGAGTAATATATGAAGAAAATTATTGGTGTTATCGGCATGATTGTAATAGCATATTATACTTTGCATAGTACACCATCTATGGCTGTGCGAACTGCGTTGTTTTTTGAAGGACATCCAAGCGTTGCGTTTTCTGGCGAAGTGACGAAAGAAAAAGATGTGAAAAAAGAAGCAATTCCAGCTGAGTACCAAACTCTATATGGTAAGGAAGAAGAATCAGAGCACTATTTCTTTCCTCACGTAAGGGCACATGGATCAGGAATTGATATGCTTAGTGCGTGCGTGAAGAAAAAATGGTTTTTCTATAAAGCAGAGCTCGGATGTTATTAAACATAGGAGGATGAATGATGTCAGCATATAACAAGTTAGTAAGAGATCGTGTTCCAGAGAAGATTTTAAGGTCTGGAAAAACATATACAGCACAAAAATTAACAGGACAAGCATACATACAAGCTTTAGCGAAAATTGGAACGGAAGAAATTCGTGAATTTGCTTCTATGAAAGAGCGTGAACATGCGCTAGATTCTCTTGCGGATGCACTGGAAGTGATCATTTCATTAGCGCGTGCAGAAGGTGCAACAATTGAAGATGTAGAACGTCTTCGTAAGAAAAAAGAAATAGAGCGCGGTGGATTTGAAAGAGGCATTTATTTGTTGGATGTTTCAGAAGAATAGTTTCGTAGGGAAAGCATAGCGTTAGTGAGTAACGCTATGCTTTTTTGTTGCAATTAAACTAATAATGAAGAAGATAACTGTTAATACCCAGCCAATTGTAATAGAAGTAGTAGTGTGAACTGCATAAGAAACTTGTAAACAAAATAATGATGCTAAAAACCAAATGAGTGCAATATGTATATATTTTTTTGATATATTCATATTTTATAACTCCTTTTGTATACTAAAAAGAATTTTACCGCAATTTAGAAAATTAAGCTATATGAGTAGAGGATTTATAGTAAATTCGGTATACTAAATAATAGAGAAAATGAGGAGGGAACGACAATGGCACATCATACGAAAGAAACGATGGAACTTATTAAGGAGCTTGTCTCTATTCCAAGTCCATCTGGAAATACAGAGAAAATCATTCGTTTTATTGAAAACTATGTAAGTGAGTGGAATGTAGAAACGAAGCGTAACAATAAAGGCGCTCTCATTTTAACGGTAAAAGGGAAAAATGATGCACAGCACCGTTTATTAACGGCACACGTTGATACGTTAGGTGCGATGGTGAAAGAAATTAAGCCTGACGGTCGTCTGAGTCTTTCTATGATTGGCGGATTTCGCTGGAACTCTGTAGAAGGAGAATATTGCGAAATTGAAACATCAAGCGGTAAGACGTATACAGGAACGATTTTAATGCATCAAACATCTGTGCATGTATATAAAGATGCAGGTGAAGCGAAACGCGATGAGAAAAATATTGAAGTTCGTATTGATGAGCGTGTATTTTCAGCTGATGAAGTACGCGAATTAGGAATTGAAGTAGGAGACTTCGTTTCATTTGACCCGCGCGTTCAAATTACAGAAAGTGGATACATAAAATCACGTCATTTAGATGACAAAGTAAGTGTTGCGATTCTATTAAAATTAATTAAGAGATTACAAGATGAAAACATAACATTACCATATACAACTCATTTCTTAATTTCTAATAATGAAGAGATTGGATACGGTGGTAACTCTAACATTCCAGAAGAAACGGTTGAATATTTAGCAGTTGATATGGGAGCGCTAGGTGATGGACAAGCATCTGACGAGTATACTGTATCTATTTGTGCAAAAGACTCTAGTGGTCCGTATCATTATGCACTGCGTAAACATTTAGTAGAGCTTGCGAAAAAGAATCATATTGAATATAAAGTAGATATTTATCCGTACTATGGATCGGATGCATCAGCTGCGATTCACGCTGGATTTGATGTGAAACATGCATTAATTGGAGCGGGTATTGATTCTTCTCATGCATTTGAGCGTACACATGAAAGTTCGATTGCTCATACAGAAGCACTTGTTTATGCATATGTATTATCAGAGATGATTGCAGAATAAGAAAAGAAATAGGCTACCTCTAGTAGCCTATTTTTTGTTTGCAGGGAAATCGACTTTATTTAACAAAAAGTAAATTAATTGTATTTTATTTTACAATATTAAGAAAGTAGGTTTACTACATAATTCGAGTATTATAAAATGATAGAGGCGCATTAATTTTTTTTGTTCGGATTTATTGAAATTTATATATTAAGATTACGCGTTATTAAAAATTGATTGTCGAGAGGAGTATTATTTTTTATGAAGTATCGTGCAGTCGCGGCAGGTATTTTAGCCGCAAGTTTATTATCGTCTCCAGTAAGTAGTTTCGCAGCAGCAAAGAAGTTTTCGGATGTTCCTACATGGGCGCAAGAATCAGTTGAATATTTAGTAGGAAAAAAAGCGCTTGATGGAAAGCCAGATGGAACGTTTTCTCCATCTGAAGCAGTAGATAGAGGATCAGCTGCAAAAATCATAGCAGTCGTTCTTGGTTTACCGATTGATCCAAAAGCAAAACCATCTTTTAAAGACGCACAGAGCCATTGGGCAGCACCGTACATTGCTGCAGTGGAAAAAGCAGGTGTAATTAATGGAGATGGTACTGGTAAATTTAATCCATTCAATAAAATGAACCGTGCATCTATGGCATCTATGTTAGTACAAGCGTACTCATTAGATAAGAAAATTATTGGAGAACTTCCAACACAGTTTAAAGATTTGGAACCTCATTGGGGTAAGAAACAAGCTAATATTTTAGTAGCCTTAGAGATTTCTAATGGTACGGGAAATGGCTGGAATCCTGAAGGAACTGTAACTCGTGCAGAAGCAGCTCAGTTCATTGCGATGGCTGATAAAAATAAAACAAATACATCAAAAAGAATGTATATGAACAGAAACTTTATTACATATCATCAACCATCATTATCATCTGGTATTACTGACGTTCAGCATAAGCCACAAATGGTTGAAGTGAAAGAGCAAAGAGCAGACGGCTGGTTGAAAATTGTAACAAGTAAAGGTGAGAAGTGGACACCTCTACAAGAAAAAACAGAAACAATTAACCAAGACTTTACTGCATATGAAACAGCTTCACATAGTTCTCAAGTGCTAGGTACATATAATGCACAAACAGTAACGATTATGGAGGAGAGTGGCAGCTGGATTCGTATTCGCGTAGGCGCTGGATTCCAGTGGGTTGATAAAAATCAATTAAACCCAGTAAAACAAGAGAACTTCTTAGAAGGTAAAGCGATTATTATTGATCCAGGTCATGGTGGAATTGACTCAGGTAATCCTGGTTATTATGAGAAAGAAAGTGAAACTGTATTAGATGTATCATTACGATTACAGAAAATATTTGAGCAAAGAGCACCATTTACTGTGATGTTCACTCGTACAGATAATACACGCCCAGGAACAAGTGGTCCTGATTCATTAAAGAAACGTGTAGAATTTGCACAAGAACATAATGGAGATATTTTTGTAAGTATTCATGGTAACGGTACGGATGATAAAAAAGGGCACGGTACAGAAACATTCTATTATGCAGCAGCACCGACAAGATCAACGAATCCATATGTAGAAGACAGTAAGTTATTAGCACAAAAAATTCAAGACCGTCTTGTAGTAGCACTTGGAACAACAGACCGTGGTGTGAAAAAAGGTGATCTATATGTAATTAGAGAAAATACAATGCCAGCTGTATTAACAGAATTAGCATTTGTAGATAATAAAAGTGATGCAGATAAAATCGCTACACCAAAACAGAGACAAGCTGCAGCAGAAGCGATTTATCAAGGTATTTTAGATTATTACGAAGCAAAGGGTAAGAAAGTATCTTCTTTCCGTTAATAAATAAAAAGAGATTGCCAATAGGCAGTCTCTTTTATTTATTAACGTTTCTCTTTATTTCCGGCATGTGATATCATTTAATTTTACGTAAAAAAGGTATTCGAATAATTGTAATCATAATAATTTTAAACGATAAAGGATGATAATAGATTGAGTAATCATAGTACAACACCTGCATGTATATATACGTATGCATTTCGTGAGGAGGAGCGTGCTTTATGTTATTTGGAAATGCGCTCGTTCTTTGGAATGGAGTCTCACGTTAATATTTTGAAAAGTGATGTCAAAATTGACCCGAGTAGAAGTGCGTTTATTAAAGAGCGCGTTGAGGTTATGTATGAAGGAGACGACTTAGAAAGTGTTTTAAAACAAGTAGAACAAATTGATTTGGCGGGGGCGTCATTTAAAGTTATCTTCGTTAAAATCAATGATCTTGGCAAAGAAAATAAAATTGAATATGGGGAAAGACGTCTCATTGAACGCGACCTCGGTATGCATATTGAAGGAGAAGCAGATGTTCGTAATCCAGAGCGTGTATTCGGGATTGTTCCTCTTGGAGGACGCTGGTACTTCGGACACTATGTAGAAAGTGAGCCGGTTTGGTATCATCACATAAAAAAACCGCACAGTTATTCGACATCTCTTAGCACACGTGTTGCGAGATCAGTTGCAAATATCGCTGTACCAAATCCAGATGGAGTACGAGCAATTGACCCGTGCTGCGGTATTGGAACAGTAGTAGTAGAAGCACTTTCTATGGGAATTAACATCGTTGGTAGAGATATAAATCCACTTGTAGTTCTTGGAACGAGAAAAAACATCGCACATTTCGGATTTGAAGGGACAGTAACAATAGGTCCAATTGAGGAAATTACTGAGAACTACGACGTTGCAATTATCGATATGCCGTACGACTTATTTACGCATGCAACACCAGAAGACCAGTTCTCCATTCTTTCAAGTGCGCGCCGCATTGCTAAAAAGGTAGTCGTTGTCACGATGGAAACAATGGACGACATGATTCATGAAGCAGGATTTGAAATTGCAGATCGCTGTATTACAAGAAAAGGATCATTTACTAGACAAATTCTTGTTTGTGAATAAGAAAGGAAGGTCACCCGTTGGGTGACCTTTTTTTAGTTTGTATTGATGTGTGATTGGTTGGTGGAATGGAGGAGTGATTTGGCGGAATTTGTCGGTAAGTCGATATTCCGTGTCGAATCGTCGATACCGCTACATTAGTATATTACTGTTCTTTTAATTTTTCTTGTTGTTCGATTAGTAAATTACGTAAGACGTGTCCGCGGTAACTTTCTAGTTTTCGTCCTTCAAGATAGCGCACGCCTAATTTTTTTAATTCAGCTACGTACCAGCCTTTTGTTCCATAATACATTGGATCACTTCCTTTTTGCTTTTAAACAGTATATGTGGCGGGGTGAGAGAATTTTCTTTTTTATTCAGTATTAGGGCTACAAAATTGAAAAAACATGTAAAGGGAATATGATATTACTTCTATTTCTAGTTTATTAAAATAGGCTTTATAGTAAGAATTTCTAAAAATATAAAGGGGGGATATGCTTTGTTTCCAGGTACTTTATATGAAACACATGTTAAAACAAGAAATTTAGAAGTAGCAAAAGAGTTTTATACTAAACTTGGATTATTTCATGCTCGCACAATTGAAGAACGTCGTGTCGCATTCTTTTGGTTTGATAAAGATAATAAGAAGGAACAAATGCTGGGCATTTGGGAGGTATCAGAAGAAGCATTTCATACAAGTCACTTTGCATTCAAGGTTAACTATGAAGAAATCATTCATGCAAGAGAATGGCTTCTTAATAAAGGAATAAACCCAAGGTCCGCTTTCGGTCTTGAACCGTCTGAGCCTATGGTTCAGACGTGGACACCTACTGCGAATCTTTATTTTTATGATCCTGACGGTAATTCTTTAGAGTTTCTATGTTTACTTCCTGAAAAGAAAAACGTAAAACAAGATGTCATGCATTTAAGTGAGTGGGAAAAATTGCCGAGTGAAATATAAAGTGAAACTTTAATCAGTGGGGGTTTTGTTCATCCCCCACTGATTATTAGTTGAACCAATCGGGCTTTTACGGGCAGTTGATCCCCCACCTAACTTCTTTGCTTTCGCTGAATTTTGAGGTGGGGGTCTTACTGCCCGTTAAATGCGGGATAAATTTGATTTTGGCTCCAATCCCGCGAAATAATTTAAGAAGGAACCATAACTTTGCTCAAGTAGTGACGTTATGGCTTTTTTGTTTTGTGCGGGCTAAGAATCACTCACTGTCTACTGTATAAAAAAATAGACAGTAGTGTATGCTTTTTTACACAATGTATACAAATTTATACCCTATGCGTTGGCATGATATTTGCAATAAAAAGAGTATCAACATATAGGGGAGAGATAGAAATGAAGGTTAGTAAAGTGTACACGACAATTGATGCTCACGTAGCTGGGGAACCGCTTCGAATTATTACAGGCGGTGTGCCAGAAATAAAAGGAGAAACGCAGCTAGAAAGACGCGCGTACTGTATGGAGCATTTGGATCATCTTCGAGAGGTTCTTATGTATGAACCGAGAGGACATCACGGTATGTACGGTTGTATCATTACTCCACCTGCAAGTGCTCACGCTGATTTTGGTGTATTATTTATGCACAATGAAGGTTGGAGTACGATGTGTGGGCACGGCATTATCGCTATTATTACAGTCGGAATTGAAACTGGTATGTTTGAAGTGACAGGTGAGAAACAAAAGTTCATTATTGATAGCCCTGCCGGGGAAGTGATTGCGTACGCAACATATAACGGGAGCGAAGTAGAGTCCGTATCATTTGAAAATGTTCCTTCATTTGTATACAAAAAAGACGTCCCTATTAAAATAGATGACTATGAATTTCAAGTAGATATCGCGTTTGGTGGAGCATTCTACGCGGTAGTAGATAGTAAAGAACTTGGTTTGAAGGTTGATTTCAAAGACTTAGCTGCTATTCAAGCGTGGGGCAGTAAAATTAAGCACTACATCGAGAGCAAAATGGAAGTAAAACATCCACTTGAAGAAGGGTTAAAAGGAATATACGGCGTTATTTTCTCAGATGAACAGAAAGGGGAAGGCGCAACTTTACGAAATGTAACAATCTTCGCTGATGGGCAAGTAGACCGTTCTCCTTGCGGCACAGGAACTTCCGCAAGAATCGCAACTCTTTTTGAAAAAGATGCTTTACAAAAGGGAGAAATTTTCGTCCATGAATGCATTACTGACGGGAAATTCGAGGGGGAAGTATTGTCGGTAACAGCGGTACATACATATGAAGCTGTCGTTCCGAAAGTAACGGGGTATGCATTTATTACAGGATTTCATCAGTTCGTTATAGACCCGAGAGATGATTTGAATCGGGGATTTTTGTTAGGATAAAGTGAAACTTTAATCAGTGGGGGTTTTGTCCATCCCCACTGATTATTAGTTGAACCAATCGGGCGTTTACGGGCAGTTGATCTCCCGCCTAACTTCTTTGCTCAAGCTGAATTTTGAGGTGGGAGTCTTACTGCTCGTTAATGCGGGATAAGAAGAGGAGGTGGAAAGATATGCTAGTCATAAGCGCGAACGAACAACGAAACTTAGTAAATATGAATGAAGTCATTGGATACGCGGCGCTTGCTTTAAAAGAATTTTCAGCAGAAAGAACGATCACACCAATTCGCGGCTCATTACCATTTGCGAACGAGAAAAATACGGCATTAATTATGCCTTCAGTAGCGGAAGGACTTGAGGCACTTGGCCTAAAAGTAGTAACAGTAGTCCCCGAGAACAAAAAGATAGGAAAGAAAACGATAAACGGGATTGTGATGCTATCAGACTTTCAAACGGGAGAACCGCTCGCACTTTTAGAAGGATCGTACTTAACGATGATTCGAACAGGCGCCTTATCAGGAGTAGCGACAAAATATTTAGCTCGTCATAATGCAAAAAACTTGTGCATTATCGGAACAGGTGAACAAGCGAAAGGAATTGCAGAAGCTGTATTCGCGGTTAGAGATATTGAAAAAGTAATTTTATACAACCGAACGGAAGAAAAAGCGTATGCATTTGCGCAATATATACAAGAGAAATTTAACAAACCAGCGTACGTCTACAGAGATCCAAATGAAGCAATAAGCGAAGCAGACATCATCGTCACAACAACGAATGCCTCCACACCAGTCTTCTCAGAAAAACTACAAAAAGGCGTCCACGTAAACGCCGTCGGCTCATTTAGACCGAACATGCAAGAACTACCATCCCACGCCATCGCGGGCGCAAACAAAGTAGTAGTCGAATCAAAAGAAGCAGCATTAGAAGAAACGGGTGATCTTCAAGTTCCGATACAAGAAGGTTTATTTGAAGCAAGCAACATCCATGCCGAACTCGGCCAAATCATTAGTGGAGAAAAAGCTGGTAGAGAGAACGATGAAGAGATTACTATTTTTAAATCAGTTGGTTTGGCGGTAGTGGATATTGTCGTTGCGAAATATTTGTATGAGAGAGCGGTGGAGCGCGGGGTTGGGAATAGGATTGAGTTTTGAGGGACTGCCTTTTGGAGATGTCCATATAAAAATCTAGGATAGAGATATAAGAAAAAACTTAATATTTTATTGATTTAAATAAAAAGACATAGTTTAGGCTATGTCTTTTTAGTAGTAAGTTATTTAGGGACGTATTCTGTATATATATGGAGATTAAAAACTAATTTATTCGGCTGTTATATGCATCTCATCTATAAATTTTCTTAAAGTTTTATTTCCTAAGAAGTGCATTTTAAATTGAAACCCAACGAAATAACAACATTGCTTTATTTTTAAGAATAATTCTTGCTTTTCCGTATTAGATAATAGTAACTCATCATGCTGTACTAATGTGTCCATAATATTTAAAAATAGTTTTTCAGCTTTTTTATTAAAAATATGCTGTCGAATGGCTATGAAGGTTATACAAATATTTGCTCCTAGAGCATAGGGAAGTAAAGAAACTTTAATAGCTTTTGTTAACCATTCATTTATTACATTGACCTGTATATATATGTCTGCAAGTATCATTTTGTTATATATATATGTTGCAAGCTCGTTTATAAAAATAAATATAATTAATGTGGTAATGGTACAAAACACACTCATAATGATAAATGAAAGATGTGTGTTTTTTAATTTATATAGTGGTCGAACGAATACGATAACAAATTGAATAAATATGGACATAATAATGGTACTTGTAATTATAAAGAAATTACTTCTTAGTAAATTTATATTTAAGTTAATTGATGTTACTATTTCAAATAACTCAAAGAAGCCTTGAAGTATGGTCGAGCTAAAAAGAACACTTATAATAGGTAAAAGAGTAATAAAGAAAAGAGTTGCTCTAATACTAGAGTATTTATAACTTAAAATATATACCGTCAAAGCAATTATGATAGGTATTAATATTAAAAATGTAAAGTTATAGAATCTATTAAAGGACGTATTTACTGAAATTAGTACATTAATCCACATGTATAGTCCCATTATTATAAATAAACATCCACATAGGAGAGAAAGAAGCTGCTTGATTATTATCAATCTAGCATTTAAATCGGAAGTATCATCAAATATATTATAATATTTAAGTTCCTTCGTGTTTTTCCATTGGTTAAATAAATTGGCTAAAGCTTTAATAATTATATAGAAGAAAACTAAAGTGAAAATTAAAGATGATATGAATCCTACTATGTGCGGTAAAAATATAACTAAAATCATATTTAAAAAAACAAATATATAAGTTAGTACGTAAAAATTTTGATACTGCTGTTTTTGTATATACAATTCAATTGTATTAAAGATAAATTTTATTGTACTAATAAAGAAGTTATAAATAATGAGGAGTACTCTATAAGATTTCTTTTTTTGTTGCATTAATTTTCCCTCTTTTCGTTATAAAATATTTTAGTAGTTTAATGATAATAAATCTTTATAGATTTATAAAGTAATATAATGTTTTTATAAAACCAGATTTCATCCTATGTGACGAACCAATCTCAGCACCAGATGTCTCAGTCCAAGCACAAGTCGTAAACATGCTGCAAGACATCCAAGAAGAAACAGGTGTCACATACTTATTCATCGCACATGACCTATCAATGGTACGGCACATATCAGACAGAATCGGAGTCATGTACCTAGGAAACATAGTAGAAATTGCCGACAGCGAAGACCTATACACAAAACCGGCACATCCATACACACAGGCACTACTCTCATCCATGCCAGGACCAGATCCAACAAGCACGGGCAAAGAACAGATCATCCTGCAAGGCGAAGTACCAAGCCCGCTAAACTCACCATCCGGCTGCAAATTCAGAACGCGCTGCAAATTCGCGACTGAAAAATGCGCGCAGGAAGTACCGAAGATGGTTGAGATTGAGAAGGGGCATGAGGTGGCTTGTCATTTGTTTTAGAGGGAGAGCATCGGGGGAACCTGGTGGTATTTCAGTTGGTAATATGATAACTGGTATGGCTTGTAACGTTAAATAATTTATATAATAAACATAAAAAAGAGCTAAGGTTCTCATACAGCTGTAGCTCTTTTTTATGTTTGTTAAATAATATCCTTTCAAAAAAATATTTAAGTCTATATTTATAATTTTTTCTATCTCAATGCATAAAGACAGGGGAGGATTATATTTAATTCCCTTCCATACTTCTGATGGGGTGGACATCAGTGAGATGTGGTGTTTTGTTTACGGATTTTTAACATCTTTATTTACAGTGTTTTGAATGTAAACTAATAATAAAAAGTTTGCTTTCAAATTAGAAAAGGTTAGTCCCTCACTCCACTCCAGTTAAAAACCTCACACCCAAAAACAAAGGGGAACTCAATTGTTCAAACTCATATAAAGTTTCAATCTTGTCTAAGCATTCATTAGGATATACAATTGATCATCTATTTTTCTTTACATAATCTCCAGATACAGTCCATATCAACTATAGATTCTTGTCTTATGCTAAATGTAATCAAAAAGCAAGTAGATAAAGATAATGACTAAAACATTAACTCTAGATACTTTTTTGATGAATATTACAAATAAACAGGAGGTAATGAAAAATGATTAAAACATTATTAGCAGGAGCACTTTTAAGTACAGGATTGGTAGCGGGAGGTGCAGTAGGTGCAGATGATGCGAAAATGGACAATTTAAAGTCAAATGAAGATAGTTCAAATCAAGTAATTACACAAAGTGCAGATGGAACAACGTCTTTCTCACAAAACTTTGATTTGCCTAAAGATGCAGTGCCAGCAACTCCTAAAGGAGACGCAAAAACTGTTGAAAGAACAGAAGGTACAGACTCTCAAGAAGGAAAAATGGTACCAGCAAAAGAAGGTACAGATTCTCAATCTGGATTTGAAATGGGAGCCCCTGAAAAACCAGAACATGCAAAAACTGTTGAAAGAACAGAGGGTACAGACTCTCAAGAAGGAAAAATGGTACCAACAAAAGAGGGAAATTAAATAATATATAGTTATAACGAAGAGCATCCAAAAGGGGTGCTCTTTTTATATTGTAGGGATTAACTAGTTTTACTGAATATAGAACTGTAGGAGGAATTGAGGCTAGAATATAGGTTATTGTCTCTTCAAATCATGGTGTTGGAAGCACTAGTTTTGGTGGTAACGTTACAACATAAACATTTTATTAGAGATTTTCTAAATTTACATACACTCTAGATAGACTACATATCAACTTCAGATACTTGTTTTATGATACAAGTAATCAAACAAAAGGAGGGCAATACAAAATGATTACAACAGTATTAACAGGGCACTCTTTTAAGTACAGGAGATTATTAACAGGTGGAGAAAATGTTGAAGATGTACAGACAGATAAATATATTCCATATGAACAAAATGAATGGCAGCAAACTCTAGAAAAGTATGATTCGAAGAAATTTGAGTTATAAAAAGAAAATAGATAAATATAGTGAAAATAGATAAATTGACAAGAGAAAAGCACTTTGTGTATATCACAGGTGCTTTTTATTTTCATTTTGATATAGGGCTTGAATTAAATTTTTAGACTAAAATATATACGGCAAAAAGGGGGGAGTATATTGCACAAAATTATTTATGGAATATTAATTTTAATCTATACTTTGTATTCATTTTTTGTAAGTGATGGAAGTGAAGTAAGGTTTATTATGGTGTTAACTATAGTACTTATCTTTTCTGTAGTTTTAGAAAAAGGAAATGCAAACAAAACGACTGATTAAAGGTCTTTTTGTTTGCATTTTTTAGTTGGCTATTACAGTCCAGATGTTTTAGGGATAGCACCAAATTGCCATCAAGCTTAAAGAATCATTTATCCCCAAACAATAAAAATGAGCTTTTTATTACAAGTTAGCACCAAATTTCGTTTTTGGGACACTATTAAATTTTTAGTTGATGAAAACACCCGCCTAAAATAGAAAACTTTTAACATATTATCATTTATTCCGTAGCTTTTAAGGTATTTAACACGACTTTGGTTGCGTCTGCAATAAGTTTATCATCGTATTTAGCATCTTCTTTATCATGATTAGAAAGTATAGCAAGAACAATTGGCTTTTTATTTGGTGGCCAAATAATTGCGATATCATTTCTTGTTCCGTAAGATCCCGCGCCTGTTTTATCAGCTACTTCCCATCCTTTTGGTACGCCCGCACGAATCAATTTATCTCCAGTTGTATTTCTCTTCATCCAATCTACTAATAGTTCACGTTTTTCTGTTGGAAGTGCAGTCCCTAATGTAAATGATTGAAGCGTCTTAGCTATTGCTTCTGGTGTACTGGTATCATGTGTTTCTCCTGGATGCACTTCATTTAATTCAGGTTCAAATCGTTCTGAAGTAGTAACAGTATCTCCCATTTCTCTCAAGATTTTTTCAAATTCAGAGGGACCTCCTAACTGTTTAAGAATCAAATTATGTGCTGTGCTGTCACTATATCGAACAGAAGCATCTGCAAGTTCTTTTAACGTCATTCCTGTATCAACATGCTTTTCAGTAATTGGATTATAATTAGAAAGATCTTCATGAGTATACGTAATCCTTTGATCGAGAGCTTCTAATGAGTTCTTGCGTAAAAGAGCGCCCACAGCTAATGATTTAGATGTAGATGCAAACGCAAAATGATCATCTGAATGATAAGCAATAGTTTGATTCGTACCTGTGTCCAGTGCATAAATACCAAGCTTAGCATCATATTCTTTTTCAAGTTTAGCGAAAGATTGGTTACCTGTATTTTCTTGTTTAATTTGATTAGCTTGATTCGTTTGTTTAGGTGGTTCAGATTGAGTGTTACTATTGGAACATCCTATAAGTGATACACATGAAAGTAATACTACAGGCACAATCTTTTTGTAATGTAAAATGTTAAAGAACTTGTTTAAAACGAACATAAATTTTCAACCTCTTTCAAGAATATATGGATTTTGTCTAGGTATTCTAAATACTAATGCAATTAAAGATGGCATTGGGTAACAATACTACTGCAGCTAAAATTTCACAGGTTAAACGACATCCAAAACGTTTATCCCGCATTAACGGGCAGTAAGACCCCCGCTGATTAAAGTTTCACTTTATATGATTGATAAGTCACAGTTTGCGTTATTTCTTTTTTGTTTCCACTTGTAATACTTAACTGTAGTATTACAATACATGTTTTTTACTTTTGGGAATAATAAGTCCTTTCATTTTTTTGTAATACATAAAAATAGATGTCAAACGGGATATGTTGTATCCAATCTGGACAACTCATATTAGAAATACACTTATTAGACACTCTAAGTAATAAATTTGTTCCACTTTAAGATGAGGAAGAATTTGGGTTTTGTAAAATAACAATGGAACTACGTGTTTTTTCGTCATACAAAAACCTCTACATATAAGTAGAGGTTTTTGAATTTCATATTAATGAATAATGCTTTTTCAGATAAACGAAGATTATAGAATACATCATTTTAACTAGATTTATTATTAACTAATTTATCCCCACCACCAAGCTCCGCCTCAATTTGTGAAGTCTTCGATGACTCAGCCATACGCCAATACGTAATAAAGCTGATCGCAATACATCCAGCTACGTAGAAGTAGAATAGTGATTCCATCCCGATACTTTTTAGCCATAAAGCGATGAACTCAGCTGTTCCGCCAAATATCGCAACAGTTAGTGCATACGGTAAACCTACGCCAAGTGCACGAATTTCGGTTGGGAAGAGTTCTGCTTTTACAATTGCGTTAATGGAAGTGTAACCAGTAACGATAATGAGGCCGACCATCATAAGTAAAAATGCTACGATTGGTTCTGTCGTTTTTTCCAGGAAGAAAAAGATTGGTGCTGTTAGTAATGTTCCGAGAATACCGAATGCCATTAATAGTGGGCGACGTCCAATTTTATCGGATAGTAGCCCCGCAATTGGTTGAAGTACGACGAAAATAAGCAGTGCGACAAAGTTAATCCAGCTTACAACTTCTTTCGGAAGACCGACTGTGTTTACCATGAACTTTTGTAAATATGTTGTGTACGTGTAGAAAGCGACAGTGCCTCCTAATGTTAGACCTACTACTGTTAATACTGCTTTCGGGTGTTTCATAAGCGCGCGAACGGTTCCTGCGCTTTCGCGTTTTTGTGATTTTATGTTTGCAAACTGTTCTGATTCATCCATCGTGCGGCGAAGCCATAATACAGCTACTGCGCCCATCGCTCCAATAATGAATGGAATGCGCCAGCCCCAAGCTTTCATATCTGGTTCGCTTAGTAATTGCTGAAGAACAATTTGAACGCCTAACGCAACCATTTGCCCGGCAACGAGCGTTACATATTGGAAGCTTGAATAAAAGCCACGGCGACCACTACTAGCCATTTCAGATAAATATGTTGCGGAAGTTCCGTACTCTCCGCCAAGCGATAATCCTTGCAGTAAACGGGCAAGAACTAAAATAATTGGTGCCATGATCCCGATGCTTTCGTAACTAGGTGTACAGGCGATAATTAAAGAACCACCGGCCATAACTGTAATCGAAAGCGTTAATGCTGCTCGGCGTCCGTGCCGATCCGCATAGCGTCCCATTAATAAACTTCCGATAGGGCGCATTAAAAATCCAACTGCGAAAATAGCTGCTGTGTTCAGTAACTGACTCGTTGGATCGCCTTTAGGAAAGAACTCTGCTGAAAAGTAAACAGCGAAAGCAGAGTAAACGTACCAATCATACCATTCAATTAAATTGCCGACTGAACCTTTGAAAATATTGCCGGCGACTCGATTAGATTTTGCTTGAGCCATAATCATTCCTCCTCTTGCTTAGTAATAAAAGGTATATATGAAAGCGTGTTCATTGTAGTTGAATTGTACTGTCTATAGAGTAAAATCTCAATATTATGACAATTTTATTCTTTTTGTACTTTATGTACATGGAGAGTTTTAATAGTTGCTTCATTATTAGTTTTGTCATAATAATAGAAAGGAGATTGATAGTTTTGAATATTTTATCAAAGGATATGAAGTATGAAGAAATCACGCAAAGTGTCATTACAAACGAAAATAGTAAGCTTAATTATCGCGTTAATTTTATTTGTTGTTCTCCTATTAGCGGGAATATTTGTTTACATTCAGTCCGTTGATACGAAGCGCCAAGTGGAGCAGCTAGCACTGCAAACAGCGAAGTCGCTTTCTTTTATGCCAGCTATAAAAGATGCTTTTCAAAATAATGAGCATAAAAGTATGATCCAATCCATTGCGGAACAAGTTCGTGAGCAAGCTGGTGCAGATACTGTCATTATAGAAGATCGCTCTGGGGTTATGTATTCACATTCTAATTCTGAGTTAATTGGTACAAAGAGTAACAATCCATATAACTATGAAGCACTCACTTTTGGCGGTTATTATACGCTTGAAGGAAATGGTGAAAGTGGTCCTGCTTTAATGGCGAAGGCACCCATTATTGTTCATAACGGAGACTACGATCAAGTCGTAGGTGTTGTGACAGTAGAGTTTTCAATAAAAGGTATCGAATCTAACATACTGAGCAGAACGAAAGAAATTATACTCTTTTCCTTAGCGGTATTAATAGCTGGAATTGTTGGCGGCATTCTTTTAGCACGTAGCATTCGGAAAGATACACTCGGTTTGGAACCGAATGAAATCGCAGCGCTATACCGGGAACGAAGCGCAATACTACTATCTATAAAAGAAGGAATTATCGCTATCGATCAAAACGGTTTTATTACGATGATGAATACGTCGGCAGAAGAAATGCTACATGTAAATGATGATTATATGCAGCAGCACATTTCAAAAGTTTTACCGGAATTTAATATGGAAAGAGTGCTAGAAAACGATCAAGAAATCGCGTTTCAAGATAAAGTGTTTATTTTAAACATGACGCCGATACTCGAAAATAATAATACGGTAGGCGTTGTATGTAGCTTTAGAGATAAAACAGAACTGCAAAACTTAGTGAATACGATATCTGAGGTAAGAAAGTATTCTGAGGACTTACGCGCTCAAACACATGAATTTACAAATAAGCTGTTCGTCTTATCAGGATTACTTCAGTTAGGACATTACAAAGAAGCGATTGAATTTATCCAACAAGAATCTAATATTCATCAAAGCCAAAACCATATTTTATTCAATCAAATTCATGATGCGAAAGTACAAGCTATTTTATTAGGGAAAATCGGAACAGCATCTGAGAAGAAAATTGATTTTCATATTGAAGGAGATAGTGCGCTGCATCCGTTACCAGACCATATAAAAGTTTCGCACCTTATTACGATCCTTGGAAACATAATCGACAATGCGTTTGATGCGGTGAGTGAACGAGAGGAGAAGAATGTTTCTTTCTTCATTACGGATATTGGGCACGATATTGTGTTTGAAGTGATAGATAGTGGAGCAGGAATACCGGCAGAAAAAATTACGACCATTTTTCAAAAAGGATTTTCAACGAAAGGAAACAATCGTGGCTACGGACTAGCGAACGTAAAAGAAATGGTAGATGTACTAGGTGGAACAATTGAAATTCAAAACGAGAAAAACGGGGGAGCTATTTTTACAATTTACCTTCCGAAAACATTGAGAGAAAGTACATGACAAACAGGGGGATGGGCATATGTTGAAGATTGCAATTGCAGAAGATGATTTCCGCGTCGCGCAAATTCAGGAGGAGTTTTTATTAAAAATAAAGGACGTAAAAGTGATTGGAAAAGCATTAAACGCAAAAGAAACGATGGAATTACTACAAAGGGAAGAAATCGATTTGCTTCTATTAGATAATTACTTACCAGACGGAATTGGAACCGACTTATTACCACAAATCCATGCTGATTTTCCAAACGTTGACGTCATTATGGTTACTGCGGCGAATGAAAACCATATGCTAGAAAAAGCAATTCGAAATGGCGTAAGTAACTATCTTATAAAACCAGTCACGTTAGAAAAATTTGTTCGCACCATTGAAGACTATAAAAGAAAGAAGCAACTATTACATAGTAACAATGAAGTAAATCAAGCACTCATCGATAACTTCTTCGGCAATTCGCAAACACAAGACATAAAAAACTTACCGACAGGTGTGGATCCGTTAACACTGCAAAAGGTAAAAGGAATAATAAAAGGGTTTGAAGAGGGCATTACAATAGAAGAAATGGGAGAACAAATGGGTGCCTCCCGAACAACCGCAAGAAGATATTTAGAATACTTAGTAGCAACAAACGAATGCACAGTAGAATACACATACGGCATTATCGGACGACCAGAACGAAAGTACCGAATAGGACGAGGGCTATGAAAAAACGATTATTACTATGTATATGGATTATGACAGGAGTAATAGCTGGTTGTTCCTTGGAAAAAACTCAAACGAATACAGTAAACATAGACAAAGTAGAAATCGTAGCGCCGAACGTTCAAGGGGCCGGATGGGACTTAACAGCAAGAGCAATGCAAAAAACGCTGACAGAAGAAAAAATCTTCACAAAACCAATCACAGTCATAAACAAAGTAGGTGGCAGCGGTGATGTCGGATGGAAATATACGAAACAAAAAGGCGGTCACGTACTGGCAATTAACTCAAGCTTACTCATAACGAACAACCTACTAGGCCACAGTAAACTAACATATAAAGACTTCACACCGCTCGCAACACTCGCATCGGACTGGGAAGTCGTTGTCGTATCAAAAGAATCAAACATAGAAAACGCAAACCAACTAATGGAACAACTAAAACAAGACAAGAATAACTTCAAAATCGGCGTTGCCCCTGGCCTAGGAAACGACGATCACCTATCCTTCGTACAAGTAAGTAAAGCATTCGGCATAAACCCTGCCGAACTACAATTCTTCGTCTACGAAAACAAAGAAAAAATCATAAACGCCCTAACGAACAAACAAATCAGCGCCGCAACCATGACCCTATCCGAAGCCGAAAAACAATACAAAGCCGGCAAAATAAAAATACTAGCCGTATCCGCACCCAAACGCCTAGACCGCCTACCAGAAATCCCAACATGGAAAGAACAAGGCATCAACGTCATCTTCCAGCACTGGAAAGGAATTATGGGACCAAAAGATATGACGGAGGAAGAGGTTGCTTATTGGGATGGTGTTATTAAGAAGATGGTGGAGAGTGATAGTTGGAAGGGGATTTTGAGGGAGCGGGGGTGGGAGAGTTTTTATAAGGGGAGTGTGGAGATTAGGGGGTTTTTGGAGGAATGTCATTTTAGGTATGAGGAAATGGTGAAAAAAGAGGCTTAAGAGGGAAGTATTCAATCAGGCTTTATTTTTGTAGTTACTTCTATATAATATAAAAGAGATGAGAGTGTTAGGCTAATTGTATTAAAAGGGCTAGATAGGGATAGATAAAATCTAGCTTACTGATTAAAAATATATTAGTCGTTAAAAGATATAAAAGGCATTTTTCAGTCTATAAAGTGTGGAAACATAAAGTATAGAGTTTCTGTGAGATTTAAGGAGGACATAATGAAGAAAAATATTTATGTTGTTGGAGCAGTAATTGTTCAAGATGAGAAAATTTTATGTGCACAAAGAGGACCATCTAAATCGCTACCTCTTATGTGGGAATTTCCAGGTGGGAAAATAGAAGAGGGAGAAACACCTCAAGAGGCGTTAAAGCGTGAAATTGATGAAGAAATGCATTGTAGCGTGCAGATTGGTGAGCAAATAGATTATACAGACTATGAGTATGATTTTGGTATTGTTCATTTGAAAACTTTCTATTGTAAACTTGTTGAAGGAAGTCCGGTTCTAACTGAGCACGTAGCAATTAAATGGTTATATCCGAATGAACTAGCAGCTTTAGATTGGGCACCTGCGGATATCCCAACTATTGAGAAGTTATCAAAAGAATCTATTGTAAAGTAATTTGATAAAAAACTATCCGTTTTAGGCGGATAGTTTTTTATATTGTAATAAATTTGCACTTTAAATCAGTGAGTAATACAATTAATATAAAAATTTGTCATAAATGGTGATCATATGGAGAATTTTATTCAAAAATTAGAGGGGTCTTTATATAAAGGGTTTATTGATCAAAAACATAGTCATCCCGGAATATATAAGCCTAAATTATTAGTAAACAATACGAAAAAAAATGAAAATGTTTTAAGTTCATTGTTAGAGGAGCTAGAAAATAGTACATCCTTTATTTTTTCAGTGGCTTTTATTACGGAAAGTGGACTGGCGACTTTAAAATCGCATTTCCTTGATCTTAAACAAAGAGGGGTTAAAGGACGTATATTAACATCTACATTCTTAAATTTTAATACACCAAAAGTGTTTAGAGAATTAATGAAACTTGAAAATGTAGAAGTAAGATTAACAAACTTATCTGGTTTTCATTCAAAGGGGTACATATTTGATAATAAAACACATTGTTCATTAATTGTCGGTAGTTCGAATCTGACTGCACATGCTTTGAAGGTAAACTATGAATGGAACGTCAAGTTAACATCGCATGAAGATGGAGAGATTGTTCAACATTTTAAAAATCAATTTGAAGAAGTCTGGGAGCATTCTCAAGTATTAACTGAAGAGTTAATTGCAAATTACGAAACAATATATGAACAAGTTGCAGAAAATAAGTTGCTAGATCGAGTTATAGAATTACCTGGTCAATATCATAATGCAATTGAAGAAGCGTTGAAAATTACGCCAAATAAAATGCAACAAGCTGCATTAAAAGAAATACAAGCTATTCGAGAAGCTGGAGAAGCAAAAGGCTTAGTTATTTCCGCAACAGGAACGGGGAAAACATATCTTTCAGCATTTGATGTTAGAAATTTTGCACCTAAACGGATGCTATTTATTGTTCACCGAGAGCAAATATTAAATAAAGCAAAATCAGATTTTCAAAAGGTGCTTGGCGGAGCCGATGAAGACTTTGGAGTTTTATCAGGATCAAATAAGCAAATAAATGCTAAATATTTATTCGCGACAATCCAGACTATTTCAAAGGAAGAAAATTTACAACAATTTGATCCTGGGCTATTTGATTATATTTTAATAGATGAAGTTCATAAAGCTGGTGCTAGTTCTTATCATAGGGTTATTGATTATTTTAAACCGAAATTTTTAATGGGAATGACTGCTACACCTGAGCGTACAGACAATTTTAATATTTATGAGCTATTTGATTACAATATTGCTTATGAAATTCGTTTGCAAGAAGCACTTGAAGAAGATATGCTTTGTCCTTTCCATTATTTTGGAGTAACTGATTTTGAATATAATGGTGAAAAGATAGATGACACTACAGTTTTATCTAAACTTGTTACGGAAGAGCGAGTAGATCATATAGTTGAAAAAGTAAAATATTATGGTTTTTCTGGTGAGAAAGTAACAGGATTAATGTTTTGCAGCCGAAAAGATGAGGCAGAACAATTATCATATGCCTTAAATAGTAGAGGTTTTCGCACATTTGCATTAACCGGCGATCATTCCCAAGAGGAAAGAGAACTGCGGGTAAATCAATTAGAAAATGGCATACTGGATTATATTTTAACAGTAGATATTTTTAATGAAGGAATCGATATTCCAAGTGTTAACCAAGTTGTCATGTTAAGACAAACTCAATCAAGTATTATCTTTATACAGCAGCTGGGGCGTGGACTTCGAAAACACGATTCGAAAGATTTTGTTACGATCATTGATTTTATTGGAAACTATAAAAACAACTATTTAATTCCAATTGCTCTTTCAGGAGATAGATCACAAAATAAAGATAATATACGTCGATATACAAATGACACGAGTTATATTAAAGGTATTTCAACAGTTAACTTTGAAGAAATAGCAAAAAAGCAGATCTTTAAAGCAATTAATAATAGTAATTTAACAGCAATGAAAGTATTGAAGGAAGCTTTTGCTGAGTTGAAAAATAGAATAGGAAGAACTCCATATCTATATGACTTTATAGTAAACCATTCTATTGATCCAGTTGTACTTGTAGAAGGATATTCGAACTATTATCAATTCCTATTGAAAATGAAAGAAGATGTCCCTACATTAACAGAGTACGAAAATAAAGTTTTAACAATGCTTTCATTGGAAGTACTAAATGGAAAACGTAAAAACGAAATCGTTTTGTTAGACTTATTATTAAAGCAAGAAAAAGTTGATAAGGATGAGTATATAAAACAACTTGAAGAATCTAATTGCTTAACAGATGATGCTACGATTACTTCTGTGCAGCGGGTTTTTGAGTTATCGTTTTTCACACAGAATAACCAGAAAAAATATGGTGAAAAGCCAATTCTCGCATTACAAGAAGATAATACGTACATGTTTAATGATCTAATCCGAGAAAGCTTAGAACAGAATGAATACTTTAAGTACATGGTAATGGACATCATTAAAAGTGCGAAAGACAAGAACAAAAATTATGAGTGTGATAGTAACCTTACTATATATAAAAAATACTCAAGAAAAGATGCATGTAAACTTTTAAATTGGCACATTGATGAGACTTCAACTATGTATGGCTATAAAACCAAATACGCTACTTGCCCAATATTTGTCACATATCATAAAAACGATGAGGTAGAATCGAGTGTGAACTATGGTGATGAATTCCTTAATCAAGATGTTCTTAAATGGTATACTAGAAGTAATAGAACGTTAAAGTCAAAGGAAGTTCAAACAATTATTGATGCTAAAGAAAATAATATTGACGTCCATATTTTTGTGAAAAAAGATGATGACGAGGGAAGCGACTTTTACTATTTAGGAAAAGCGAGACCCGATAAAACAAGTGTAGAACAAACTGAAATGCAAGATAAAAATGGAAAAGAACTGCCGGTTGTTACGATGAATATGATTATGGAGAAATCGGTGGATAATAAGCTCTATGATTATTTAAAGGATAGTAATGTTTTGTAGGTAGATTAAAAGTTCAATAATATTATTACTTTAAAATAATAAAAAGAAGTTTAAGTTTTTAAAGTAATATCTATATGCAAGATAAGGCCGTATCAAACTAACATTAGAGTATGTTTTTGATATGGCCTTATTTATTGAATTATAATATATTGTTTAAATAGTTATTGTATGCAAATAGAAAGAAAAGTACTAAATCTTGTATAATATAATCAAAAAGTTACAATATTAGCCATGGAGGAATTCAAATGCCAACCTACAACAAATTAGTAAGAGATCGCATACCAGAAATTATCGAGAATAATGGAAAAACATTCACAACTAGAATACTAGATGAAAAAGAATATATAGAAGAAGTGAGTAAGAAAACACAAGAGGAGTTAGCTGAGTATTTAGAGGCTGAAAGTAAAGAACATAAAGTAGAAGAATTAGCTGATTTATTAGAGCTAGTGAATGCATTAGCGCAATATGAAGGTGTAACGTTAGAGGCTGTTGAGCAAGTACGTAAACAGAAGGCTGAAAAACGTGGTGGTTTTCAGGAGAGGATTTTTTTAGTTGAGGTACATGATGACTAATGTACAGCTCGTTACGAATAATTTGATCTATAAGCTAGAGCGCTATATGGATGATGCAAAATCAATATATATTTTAACTTCATTTGTTATGAAATCGGGGGTAGATGTCTTAGCCCCTCTTTTGCGGAAAGCAGCCGAAAAGAATGTAGATATTAAGGTTTGTACAGGAGATTATTTGTATATTACGCAACCAGATGCTTTAGAGAAATTGTATGAAATTCATCCTGATATTGAGATTCGACTGTGGAGGAGTGCTGGGAAATCATTTCATCCGAAGGCTTATTTATTTGAGTGTGAGAGCGACGGAGTTATGATTGTTGGTTCTTCTAATATGTCTCGTTCCGCGTTAACAAGTGGCGTGGAATGGAGCTTGCTTGTGAAAGAGAGTGTTGGAGAGGAAGCTTTTTCGGAGGCGATTGATCAATTTTTACATATTCATATGAATGAAGCAACTCAGCCTATCAATATAGAAACAATTAAACAATATCGTAAAGAGTATGAAGAATTTCATACAACTCATTCGAGTCTAGTCCGAACTTGGACAAAGCAAGAAGAGATTGAAATGATGATTCCCTCGGGACAAAAGGATTATACTGCGAGCTCAGGAGTAGAAATTGAATTAGAGGAATCAGCTGTATATGAAATAAAGATCACACCACGCTTTGCACAATTACCTGCATTGGAACAATTAGAGAATGTACTGGAAGAAGGATACAACAAAGCGATGGTTGTTATGGCAACAGGACTTGGCAAGACTTATTTAGCTGCTTTTTTTGCAAAACGTTTTAAGCGAGTTTTATTTATTGCGCATTTAGAAGAAATATTAAATCAAGCAGAAAAATCTTTTCTGCGTGTAATCGATAATAAGACTACGGGGATTTACAATGGGAAGAAAAAGGAAGGCGAGAAGGATGTTGTTTTTGCATCTATTCAAACGTTGAGTAGAAAGCGTCACTTAGAAAACTTCTCACCTAATGATTTTGACCTTATTATTGTAGACGAGTTCCACCATGCTGCAGCTAACAGTTATCAAAGGGTACTAGATTATTTTGATCCTAATTTCTTATTGGGAATAACAGCAACGCCAGATCGAAATGATTTTCGTGATATTTATTCGATTTGTGATGGGAACGTTGCGTATCGAATTGATTTTATGGAAGCGATTCAGCGTGGATGGTTATCTCCGTTTCACTATTATGGAGTACATGATGATACGGATTACTCACAAATACGTTGGATAGGCAATAAGTATGACCGTGAGGAACTTACACAAATTCAGTTAAGAGAGGAACTCGCCTTAAATATTTTAGAAGCTTGGAAGAAATATAAGAAAACTAGAACAATTGTCTTTTGCTCTAGTATTAGGCAAGCAGTTTTTTTGTCTACATATTTTAATGAGAACGGTTATAGTACAATTTCACTTCATTCGGAAACAAAACATATTTCGAGAGAACATGCGATTAATCAGCTGGATAATAATGAACTAGATGCTATTTTCACAGTAGATTTATTTAACGAAGGTGTTGATATTCCATCTGTCGATACACTTTTATTTGTTCGCCCAACAGAATCGTTAACAATTTTTACGCAACAAATTGGTCGTGGTTTACGATTGCATGAGCATAAGGAGTATTGTGTTGTAATTGATTTAATTGCAAATTATAGAAATGCAGATATAAAAATGCAAATGCTTCGAGTTGATGATGGAAAGACGAAAAGAAATGGTACACAAAAGATATTGCCAGCTGGATGTACAGTAGAGTTTGAATTAGAAGCAAAGCAGTTATTAGATGAATTACTGAAAAAGAAAATGCCGAGAAAAGAAAAATTACAGCAGGGTTATCAAACTGTAAAAATAGATCTTGGGCGTCGACCTACATATTTAGAATTACATAAGCTTGGTACAGAAGAAAGTAAAGAGTATCGCCAAGAGTTTAAATCATATGTTGGCTTTTTAGCATGGAATGATGAATTAACAGAACTGGAAAAAACAGTGTTTTTACATTGTGAAGCGTGGTTGCAAGAAGTTGAAACAACAGGAATGGCAAAAAGTTATAAAATGCTACTACTGTTAGCGATGTTACAACGCGGAAAAGAGGAATGGTACCATCCTATCTCACCAGAAGAAGTTGCACCATTCTTCCATCAGTTTTTAATGGAAAAAGAATACCGCAAGAGAATCGATTTTAGTGACAAGCAAGCAAAACGTATGTGGGAGTATGATGAAGAAAAAATTAGTAAATTAATTGCTACAATGCCAATGACAAAATGGAGTGGTAGCTCGAAAGGTTTACTATCATTTGATGAAAACTTCTTTTCTCTAAATATGGATGTTAGAAAAGAAGATGAAGAAATTTTATTTAAATGGACGAAGGAGATATGTGAATATCGTCTTCATACATATTTTGGAAGAAGGACAGCGACGCTGAAATAAGTGTTGCTGTTTTTAAATTAAAATTCCCCTTGCACCTCCCCCAACGTCACCCCCTAACCTAAAGAAGACAAATCAAAAAAGGGGGATCAAACCGCTCATGAAAACCACCAAAAAAGAAAAAAGAAACACCATCATCATGCTACTACTCTCAGCCGCAATAGGAATCTTTTCGCCACTACTCATGTACATCACACTGGCACGTAAAACTGAAGTGTACAAATATCATTGCCGAAAGGCGTTCAATTTTCATTTGTTAATCTTTCTTCTATTTAATACTAGTTCGCGTATTAGTGATGTTTTGTTTTGGGGTGTATTTGCCTTTGAGGTTGTTCAAGTGACCATTATTGCGTGGAAGGTAATACGCGACGAGCCATATCGTTATTTCATTCGAATTCCGTTATTTAAAGAAGATAAGTATGCATTGGAAGGAGAATAGGTGATGAAACAAGAAGTGGAGATAAAGGAGAAGCAATTTTTCGTTATGATTGCAGTATTGTTTATTGCGATTTATATTGTTTTACGAAAAAGAAAGTATGAGTACCTTTATGATGGTATTAGTGAGTATGAAAATCGTTATAGGGGGAATGTTCCTTTTGTATTGCTTGTTGTAGGTTTATTTCAATATTGTCGGCAGAATGAGATGAGTTTTTCTCATATGCTTCAGTATGTGAAAGAGAAGTTAGCGGAGTAGGTGATGGTATGGCGTGGATGATTAGTGAGTTTGCAAGTGTTGGGGATGTTACGGTGCGGACGCTTCGTTATTATGACAAGATTACTTTATTAAAGCCGAGCGATTATACTGAGGGTGGGCATCGGTTATATACGAAAGATGATTTGTATGTGCTGCAACAAATTCAATCGTTTAAGCATCTCGGTTTTTCGCTTGGGGAAATTCAAAATATTATATTGCAGCGTGATATAGAGACGGAAGAATTTTTAAGACAAATGCATTTTCAAAGGGAATTGCTTTTGGCAGAGCAAGAAAGAATTGCGAAGGTGCTTTCGCATATGGATGGGATGACGAAGAGGTTTCAAAAGGAAGAACGAGTGGATGTCGCTTTGTTTTCTTCTTTTCTGCAAACTTTTATATGGGAGAAAGAAAATAAGGAATGGTTAGTGGAGCATTTTTCAAAAGAGAGTGTTCAACCGTTTTATAATAATGAGGAACTAAAAGAAAAATTCGATCGGCGATTTATGGATGTGATAGGGAAGTTGAAAAAGTATAAGGTAGAAGAGAAGGATCCGAGTCATCAAGATGTTCAAGTTACCTTGAAGGAATTTTTCAATTTAATAGAAGAAGTAACGAACTATCTTGATACACCTCGAAGTGATATAGAGGATATAATCAATCAATCGAAACTTCCACTATCCGAATTCCCAACCCTCTTCACAAACGAAGAAGAAAACTATATAAAAGAAGCAATGCAGCAGTTTAACACCTAGTTAAACTGCTTTTCCATTATAATAGAAGAAAAACCTAACGGAGGGAACCCATATGCCAACCTACAACAAACTAATCCGAAACAAAATCCCACAGATAATAAAATCCAACGGAAAAACACCCACAACAAGAATCCTACCTGAAGACGAATACATAAAAGAACTCTGCAAGAAAACTGAAGAAGAACTAACAGAATACATCGAAGCAAAAACAAAACCCGATAAACTCGAAGAACTATCCGACCTACTAGAACTAATCAACGCCCTAGCCGAACACGAAGGCACAGCACTAGAAGAAATCAACAGCATCCGTAAAAAGAAAGCAGTAGAACGAGGCGGCTTTTCAGATCGAGTGTTTCTAATCGAAGTAACCGATAACTAGCCCCTTCTAAGCCCCTTACAAGCCCCTACCAAGTAATAAATCACTAAGAAAAAACACAACAAAACAAAAACAACAACAAACACCGTAGTAGGAGTCGAAAAAATTTTTGAAATAACACGCCAAAAACCCGGGCCTCCTTCCTATATATAGTACAAAGAGGAAATTTTCATTTTTGAATTAGGACGGGAGGAATTGGGATGGCGGTGTATCGTACTGTGCAGGTGAATTTTTGGCAGGATGATTTTGTTTTGGATTTGACGCCGGAGGAGCGGTATTTTTATGTGTATTTGTTGACTTGTTCGAAGACGACGCAGTGTGGGATTTTTCCTTTTCCGAAGCGGTTAGCTGAGATGGAGACGGGTTATAATCGGGAGACTGTTGATAAGCTTGTGCAGCGCTTCATTGATTATGGGAAGATTCTTTATGATGCGGATACACGAGAGTTATTCGTTTTAAATTGGCTTCGTTATAATCCGGTGACGAATACGAATGTGGAGAAGTGTGTGCTTCGTGAGCTTAAGGGTGTGAAGAATAAGGAGTTTGTACATATGTTTCTTCAGAAGTGCGTAGAGGAGGAGCTGAATGTTCCGATGCTTTTAGCGCATTTCGGTATGCCGAGTGATTTGGCTGTGGATGATGTTGAGCCAGTTTGTGAGGAGACAGAGGAAGAAGAGGTTATAGAGGAAGAGACGGGAAGTCGCGTGTTTTCTTTTTATGAGCAACATTTCGGTAGTTTGTCTCCGCATACTGTGGAGGAACTGAGCGCGTGGATGGAAGATTTGTCAGAGGAGCTTGTGCTGAAGGCTCTTCAAATTGCGTTTGAGAATAATAAGCGGACGGTTGCTTATGTAAAGGGGATTTTGAGAGGGTGGCACGGGAAAGGATTTACGAAAGTGTGTGAGGTTGAGGCGGATACGGCGAGCTTTAGGAATAAGGATTCGTCTGTTAGTACGGGGGAGACGGAGGAGTTTTTGGCGAGGTGTGGGGAGTGGGAGAAGAATGCGCCGTCTGAGGAAGAGTTGCAGCGCTTTTTAGCGGAGCGCGGGTGGCGTCCATGAGTATTCAAAATATAGAGGCGGAAAAGACGGTGTTAGGTTCTCTATTACTTGATGGAGAGCTTATTAAGGAGTGCCGTTTGACGGAGCAGTATTTTTCTCTGTCAGTGCACAAGTCTATATTTCAGTTAATGCGAAAAATGGAAGAAGAGGGGCAACCGATTGATCTTGTGACGTTCATTTCTAGGGTAGATCCGAATTTTTTAGAGGGGATCGGGGGAATGGAGTATTTTATAGGGTTAATGGATGGTGTGCCTACAACTGCCAACTTCTCTTATTATGAGGGGCTTGTTCGCGGTGCCTGGAAAATGTATCAGGCGGGTGTTCTTGGGCACAAGATGGGAGAGCGTCTTATTGCGGAGAAGAATGAGAAAATTATTGGTGAGACGATTACGGCACTTTGTGAGTTAGAGGAAAAGGACTGTGTATGTGAGTTTGACTTGAAGGATACGTTAGTTGATTTATATGAAGAGCTTCATCAAGATGCGAAAGAGATTACTGGTATTGAGACTGGTTATACATCGCTCAATAAAATGACGTGCGGATTGCAGGAAGGTGATTTTGTCGTCCTTGGTGCGCGTCCTTCTATGGGAAAGACTGCGTTTGCGCTAAATGTTGGACTGCATGCGGCGAAGTCTGGATCGGCGGTAGGACTATTTTCATTAGAGATGAGTAGTAAGCAATTGTTAAAAAGGATGGCGTCTTGCGTAGGTGAAGTGTCAGGAGGTAGGCTGAAAAATCCGAAGCATCGTTTTGCGATAGAGGACTGGGAAAAGGTGAGTAAGGCGTTTGCGGAGATTGGGGAATTACCATTTGAGATTTACGATAACGCAGGCATTTCAGTGCAAGATATTTGGATGCAAACTCGTAAGTTAAAGAGGAAGCACGGTGATAAGAAGGTTTTAGTTATTGTAGATTACTTGCAGCTTATTACGGGCGATCCGAAGCATAAGGGCAATCGATTTCAAGAGATTAGTGAAATTTCTCGTAAACTTAAGCAATTAGCACGTGAATTAAATGTTTGTGTAGTAGCGTTATCACAATTGTCTCGTTCGGTAGAAGCACGTCAAGATAAGCGTCCTCTTTTATCGGATTTAAGAGAGACGGGACAAATTGAGCAAGATGCGGATGTCATTATGCTTATGTATCGCGAAGATTATTATGATAAGGAAACGGTGCAGAAAGAGATGACGGAGATTCATGTGGCGAAGCACCGGAATGGGCCTGTGGGGAGTTTTAAATTGAGATTTTTGAAGGAGTTTGGGCGGTTTGTGGAGAAGGGGAATTAGTTGAAAGACTTGGGTATGACTTTGCAAATAAAGCATAAGTTTTTCATTCCATTAACTTATGCTTTATTCTTTGATTCTTTTAATATATTTCTTATTTTCCCATAAAGAAGGATTTTCTCTCTGCCGTAATCCATTGTTCCAAATCATCTTGGCTACGTCGGACAAGTCGATTCACTAAAACGTCATGCCATACATAATCCTCAAGTAAGTATATATGAACGGGGTCATCTGTATAAAAAGCAATATTACGCTCTTCAATTGATGGTCCATAAATCATCTCTTTAGAATCTATCGATAAAATAAACCAATGTTCTGTAGAGAGGGTTTCTGTATAAGGTGTGATACGATGAGCTTCTAGATTTTTAATTGGATTTTCAACATGTAAGGTAATACCTTGTACTGAAACTGTATCAGCTACCGCAGATAGTTCCTCTTTTAACGCTTCATACATCTCATCCCACATTGAAATGACAACACGTTGTTCTGCTTTTTTTATTAATGCCTGACAATAGCTAATGATTGTTTTGTTGTCTTTTAAAGTAATCACTCGATTATCCGTTTTTTCCTCAGAAGTTTCGAGTTTTTTTAATGAATCACTGATTCCTTCATAAGTAGACTGCCATTCTGATTGAGCTTTCTGTAAAAAGATTTCAACAGGTAGAGGTGAATAGCGAGTGGTGTCATTTATTTCTTCCTTCATGACAATTCCTTTTTCTACAAGGTTACCCAAAATCTCATAAATTCGCGCTCTTGGAACACTTGAATCCTTACTTACTTGGTAGGCTGTAGCAGGCCCCTGTTTCACAAGAGATACATAAGATTTAGCTTCATATTCATTAAAACCAATTTTTTTAAGCTGTTGCACTATGTAGTCCACTTTTTTTCCTCCGATGTTTGCTTTTATATTTTAACGTTACAATAACTCTTTACATTTAGCAAATTGATAGTTACTATTACAATAGTGACTAAAAGGGGGCTACTAATATGGATTTTTATTTAGACCCATCTGTATTAATGATTTTGATTGTTTTTGGATTTGTTGCCGCATTTATTGATTCAGTTGTAGGTGGTGGTGGACTCATTGCCTTACCAGCTTTATTATTTACAGGGCTGAATCCAGCAAGTGCAGTAGCCACGAATAAATTAGCATCAACAATGGGGAGTGCAACTAGTAATATTGTGTTTTATCGTTCTGGTAATCTTGATTTGAAATCGGCTTTAAAATTATTTCCAATCACTTTTATAGGCTCTATAGTAGGTGCATGGACCGTTCATTTAATGAACCCAGAAGTACTGAAGCCATTGATGCTGATAATGCTTGGTGCAGTCGCTATTTATACAATATTTAAAAAGGATTGGGGCAGTATTTCTACTCATAAGAAATTATCTGGTCGACACGTCATTATTTTTACCTTTTTTATTTTTGCTATTGGTTTTTATGATGGATTTCTAGGGCCTGGCACAGGTTCGTTTTTAATGTTCGCTCTTTTATTTATTGGGTATGATTTTTTAAAAGCAGCAGGTAATGCGAAGTTTCTTAATTTAGGAAGTAATGTTGGTGCATTGTTGATATTTATGTATGTAGGGCAAGTAAATTATGCGTATGGTTTTATAATGGGGATTGCTCAAATTGCTGGAGGGATCGTTGGCTCCAAATTTGCTATAAAAAAAGGAAGCGGGTATGTTCGTGCTCTTTTCATTACAGTAACTTGTTTATTGTTAGCGAAAAATCTGTATGACTATGTACAGTAAGTAATTTAGAAAAGGTTAACTATGCAGGCTACATAAATATAATAATTCTTTGTAACATATTTTAGATGCTATCTTATTCAAAGATAGCATCTAAAAAAATTAAGGTAAGAGGATGAAAATAATACAAACGAATATTTTCGGGGTATGTTTATGTACTTTAGCGAAATAACTATTCCATATTCTTCTTATAATTAACTCGCAACAACCCCTTAAAATCTACCTCAGCAATCAACACACTTATTAATATAAGCGTCGCGCCTAAGTATCCTTTTCCTGTGAGCGTTTCGCCTGTGAAAACGAAAGCGAAGCCTGCGGAAAAGACAGGTTCTAATGAAAAAATAAGTCCTGTATGTGTAGGCGTCGTGTATTGCTGGGCGATTACTTGCACGATGAATGCGACTGCGGTGCAGAATATGCTTAAGGCTAGGATGATTAACCATGAGTTGGTTGTGCTAGGCAGTTTTGGCGTTTCGATAATGAATGAAAAAATAAGACTAAATAGGCCGACGAAACCGAGTTGTATGACTCCAAGTGCAATGGAGTTCACATGTTTCGTTACGCTTCCAGTAATGATGACGTGAATGGCATAAAATAAGGCAGACAATATGCAAAATATGTCGCCGTTACCAATCTTGAATTCGCTCGTTAATGTTAATAAGCCGATTCCTATTATCGTTAAAAAGATTCCTACTATCACTTTCTTTTCTGGGATGTGTTTTAAAAATATAGCTGATAAGATCGGAATGAAAATGACTGTGAGACATAGTAAGAAACCAGCGTTAGAAACACTCGTATACTTTGTGCCGAAAGTCGCGAAAATGTAAACGATAAATAAGACAGAAGCGAGTATAAATGCATATTTTACAGTTTTAAAATCGATTTTGAATAAATGTTTGTAAAATATTAAACCTGATAAAAGAAAGGCAATGATAAATCGTAATGCGATTAAGTTATATTCTTCTATGCCTTCGAGTCCAACCTTTGTAAGTAAGATGGATGCACCCCAAAAGAATGTAACTAGTAGTAGCCCTAAATCCGCTTTTAATTGTAGTTTCATTTCTATTCCCTCGTTATGTATAAATTTTACCCCGCATTAACGGGCAGTAAGACTCCCACCTCAAAATTCGGCTGGAGCAAAGAAGTTAGGTGGGAGATCAACTGCCCGTAAATGCCCGATTGGTTCAACTAATAATCAGTGGGGGATGAACAAAACCCCCACTGATTAAAGTTTCACTTTATAATCCCATACCCCTATCCCCATTCTATATTTTAATATTAATTCTGAAAATTTGTAACTTAAATTTATCGACGTTTTATTCCATCATAAAGAGGCTGTTTTATAATCCGGTTCAATCGGTTTATAAAACAGCCTCTTTTCATTTAAAAGTTCCTATCTAGCAACAACCCAAGTTGCTCCGCGACAACTTCCGGCGGATCAGGAAGTCCTTTCATAAAGTATGTTTCCACAACTCCTACAATAGCGTATCCGAAGAAGGTAATGATCATGTCTTCACTAAATCCTTTGTTTACACCTTCTTTAATATCTATGTCATCTTTTATTTGTTCGATGATGTAATCGAAGAAGTGTTTGCGGAAAGCGGAAGCTCCTTTTCCTGCTAGCATCGTTGAGAAGAAGAAGTAGTGCTGTTCCATGTTTTCGAACCAAGCGATGCAAGCTTCTCTAAAGCTTAAATCGTGGAGAGGAGCGCACAATGTTTTTAATGCTTCGATACGTTCTACAACGAGTTTATCGAGCAAATCATATTTATCGAGGTAATGAAGGTAGAACGTTCTATTTCCGACGTCTGCCGTGGTGCAAATGTCCTTTACTGTAATTTTATCAAATCCTTTTTCGGCCATGAGTTCAATAAAAGCATTTTTGATTGCTTCTTTTGATTTAATGATCCTTCGATCGACTTTTTCCATTGTGTCACCAAACTTTCTTTATAGTTAATACACAATTTTTATGGATGTGTGTATTAATGCGTGAATTCACTAAAATTGACGTTTGAAAACATCTCTTTTTCATTTTATATTATACACACGGGAGAGATAATACATCAACGTGCATTAATTCTTCCGAGTATCATTTCTTAATGAAAGAGGGGGATGCAGTCACATTTCGTACTCTAAGTAACTTTCTTCAAAAGAACAAATAACAAAATAATGACAATTTTATATATGAAAAACAACGAGAAAGAGGTCAATTATGAATCCGAAATATAACAACTTATTTGAAGCATTTACATTTAAATCTGGCGTTACTCTGAAAAATAGAGTCGTGATGGCGCCGATGACAACTTGGGCAGGTAATGATGATTATACGATTTCAGATGAAGAAGTAACGTATTACAAAAAGAGAGTGAACGGAGTTGGGCTTGTGATTACGGGATGTACACATGTACAGGCGAACGGTATCGGTTTTACAAATGAGTTTGCAGGTTACGACGATGCGTTCATCCCAAGTTTACGTAAGTTAGCGGATGCGGCTAAGAGCGGCGGAGCTCCAGCTATCCTTCAAATTTTCCATGCTGGTAACAAAGCGTTACCTGATTTCACGCCGGGCGGAGATGTAGTGAGTGCAAGTGCTTTAGAAACAGAAGCTTCTCCGTTTGCACCATCTGTATTACCGAGAGAACTTTCGCATGATGAAATTTTAGAAGTGATTCGTGATTTTGGAGAAACGACGCGAAGAGCAATTGAAGCTGGTTTTGACGGCGTTGAAATTCACGGTGCACACGGATTTTTACTACAAAACTTCTTCTCACCATTCTTTAATAGACGTGAAGATGAGTGGGGCGGTCCTTTAGAAAATCGCTTACGTTTCCCGTTAGCAGTCGTTCGTGAAATTCAAGCTGTTATTAAAAAGCACGCGAAGAAGCCGTTCGCGTTAGGTTACAGATTCTCACCTGACGAACCGCAAGAAGGTGCTTTAAGAATGAAAGACACGTATGAGTTAATCAATCATCTTATCGAAGCAAATATTGATTACGTTCACGCTTCATTAGCACGTGCCCTTACTGCAAAACCAGTTGATAGTCAGGACGAGAAAACGTACCTTGAGTTAATCGTCAATCATGTAAACGGCAGAATTCCGTTAATGGCCGCTGGTTCTATCGTAACGCCAGATGATGTTTCGTTAGCGCTAGAAAAAGGAATCACACTTGCGGCAATCGGCCACGGGTTAATTATGAATCCAGACTGGGTAGAGAAAGTGCAACGCGGAAAAGAAGATGAAATTCAAGTATCAATTAAGAAATCAACAGTAAGTGAACTGGAGCTTCCAGAAAAGCTGTGGAATGTTATTCAGGCTTCAGGACCATGGTTTAACATCGAAGATTAATTATGAAAATGTATCAATAAAAAACGACTATGAAATGGAGAGGTTAATATGAAAAAGCAAGTAACGTTTAAAAAATATAATTTGAACATGGCTGGTAATCTTCATGTACCAAACGAAATGGATGATAGTAAGAAATACCCAGTTCTTATCGTTTTACATCCGGGTGGTGGAGTGAAAGAACAAACGGCGGGTCTTTATGCCGAGAAGTTAGCGGATGAAGGGTATGTCGCGTTAGCATTTGATGCGGCTTATCAAGGGGAAAGTGAAGGGCTACCTCGCTATCTTGATGATCCAACATCTAGAGTAGAAGATGTGCGCGCGGCGGTAGATTACGTAACGACACTTCCTTTCGTTGATTCAGAGCGAATTGGTGTAGTTGGTATTTGCGCTGGTGGTGGTTATGCGATACGTACAGCGCAAACGGAACGTCGTATTAAAGCGGTTGTAGGAATTAGCGCAGCAGATATGGGAAGAACGTTCCGCGAAGGCTGGAATGGTGATGCTCCAATATCGAATGCAATTGAGACGCTTGATGCAGTCGCAAAACAACGTACTGCTGAAGCAAATGGTGCGGAACCGATGTATCTTTCATACGTACCACATGAAATTGATGAAAATACAGATTCAGAAACAGCTGAAGGATATGAATATTACAGAACAGCTAGAGCGCAGCATCCGAATTCAGTAAATAAATTGCTGTTTTCAAGCTTTGATAAAATTTTAGCGTTTACGGCAATCGATGAAAAAATGAGCTCTTTATTAACGCAGCCACTTCTATTAGTTGCAGGAAGTAAAGCAGGGACACTTTGGCAAAGTAAAGAAGCGTATGAATTAGCAAACGAACCGAAAGAATTAGTCATTCTGGAAGGTGGATCTCATTTTGATCTGTACGATATTCCTGAGTATGTCGATCAAGCTGTAGTGAAGGCAACGGAGTTTCTTGGAAAACATTTATAATTTGATTCTTGTGAGGCAGTAGATACATTTTCTACTGCCTCATAAAAATAGGAAAGGGAGTTATGACTATGACGAACGTATTAATTCTTGGGGCAAACGGACAAATTGCGCGTCATGCGATTCATATATTTTTAAATGAAACGGACGTAAAGTTAACATTATATTTACGAAATGCATATCGAGTACAGCAATACGCTTCTGACCGTGTACGCATTGTGGAAGGTGACGTTTTAAATCGTGAAACGTTACAAGAGGCGATGGCAAATCAAGATGTAGTGTATGCAAATTTAGCTGGTGACAATTTAGAAGAGCAGGCGGAAATTGTTGTGAGTGCGATGGAAGAGACGGAAGTGAAACGTCTTATTTTCATTAGCTCACTCGGTATTTATGATGAAGTGCCAGGAGAGTTTGGGAAATGGAATAATCGTACGATTGGTCAATATTTAGGACCGTACCGAAAAGCTGTTGATGTAATCGAGGCTTCAAATCTTGCATACACCGTATTACGACCAGCGTGGTTAACGGATTATGATGAAGTGGAATATGAAATTACAGAAAAAGGTGAGCCGTATAAAGGAACGGAAGTGTCACGTAAAAGTGTTGCGGCTTTCGTTGTGAAATTGGTACAGTCACCTAATTTACACGTTGGCGGAAACTTAGGTGTAAATAAACCGAATACAGATGGTGATAAACCAGCCTTTTTATCCGGCAGTAACGGGCAGTAAAACTCCCACCTCAAAATTCGGCTGGAACAAAGAAGTTAGGTAGAGTCGAATTTTGAGGTGGGCTAATAATGAGTATAATCCATACCACATTAGAGTTGTAATGTGGTATTTTGAGATTGTATGGGCAATAACACCGATGATAAGTAATCAAAGATTACGTAGAATCTCCAACCCTTTTCTTGTTAAATTAATCCCTGCTCTACCTCTTTTTATTTGCACATACCCTTTCATTTTTAGGAAGTTCAATCGGTGTCTCACTTGTGCCTCAGATAAATTTATTTCGACTTCTTGGCTCTTTTCAGAAATAATTCTTCTTCCGATTGCTTTTCCTTTTTCTTCATAATTCATGATGAGGGTAAGGATGAAAAGTGATTCTTGATCAAGAGCGTTTGGACTTGTAGAAAAGGTTGTTATACTCTCGGCTTGTTCGCTATCTGTTTTCCTATGTGGAGGCTTTTGAAAATAATGTTGATTAGGCAAATCATTTTTTGTTATTTGGTTTCCGGTACGTACAGCAAGCATATAATCTATCGTATTTTTAAGTTCTCTTACATTTCCGTACCATGGATATCCTTGCAGTTCTTCAATTAATTCTTGTTCAATTTTAACTTTAGGGTCCGATAGCGCAACAAAATGTTTAGCTAATAATTCAATGTCATTTCGACGAGCTCTTAATTCTGGGAGGTGTATAAAGAGTACTTTAAGCCGATGGTATAAGTCTTCTCTAAACACATTTTCTTGAATCATTTTCAGTAAATCTTTATTGGTTGCTGCAATAATTCTTACGTCTATCGGGATAATTTGACTTCCGCCAACGCGCATGATCTCTTTTTCCTGTAATACTCGAAGGAGTCGTGCTTGAAGTTTCAAGCTAATATCTCCAATCTCATCTAAAAAAATGGTGCCACCATTTGCTTGTTCAAATAGTCCCATTTTCCCGCCCTTTTTTGCTCCGGTAAATGCTCCGTCTTCATAACCAAATAATTCACTCTCGACTAAATCATCCGATAAGGCACTGAAGTTAACAGCAAGAAAAGGGCCGCTATTTCGTTGGGAAGCATTATGGATAGCGCTTGCAAAAAGCTCTTTTCCAGTGCCACTTTCACCCTCAATTAATACAGTTAGATCCGTCTTAGCTAACCTTTTGGCAATTTGTTTCGTGTCTTGAATCGTAGAGCTAATGCCAACGATATTATGAAAATTGTATTTTGCTACATAACCTTTTTTGACAAATTCTTTTCTCAATTTACGTTCAAATCCGATGGTCTTAAGAGCATTTCTAAACGTAACAATAATTGATTGATCATTTATATGTAGACGTTCCACTATTACATCCGAGCCGTTTACAACAAATATTCCGCTTTCTTGTTGCTTATTTGAAAGGATGAAGTTTACTAAATCAATATTATCAATAATGGCATCAATCGGATGACCAATAGCGTTTTTACTTTTTATTTTCAGCATGCTTTCCAAGAACTCATTAAAGACAACAATTCTTCCTTCGTAATCAATAGCTAGTATTCCATCCCCAACACCATCAATAACTTGATGAAGTTGTCGATGAGCTTTAGCTAAATTCTTTGTTAAATCTACTATTTTTCGATAGTATCTTTCAGAAACGTGGTTACCTGATTCCTCCATTAAATGAAATCGATCTAGAATGGACATGATTGTAGTAATATCTATTAATCTATGACCAATATTAATTACTTTTTCTACAAAATCAGGGATAATTTCAAGTTCGTCAGGTGTGATTGCGAGCTTAATCATTTGTATATTCGTTTTTCCAGGATAGTATGGAAAATATTCAATGTGGTTCAGCCCCAATTGACGCATCGTTTCAATTGATTCGTATACTGTTTCATGATTATCATTCACATATAGAGCTTGTGTTCCTTCTGGTAAAAATAAAAGCTGGTCCACGTTTTCATAATTTAATGTTCGTTTTGCTATTATTACTTCGCAGTTTTCCCCAATAAAGTCTTTCACCGTTTCTATCGTAAATGTATTCGGTAACACAATTAATGTAGAATGGAATACTTTTGGAATACTTTCTTCTACAGAAAAACTTTCGATATCTATGAGGTCACCTACCATCTCCGTTAGTTGTTGATGTAGGGCTTTTCGTGTTTCTTTTAAAACGGTGATCAATACAATGTGGTTGGTTTCAAATTTGTTCATAGAGCACCTCTTAGTTGAATGTAATTGGTCTAAAGTTGGTTATTAATTGGTTATTATGTAACCAATTAATAACCAATTATAATACATTTCAACATAGTAAACACCGATAAAACGACAAAATATTTAAAAATATGTAAATAATCACTTTAATTTCAGTGTTGGCACGATATTTGCTTATATCAATGGTGTGTAAAGAAATAGTGAAATGAGTAGAGTAGTAATTTACATATTTAATTCTTTACCACTTGCTAGAAAAGGGAGGGTAAGAGTATACAATTTCAGCAGAGAAAGACAACGAAACCATTTAAATTATGAGGTGAGAGAAAATGAAACCATTAATTGGTGTTACTGGGTATTATATTGATCATAGTGAAATAGGGAAGGAGGGCTTACGAGGGCTACCAGGTCAAGATATGGCTATCTTTTCTTATGACTACATCCGTTCACTTCAACGAGCAGGTGCAACGGTTGTTCTACTTCCAATTGAGGAAGTTGATCAAATTGAGTCCACACTTAATCAATTAGATGGATTGTTATTGGCTGGTGGCGCGGACATCAATCCAGTTTATTACGGTGATATTCCAAAATCATATATAGGTACTGTAGAGGAAGAACGAGATAATTTTGAATTAAATCTGGCAAAGCAGGCTTTAGAAAAAGATATTCCTATTCTAGGAATTTGCCGAGGATTACAGGTGTTAAATGTTGCAGCTGGTGGATCTCTTTATCAAGACTTAGAGCACGAGATGGGGCCAGAATATTTCCATGTTCGAGAACAGTTCCGTAAATGGCAAGGCTCTCATTCTGTAGATCTTCTGGAAGAGGGAAAAATTTATGAGGCTATTGGCCAAAAATCTTTAATGGTTAATTCTTTTCACCATCAAGCAGTGAAAACATTAGGGAAAGATTTTGAGGCGAGCGCATGGTCCTTTGATGGTGTAATAGAGGCTATTGAATCGAAGGCTCATCGTTATGTAGCAGCGGTTCAATGGCATCCAGAAATGATGTCGGAAAAGGATGCTCTACAGCAGCGTTTATTTAACCAATTTGTAAATGAAATTAGTAAAAAGGTAGTTAAATCCTAGCGTGTTATAAGTAAAAGAATTGATGGGTAGCTTGGTACGTCATGGTAGTGGGGAAACCAGACTGCCGGCTGCTTGTAAAAGTAATAATCATTGGGGGATGAACGAATCCCCCAATGATTAAAGTTTCACTTTATCCCGCATTAACGGGCAGTAAGACCCCCACCTCAAAATTCAGCGGAAGCAAAGAAGTTAGGTAGGGGATCAACTGCCCGTAAAAGCCCGATTGGTTTAACTAATAATCATTGGGGGGAAGAACACCCCCCAATGATTAAAGTTTCACTTTATTGCAAAGGGGATTGGCATATGAGTCAAGTATCAGAAAAGGCAGTTTCATTCGAGCCAGAAGAAAAAAAGGAAAAAAAAGAATGGAAAATAAACGTATTTGCAATGTTACTTGTTTTGTTAGTTATTGCGGCTGTGATTACACATATATTGCCAGCAGGAAAATATGAACAGATTGAAAAAAATGGGTATACAACAGTAGATCCAAATTCATTTAAATGGATTGAATCAACGCCACTTGGATTTTTTGATACGGTAAAATCTATTCCTACAGGGATGGTAGAAGCTGCTAATATTATCTTTTTTATTCTTATTATCGGAGGGTTTTTTTGGTGTATTAAAGGCATCCGGCACAGTTGAGGCTCTTGTTTCAACGATGGCAAAAAAACTTGCTAACCGTGAAAAGTTAATGATTCCTATTATCATGCTGTTCTTTGCACTTGGCGGGTCATTAATGGGAATGGCTGAGGAAGCTTTAGTGTATGTACCTCTATTTATTCCGCTAGCTCTTGCGGTTGGATTTGATACGATAACAGGAACTGCGATGGTACTAGTAGGAGCGTCCGTCGGATTTACAACGGCAATTATGAATCCGTTTACAGTTGGGCTTGCGCAAGGGATAGCGGGTCTTCCTATGTATTCGGGGATGGGGTTCCGCCTCGTTTTATTCGTAGTCATATATGTAATTGCGGTTACATTCGTCTATCGTCATGCTATGAAAGTAAAGAGGGATCCTGCAAGCGGAATTTACGGGAAATTCGATACAAATAAGCAAGACAGCTTACTAACAGCGAAATTAGAGTTAACAAAAAGACATAAATGGATATTAACGGCCTTTTTAATCAATTATATTATTCTTGTATTTGGTGTTATTAAGTACGAGTGGTATATAAAAGAAATTGCAGCCTTATTTATTATTTTAACTATAATCATTGCAATCCTCGGCAAGATATCTCTTGATGATACTGTAGAATCTTTTACACAAGGATCGGCATCTTTAATCGGGGGAGCTTTAATCATTGGTGTATCACGCGCTATTTTAGTTGTATTGAATCAAGGGCATATTATAGACCCGCTACTGTATCAAGTATCGGAAGAAATGAAACATGTATCTCCTTTTTTAAGTGTTGTTGGAATGTACAACTTCCAAGTAGCGATTCATTTTATTTTAGCATCAGGTAGTGGCCATGCGATGTTGACAATGCCTATCATGGCACCACTTGCAGATTTATTGGACATTACACGCCAAACAGCCGTATTATCCTTTTCATTCGCGGATGGTATTGGAAATATTATTTTTCCGACAGGTGGTACGCTAATGGCTGGATTAGCAATTGCAGGAATTTCATGGACAAGGTAGGCAAGGTGGATTCTTCCTTTAATTCTAATTGAATACTCAATCGGTTTAATAGCAGTTATAATTGCTCATCTTATTGGTTATGGTCCATCTTAATAAAAGATAGATATGCTTTCACTTATAGAAAGTTCGAATTTGAAGAAAATCGCTAAATAATGGTGATAGAAAAGCCCGGTTTAGAAGGGCTTTTTTTTTTATGTAAAATTTCATTTGTTTACATAATATCTTTACAATCATTTGATGAAATATATGTAACTGCATATTGTGAGGGTGGATGGTTATCCCTTCTTTTTATTCGGAAGGAAAGGAGGTGATAATATGGAGTTTTTGATTGATCTTGTAAAAGGGTTTCTGAAAGCGACTGTGCGCGAAGTTTCAGTGTATTTTTTGCGGAAGCAACTTCTGGATAAGGACAACAAAAAACCCACTCTGCGCCGTCACAAGCAAAAGGGTGGGTTCCGCAAAAAGAAATAGCTTATAATAACCACCACCCTAAGCGGTAGCAGTTAGGGAAGAGATGTGAGCGCATCTCTTCTTTTTATTATATGCCATTTTATTTGATGTCATATTTATATAGTATTCTACGGAAAATATATCATATTCCTATTTTGTGGTCAATTTGATTGCATGATTGAAAACGTGTAGTCTTATTCCTCTTCAAACTGAAAAATATCCCGGTTAATAAGTTGGTGGAGATACTTATCCATTTCAGCAGCAGAAACGCTTCTTTCATTTTTAAACCACCACGCACTTAATGAGGTGATTGCCCCTGAATAAAATTCAATGATTAAATCATTTGGCATCGTATGATTTTTACAAAGTTGATTTAACGCTTCTATTTCTTGTTTTCTCGTTTCGTGACTTAAATATTGTGTCCGGCTAAGAAATTGTTCATCAGACATTTGCGTCTCTAATATTTTACCGATTTCTTCATGGTGTAGAAATTGTTCCATTACTTGAAATGGTTTACTTAATCGATCTGAAACCGGTATTCCCGCAATCATCTTGCTGTATCGTTTAAATCCAAATGCTAATAAAGCATCTTTATCTTCAAAGTGTTTATAAAAGGTTGTTCGGTGTACCATTGCACGATCACAAATTTGGTTAATCGTGATGGTACTATATTTCTGTTTTGATTGCGTCATTAATTCAAATAAGGAATCCCATAGTAATTTATGTGTACGTCTAATACGTAAATCAAGTGGTTTTTCATTATCATTCATCTACAATTCTCCTTTTTTGTAGATTAAATATACAATGGCTGAAAATTGATTCTCCCTTTTTAATCTACATATGTATATTATATTACATGTGTTCCGGTGTATTTAAATTTTTTTAGTAAGAAATAGGAGGAGAATTTGTAAATGAATATGACAACTAAGAGCCCAGCAAGTGGCAAAGTTGATACTTCTAATTTGAAACATACCCCCATTTTAATTGCATTACTTTTAGGGGCAATGGTTGCATTATTAAACGAAACGTTACTTGGTAATGCGTTAACAGTATTAATGAAAGAATTTGGTGTAACAGCTTCAACGATTCAATGGCTTTCTACAGCTTACATGTTAGTAGTTGGTGTTTTAGTCCCAATTACAGCATTACTTCAGCAATGGCTCACAACGAGACAAATGTTTTTAATCGCTATGGTAACGTTTTTAGCTGGTACATTAATTGCGGGATTTGCGCCGACATTTTCCGTTTTATTAGTTGGCCGTATCGTCCAAGCAGTAGCGACAGGATTAATTTCACCGTTATTAATGAATACGATTTTAATTATTTGTCCGCCTGAAAAACGTGGTGCCACAATGGGATTAATCGCACTTGTGATGATGGCAGCTCCAGCAATTGGTCCTACATTATCTGGAGTAATCGTCGATTCCCTAAATTGGCGCTGGTTATTCTATATTGTTATTCCTGTCGTGATCATTTCAATTATGATTGGGATGAAGTACATTCAAAATGTTTCAGAGTTAACAAGGCCAAAAGTAGATTATCCATCTATCCTTTTATCAACATTAGGATTTGGCGGGTTTGTGTATAGCTTTAGTGCATCAGGTGATTTAGGATGGTCCGATGCGAAAGTGTATGGCACTTTACTTGTTGGGCTTATCTCATTATGTATTTTTATCGTTCGACAATTGAAAATTGAGAATCCAATTTTAGAATTACGCGCATTTAAAGTTCCGATGTTTACATTATCAGTTGGATTAATTGTCATTGTGATGATGTCGTTATTTTCAACGATGACGTTATTACCGATGTTCCTGCAAACAGTTTTACTTGTCACAGCCTTTAAATCAGGAATCATCATGCTTCCGGGAAGTGTTATTAGCGCCATCATGGGACCAATCGCAGGTAAACTATTTGATAAATTTAGTCCGAAAGTTATTATCGTTCCCGGCATTGTATTAGTAGGGATAGCAATGTTCTTATTTAAAGGCATTACTCCTGATACATCAATGGTACAAATTATTGTTATGCATAGCGTATTAATGGTTGGACTCATGTTTGTTATGACGGCACAAACATACGGCTTAAATCAGTTAACACCAGATTTATACCCGCACGGAACAGCGTTGTTTAATACACTGCAACAAGTAGCTGGCGCAATTGGTACGGCTATCTTTATTTCGAAAATGTCTTCAGGAACAACTCAGTATATGGAAAGCTCCGCAAATCCAATGGATCCAGTAGAGAAGTTAAATGGTTTAACATCTGGATTCCAAGGTGCATTTGCACTAGGGTTAGTCTTTATCATTGTTGCATGTATCGTATCACTGTTTTTAAAAGAAGAGAAAGAGGGAGTCAAGGCAGCGAGGGTTTTACAGAACGAGAATTAAGGTTCAAATAAAAAAGACATCTTTTCTAGGAAAGGTGTCTTTTTTATATTTCTTTCGTAACATTTGTCTTGGATATTTTAATACAGAAGAATGGTCGGTGCAATCTCAATGGAGGACACAATATAATCGTTAGTTTATTTGTATAAATATGGTATGTTCAATGGCTATCCTTTTTGAGGATGAATAACTATTGGGCATAACGATGTAAAGCTTTGCTAATGACTAAAAGGCCGATAATAAGGGAAAGTATTCTCATTATAAATTCGGCAACTAATAAATTGCCCATAGCTGTCGATCCATCATACATTAATCCTATGATGATAATAGGTGCGATCATAATGATAATTCCAATTCCTATTTGAAGAAATAAATTCACGTTTTTACTCAAGATAATCACCTCCAAAAAATATTACAAAACAAGAATATGGAAATTTTTGTATTATACATTTATTATACTGTGTCGAATTAAGGTTATGGTAATGTTTCTAAAATAAAAAGGAGGTGTCACATAGTCAAAAAATGACTCGTGGGACAGCTCCTTTTAAGTAGTAGTAATTAAAGATGCTTCAATGACAATTCGATTTTCAGCGTCTGTTATCCAATGTTTGTTACTCCTACATCTCCTCCGTAACATCATACCGAAGCAACTGTCCCTGATCATAAAACCTCTCAAAAATAAGCCCCATTACATAAAAGAATACTAGCCCGAAACCAATATGAATGAGTGTAAAAGTAGCTCCAAATGAAGAGAATTCATACACGAGAATTGGCAATTTCGCAGTTGTCCAAACGCCTAAGAAAAAGACGATGTACCGAATACTTGCGCCTTTTTTTAATAGGAGTGCTGCAATTGGGAAGGCAACGTAGAGAGGACCAGCCGCAATGCCACCTAATAATAGAGAGAATAAGATTCCGTATATGCCGGATTTTTCGCCCATGTATTTCATGAGCGTTTCTTTCTTCACCCATTGATCAAGTAATCCTACAAATATTAGGACAGGGGGAAGGAGAAACAACATATCTAAAATGCTATTTCCTGTTAATTGTAATGCGCTCCATCCTAAAGATTGATTAATAAAAGTTAATGCAATGAGTCCCAGTAATAAAATGAAAAAGAAGCGATATCTTTTTAGTTCCTTCATACCATCACCACCCAAATGATATAGGAGAATAGGAGTGACATGAGTAATGCAGATGCATTACGTGCGTAAGCAAAGCTTCGTCCGAATATTTTTTGTTCTATCGGTAATGTTGTAATTCCTACTGACATGAGTGTAGACATAAGTGCCGCAACTTGAGGAAGGCCTGCACCGTGTTGTACTAACGTATTACCAAGTGGGAATACGACGAAGCTTGGAATAAGTGCAACGGATCCGAGTATTGCTGAATAAACAATGCCGATAAACCCTGATTGCTCCCCAATAATAGAAGAGATGAAAGACGGCGTTAATATAGAAAGCGATAAGCCAACGAAAAGCATGATGGAGAGCATCGCAGGTAGAAGATTGCGAAACATTTTCCACGACTTCATTAGAGCTTTTTTCGTCTTCGTGCGGTCCTTCATAAAAGAAATCCACGTAAGAATAATGGCTAAAGTGTAAAGAATCACGCCGTTAATCATGGTCGGAATCCTTTAAGTCCTTATATTTGTCTATGAAAAAGGATAAGTTCTTCATTTTTTCTTCAATGTCCATTTGAAAGTCTGCCAATTGTTCCTTTCCAGCAGGCGTAATTTTGTACATCTTTCTCGGTTTGTCTTGATGATCTGTACTTACGTAAGATTCGATTGCACCTTCGTTTTCTAACTTTTTTAGCGTGCGATATAAAATGGCGCTATCGATTGGATTGACGGGAAGTTCTTCTTCGCACTTTTGTAGTAATTGCCCGCCATAGTTATCTCCTTCAGCTAGAAATAACAAAAGAAATGCACCTGTATGTCTTCCTGTATGTTTCATGGATATACCTCCTAGAATGAATTAGGATTTATACTGTTAATGACAGTATACTGTTGTTAACAGTATATGGTGCATGAAGTGTTATGTCAATTTTAAAATGTGTAATTCTTCAGAAGAAAAATATAATCGTTTTAATTGTAATTGTTTTCTGATTTTGTTGAGTGACAAAATTAAAGCATGCGGCTTTCTCGTTCAAATGTTTATTGAGTGCCTGGGTTGAAATACAAGTAACAGTGGCTTCATTTAATTTTGTGCAAAGAGTAACTAAAGACTCAGAACTGATTGTTTGTCCTAAAAATACACAGAGTAATAGAAGATTCTGTGCCTGAAATTTTCGTTTTGGTTGAATCATACCTGTTTAATACATAAGTTCCTCGATTGGTGCGTCATTGTTTATAGCCATAAATTAAGACACCCTTTCATACAGTACTGCATGAAAGGGTGCCCTAATTCATTATTTTATTCATTTTCTTAAGTTGATGGCTATGCTCTTATGAGTGCCTACAGTGTTAGTTTTTAAGTTCTAAATTTTTAGAATGAGACATGGAACTTACATGATATTTTTCTCCACCGTATTCTACATCTGCAGAAAAGGTTTTACTCTCATCATCTTTTATATGCCCGTTTATAAAAACGGTTTGAAAATCACTTGGGGCAAATTTATGTCCTGTAATGACTACTTCTAAATTCTCTTTTTCTTTGAAATATTTAATAGTTACTTCTTCGGCCTTTTTTACTATTTTTTGTTCTTCTTCTTTCTTATCATCATTCATGTTACACCCTCCTAAAATGATTAATATAAAAATAATACTCAAACTGGAAAAGATTTTTCTCAATTCAATTCCCTCCATTAATGGTATCCTATATTTAGAATATATTAAATATTCTGGGAGGGGAAATGTTTTGAGCAAAAATGATGAAGTTTTAGACTCGAGTTATTATCAAATGGCCAGAGCTGCTTATAAGAGTGATAAAGATTTAGAAGGAGTTTTTAGTGTTAAAGACCCTGAAGGAAATACTATGCAATTATGGGATAGAGGAAAAACTTTTCATGATAAACAAACAGGAATGGATGCTGTAGTGTTTGAAAGAGTAGTAGATGGAAAAACACAAGTAATGGAAGAATTAAAGTCTGACAAACAAGAATTAAAAAGTGCGATTGACTTATTTAAGGCATTAGATCAAAGTTATGATTATATGGGACCTAAATATTAAAAAACACTCACTAGGAGTGTTTTTTTGTATTTAAATCTATATTTTGTGGAATTGATGGAGCTATTAGATCAAAAAAGAGACGCTGTAATTAAAGTTTCTTTACAATAAGTGTACTCTTACAGTTTAAGCATACTATTTCTTTTTGTTTGAGGACAAGGTGCTTCCTATTACAAGTTGGGCAAATAATACCAACAGGGGGTTAAACTTACTGTATTATATTCATGACTCTAAATCCCTGTTGTTTAAGGGAAATTCATATAAAGGAGACGTAGTAATCAATTCAAGGGTATTATGACGGATTATATATGTAAACTCGGTGCAGCTAGAGGAGGAATTAATTATTATAAGAGAAAAAGACACTCTCAAGAGTGCCTCTCCTTAGCAGCCGAATCCGCCGCCCCAACAACTAGCTCCTACGATGATTAATAAGATAAAGAGCACAACAAGTAAAGCAAATCCGCCGCCGAAACCACAGCCTCCACCACAACTACCGCCATATCCCATATTAACTCCTCCTTCCATAAAGACCATTTAATTAATGGATTTAATTTACTTTATGTTTTTACGGATAAACTTGAGCAGGTCCTTTTGAAAAATAAAAGATACTTAGATTTTATAAGAATTGACGACCTTATTTTGTCACGGGTATTATGCTGATGACATATTGTATTTTATTCTGTGTATTGGGGGAAGGAGGATCTTTATGGCCAATTCTGAAATGATTTTACGATTACTTACGGATTTAAAGATTGAACAGCAAGCTTTAAAAGAGCAGTTGGAAAAAATACAAACTGCTGTGACTACTCTTGAAGAAAAATCAGCGATTGTGGAAGAGAAACCAACGACTATTGAAGAAAAACCAGCTGTTGCTGCTGCAAAGCAAAGAGCTCATTCTGGACACCCAACATCTTTTCGTGCTTGGAGAGCATCTGCTCAAAGGAATTCATAAAAATATAAGAAAAGAAGACATCTAGTAAGATGTCTTCTTTTACTTGTACAATCCAAATGATTTAAGAAGGTATATCCATATTGCTTTAAAAATAAGAAGAAAATAACGATTGTCGACTCCTTTTTTAGTATAGCATGTAATACTAAATATTTTTATGTAATGTTGCATATATATGAATTATATGATGATGTGTTGTATATATTTTAGGTGTCTGGTGCGGAAACAGAACTTACCGCTTCACCGGCTTTATTATTGGCTGAAATGGAAGAGCAAAATACAAATAAGTGTGTAGCTTCAGCATTACTTGACGTTTACTTAAATAGTAGGTAACAAAGTTAGCTTAGGGAAAAAAGATTAATATATGTACAGGAATAATATTTCTAATTATAATTTTAAGATGGAAGTATTCGTAGTATATGGGGGAATAACAACCAGTGAATAAAAAGGCAACAATTAAAATAGGGGCATTGTTTACAATTTTATTAATGGTATTTGTTTTTTATGGGTATAAGAGTTTAAATAGTTTTTTAGTCTGGAATGAACTCGGTGATGTACAGATGATTTCAAGCGATAAAGAGGTTAAAAACGGTATATACTTTGTAAGGGGAGAGATATATTCTGAACATGTAACAGGGGATGAAACGCTACTTGCTGATGGGTATGCGGTAGTGAATCGAATTCAAAAGAAAAAAACGACATATTATACACAGACTTCTGCACCCAATCGTTCGTTATGGAGTAACGGCCAAGTAACAGCTTTTTATAATGAACCAATACATATTGGAAATAAAGAATTGAAATTAATAAATAAAGAAAATATGTCTCTTGAAACTCCATTTATGGAATTAAATAGTCAGAATGTAATTTCAACAAGAATAAATGATATTCAGTTGAATACTACAAAGTTAGCAGATGGAAGAAAAAGTTTTTATTCATTTAGAGCAGTAGAAAATAAAGAAAATGTAGTTGTACTTGGATCAGTAGAGGGAAAGGTAATAAAAGAATTACCTAGTAGATATGGAAAATTTGTTTATATGGGAAATACTAAGGAGCAAATTATAGATAGCTTAAAGAATAGTAATAACAAAAATTGGATATATTTCGTAGTGCTTCTTATACTAACTAGTATTAGTGGACTTGTATTTTATATGTATGGGAAAGGAAAATGGACAAAAGATGTTTTTGTTTTTACATTTTTCGGACGGAAGGTAAATTAAAGAGGATGCATCTATCTGTGCATCCTCTTTAAACATTTATATGAGTTCTTTTTGTAAGGGAAGTTCTTCTTCATTTTCATATCAAGTAAATTAAATTTCTTCAATGTTACAAATGATAATTTAGTATAGACGATGAACTGGTAGCATCTGTTTTTGAAACAAGACCAATTGGAGTAGCACACTATTTTTATAGAATTGAATATACATTTCTCATTCTTTATTTAATAGGTATCTATTCATAAAAAAACTCTACATGTAAAAAGTGAAAAAAGCTTTTTAAAAATGCAATTCATTCTACTCAACAATCGGGCCATATCCTTGAATAATGGGTTAAACTAGCAGTTGACCTCGTAGTTTATGGTCTGTTATATTTATACAAACACTAAAAGGATAGGTGAAGAAGTTCGGCATAGCAGAAGTTTGATTTTCGTGAACTTTGTTATGACTGGAAAAGAGTAAATAAATCAATTTGAAGCAAACTGAAATACGCATTTTTATGTGTTTATTCGGTATGCCCATTTGATTTTTTTACTCTACGGACTTGTTCTCTTTTTTAACCGCAGAGTAAAGCTCTGCGGTTTTTTGTGTTTAAAAATTTTTAGGAGGAAGTTTTTATGAATAATTTATTAAACCAATTGCAGGTACCTTCACGATTTGAACAAACTGATAATGTTTTTTGGCAAGATCCTTATATTGCTAAAAAATTATTAGAGGTTCATTTAAGCTCTGATACTGAAGGAGCTAGTAGGAGTTTTCAGTTTATTGATAAATCTATTGAATTTATCCAACAAATAGCTCCCAAAAAATCTTATCAAAAAGTACTAGACTTAGGTTGTGGTCCAGGTCTTTATAGTGAGCGATTAGCTAGAAAAGGTTATACAGTAACAGGGATAGACTTCTCTGAAAACTCAATTCGTTATGCTAAAGAACAAGCAAAAAAGTTAGATTATGATATTGAATATCGCTATGAAAATTATTTGGAATTAAATGATTCAAATATCTATGACTTGGCCCTATTGATATATTGTGATTATGGTGCTCTTGCGCCTGAAAATCGTAGTAAATTACTTTTTAACATTTGGAACAGTCTGAAGAATGGTGGAAAGTTGTTATTGGATGTTTTCTCTCAAAATAAATTTGATCAGTTCAAGGAAGAACAATATTGGAGTATGAATGAAAATGGTGGTTTCTGGTCAAAGGATTGCTATTTAGCTATCGGTAGAAATCTTAAATATCCTGATAGAGTAACATTAGAACAAACAACAGTGGTAACCGATGATAAAATAGAAACTTACAACATTTGGTATCAATTCTTCACAAAAGAATTATTCATCAAAGAGGTAACTGCTGTAGGGTTTACTGTAAAAGAAATTTACGATGATGTTTCTGGTGAAACTGGCAACGGAGGAAGTCAAACTATAGCCTTATTGTTAGAAAAATAAGGTTAAATTGAACAAAGAGAAAGAAATATATGTTATAAATTTTTTCAAAAAGCAATATTTTTTCTTTTCAACAAACGGCAGCTATTGTTGGATAAAACTTAGATTTTTAAATGGCTTTATTATTATATTTTTTAGTGTAGTAAATATTTTACTTTAAAAATTAAACAAGCATAACCTCGTCCTAAATTTAGAACGGGGTTATGCTTGTTTGAGCCTTTAAAATTTAATAACTTTATTATCATTTTACAACATGTAGTATGTAAGGAGATTATCTCAAGGACTATTCACAAATTGTAGGTGGGGATAGAGTTGTTTGAGAACGTTTCTAACGATGCGATTCATTTTTGTTTTAAACGGAGCCCCATAAATGATAAACCATACCGAAAACAAAAAAAGCTACTCCTACAAACAGAACGATTAAAGCAAGCATCCCGTTTTTATTATGTTCCATACAGTCAGCTCCTTTTTAAGTTATATACAAAAAGCCTTTAGTCATAATTATGGCTAAAGGCTTTGGTCTTCATACTTTGTAGTTTATAAAAAAGTTGCACTTCTGTATTAATTTGGAATATGATTGTTTAAAGAGTAGGTGATGAGTACATGCAGGAAAGAAAACAATTCCCGCTTATATCTGGAAATCTCTCATTAGATTTAGTGAATACAGAGTTAGTTAGGCGTGGACAACGTTATGATTTATTAATAACAGATGAAGATGTATTAGAATGGCTACATGTAATAAAGGTTAATCTTCCTTTTTCGGACGAAAAACCACTTATAGGAATTCAAGAGCGAATGAATCAAGTTACATCTAGCATACTAGAGCTAAGAGAATTACTGAGAAAACAGTTTGAGGCAATTGCCGATCAGCACGAAATTTCTGATGATTTTATTACGTATTTAGAAAAACAAATTGAGAAGGCACCATTTACATATAAAGTTATTGAACAGAGTTTAGTACCTATTCCAGTTGGAAAAATTGAGGATGTACTTGTATCGTTAATTGCATTTGATGCTTTAACGTTAATAGCATCAAATGAGCTTATTTCTCTTAAAAGGTGTTCAAACCCTGACTGTGTTTTATTATTTATAGATAAAAGTGGAAAGCGAAAATGGTGTTCTATGAAAATATGTGGGAACCGAAAAAAGGTAGCAAAATTTCAGGTTCGAAAGTCTGAAGAAGTTTAGGGAATCAACTTATAACAGTTGATTCTTTTTTTCTGCATTTTTAAACTAACCTCTAAAATTGATATTGACTGGTTAGTTTGTCCGGAATATAATTATTGGTAAATAAAGGAGGAGAATGATGAGTAATATAACAGCAGCTAAGCAGAAAGAGGATCAACCAATAAGTGTACGATATTTTGCAAAAATGAAAGGGAAAGGAAGAAGTCCATTACAAGTAAATATAAAGGACTCTTTAACGGGATTATTGGGGGGATTTTTAACGATTCTCACCTTAACATATTTAACGAGTATAACTTCTACAGAATTACTAATGGCTCCATTTGGAGCGAGTTGTGTATTAGCGTTTGGAGTTTGGAATGCACCGCTATCTCAGCCGCGTAATATTATTGGAGGACATTTGATCTCAACTTTCATTGGTCTATCAATATATCATTTGTTTGGGAATGAATATTGGACAATTGCTTTAGCAGTTGGTATGTCGATTGCTATTATGATGTTAACAAGAACAACGCATCCTCCGGCAGGGGCTGATCCCATTGTCGTTATTTTAGGAGCATACAGTTGGAGTTATTTAGTAACACCGGTTTTAGTTGGTTCCCTTGTTATTGTAGTTATTGCTTTATTTATTAATAATATGAGTAGTAAAAGGAGCTATCCAACTTTTTGGATATAATTTATAAGGTGAAAAACAATTTGAGTAAGTATCCCGTTTTTACTATGTTTTCATTTCACATACATTTTAGTTTAAAAAGAAAAGACACCCGTATAAGAGTGTCTTTTCCAATAGTTTTTTAGCAGAAGCAAGAAGCTCCAACAATGATCAATAAAATAAATAATACAACTAGTAAAGCAAATCCTCCAGAAAAACCGCAGCTTCCGCCGCAACTACCACCAAATCCCATAATAGTTCCTCCTTTAATAAGAGGGGAAAACAAAGGGTCACTCGTGTTTTTTAACGGATTCTATTTACTTTATGTTTTGAAGCATAAACGTGAGCAGGTCCTTTTGAAAATAAAAAAAGACACCTTAAGATGCCTTTATGTAATTAATAGTCGCTAGCATAAAATTCTTTTATTAGTTTTATTTCATTTGTATCTGGGTTAAATTTAAATATTTTAATTTGATTAGATTCGTCTTTATAGGCAAATGTATTATCGCCAACTGGGGTCATATTGCTGGTGTTTACGATAGGATCGCTACCGTGGTCAGTGATTTCCACAGTTTTCTCACGATCCCAAAACGCAATGACAATGATCAAGATGATAAGGCATATACGTATGTTACGTAGTTCTCTCGATACAGTATTCTCCATTCGATATTCTCCTTTGTTGTTGAGTAGATTTTGTTTATAAAAGAGATAATTCTTATGAAAATAAATAAAAAAGACACTTGAAAGTGTCTTTTTTATTTGAGTTATGCGCATTGCTTAATAAGACGCCAGTTCCTCAGTTTGAATATGAGTAACTATGTAGGGTAGTTTCATTATAACATTTTAACCATTACTGGGTCTATATGGAATTTTATTAATGATTATGTTTGATTATTCAGGATGATAAACATGGTGAAATATGTAAGTTATCTACGGTAATTGTAAAATATAATGATGTATATAACTAGTCTTGTAATGAATGCAAGCAACAGCTGATCGATTGTTAGTATTTTTCTTTGTAAAAAAATATTCAATAATTTATCATTGCAACCGCTTACTCTTTGTGTATAATAAAGGTAAGTTAATAAGTAAAAGGATTGTTACTGTTCGGCAGGCAAAACCTAAATTGATCTAGAGTCTACGGGTGTAGTGTGGCTTTTGGAATCAGTTTAGGTTTTTTTATTACCTTTTGTGACTTTAAGAAGAAGAAGGCGGAACAATATGAGAATCCATAAAATCTTAAATAACAATGTTGTTTGTACGATGAAAGATACTGAGACAGAAGTTGTACTGATGGGCAGAGGTTTGGGATTTCAGAAAAAAATAGGCGATACGATTGATGAATCTAAGATAGAAAAGACCTTTGTGCTAGAAACAAAAGAATTATCAGAGAAACTTGCTAGGTTACTAACTGAAATTCCTGTAGAAAATTTAGAGATTACCGAGAGAATTATTCAGTTTGCTAAGACAGTTTTGCCGGGGACTTTAAGTGATTATATTTATCTTACATTAACGGATCACTTAAGTTTCGCCTTAACTCGGCATAAAGAAGGAATGGATCTCAAAAATACTTTGCTTTGGGAGATTAAGAGGTTTTATCAGAAAGAGTTTGAAATTGGTCTACAAGCTTTGAACATAATTGAAGAAGAGACTGGGTTTACACTCTCTGAAGATGAAGCAGGGTCAATTGCACTACATTTCGTTAATGCGCAGCAAGGAGAGCCGGCGATGCAACAAACGGTAGCGATGACGAAAATCGTCCAAGATATTTTAAATGTTGTAAAGTACCACTATAAGATGAGCTTAGATGAAAGTTCATTTAATTATAGCCGGTTTGTAACGCATTTACGATATTTTGCGCAGCGTTTAATGCAGAAGGAATTGAACTCGGCTGAGGATGATTTTTTATACGAGCAAGTGAAAAGTAAGTATGAAGAGGCATATTGTTGTACAGAAAAAATTGAAGCATACTTACGAAAAGCACATAATAGTCATCTTTCAAAAGATGAAAAGGTGTACTTGACGTTGCACATTCATCGTGTAACGAAACGCAACGAATTATGTAATTGAATAAACGGGATTGTTACTGTTTGGCAGGCAAAACCTAAATTGACTTGTAATGGAGTGATTCGTATGTATCGCGCCGTTATGGTTAGTTTAGGTTTTTTCTTTTATAAAAATAATAAATGGGATGATTGTAGGGAGGGAAAGTTACTATGAAGTATGAAAAATTAGCAAAAGACATACTGAAGAATGTTGGCGGGAGAGAAAATATACATAGCGTTGTACATTGTATAACTCGCTTACGATTTCAGTTAAAAGATGAGGGGAAAGCAAATACAGAAGTACTGAAAAGTATGGAAGATGTTGTGACTGTTATGAAAAGCGGCGGGCAATATCAAGTTGTAATTGGTAACCATGTATCTGACGTATACAAAGCGGTTATTGCTGCTGGAGGGTTTCAAGAAAATGAGGAAGAAAATGCGAGTGATAAGAAAAAGAGTAGTCTTATAGATATTCTTTCTAGCATTTTTACTCCTATTTTAGGAGTGTTAGCTGCAACTGGGATGATTAAAGGATTTAATGCATTATTTGTAGCGTTAGGCTGGTTAAGTACACAGTCAGGAACGTATCAAATATTAAATGCAGTTGGCGATTCGTTATTTTATTTCTTCCCGATCTTCTTAGGATATACAGCAAGTAAGAAATTCGGGGGATCACCATTCATCGGTATGGCAATTGGGGGAGCGTTAGTCTATCCGGCTTTATCCGGTTTAAAAGCAAGTGAGCCATTATATACGCTATTTGCAGGAACGATGTTTGAATCACCAATTCATATTACGTTTTTAGGAATACCAGTTATTTTAATGAACTATGCAGCATCTGTTATTCCAATTATTCTCGCTGCTTATTTTGGAGCGAAAGTAGAACATTCTTTAAAAAAAGTTATTCCAGATGTTGTGAAAACATTTTTATTACCATTCTTCACATTATTAATCGTTGTACCAGTTACATTTCTCGTTATTGGCCCAATTGCGACGTGGGCAGGGCAGTTTTTAGGACAGGCGACGCTTTGGGTTTATCATGCAAGCCCATTAGTAGCGGGTGTTTTACTCGGTGCTTTCTGGCAAGTACTTGTCATATTTGGCCTTCATTGGGGCGTCGTTCCGATTGGCTATAACAATTTAGCAGTAAACGGTGTTGATCCGATATTAGCACTTATATTTGCTGCCTCATTTGCTCAAATTGGTGCTGTGCTTGGTGTTTGGATGAAAACGAAAGACAAGAAATTAAAAACACTTAGCATTCCAGCTTTTATTTCAGGTATTTTCGGCGTTACAGAACCAGCGATTTATGGTATTACACTTCCTCTTAAAAAGCCGTTTATTATGAGCTGTATTGCTGGAGGAATTGGCGGCGCAATACTTGGCGTATTTGGTACACAAGCTTATATGACAGGTGGACTTGGTATATTTACGCTTCCAACATTCATTAGTCCGAAAGATGGGATTACAGCAGGATTTTGGGGAGCAATTGTTTCAATGGTTGTTTCTTTAGTAGTAGGTTTTATTCTGACTTACTTATTTGGTTTTACGAAAAAGCAAACATCTACAGAAACAGCTGAAACAATTGATAAAATTGCTGCATCAAACGATGATGAAGTAATCTTTAGTCCTTTCCATGGTGCAGTTATGCCGCTTCAAAACATTGACGATGCTGCATTTGCATCAGGTGCGCTAGGTGAAGGAGTTGCGATTGAGCCTTCAGAAGGAAAGTTGTTTTCACCAGTTTCAGGTACGATTGCTGCGCTTTTCCCGACGAATCATGCGGTAGGAATTACGGCGGATTCAGGTGCTGAAATTTTAATCCATATTGGAATGGATACTGTGAAATTAAACGGCGAATTTTTCTCTTCTCATATTGAACAAGGAGCGAGAGTAGAAAAAGGGCAATTACTTATTGAGTTTAATATAGCTAAAATTCAAAAGGCGGGTTATATTGTGACAACACCAGTTGTTGTTACAAATTATGATAAATATAGCATCAAAAAAACGGAAATAGAAAAGATTCAAGCAGGAGATTCTTTACTAAAGTTAGGAGTTAAATAGTAGTTACATTTCATACAGGTTCAAACGAAGAAAGGTATTCTTTAAAACTTACAATGCCTTTCCTCGTTCATTCTTATATAAAGGAGTTTTTCTATATGTCTAAAGTTAATTTTCCAAAAGGGTTTTTATGGGGTGGAGCAACTGCAGCCAATCAAGTTGAAGGCGCATATGTAGAAGACGGAAAAGGATTAACGACGGTTGATCTATTACCAACTGGTGAAAAACGTTGGGATATTATGAAAGGAAATATTCATTCCTTTACGCCGGCAGAAGGAGAGTTTTACCCGTCACACGAAGCGATTGATTTTTATCATCGTTATAAAGAAGATATCGCTCTTTTTGCAGAAATGGGATTTAAAGCGTTACGTGTATCGATTGCGTGGACGCGTATTTTCCCAAGTGGTGAAGATGAAAAGCCAAATGAAGCAGGATTACAGTTTTATGATAATTTGTTTGATGAACTGTTAAAGCACGGTATTGAACCAGTCGTTACGATGGCTCACTTCGATGTGCCTGTTCATTTAGTAGAAAAGTATGGAAGCTGGAGAAGTAGAAAGCTTGTAAACTTCTTCGAGACGTACGCAAAAACGATCTTTAATAGATATAAAGATAAAGTGAAATATTGGATGACGTTTAATGAAATTAATATGCTTTTACATTTACCTTTCATGGGAGCAGGTCTAGCGTTTAAAGAAGGGGATAATAAAAAACAAATTCAGTATCAAGCAGCGCATCACCAACTTGTTGCAAGTGCGTTAGCTGTAAAAGCGTGTCATGAAATCATTTCAGATGCAAAAATTGGTTGTATGCTTGCTGCGGGTGCAACGTATCCGTACACATGTAATCCAGACGACGTTCTTCGTGCGATGGAACAAGACCGTGAATCATTCTTCTTCATTGATGTACAAGCAAGAGGAGCATATCCGGGATACGCAAAACGCTTCTTTAAAGATAACAATGTAACAATTGAAATGGAAAAAGAAGACGAGGAAATTTTAAAAGAGCATACAGTTGATTATATTGGCTTTAGCTACTATTCAAGCCGAGCAACAAGTACAGATCCAGAAGTGTTAAAAAGCATAACGAGCGGAAATGTATTCGGTTCTGTTGAAAATCCATACCTTGAAAAATCAGAGTGGGGATGGACGATTGATCCGAAAGGCTTCCGTATTACAGCGAACCAACTGTACGATCGTTACCAAAAACCGTTATTTGTCGTTGAAAACGGTCTCGGTGCAATCGATCAATTAAATGGTGAAGACGAAGTGAATGATGAATACCGTATTGATTACTTGCAAAAACATATGATTGAAATGTCCGAAGCGATCCAAGATGGAGTAGATATTATCGGATATACAAGCTGGGGTCCAATTGACCTTGTAAGTGCTTCTACTGGAGAAATGAAAAAACGTTACGGATATATATACGTTGATAAAGATAATGAAGGAAAAGGTTCATTAAAAAGATCGAAGAAGAAAAGCTTCGATTGGTATAAGGAAGTAATTAAGACGAATGGTAAGAGTTTGGAATCTTAAGTATGAAAGGGAGACATCTTGATTGATGTCTTCTTTTTCATTGTGAATGATGGAGCTATATTTCCCTTTACACAAACATAAAGGTATAATATAGTTTAGTTAAGTGAACTAAACTATCAGATAAGATGAAAGAGCAGCATAATTGGAGGAAGAACACTATGACTAGATCATATAAAGAAGTAATTAATGAAATGAATCGAGCCTATACGGAACTCTACATTTTACTATTTCAAGATTTAAAGGATGAGTTCGGTCTTACTGGGCAGCAAGAGAGCATGCTATTTCATATCAATTTAAATGAAAACACAACAGCAAATAACATTGCAAGTACGTTTAATATAACGAAAAGTGCTGTGAGCCAAGTTTTATCGAAATTGGAAAAGCAACAGATGATTTCAAAGCAAGTTAATCCGAATAATAAAAGGGAGTATTTCCTTACACTCGGTCCAAACGGTAGTAAGTATATGGAGCAATTGTCGAAGTTAGATGATGTATTAATCGAGAAATATTTCTCGAAAATTGATATCGAAGCTTTGCAGCAAATGACTGATACGTTAACGAAAATAAATAAAGTGATATTGGAAGAAAAACAGAAGAATCTTGATTGTAATGAGTAAGAAGCAAGATGAAGCAATTAGTAGAAAGGAGGAGAAGCGTGTTATGAGTTACATACCAAATATGATTACGATAGCAAATTTTGTGTGTGGGCTTTTGGCTATTCACGCTGTTTTCGTTCACGATATGTATGGTGCAGTTATGTTCATTATTACAGGTATGGTATTTGATCTGTTTGATGGTATGGTTGCTCGGAAACTAGATTCTGTTTCGGAAATGGGCGGAGAACTAGACTCATTTGCGGATTTAGTGACTTTCGGTGTGGCACCGTCTATTCTTGCATATAGTGCCTCGTTAAAAGATTTGCAGTTTATTGGGATGATATGTGCACTCGCGTATAGTATTTGCGGAATGCTGCGGCTTGCTAGATTTAACACGCAACAAAGCAAACTCCCAACATTCATCGGAATGCCCATTCCATTTGCGGCAATGTGTCTCCTCATTTTATGCCTCCTAAATAACCCAGTTTCCGTAGCGTTGGGCACATGCTTACTCGCTTATTTAATGGTGAGCAAAATCAAATTCCCCCATTTTAAAAAAGATATATCGGAAAGCTTGAAGTCCGAAAGATGGGATTAATAGGAAAGATAAGGAGCATAACATGATTCGTATGGCATTAAGATCATTCAACATACAAATATATTGTTTACTAGGCGTGATGTTATTCGGATGGTTGGTGACACCTTTTTCAGCCCAGCTTGTAGGGATAAGCATCGGCCTTTTAGTTAGTATATACTGCGCCTGGATTTTAGGAAGGCGTATTGAAAAGTTCGGAAATAGCATCGTAAAAAAAGAAAAAGCACCAATGCTCGGCATGATGAATCGGTTTGCAGCCGCCATACTCGGCGCGATTATTATGTATGAAATTGAACATCGTGAGTACATGTGGACATTTGCAGCTGGAATTATGGCTGGGTATTTCTTAATTATTATTAATTTAGGGTATTACAGTATGAGGGATGCGAAGAAATAAAGTGCTGTGTAAATCACTAATTTGGATGTGAAAACTTTCCTTTATAGATAGCTTTTTATTACAAAGAAACGACACCCATATAAGAGTGTCGTTTCCGATAGTTTTTTAGCAGAAGCAAGAAGCTCCAACAATGATTAATAAAATAAACAATACAACTAGTAAAGCAAAGCCGCTGCCACAACCACTACTACAACTACCACCAAATCCCATAATAGTTCCTCCTTTAATAAGAGGGGAAAACAAGGGGTCACTCATGTATTTTAATGGATTCAACTTACTTTATGTTTTTTACACAATAATTGAGCAGGTCCTTTTGAAAATAAAGAAAAGACACCCTAAGGTGCCTTCCTCCGACTTGAACCATCTTAATTTTAATAATATTGGACTCCCGTCCGAATATTATTTTACCATGTTAAGTTGTTTTTGGAAATGTTCCATATCGATAATTGCAATAAACGTTTTAGTTTTGGAATTATGTATCTGTCTAAACGTTGAAATTAATAAAGGAACGATATACTTGAGGGTTTTTATCCCGCTTTAATGGGCAGTAAGACCCCCACCTCAAAATTTAGCGAAAGCAAAGAATTTAGGTGGGGGTCGGGCTGCCCATAAAAGTCCGATTGGTGAGGGCTGATAATCAGTGGGGGATGAAGAAAACCCCCACTGATTAAAGTTTCACTTTATGAGTGATTACAATCATACCATTAAAAAGAACCCCATAAATGATAAACCATTCCACTAACAAAAAACACTAATCCTAAAAAAAAAACAATTAAAGCAAGTACTCCATTTTGATTATGTTCCATAAAATTAGCTCCTTTTAGAATTATTTTTATATACAAAAAAGCCTTTAGTCGTAATTATGGCTAAAGGCTTTGAGCATTATACTTTTTAGTTAATAAAATCGTATAAGAAGAATTTATAATGTTTTTTATCGAATTTGGAACTGAAAATGTACTAGCTTGATAATGAAGCCTGGCTATTAGAATTGAAAAATTTTAGTTTTATTATAATTAATAGAAATGAGAGTAGTGTGAATATAAATCCGCTCCAAATAAGCTGGTGAATGCCTAAGTTTGAAATGAACCAGCCTCCAATAGTGGTTCCTAAAGTAATTCCGAGATTTGAGAACGAAACGAATAGACTATTACCAAATTCAGGTGCTTCTTTAGCTTCACTTATTAACCATGTTTGACCAACAATTAATCCACCAGCATGTACGATTCCCCAAATGAATACTATAAAAATCATTGGAACAAGGTAGGAACCTAAATAATAAACCAATATGTAAACAATAGAATATAGAATAGGGAATGCTATTACAGTGTTTATTATGCTTTTTTGCAGAAGACCACCAAATAAATGATTACCTAAAATCATAACTATACCAAATATGAATAGCATGATACTGATGAGAGATCCATTCATGGAAGTTACTTTTGCAAGGTACTCAGCGAAGTAGCTGTATACGGAAAACATGGCTGCAAAAAGGAATTTGACGGTTAAAATATTTAACCATAATCCTGGTTTGCCGAGTATACGAATTTGTTTGCCGAAAGACATTTTTTCTTTAACAGGCATAGAAGGAAGTAGGAGTAGTATTCCAATGAATGCAAGAGTGTTAACGAATGCTCCGAATAAGAAAGCCATTTCGAGTGAAAATTGGTCTGCAAGGTAAGAGGTTAGTGGTACACCTAAAGCAAAGCCAACAGTAATTCCCATGAAAACTTTTGTAACTGCTTGACCGCTCTTTTCTGGAGGGACAAGTTTAGCAGCTGTTACAAGAGCGATTGAAAAGAAGAGTGGATGAAGCGCTGCCGGTAAAATACGAAAAATAAGCATGATTTCAAATTGTGTTGTATAAGCGTAGATTAAATTTGAAATAACAAATATGAAAATTGCTGTTAATAAAATTATTTTGCGATTAATACTAGAGACGAGCAGAATTAAAAACGGACCAGAAATAGCAACAACTAGTGCAAATGTACTTACTAAAAATCCAGCTTGTGTAGTTGAAATTCCGAATTTTTCAGTGATTTGTGGTAATACGCCGACAATACCCATCTCGGTAGTAATAATTCCGAACACACCTATTGCGAGTGTCAGAATAAGTAAAGGATTTACTTTTTTCATTTATAAAACTCTCCATTCGTATCAGTATTTTGAAAGTAAATTCATTAACAAAGAAGCATTATTATAAGCATGATTGGATGCCAATATTATCAGGAGTATGTAATTCTAAATACAATAACAGATATCTAAATAAATAGATGTGATATGTTAAAAAAATTTCTCCTTTCGATGTTTCTTGCTTTTATAGGCAGTGCAATTTATAAAAAAAGTAATTGGATACCTGTAAAAAAGCAGAATGTGTGAAAGCTAATAATCAATTAGTATGCTGATTGATTATTAGCTTTCATTTTATAATTCGTTTTGGACGTATTCAGAAAACTCTCGTATTGTTTTTTCGTTTCGACGATAGTAGGTCCATTTTCCAATTCGGTCAGACTCTAGTAAGCCTGCTTTTTTCATAGTTAATAAATAACTAGAAATAACCGATTGGGCTAAGCCAGTTTTAAGTTGGATATCTCCTACACATACTCCAACTTGAAAGTTAAGGTCTTGTTCTAGATAAGGTTTTTCATCGAAATGGTTTTCTGGATTTTTCAACCATGATAAAATTTGACATCTTGTTTCATTTGACAATGCTTTATAAATTAATAAAGGTTCCATAAGGATATTATATCTACTTTTATAGATTTGTAAATGGGTTTTAGTAATTTTAAGGGAAGAAGGCATAGTTGATCCCTTTGAATAGGAAGAAGATGCTCTTAATCTGTACCCTTTGTAAAGGACTTTCTAAAAAAAGTTAGGCAACCTAAAAAAGATGATTTCTGTATGCAAGCAGGAGTCATCTTCTTTAAATTCTATTGATAGCAAGAGTGATTATAGTACGTCATATATTTCTTAATTTCATGTGTTAACTGAACAAACGATTTACATGATTTTATATATGCTTCATCGGTTAAAGTACTACGAGGATTACGTGCAAAAATGATAATATTGTTAGGTTTAAGCATGTTGTTGCCTAGCTATCAATGGCGGATTCCTAAGAAGAGTAATAATAAAACCTAACTGAAGATTTAAGAAAAATTTTATGTTTACCCCACTTTTTATTTTAAAAGTTTTTCCTATCCTATAAATGAGTTACATCAAGAAGGATATTAAAAACGATAAAGTTATAGATGAAAATGTAAAGTTAGGGGATTCTACATGCATACAGGAGTTTTGATGAGTTATTTGTATACTTATTTTTTTACTATTATTTTTTGTATTGTGTTTCAAATTGGATGTTATTTTAAAGCGAAAGGAAATATATCTATTCGGCATTTTTTATGGGTATATGTTTTTCTGTTCTACCTTTCGCTAGTGTATAAGGTGACTCAAATCGCGACTGTATGGGATATAAGTAGATATGAAAAGTGGATTCGTGTCAGTCAAATTAACTTGACTCTATTTGATACGGCAGGTAGTACTACCTATCTTTTGAACATTGTACTGTTTATGCCGTTCGGTTTTTTATTACCGACTATTTGGCCACAGTTTAGAAAAATGAAAAACACCGTATGTGCGGGATTCTTTTTTTCATTGGCAATTGAGTTAAATCAATTACTAAATAATAGAATTACAGATATTGATGATTTATTTACGAATACCCTCGGGGCGATTATTGGGTATGTAATATATAGAGTTTTATTTAAAATGTTTAAAATGATATGTAAAAGAGGGGGAAAAAAGCTTGATACGAACTCTTCTTTAGTCATAAAATACGAGGCTGTTTTTTGTTTAGTTTGTTCATTTGTAGGTGCGATGTTAATTTATCATCCAGCTTTATTTGGAAGACCTGTCATCCTTTAGTGAGGTGATTATGCTCTTGTGCTATCTCGTTTATAAAATGATTCTAGTATTTCTTCCAATCAGCACAAGATTCTCTTTATACGTTATTAAGCTATTCAGCAGACTGTAAGATGATCAGTAATCGTAATGATGAGATTGAAATAAAGGCTGACAGTTTCTATCCAAGTTTTTCATTTATGTATGATGCGCAAGAATTATTTATTATTGGTGGAGAAGAGAAATGGTCACATATCCATTATATAAAAGAATTTTTCCATCTTGAGCAGATTACAGATGAGCTAACTATTGATGTAAGAAAATGAGAGATGCGAAGAAATAGATGAGCAAACCCTCAAGTATAGAACGATATACTTGAGGGTTTTTATGTATGAAGAAGGTTTTTCTATTTTTCTCTAGAATGAACAGTAATGTATAATCTAATTCCTTAATGTAATAAGGAGGCAGTAAAATTTGAACAGGAAAATTTGGTTTGTATTTACTTTTTTTGCTCTTTTAGTATCTGGTTATGTTGTTGTCCAATATTTTATTATGGATGGATTTCAAACAGGACTTGTAAAAGCGAAGCTTATGTTTGGATCTAAATTAAGTGAATTCTGGTATATGATGTTATTTATACATATTACAACTAGTATAGTAGCATTAGTAATTGGTCCTTTTACATTATCCACTAAATTTAGAGAAAGGAATATCAACCGTCATCGAATAGTTGGGAGAATCTATATGGTTGGTATATTATTAGGAGGCGTTTCTGGACTATATCTATCCTTTTATGCTACGGGAGGATTGGTAGCGAAGCTAGGTTTCGGTTTGTTATCCGTATTTTGGCTAACATCAGCATATCAAGCGTTACATAGAGTTAAGAATAAAAAAATTAAAGACCATCGGAATTGGATGATTAGAAATTATTCTTTAACCTTTGGAGCAGTTACATTAAGAATTTGGCTACCGTTGTTTATCGTTCTATTTGGAATAGAGCGGTTTGAACTTAGCTACGCTATTATTGCTTGGTTAGCGTGGGTACCTAATTTAATTGTTGCAGAATTATTCATAAGAAAAAGACTTAATAAAGGAAAATACGAAGGAAATGAGGATTTACATTTTTAATGTAAATTTGCTGTAATATTGAGGGCAGAATTCTTCAGTAATTGAATTTTTTAATAGCTGAATTACGTACAAAAATAGGATGGCCAATTGAAGCCATCCTATTTGTATTACCAACTAGCAGTTTCCGTACTTTCTTTCAACCACTTCACCCAATCCAAATCCGCCACCTTAAGCAAACTGAGCGAAACACCTTTCATATCTAAAGAAGTTAGCAATGTACCAACCTTTGCGAACTTCACATGTAATCCTTCCAGCTCACATAAACGGCGAATGTCATTTGCGAAAATGTATTGCTCCATTAATGGAGTTGCGCCTAATCCGTTAATGAGAATAGCGAAGTTGTCGCCTTTTCTCCAGCGGTAAATGCTTTTTAATTTATTCATTAGTTCGATCGCTAATATTTCAGAAGAGGATAGTGCTTCTTTACGGTATCCTTTTTCACCATGGATACCAACGCCATAAAAGACTTCATGTTCGTTTAATGTGAATGAAGCTTTTCCTTTCACTGGATCGTTTGCAGGTGAAAGTGCGACTCCTAATGTGTGTAAGTTTTCGGTGATAGAACGGCCAAGTGTTGTTAGTTCTTTTAAAGAATGTCCGCTCTCAGCAGCCGCACCAAGTATTTTTTGAACGAAAACAGTACCAGCGACGCCGCGTCTTCTTTTATTAAACGAAGCATCATCTTCAATTGAAACGTCGTCATTTACGATGATATGATCAATTTTTCTTCCTTCTTCTTTAGCAATTTGTTCAGCCGCAATAAAGTTTGCTACGTCATCTTTAAAGTTTTTGATGATGAATAAAATACTTTTATTTTTTGGCATGAGGCGAGTTGCCGCAATAATTTGTTCCACTGTAGGCGGAGTGAAAATATTGCCGTTTACGGCCGCTGTAAGCATGCCTTTTCCTACATAACCTATATCAGCAGGTTCATGTCCGCTACCACCGCCGCTTATGATAACAACGTTTTGCGTCAGTTTTTCTATATCTTTTACATAAATGATGTTATTTGTTTCATCGTAATTTACTTTTTCGTTATGTTCAAAATAAAAGCCATGCATCATATCTTGAACAACATTTTCTACATCATTCATAATCTTTTTCATTGCTTTTGCCACCCTTTAATTACTTTGCTGATTGTTCCAGTAATAGTAGTAATTGATTGTTTATCATATTTTTCATGAGAGAAGACATAATGGAAGGATCTACTTCGCATTTGCTTTCAATCCAATCTTTTATCGTTCCAACGAAGCCGTGACTATAAAAGGAGGCAATCGTATTTTTTGTCTCATCAGAAAGGCTGAATCCACAGCTCACAGATAATTCATCAATAATCTTCATATATAAGTTTTTCGTATGCTCAAATAAATAGTGATTAAACGAGTTTTGCTCAATGACTTTAAAAGCATTTCGGTAAAATTTTTGATTTTCATAAAAGTAATCAAATAATAAATCGAAAATGTTTTCCCACGTTTCATAGTCGAGAAAGTCGATAATGTTCTCTTTCGTTTCTTCTCTATAAATCCAGCTTAATAGTTCAAATTTATCTTTAAAATGATAATAAAAAGTTTGCCTACGCATTTGACAGTGTAACATAATATCGCTCACTGATATTTTATGAAACGACTCTGTTTCCATTAAATACTTCAATGAATTCGCGATTATCTTTTTAGAAATTATAGAAGAGGTCATCTGAATCATCCCTAGAATGTTAGTAATATGAAAATCCTACCTACAAATGAGAGCGGTGTCTTTAGACAGATTATCCATTTTGTCCGTTTACTATAAAACGCTTTCATTTTAACATGAGTAGTAAGAAGAAGATTTCAAATATATCACAATATATTAAAGGAATTGAGGGAGAATCACAATGAAAAAGATTATAAATAAACCAGAAACATTAGTAATGGAAATGTGCAACGGAATGGTTATGGCTCATCCAGAGCTTGAGCTTTTGAAAAAATATAAAGTAATTAAGAAGAAAGAAATGAACGAAAATAAAGTAACGTTAATTAGTGGCGGCGGTAGTGGTCATGAGCCAGCGCATGCAGGATTAGTCGGAAAAGGAATGTTAGATGCGGCAGTGTGCGGAGATGTGTTTGCTTCGCCTTCACAAATTCAGGTGTATCAAGCAATTAAAGAGACAGCTAGTAAAAAAGGTACGTTATTAATTATTAAAAATTACAGCGGCGATATTATGAATTTCAAAAACGGTGCGCATTTAGCGACTGAAGATGGAATTGAAGTCGACTACGTAAAAGTGGACGATGATATTGCAGTAGAAGATAGCCTGTACACAGTAGGACGCCGCGGCGTTGCGGGGGTTATTCTCGTTCATAAAATTGCCGGCGCAGCAGCGGAAGCGGGTATGGATTTAGGAGCGGTGAAAGCTGTCGCAGAAAAAGCAGCGGCTAACGTGCGCACAATCGGTTTAGCGTTAACTTCTTGTACAGTTCCAGCGAGCGGATCACCTACTTTCACACTTGCGGAAGATGAAATGGAATACGGCGTTGGTATTCACGGTGAACCAGGAATTAAGCGTGAAAAAACGATGTCAGCTGATGAATTAGCTAACCGTATGACAAGTGATTTAATAAAAGATTTAGGAGTAAAAGACGGCGAAGAAATCGCACTTCTAGTTAACGGTTTTGGCGGAACACCACTACAAGAACTTTACTTATTTAACAACGCAGTGACGCGAGAATTAGCTGCTAGAAACATTAAAATTAATAGAGTATTTGTCGGAAACTATATGACGAGTATCGATATGGCTGGTATGTCTTTAACAGTAATGAAACTAGATGATGAGCTAAAAACATTACTATCTAAAGAATGTAATACACCAGCGTTTAAAGTAGATGGTCCAGTTGAAAGTGTAGAGTATGTGAATGTGCTTGAAGGAGCAGAAGAGAAGGAAGTTTCCTTTGAAATAGAAACAGCGGAAGAGCACGCTGTTATTAAAAATAATGTCATTACATTAAACAACATGATTTATCTCGTTGATAAAATGAGCGATATTATTATTAAAAATGAAGTACCGTTCTGTGAGTTAGACACACATGCAGGTGACGGCGACTTCGGAATGAGTGTGGCAAAAGGATTTAAGCAATTAAAACGTGAGTGGCATTCTATTGTAGATCAAGAAAACGTAACAATCGGATCGTTCCTTGACGGTTGTTCGATGATTATTATGGAACATTGCGGCGGCGCATCTGGTCCAATTTGGGGTGGAGCATTCCGCGCAGCTAGTAAAGCAGCAGGCGAGAAGCGTGAGCTAACAGTGAAAGAATTCGCTGAAATGTTACAAGCAGCACTGCAAGGCATACAATCTATCGGTGAAAGATCATTCGGTAGAGGAGCAGTAGTTGGTGATAAAACGCTTGTTGACGCACTTGCTCCATGTGTAGACTCTTGGTTAGCTAGCGCTTCAAACGAAGAAGACATGAAAACTGCCTTTGAAAAAGGAGCAGAAGCAGCGGTTAAAGGAGCAGAGTATACGAAAGAAATCGTAGCTCGCATGGGCCGCGCCGGTACAGTTGGTGAAAGAAGTTTAGGCTACCCAGATGCAGGTGCACATGCACTTGGAGTTATCTTTACGGAGATTGCGGGTAGTTTGAAATAGGAATTGGAAAGTCCCCTCTGCCTTGTGGTGGAGGGGATCTTTAATTATAACCATCATTCTTCCAGTGAAAAAATTTATTTGTTAGCCAATCTGGAAGCTGCTTCTTCAACTTCTTTATATGCATTTTGTAATACTTCAGTTGGATCTAGTACTGCTGTTCCTTGTGCACGAACTATTTGATAATCTTCAATACCTAGGAAATTAAACATTGCTTTTAAATATTTATGAGAGTATTCCACTTCTGTATACCAATCATCATTTGTATAGATTCCTCCACTTGCTTGTATAACAAGCATTCTTCTTCCATCTTTAAGTAATCCCACTGATCCAGTTTCAGTATATTTAAATGTTTCACGTGCAATCATGATATTGTCCATGTAATCTTTTAACTTTGATGGAATATTAAAGTTGTGCAAAGGTAATACGATAACATACGTATTTGCACTTTTAAATTGTTGTAAAATTTCGGACATACGCTCTGTTACTTTTTGTTCTTCATCAGTTAACTTCTGTCCATTTCCTTGCTTTTCCCATGCGCTTAAAACAGTTTTATCTATCATTGGTACTACATCATCGTATAAATTAATCTGTTCAATCGTTTCATTATTAGGAATTAATTCTTTATAAGATACTAAAAAGTGGTTAAGAACCTTAATGCTGACTGATGATGTATCATCCACTTTCGGATGTGCGTTTATGATAAGTGTTTTGTTCATTTGTATTTCCCCTTTTTAAAAGTTTTTACGTTTTAATTGCCGACTAAGTTAATCGTCGATTAACTTAGTCTTTAATATAAGCTCTGAAATTATTTTTGTCAAATGAAATACATACTATTCTAAAAGAGCCTTTTTTTATTTGACTAAAATTCTAAATGGTCCTAAGATACAATTTGATAACCCTTAAAATAAAAAGCAGGTGATTTGTATATGCAATATAGTGTTGGGGTTGAATATGCCTTGCATTGCCTAGTTTATTTAATTAATACTCCTTCCAAGGAAAGTGTTGGAATAAAAGATTTGGCAGAGTTTCAAGGACTTTCTGAAACATTTCTTTCAAAAGTTTTCGGTAAATTATCTAAAGCTGACATTGTGAATTCTGTCCCAGGTGTAAAGGGAGGATATAGGTTAGCTAAGTCTCCAGAAGATATCTCTTTTTGGGATGTAATAGAAGCCGTCGAAGGCCCAAAACCTATTTTTCAATGTAAAAATATTGTACAGAATGGTCTACTATATCGAGACGACGCTTGTAATTCTTGTGACCCTAGCAATTCTTCTTGTACAATTAACTTAGTAATGCTTGAAGCAGAAGAACACATGCGTGAGTTTCTTCGTAAAAAGACTCTTGCATGGTTAGATAAAGAACTTGATATTGTTTTACCTGAAAAGATAAGGGTAGATACTCGTGAATACTTCAAACAAAAAAACTCTAACTAAATCGCCATGACGAATTAGTTAGAGTTTTTTTGTTTTTTAACAATATCGATCAACTTTTATTTGTCTAGTTTAAAGTCTATTTCCATTGCCAATTTGATTTCTTCACATATGTACCACATATCAGTAATTTGTCCCTATCAAAATGAACGATTCTTGCATCTAATATATTGTAAGTATATTTTATTTTGAAAGGATGTGATTATATGGCTCATAAATCTACTGGAGTGTTTCGAGTTCCAGTTTCTGAAAATGGGATTATTCCAACTGCTCTCAACATTATGTTAAACAATGATTCACGCTGCCATACTAGTAATGTAACGGTAACTGTTAAGAGAAGTCGAAACATTTCTTTCCCGACTCAAAATGAGTTAGTTGAAATCTCTCGTACTTTTGTTTCTTTAGAACCAAACAGAACAACTAAGATTGTGTTGTTTACGCCAGAATTCCAAATAGAAGATTTTCTTGATGTCATCGTTAGTGGAAATAAAGATGATGTTAAGGATGTTCTTGTATATTCTTTCTTAGCAGATTCAGCAGGTCACAATCTGCCATCTACTGTTTTCAGAAATGCAGAATACACTTTTGCTTGCTGATACCGTGATGATGTATTCTTTACTGTCATATCAAGGTACCATCCTGCAGCTTGACTCAACTTAATTTTATTGTGTTGTTATTGTATAAGAAAAGAAGACATCGATTAAGATGTCTTCTTTTACTTGTACACTTGGTGTTAAGAAGGTATCATATTGCTTAAAAACCATAAAAAAATATAACAATCATCGAGTGAACCTATTATAGCATCAATAAACAGGTTTTAATATGTAATATTAAATATATATAGATTTATTTATGTTTAATCTATATAGTTAAATTGTCTGTTATTTGTTTTAATTCATTTACTTATTTTATTTTTGAGTGCTCCAGCAATGGAGCCTTTTTTTATGAAATAAAACATTTTCTTTGCGTTATTTAGTTGATCTATATTAACTTTACCTCTTTAAAAAATATTCATATTTAGCAAAAGTAATTAAGTTTATTTTTAAATCTATCTTTTACAAATTGAATAAAACTCTGTCCAGGATAAATTCTTTTAAATAGAAATATAAAAGCAAAAGTGGAAGACCAAGCTGATATGCAGAGCATTACATCAAAAATCCAAGTTGGAAAATGTAATAACTTTGTAATTCCTACAAGCAGAAAAAGTGGCCAAAAAATAATGTTGGTTAGTAATATAAAACTTACCACCGGCTTTTTCAGTCTTTTATCTTCAGTCATATACAATCCCACCTTAAGCTAAATTTTTAACATACTTTAATGTACTTATTCAGCGCGTCGAGGTAATACACTGAATATTCTTTCTGTTATAACTAAATTTTCTTTCAAAATATTACTTAATCAATTAAAAAAGGGAATTTTTAACTGATTATTTACATAAAATTCGTTCTTGGAAGTAAAGTTCTAAAAGTAATTTATCCATAGTGATATTAAAATTACTACTAACAGGGATAGCACCACATCACTATCATGCTACCCAAAATAAACTACTCAAAATGAAAAAATGAACTAAATTCTCATAGATAACTGGAAAGTAATAAAATTTTCGTTTAGGGGACATTTTAAAATACTAGCTTGATAGGCATGGGGTGCAGCCGAGATTGCGATTTTAAGATTATTATCTTTTCGTTTGTGTAAAATCAATTATTTAATTGTTTAAATAAATGTTAGTTAAACGAATGTAATTCTGAATTTTCTGTAAAAATTATCTCAAGTTTATGAAGATATCACGAGGTAATGTTGTATGGTAGTATGAGGAAAAGAGTATATAGATAATTTTGGAAAAGGGGGATGTAAATTGAATGTTCAAACTACCGTAAATAACAAAGTTACTGAACTGTTAAATGCCTGGTATATTGAAATTCGAAATAGAAACGTTGCGAATGCATATAAATTTAAAAAAGAAATTGAGAGTTCTATAAATAATATTGAAGAAGACCAAAATCTATTACTGTATTATTCGTTACTTGATTTTGGTTATAAATATTTAATAGATAATTTGAGTATAGCAAAAAATAGTTTTGATCAAATTGAATCTTTGGGTAAACCAACTGATGATTTTTTATCGTATTATTATCATTTTTATAAAGCAATCTACTCTAATGCAGTTGGTAATTACAATGCAGCAAAAGAGCATTATGAAATGGCAGAAAATTTACTTGAAAGTATTCCAGATGAAATTGAAAAAGCAGAGTTTTATTATAACCAAGCTGTTTTCCAATATCATTATTATCAGGCTTTTGTGGCCTTCCAACAAGCAACAAAAGCAAAAGAAATATTTGCTAAACATGAAGGGTATGAAGTGAAAATCGGTTATTGTAACAACCTAATGGCGTTAGCTTGTACACATTTGAAAGAATGGGAATTAGCTGAAGAACTTTATATTTCGGCAATGGATATCTTTAAAAAGGTTAAAAATGAAAACGGTATGTTAGTTGTAAAACAAAATTTAGGTTTAATGTATGCTGGACAGAATCTTTCGGAGTTAGCTATCAGTCATTTAAATGAGGTCTGTGAAAAAATGCCTGAAAACTATAAAGCGATATATATTAAGGGGAAAGAACATTTTAAATTAGACGAAAATTCACTAGCTTCAGTACTTGTTCGAAAAGGCACGGAGATTTGCGATAAATTAGAATTGGTAGAGTACCAACACCATTTTAAAATTTTAAATGGACTAAATGAAGGATTAAATGGAGAAAAGCTAGAAGAAATTGTATTAGAAGGTATTGAATATTTCGAAAGAGAGAAGCTTTGGGAATACGTGAAAGAATATACTGAAGTACTAGCGGTTCTATTCCATAAAGAACATAACTTTGAAAAAGCGAGTTATTATTTCTTCTCTAGCCATAAAGCGAGTGAAGAGGTTTTTAAAAAGGAGGCATTAAAATGAAAAAAATAAGTGTTACCTTAGTTGGTGTTGTCACGGCTCTTACGTTATTTTTGAATGTGTCTCATAATTCGGTCAATCATCAGGAAGCCTCTCAATTTATTAAAGATGTCATCGTTCAATATGCACATGGGAATACTGGTTGAAGATAAAGTTTCGTGATGGAAAACCTCGTTATTAATAGCGAGGTTTTTTTGATGTTAAATAGTAGGGTATCGCTATCAAGCTAAGAAAAGCAAATACCCCAAATTAATTTTTTGTTTAGGGTATTTGTATATACTTCCAAATATTAAGTCGATAGGCCATGAATGATGCCCCGAGATAAGAGAGTCTAAAGTATTTGAATAAGAAACTTTAGATTGTTCGTTATAGTTTTTTTGAATATTAATATAATCCTATATACTTTTTTATTATTTTAGTTAAAAGAAGTTTGAAATTTGTAATTCACTATGTTTTCCAAAGAAAATAGTGAAAGGCAAGGCGATGAATACATTTACAAAATGACAAAATTGTAAGAATACACGAATGTTTGTAAGAAAGTTCGATGTTTTCCTTTTTCTTTTTTTATTATAGTGAAAAAGAAGAACGAAATATTCTCGTATGTAGGAAAGGAAGATAATAATGATTGATCTATTAAATAAATGGATGTTAGAAAGTACAGGCAATTTCAATATCGTTGTAGGACTTACAGCACTTCTATTTTTGGGTTCAGTAATTGCACTTATTATTATTTACAAAAAAATTGGTAAACCATATGAAAGAACAAATGCTATTTATTTAAAAATTACTTCTCGTATGTTTACTATTCAAATTCTAATGAATGCTATATTTATTTCTTTAGTTGGTAAAGATATTGAGAATTTCCGTCAAATCTTTATATTATTTGAAGCTTTTGTATTCTTTATTGGAGCTATTTATTCGTTTAAATTATATAAACAGGAATACAAATAATTCACTTATAAGAAACAATAAAAAACAGTAGTGATTTTATACACTACTGTTTTTTATTGTTCATTTTCAAATGTAAACCTAACTGTATATTCTATACAGTTAGGTTTACATAACATCTTATTATCGGTAGCAAGAAAAAGGCGAATTCCTACTTTCAAAAGGAATTCGCCTTTTTCTTTTTCTATAACCCTATTTATCTTTTTATACATTCCTATCATGGCGGTACCCCATTTATAGGTTATGAGAAAGGGTATTTTTTGTACTATTATCTATTCTTGGATATTATTAATAATATCTATATGAACTTATTTTTTTATTAAAAAGGTTTGGCGGTGTGTAAAATGATTAAAGGGATTAAAAATATTGAAACGAAAGAACCGATAAACATGTTTCTATTTATTCCCTGTAGTACTCTTTTGTTTGATAATATTTATCAACATTTTATTCTTAGAAAGGATTTTACACTACAGAAGCTTTTATTTGAACTCGTATTTTTATTTATTTTCATTTCATTTTTTTTATATAGTAAATGTTTACAAAAAATGAATAAACAAATGTTTACAAAATATATTTTTCTTGGCGTTAGTATTAGTTATCTTTTGGCATACGATCTTATGTTTATACGTAATCCAGGTGCTTCTTTACATATCCCTTATTTAGAGTGCTTCTTAGTAATTTCTGCACCTTTATTTTTAAGTATTCATTATCTTCTATCGGTATCTATTTGTATGATATGTAGATTTTTAATTGCTATTTATTATTTTGAAATTAACTATCCAATATCATTAATATTATTGTTTCTAACAATTTTTGTTACGTCATTTTTTGTATTTCTTTCATTAAAATTTTTAGTACAAAAAATTAAAGCATCCTATGAAAAACAAATGAAAGAAACAGCTTTATCGATAATGAGGATAATGGAATTAAAGGATCAATATACTAAAGGGCATAGTGAACGTGTAGCCAATTATGCTACTATTCTTGCTAAAGAAACAAATGAATATGATGATAATTCTTTAAAACAATTTCATTTTATTTGTTTATTACATGATATAGGGAAAATAGGCATTCCGGATGAAGTTTTAAAGAAAGCATCTTCTCTTACAGAAGAAGAATATAATATTATTAAGAAACACCCACAATTAGGATTAGAAGTTTTTAAAAATATATCTTTAATAAAAGGTAGTGAAGACATAATTCTTTCTCATCATGAAAGATGGGATGGAAAGGGATATCCTCAAAAACTAAAAGGAAATCAAATACCATTATGCGCAAGAATTGTTGCAATAGCAGATGCATTCGATGCAATGACTTCTTCAAGAGCATATCGTTCGGCTCTATCTCCTGAAGAAGCTTATAGACGTATTATAGAAGGATCTGGTACACAATTTGATCCTTCTATAGTAGAGGTTTTCAAAAAGGTATTTCCTTTGTGGGAAAAAGTGGTCCCAAATTCTTTTAGTTAAAAGCTCATGTCTGAAATCGATTCATATTTGAGGTATGACGAATGCGAAAAATGAAAAAAACAAATCCAATCGTGATAAAAGTTTGGAACCAGATAATGAATAAGGCACATAAAGAAAAGGTACCTATATATAGTATAGGTACCTTTTCTAATAGTTTTTTAGCAGAAACAACTGCATCCGATAATGATTAATAGAATAAATAATACAACTAATAAAGCAAATCCTCCAGCGAAACCGCAGCCCTCGCCGCAACTACCACCATATCCCATAACAATAGTGCCTCCTTTAGATAAGAGGGTAAAACTAGGGTTCATTCCATGGATCTTAATGGGTTCACTTTACTTTATGTTTTAAAGAATGAATGGAGCAGGTCCTTTTGAAAATAAAGAAAAGACGCCATTAGGCGCCTTCCTGTTAGGTAGATAAGACTTTAGTTTTCCAATCTAAAGAAATTTTGTATCAGTTCTTTGTGAGTATATCATAATATCTGATTGATTTATTATGCATTGTTACATAATTTTCTAACTCCTCTATTTTTCATTTGATAAAATAAAATCCTAATATTACCAAAAATTAAATAAATATTTCTACATATTCAAGATATTTACATAAATTACAGAAGTGATACATTTAAATTGTAAGCTATAAAAACTATTAAAGGGGGATTTATTATGTTCAAGAAATTAGTAGTAGGGTTATTGGCAACTGGTATTGCATTAACAGGAGGAATTGGGGCAGCTTCAGCTGATACGCAAAAAGCTGTGAGCTCTCCGAAGCAAGCAACATGCTCAATTCCTTATGAGTATTCTAATGGTAAATTCAAAAGAACTCTTTATTACTCAAATGGAGTATATGCTAATAGTTTTAATGAAAATGTTTGTGGTGGGACGATTACGTGGTATTTAAAACATGTTCAAAATGGAGTTGCTTTTTACGAAGGTAATTTAAAATAGTAGATTTTTTGAACCTCATTTATTGAGGTTCTTTTAGTTTTTAAACTGATTCTCCACAAAAAAAGACACCCAAAGGTGCCTTCCTGCGAATTGAACCATCTTAATTTTAATAATATGTATTGGACTCCCATCCAACTATTATTTTATCATGTTAAATACATAAATTCATTGAGAAAAAGATATAGCTCATTATTCATTCTGTCAAAAGGATTTATCCCACGTAACGTATGAATGTTCCATAAATGTATCAAAAAAATGAACAAATCGTGATTGGAATAAAAAAGGGTTCTTACTATTACGTAAGAACCCATAAACAAAAAAGTCGTATGTGCCTCAATATTAGAATTACATAAAAACGCTATTTTAATAAAAGCGACATTGAAAGTTAGCAAGCAATACTTAAAAGAGTAAAAGCGGCAAATGCGTAAACTAATAAGCTACTAGTAGCAAGGAATTTTATAATTTCATTTGTAGAAATAATAGTTAAACATAATGCTATAGATGCACCTATAAAGAATTGGTACTTTGTATGTATATTTGTAAGATTAATTATTACGAGTACAGTTAAGAAAAGTGAAATGAAGTTAAAATATCTTTTCATTGTCATATTTCCTTTCAATGTTTGATCTGTATTTATTATACCATATTGTACCAGTAATAACATACTTTGTAATGAATCTTAATAGAAATCTCATTTTGCCATAAATAAAAAGTCGGTTGTTTCCGCAACCACCTTTCAGTAAAGTAAAGCACTTTTTTATAATTCAAGTGACGAGTTTAATTTATCCCACTATTTGCGGGCAGCCCGATTGGTGAGGGCTGATTAAAGTTTCACTTTATAAGAAAGGAATGACTATATTATATGAAAACTTGTCTAATAAGGTTATATATAAAAGAGCAGCTAGCAATGGCTAACTGCTCAATACAAGGAGATACAGAGAAAACTAAATGAATGTTGGCATACAGCCTATCAACATTATGGACATAATATTGAGTTTTATTCGAAGGAATTCATGTTTTATAAATTAGATTATGATAGTCGGTAGTCTTTTATTAAATAGCCAACAGCACTGATTACTATAAGAATGAAAAGAATAAGTTCTAGTGTAACTGGCAGTTGATCTACCCTAAATGCATCAATTTGTTACATTATGATTATAAGATGTTTTTTTATAGTTAGTGGTGAAAAATTTAATAAAACTACCTCTATATGAAAAAAGGTTCTGTTGTCTCCAACAGAACCTCTTCTAAAATGGCAAAGAGTAACTCTTACCTTACTCTTTGTTAATAATATTACAGGAGTGTTAATGGAAATCCAAGACTCCTTATATTGAGAAATAAAGAAGAATTATTTTAAAGAATTTCAATATAAAATTAGAGATTACCATGAGGGGAGTTATAACGAGTTACTACCTATACATATTCATAAATAAAACAACATAATATTAACACGGAAAAATATATTAATATGAATTTTTGCATATTTTAAAATTCAATATATCCCTCAAAACCTTTTAATTGTATAATGTATTTTGTCATATTTTTAGATTTTTCGACAAAATATAAAATAGAGAACGTATTGGGAGAAGGAATTATGTACACAAAACTATTAAAATCAATTACATCATTATCACTTATTGGTAGTGCTTTATTGTATACAAACGGCAGTGATGTGAAGGCTGCTGAAGCAGGTATTTTTTCTGATGTGCCTACATCACATTGGTCGTATCCGGCGATTAAAGATTTAGCGGGTAAAAATATTATTTCCGGTTATGGAAATGGAAAGTTTGGTTTCGGTGATGTTGCGACGAGAGAACAAGTTGCAGCTTTAATTTATCGTGTGTTAGTACCAAATAAGCAAGGTGGTACGTTCAGTAATGAAGGTGCTCGTTACGTATTAAAAGATGGATCTACTTTAAATAATCCGTATCGAGATATTCGCTCAGGTTCAACATTGTTCCCAGAAGAGGTTTTAACGTTAACGAAATTAGGGGTTTTTAAAGGTGATGCAAACGGTGGATTTAGACCGAAAGATTCTGTTAGCCGCGCAGAAATGGCACAAATTCTTACAAACGCTTTCCATCTTTCTGCGAAACAAAAGCATACGTTTAACGATATTCCAAGTGGTTTTTGGGGTGAAAATGCCATTAGTGCGGTGCAATCAAACGGGATTGCTTCTGGTACAGGCGAAGGGAAATTTGAGCCATCTAAAACGGTAACACGTGAACAGTATGCACAGTTTTTATATAATACTTTGAAATATAAAAAGCCTGAAGTTGCGGTGCAAGATACAGGGGATGCGGCATTATTAGCAGCATTTAAAGATGAAGTACAAAAGCGTATTAATGCGTACGAAACGAATATTACACTTCCATATAAAACGAAAAATGGTAATCAGGAAGAAGTAATGAAGACACTTTTCAACGCCTATAAAGAAGTCGCAGGTAAAAATGAGTATACAAATTATAATAGATCGAATGTTTCATATGGAATTTCTGGATCACCTGGAAATTATACGTTTACGTTAAAGATTACATATCGTGAAACGAAAGAACAAACGGAATATGTAATGAAGCAAGCAAAGGCAATTGTTTCTTCTATTACGCAAGTTGGAATGGATGATCACGAAAAAGTGAAGGCGATTCATGATTATGTCGTAAAGCATATTTCTTACGATACGTCTTATAAAGCTTACACCGCATATGAAGCACTCGTAAATCGTTCTGCAGTTTGCCAAGGTTACGCACTATTAACCTATCAATTATTAAAAGAAGCAGGTATTGAGAATCATTTTGTAGTAGGAACTGGGGACGGTCAGCCTCATGCTTGGAATTTAGTGAAAATCGAAAACAAATGGTATCACCTTGATACAACATTCGATGATCCAATACCAGATGAACAAGGCCGCGTAACATATTCTTATTTCAACTTATCAGATGAGCAAATCGCAAGAAATCATGAGTGGAACAGAAGTGACTATCCGCAAGCTACAACAAATTATTATAGTACATTAACAAATAAAATTGCGGCAGGTAGTACGAAAAACCCTGCATATCAGCAAATTTTAAAAGATACAAAGTTAAATTATTTAGGAAATGAATACATTGCAAACAACTATAATGAATTCAAAAATAAAATGCAGCAACGTTATAACGAAAAGTCACCAAAGATTGAAATCCTTTATAAACAATCAATGGATGGTGCGTTGCAAGATGTGAAAAAAGTAATTGGAGAAATCGGTTATCCGCAAGGGGCAAACCGTGTTTCTTATAAAGCGGAGCCGTATAATGCGAAAGAAGGATATTCTTTAGTGACGATTACGTTTATGTAGTGAGAATGAGAAAAAGCATCTGTTTCAGATGCTTTTTTATTATTTTAGTTCGACAAAATATGACAAAGGAACGTAGCTACATCTGTTATGATGACTTTGGTAATTTTACATTTTGGAGGATTAATAATGAACAAAAAGAAGATTTTAGCTGCGTTAATAGGAATCATAGTGTTACTTGTAATTATTAATGTAGTTATTGCGAAGGGAAAAACGACATCAACTAGTGAAAAAATGTACACTGAGAAAGAATACAATAAATTAGTAGATGAACATTATGAGGAAATGCAAAAGTTAAAAAGTGATATGAGTGTATTAGAAACTGAAAAAAAATCTCTTGATGCGCAAGTTAAGAAGTTAAAAGATGAATTAGCGAAAAAAGAGCAAGAAGTAGTACAACAGCCAGTTCAACAAGAACAACCTAAGCAACAACCAGCCCGAGCTCCACAGCCGGAAACGAAAGAAGAGCTGAAACCAGAACAGCCTACAGGCGCATTCGCAAACCCTGTGAAAAGTATAAATAAAACAGATGCAATGAACAAAGTGAAAGAAAAAGCGAAGCAAGACTTCCAAGATGACTATATGACGCAAAACTTTGTTGCGGATGAACAATCAAAAGCATTTGATTTCTTAAACGGAGTAGAGATCAAATCACAAGAAGAATTAAATGTGATGAAGAAGGCATTGGGAGATTTTCCTAACGATTTTATGACCGCAAAGTTTGTTTATGAAGAGCAAATGAAAGCGAAGAATAAGCAAGGATAATATAAAAACGCTATCTTTTAAAAAGGTAGCGTTTTTGTTATGGGATGGGAGTCCAATACATATTATTAAAATTAAGATGGTTCAAGTCAGAGAAAGGCACCTTAGGGTGTCTTTTTCTTTTTTCTAAATGACAGTTTTGGCTTAAAGAAGATAAATTTTCAATGGATGATTCCCATGAATATATAAATAAAGTTTATCCATATATTTGTAGAAAGGAGGGATTCAAATGAAGAGAGAGGATAATAAGGTTGGTCACTTTATATCTGAAAAAGGAAAAGAAGACTTTCAAATTGCCTACGATGAATCAATGGCACTTCTTCCAACACCTAACGATATGAAAGATATAGAAACTACATTTGGCACAATTCGTACGTATTACTTTACTAAAGAGGAAAATAAACATAAGGAACCAATACTCTTACTCCCTGGACGTGGTGCATCTACTCCAATGTGGGTACCGAATTTAGAAGGGTTAAGGGAGAAAAGGCCTGTTTACACAATCGATTTACTTGGTGAACCTGGAATGAGCGTGCAAACGAAGGTGATTGAAAACCAAAAACAACAAGCAGAATGGTTAAATGAAGTAATTGAAGGATTAGGTTTAAAAAAAGTGCATATCGTGGGTGTCTCTATTGGAGGTTGGACAGCAATGAATTTGGCCAGATATAACCCTAAGCATATTGCTACGGCTAGTTTATTGGACCCAGTCTTTGTATTTGCACAAATATCCATAAAGATGATTCTGGCATCTATTCCAGCTTCCGTTCCTATTGTACCTAAGTTTTTAAGAGAAAAGATGTTAAGCTATGTTTCTGGAGGAGCAGAAACAAATGATGATGAGCCAATCGCTAAGTTAATCGAGTCGGGCATGCGTAACTATAAATTGAAAACACCAGCGCCTGATTTATTTAGTAAAGAAGACTTAAAAAATATCAATGTTCCAGTGCTTGCCTTAATGGCTGAAAAAAGTACAATGCACAATTCGGTAAAAGCAGTCGAAACTGGAAAAAAATACGTTAAAGATATAGATATAGTGAACTGGAAAAATGCATCTCACGCAATTAATGGTGAGTTCTCTAACGAAGTTAATGCCAGAATCCTTGATTTTGTAGAAAAACATTCTACTGATAAATAAGTTGAAAGTGGGAAATATGTTGTAATGACAATTTTACTTCTTCTATTTTCATGAATATGTATAATTACATAAAAAATCAAGGGAAAAGAGAGTATACTTTGATATTGTGTAATAAAGATAAGGCCCGCCTACGGAAATAGGTGGGCTTTTTTTACATATGAAGAAAAGACACTCACATGAGTGTCTTTTCGATAGTTTTTTAGCAGAAGCAAGCAGCTCCAACGATGATTAATAAAATAAACAATACAACTAATAAAGCAAATCCTCCGGCGAAGCCACAGCCGCCACAACTACCACCAAAGCCCATAATAGTTCCTCCTTTTAATAGGAGAGGAAAACCAAGAGTTCACTCATGTGTTTTAACGGATTCAATTTACTTTATGCTTTTACAAATGAATGGAGCAGGTCCTTTCCAAAATAGATTTATTTATCCCGCTTTAATGGGCAGTAAGCCCCCCACCTCAAAATTCAGCGAAAGCAAAGAAGTTAGGTGGGGGTCGGGCTGCCCATTAAAGTCCGATTGGTTCAACTAATAATCAGTGGGGGATGAAGAAAACCCCCACTGATTAAAGTTTCACTTTATTCTTAGAAAGAGTTCAAGGGCAAAATAGGAGAATCTATATTATTCTTTAAGAAGGAATAAATAAAAAATAAAATATCCAAAAATACAGATAGAAATCCGCTTTTATACCTTTCATTAAAATAATACTAGCATTATATATTATAAGGAATACTTGTCCTTAATTGTAAATGAAAGGGGGGAATTGATATGAGTTATGGCTATGGTCATCCTCCTGGAAAATGTCATAAACATCACAATGAAACTTTGTCAACGGGTGTATTACGTAGACATTCCGCTACGTTGTTTCTTACTGTGGAAGCTATGAATGTTGATCCAGATGATACTCATACAGTAACTGTTGAAATGTTTGATTGGTCATCGGGTTCTCCGGTATTGTTACCATTAGTAGACCCTTCAACACAAACATTGGCACCTAATCGATATGTTACTTTTCGTTCAGCAGCTCTTCCTCCAGGAGTTTTTGCTTATGAAGTAAGAATCATTCGTTCGAAAGATAGAGATGTTGTTACGAATGTTTTTGGTCTTAGTGCAATAGTATTTAACCCACAAGAAGGAAATAATGTTTTACAACATGATTTAGCAAAATTAGATCTTAAATAGATTTTATACAAGTTTATTTATTGGACAAGATTAAAAAAGAGTAGGATTACATCCTACTCTTTTTTAACATCAATTATATTAAAATTTTAAAAGAAATCCTTCATCATTTTCACATCTTTAATATTCACTGTCACACCTTCAACCTTATCTTTCTTCTCATCTTTAGCAATCGTAATTTGCTCCTTATTATCAATCCACACAAGAAACTCTTCTTTTGCGTCATCTTTATATGTAACGGTTATAGTAGAATGTGCAGATTTTCGCTTTTTTTGATCTAGTGTAATTGTTTTAGGCGTGCCTTTTTGAACTGCTGAAACGATAGATTGTATCATTTCTTCGTTGTCGGTTTGAGATTTTGAAACGTTGTTATTTTTTGTGCTAAGTATTTCGATATCTGTAATATTTGCGGAGTTTAATTGAAAGGCATTTTGTTTCTGTTCTTGTTTAGCTTGTGGAGATTTGTTTGTAGCTGAGGTACTGGCACAGCCTATTAAAGTGAAAGATAGAGCGGTTAGAGCACATAAATAAGTTGTTTTTTCATAGTATCCCTCCTTACGCTTAATTATAACAATTTTCTGTTAATTTAGGTAGTTATTGTAAGCGGATTTACTCTACTAGTTTTAGGATAGAAAAAATTCACATAACTTTTTTCATATTTTATGTTTAACATTTCGAAAATGGGTGTACTACATATAATATAACAAATAATTCATTTTAAAGGAGGAAGTTAAAGATGGAAACGAAGTATAGTAAACCTTTTGTATATGAATTTATTACGGAGAAAGAGGTCATGAATGCGGCGAATGATTTAGTGAAGAAAGGGATAGACCAAAAAGATATTTACGTATTAACACATGAGAAAGAGAGGACAGATAGAATCGCAGACAATGCAGACGTGAATACAATTGGGATAAAGGAGGAGGGACTTGGGACAAGCATTATTAACGTCTTTCAAAACACGGGAGATCAGTTAAGAAATAAGATGCAAGAGTTAGGGCTTAATGAGGAAGAGGCGAACTTCTACGAAGAAAAGCTGGATGAAGGAAAAATCTTGTTATTCGTTAAGGATTTAGAAAGAGTCGGTGAATGGTTACAAGAAAGAAGATGCATGTATTCTATTTAAATTTGTATCCTGTAAATCTATAAATCTATTACGAAAAGGAGATTGTAAATATGAGTGAGAACGGACTAAAAGAACAAGTTAAAGGTAAAGTTGAAAAGAAAAAAGGACAAGTAAAAGAAGGAATTGGTGAAGTTACAGAAGATAGAGAGTTGAAAAATGAAGGGAAGTGGGAAAAAACGAAGGGAACGATAAAAGAAAAAGTCGGAAAAGTGAAACAAAAGATAAGTGATGAATTGGATAATAAAGAATAATATATGTTCATCAAGCTTTGGTTACATACCAAAGCTTGATGAATCCAATATAAAACGAATATAGGAGGTTTAATTGTGGGACTTATTATTACGTGTATTGTAGGTGGACTTATTGGTGCGTTAGCTGGAATGATTACAGGAAAAGACTTTCCGTTAGGTATAGTTGGTAACGTGATTGCCGGATTAATCGGATCTTGGGTAGGTAGTGCGTTATTTGGTCATTGGGGTCCTGAATGGGGAGGCATCTTTATTCTTCCAGCTTTATTAGGTGCAATCGTCTTTATTTTAATCGTTACATTCTTTTCTAGAATGCTGCGGAAAGCGTAAGTATGATAATGAATAGTAATCCTAAGTTTGTTATATGCGACTATAAGGTTAATAAGCTCGTAAAAATACATAAAAAAAGCATCCAATTAAACTAATTTGGATGCTTTTTTTATGTAATCTGCATAGGAAAGAGTGGAGGATGAAGAACCCCCACTCATTAAAATTACACTTTCTATTATGTATTAAACCATCGTTACTTTTTCACAATTATTTATTTTTACGACCTGCCTTGGTTCTATATGAGATAAGTCTTCGCTATTACCGATATCCACTACAATTGTATTCGTTAGTATGTTAATAATGGAACCAATTAATTTTGTAGCATGATCGTGTCGATAAGAAAATTGAACAAAATCTCCCTTTTTAAAGTTGTGCTCTTCCATAGATAGATCCCCCTAAAAATAATGTTTATACATTATACATACACAAAATTATAAGTTTTAAACATTTATTAGTACGATTTAAGTGTTAAGCCGAGAAAGGTGTAGAAAATTTATTTATAATGAAAATAAAAAAATATGTTTAAAATTAATTTTTATGGGTAATTAAATAGTAAGAGTTTGAGATAAGGGGGCGGAAATGATGAATTTGGCAATAAATATTTTGCAAAATGATGTAGGTTATACAGTACAACTTAATGGTGAAATTGACGCATATACGGCATCAGATTTGAAAAATAAGATTATGCCTATTGCAAGCGAAAAAGAGGTTCATATTGTAGTAGATTTTACTGAGGTAGAGTATATGGATAGTACAGGTTTAGGTGTGTTTATAGCTCTATTAAAAGCAATTAAGAAAAATGATGGAAAGCTAGAGTTTATTGGTGTATCTAAAAGACTAAAAAGATTATTCGATATTACAGGACTAACAGAAATATTAAATTTGAATTCCGATTTTGAAAAAGTAGAAAGAAGGTGACTAGGGATGATGGAGAGATTTGAAAAGATAGAAATGAAAATTCCTGCAAAGGCAGAATATGTGGCTATTATTCGTTTAACAATGGCTGGTGTTGCGAATCGAATGGGCTTTGCTTATGACGATATAGAAGATATGAAAATTGCTATTAGTGAAGCATGTACAAATATTGTACAACATGCATACAAAGAAGACGTTGGAGAAATTGCAATTGTCTTTGGGCTATATGAAGATCGATTAGAAATTATGGTTGCTGATAATGGGATTAGCTTTGATTTTAGCACCTTAAAAGAGAAAGTTGGTCCGTATGATATTAGTAAACCAGTAGAACATTTGCCGGAAAATGGTTTAGGTTTATATTTAATCAATACGTTAATGGATGATATACAAATTATGCATGATGAGGGCATGACAGTTTTAATGACAAAATATATACAAAGAGAGCAGGTGGAGAATGATGGAAATCCAATCTCAACCTACAAATCTTGCTAAAGAAGACGTTATTAAACTAATTGCAGACTTCCAACAAAACCAATGTGATGAAGCACAGGAAAGATTAGTTCATCACTATAAAAATCTCGTACATTCCATTGCATATCGCTATTCAAAAGGTGGGCCGATGCATGAGGATATTATACAAGTAGGAATGTTAGGGCTCTTAGGCGCAATAAGAAGGTATGATTACTCGATAGGGAATGCTTTTGAGCCGTTTGCAATACCTACGATAGTAGGCGAAATAAAGAAGTATTTACGTGATAAAACTTGGGGTATTCATGTTCCAAGGCGAATTAAAGATTTAGGCGGGAAGATTAAACTTGCGATAGAGGAGCTAACAGATCAACTGCAACGTTCACCGAAGATTATAGAGATTGCGGATCATTTAGAACTATCCGAAGAGGAAGTGCTAGAAATTATGGATGCGAAAAATAATTATCGAGTATCTTCCTTAGACGATGTAGTTGAAAATTCATCTGATGGCAGTTCGGTAGCGAGAATTGAATCTGTAGGTGAAGTAGAGCAAGGATATGAAGAGACAGAAAGACGTCTCGTTTTAAAGGATATTTTTAACGTATTAAATGAGACGGAAAAGAGTGTCATTCATTATATATTTGGAGAGAATTTAAATCAAAAGGATACAGGGGAACGGTTAGGTATTTCACAAATGCACGTTTCTCGTATTAAAAGACAAGCGATAAGTAAATTGAAGCAAGCAGCGTTTTTAGATACATAAAAATTTTAAAGAATTATGTTTAAAACATGAGAAAAGGGGTAGTTATTAAGTATAGGAGGAGATATAAAAATGTCACACGATGTGAAAGAACTAATCGAAGGATTGAATAAAGATTTAGCAGGAGAATACTCGGCAATTATTATGTATAACCATAATGCTGCTACAGTTTCTGGTATATATAGACAAGTGTTAAAACCTTTCTTTGAATCTGAAATTAGTGATGAACAAGGACATGCCCTATATTTAGCGGAGAAAATTAAGACGTTAGGTGGTACACCTACTACGATCCCTTTACCAGTGAAACAAGTAGAAGATGTTAGAGAAATGTTAGAAGAAGCTAGGAAGTCAGAATATGAAACAATTAAGCGTTATGAAACGAGAAAAGAACAGGCCGCGAAATTAAATATGACAGAGTTAGTTGTAAAGTTAGAAGATATGATTGCAGATGAAACAAATCATATGGAAGAGTTAGATCGTCTTTTAAGTGATAAAGCAATGGTGTTAAATTAATTTATAGAGTGAAAGAACAAACTCTCATTTCTAGGGGGTTTGTTCTTTTGCTGTATAAAAAATATGTTTGAGTAGGAAATTTTCATTTTGTAACTGAGTATGTAATACTAGAAAAATAGAAAATGATCATAGATTTACATTTTATATAAGAAAAGGGGAAATAACTTGTGTCCATTTTAATTGTCGATGATAATCCGGTTAACATCTTTGTAATTGAAAAAATTTTAAAACAAGCCGGATATCAGGATCTTGTATCGCTTAATTCTGCACAAGAGCTTTTCGAATACATTCAATTTGGAAAAGATTCTTCCAGGTATAATGAAATTGATTTAATACTATTAGATATTATGATGCCTGAAATTGACGGACTTGAAGTTTGTAGGCGATTACAAAAAGAGGAGAAGTTTAAAGATATTCCTATTATTTTTGTAACAGCTTTAGAAGATGCGAATAAATTAGCTGAAGCGCTTGATATAGGCGCAATGGATTATATTACGAAACCGATAAATAAAGTTGAATTGTTAGCGCGTATGCGTGTAGCATTACGCTTGAAATCGGAATTAAATTGGCATAAAGAACAAGAAGAAAACCTTCGTAATGAATTGGATTTAGCTACACAAGTACAAAGAAACTTATTAAGTAGCCCATTAAGAGAAGATCATATAAAAATTGAAGCAAGCTATTTACCTTCATTCAAACTAGCTGGAGATATGTATTATTGGTATAAAATCGATAAAAACCGCTACGGTATTATATTATTAGATGTGATGGGACATGGTATATCTGCTTCATTAGTTTGTATGTTTATTTCGTCTGTATTACGTGAAACGATTAAATCTTTAATCGATCCAGAACTTGTCATTAAAGACTTAAATAAATATATGACTCTTTTACATAATGAGAATGATAATATTCCATATTATTTTACAGCGATATACTTAGTAGTTGATACAGAAAAGAGAACAATTGAATATGTAAATGCAGGACATCCTTCTGGATACGTTTTAGTCGATGAAGCGAATGTAGTGGAACTAAATCGCGGGGGTTGTGCGGTAGGATTTTTTGATGAAATAAAAGTTGAAAAGACAGTTATACCTTTTGAGGAGAACGCTCAAATATTATTATTTACAGATGGTGTGCTTGAAGCAATTGCAAATGATGAATTTGAGTCTGAAGAGAAATTACGTGCTTTTACAGAAAGAAAATGGGGAGATTTAGAAGAAGAGATAGAAGGGTTTTATAAGGAAGAACAGAAGAAAACACAATCAGATGATATGTGCCTCATTATGATACAAACGAATGCGAAATAAAAAGCGTATGAAATCCAAACAGAGGATTTCATACGCTTTTATTGTATTTTTTGATAGATTTGTTCGTTCGGATTAAACTGGATATAATGCGGCATTATATTTGAAAAACGAAGAGTTTCTTTATTTCCTAAACATAGGAATCCATTGTGGCCTAAACTTTCATAAAATAGTTGCTGTACTTGGTTTTGAAGTTTACCTGTAAAATAAATTAAAACGTTACGGCAAAGTATAATATGAAATTCGTTAAAAGATTGATCAGTTACTAAATTATGTTGCGCAAAGATAATGTTTTGTAAAAGAGATGGATTAAAATAAGCAAAACGATTATCTGTTGAATAGTAGTTAGAAAATGCTTGTGTACCGCCAGCTTGTAAATAGTTTTTCGTATAAGTTTGCATTTTATTTAACGGAAGGATGCCTTGTTTTGCTTTTTCTAACACATTTGTATTCATATCTGTTGCGTAAATAACAGCTTTTTCACTTAATCCTTCTTCGTGAAGTAAGATGGACATGGATAATACTTCTTCACCAGTTGCGCATCCAGCATGCCAAATTCTAATTTCAGGATACTTTTTTAATTCAGGAATGACATGCTCTCTTAGCGCTTTAAAAAAGTTAGGGTTACGGAACATTTCAGTTACATTAATGGAGAAATCATTTAATAACTGTTCTAAAAACCCTTCCTCATGAATTACTTTTTCAATTAACTTTGAAATGGTTGGTATATTAGAGATCTGCATTCGATTACAAATTCTTCTATAAATAGATGTACGAGCATATTGGCGGAAATCGAAGCCAGATAGTTTAAATACCGCTTCTAATAGTAATTCAATTTCTAAGTTCGTGCGCTTATCCATATCGACGGATGGATCAAAATTATAATACTTATTTTCCACTTAAATTAAACCTCACTTAGTTTATTAACCATACACTCATTACCGAATAGAGTTGATGTAAATTTAATGGTTTACTTATATAATCTGAAGCGCCAGCAGATAAACATTTCTCTTTATCATTTGGCATTGCTTTCGCAGTTAATGCGATAATAGGTATTTCATGTAACCTTAAGTTCATTCGGATATGTTCCATCGTTTCATAACCGTCCATATTCGGCATCATAATATCCATTAAAATAAGGTCAATATTTGTATTGTTTTTTAGTATGTCTAAACACTCTATGCCATTTTGTGCAGTAATAATGTTGGCATGCTGTTTTTTTAATGCATTTTGTAATGCAAATATATTTCGGTGATCATCATCGACAATTAAAATGGTTTTCTCTTGGAAGACATTATTTGTTTCAGGAGTCACGATAGTTTCCTCCACAACTTCAGCAGGGGTAACATCTTCTATCGTTGCTGCAACCTCTAAATTGGATACTTGTATATCAGTTAATCCATTTGGAAGGTTAGGAATATATACAGTGAAAGTACTGCCTTCTCCTACATTACTCTCTAACGTAATCCAACCACCTAACAATCTAGCAAACTCTTTACAAATAGATAACCCTAAGCCTGTACCACCATATTTCCGAATTGTTGCTCCATCTGCCTGTTGAAAGGCTTCGAAAATGAGTTGCTGCTGTTCTTTAGCGATACCAATACCAGTATCTTTTACTGAAATTGTAATCCAATCATTACTTATAGACTGCATTTCATGACTTAAATTAGTTGCTTCTATTGAATTGAAATGTAAAGAGACGGATCCTTTTTCCGTGAATTTAAATGCATTGGATAATAAGTTTTTAATAATTTGTTCAATCCGTTTTGCATCTGTATAAAATAGATCAGGAATCGTATCACTGTCTTCAATCGTAAATTCGACATTTTTTTGTGCAGCTATATGTAAAAAGTTTTGATGCATACTTGCTGCCATGTCACTTATGTTTGTTGCTTCGAAAATAACATCTAGTTTTCCAGCTTCTACTTTAGATAAATCAAGTATGTCATTAATTAAAGTAAGTAAATCTTTTCCTGATGAATGAATGACAGTTGCTAATTCAATTTCATCGTCGGATAAATGATTATCATGATTTTCTTTTAACATTTCAGATAATAGTAAAATACTATTTAACGGTGTGCGTAATTCATGAGACATATTTGCTAGAAATTCTGATTTGTATTTTGAGCTACGTAATAACTCACTTGCTTTTTCTTCTAATTCTGATTTAGTAATTTGTAAGTCAGCTGTCTTTTGCTCTGCCTCTTCCGTTCTAGACTCTAGTTGTTCATTCGTTGTTCGTAATTCTTCGGCTTGCATTTGTAGTTCTTCAGCTTGCGTTTGCAATTCTTCTGATTGAACTTGCAACTCTTCTGTCATTGCTTGTGATTCATGTAAAAGAGTTTGAATTCGCATACGTCCCATAATACTATGGATTGTTAAACCTAGGTTATCAACAGTTTGTTGAATTAAATCTTGATGTAAGTCTGAAATCTCAGTTACACTTACTAATTCCATTACTGCGATTACTTCATCCTCAAATAAGATAGGGACGACTAGTAGGTTTTTAGGGCGTATTTCTAATAAGCCGCTAGTGACATAACGAAATTCTTCTGGTATTTCTCGAAGAATAAAGCTTTGTTTTTCTAAAGCACATTGTCCAATTAAACCTTCACCCATTTTAATGGATTGTTTTCCAATATCAGCACCTTGATCGGCGAAAGAAGCTTTCTTTACATAGTAGACAGTTTCTTCAATTTCTTCACGTACATAGAATGCACCGCAAGAGGTTTGCGTTTTTTGTATAACTCCACTAAGAATTTTTTTACCTAATATCTCAATAGAAGGTACACCTTGATACATTAAAATTAATTCTGCAAGCTCGGTTTGTAACCACTCTCTTTTAGATATTTCGTCTAGTAGGTGGTTCGTTGTATGAGCAAGATCTTTTATTTCATCCCGTGTGTTTACATGAATTCTTTCCGTAATTTTTTCTTTAGAAGAAATGGATTTAATAGCTTGAATTACGTTTTTAATCGTTTTTGTAATGGAATTCGAAATATAGAGTGAAATGATAATAGAAATACAAGAAAGTAAGAACAATAAACCGTATAACCAAATCTCTAATTTATTATTTTGAGTATCTAATTGTGCAGCTCTTTTTTTCGTTAGTTGTTCCTCTACACTACGGAAGTTAGTTAGCTGCGATTGTAGTGATTGAATTTGAGTCGTGTCGATTGCTTGTACGTTATTACTATTGTGATTCGTAATGAATGGGTGAATCTCTTTATTAATCCAACTAGTAATGTTTTCATTAATCTGTTTTAATTTTTCTTGCTGAGAAGGGTTATCCTCTAATAGAGCTAAAAGATCTTGATAATGTTTTTCGTAATCCTTTTCCGCAGCGTTAAGAGATTGAGCGTAATTTGCATCATTAGAAGTGATAAATCCTTTCGCTTTATTTTCAATTGTTAGTAAATCTTTCTCCACTTGATTCGTTAAATTAAGAACTTTAAAATCGTGATCAATAATAAAATTACGAGATTTTTGTAAACTGGAAATCCCATTGTTTAACATAATGAAAGAAATAAGCAAGAACAAAATGATAACTAAATAACCAGCCATAATTTTGAAGCGAATACTAAATTTTGCTTTCGATTTCATTAAAAATTCCTACCTTCAAGGTTATTCAAAGTTTTCAATTGTAAAGAATGAAAAACGTAATATATATTATATCAGTTTTCATAAGGCCAAACTAGAAATCCCCCTATTGTATTAGGGGGTTCTTTTTTAATAGAGGAAATCATTTTGAAATATAAAAACATATATGAAAAGTAACGATCGAGGGAATAGGGGGATAATAAAACTTTTAAGAAGGAAAGAGTGTTCTTAAAGCTTTTTTTGCATCTATTCCTTCAAAGATAAATAATACAAGCTCTCTCTTTTTTACAGTAAGGAAAAAGGATATTAATGTGCTTAAGCTTTTAATAGAAGTAAGTGTTCCGTGTTTACTTATAAATAAATTCGTTTGAAATGTTGTCATTAAAGCATAAAAATGATGAATCTGCGTTATTGTAGGTGTTTCATTATAAAGAATAGTAGTAGATTGGATTGCATTCATCGAAATATTCCTTTCCATATAATAAGCATAACAATATAAACATACCCGTTTTAAAAAATGTTAAACATATAAATAAGAAAAAATATAATTATAGTATTTTAGGTTTAGAAAGGGTTATGAAGGGTATACATATACTAGAAAGAGATTGACTGAAGATGAATTATAAGAGTTCTAGTCTATAAAAATATACTTTTACTTTAAATAAAAAGGAGTCTGGTATACATGAATGAAATGATGATTAATATTACATTTGATTTAATTTACTTGTTAAGTAGTTCGCTTGTGATCCTTTTATTATTCGCTTTTTTCGTAAATGGTTATGTTAATAAGAAGATTAGTGTATACAGAAATGAAGAAAGATAAAGATACATTATATAAAACTTTAGGAGGTTAATAGTTATGGATGTAGATAGAAAAATAGTAGGTGTTTTTAGAACAATTGATGATGCGGCGTTCGTTATTAATGAATTAAATGATAAAGGATACTCGGCGGATAATATTTCAGCTATTGCGAAGGATCAAAAGGAAATTGAACATCTGGAAGAAAAATCGGGTGAAAAAGTGAATCATGAAACTGCACATAAAGCGGATATCTTTTCAGCGACAGGGCTTGTGGCAGGAGGAGTAGCAGGCGGACTCGGTGGTTTATTAACAGGTCTTGGTATACTTGCCGTTTCTGGAATGGGTCCAATCGTAGCAGCGGGACCTATCGCAGCAGCTATTGGAGGAGCCGGTATTGGCGGAGGAGCTGGAAGTTTAATAGGAGCATTTATCGGATTAGGAATTCCCGAAGAACATGCTAAGAAATATGAAGAATACATTTACGATGGAAATATATTAATTTTAGTAGATGCAAAATTAGATGATAAGTTAGAAATCTATAAAATATTTGATAAGCATAATGCGTATAACTCTGATTTCTTTAAATAATATGTACGTCACATATTTAAACATAATGAATATCGTTTTTGATCTTACAACTTTGGCACGGCCGAGGAGTCGTATGACTATAAGAGAGGAAGGGCTTATAGTAAAAGATCAAGTTTAAGAGAGAAGGGGTGTCTTTTCGTGATTGTAAAAATATTAAAGGATAGTAGTAATAGTTTCCTTTGTACGGTTCAAAATAAAAATGGAGAGCAGTATGTGAAGAAATGGTTTAGTAAACAGGAAAACAATGAAGAATTAGGGCGACCAACCTTTAAAGAAGTGGAAAAGGATTGGAAAGAAAATAGAAAATCGTTTATGTATCCTAACGTAAAAGCGGTTTATTAAATAATAGCCGTTTCATTCTTACAAAATTGTCACACTCCTGTAAGGTAATTCAATAGATTAGATACTTTTTCTGTGTCATAATAAAGACATAAGAAAGCGCATTAAAAAACTACAACATATTAGGAGAGTGTCAGTCATGATTGTAACAACAACGTCTGGAATTCAAGGTAAAGAAATTATTGAGTATATCGATATTGTAAATGGTGAAGCTATTATGGGTGCAAATATTGTCCGCGACTTATTCGCTTCCGTTCGTGATGTTGTCGGTGGTCGTGCTGGTTCTTACGAAAGCAAGCTAAAAGAAGCTCGTGATATCGCAATGGATGAAATGAAAGAACTTGCAAAACAAAAAGGTGCGAACGCTATCGTTGGTATTGACGTAGATTACGAAGTTGTTCGTGATGGAATGTTAATGGTTGCTGTAAGTGGTACAGCTGTACGTATATAAGTAAATAAAAAACAGGCTCCCCCTTGAAGTTCATGCTTTGAGGGGATTTTTTTGTTTCATGACTACAGTTAAAATGAATAAGAGTTGATGGCGAATGTACTGGCTCGCTAAAATGATATAACAGCTTAAGGGATAAGCTGAAAAAAAACTATACTGTACATATGTTTAAAATAAGTAAAACGTTATTGTAAAAAATGCTAGGATTGCTCCTAGCATTTCGTGAGGGGGTATTGCACGGGAATTTAGATAATAAGCAGACGTACCTGCTTATTTCAAATGTAGTATATATTGTTTTCAAGGAGAAAAGTAAGAAATACAACAATCTTTATATATGTTTAACGAGAGTGTTAACTTTATAATAAAATTGTTATTTGAGGTAAGGAGAGAAATAATGGTATGAATAACTTTAGAGGGTGTATAGTTTATAGAAATAAACGATTGAGCATGTAAAGAGTTGTATTACATAAAATTTATAATGAATAGAGGGGGTTACATTATGTTTTGGTTAGGATGTTTTTTAGGATATATTGTAGGTTCAGTTATTACATGTGCTCTACTTTACTATGGGTATAGATCCAATGAAAATAAAAAAGCGGATATACAAAAGAGGGAGGAGAGGAAAATCAATAAAAAAGGTGTATAGGATGTGGAAGGTAAGGTGATAACGTTGATGCAAAAATAAAGGACAGTACATATTGTATATGACTACTATGTACTGTCCTCACTTATTTCTTTTGGATTATGAAAAATTATTTCCTGTCTTGCTATAAATTTCATAGGCGAAATAACCAAATAAATAGCCTATTCCAGACCCTAAACTAATGGAAAGCAGTGAGAAGTCCGGGAAAAACATGCCGAAAATCAAACCGATTATACAGCCAACGAGCATTCCTATAGGTATTAAACTGTCTAATAAAATTTGAGCCTCATTTGATTTTTTCTTACCCAATTTGCCGTGCTTATATTTATGTTCCAATCTTTTTATTACAAATACTACAATTCCCCCGACTAGTATAACAGGCCAAATTGCCGAAATTAGCCACATGTTAGAAGCTCCTTTCGCTTTTTAATTAAATTATACCATATATTAACATTTTAAATTTAAGCGGAGACAAGATCTTCTGCATTTCTTTTCCTTTTATTCATGACTAAAGTTAATAGGAATAAAATGAAGCTTAAAAGTGCCATTATAATAAAAACTTGCGTATAACTATTAAAATAGTCACGAGCGATTCCTGCTAGGACAGGAATGAATCCGCCCATAATATATCCTCCTGATTGCATCATAGCAGTCCATGCACTCGCATCTTCTGAAGTTTTTGTTTCATATAGCGGTAGCATAAGAGCGAGTGGAAATACGCCGCCAAGCCCGATACCTAGTAAAATAGAAGGGACCCATGGTGTGGTTAATGGGTAAATCATAAGCGATAAACCTACGAGTACAAAGCATATACTCCCTAATAACCAAAGTGCTCTGTTTTTATAAATATCCGCTAATGTTGGAATTAAAAAGCTGCATATCATTTGAATCACTGTAAAAACAGTTATAAGAGTCCCCGCTTGTTCGCTACTCACACCCATACTTTGATTTGCCGGCGCAAGCCAAGTCGTAATGGAATAAAAGATTCCTGATTGTATCCCGAAAAAGATTGTGAACAACCATGCTTTTTTATTTCTTAAAGGTAAGCTATTATTCTTTTTATTTTGTGTACTCGTATTCTTTTTTCGTTTCATAACGGGATACCAAAACATAATAGCGATAATAGTAAGTACACCCCAAAAAGCGAGTGCCATATTCCAATCGTCTTTTAATACATGTTGTAAAGGAATCGTTAACCCTGCACTTAAAGAAGCACCAGTTCCCATACCTACTGAATATATGCCAATCATTAAGCCGATTTTCGTAGGGAATTTTTCTTTAATAAACCCTGATAGTAACGGGCCTGCAAGTGCAATTCCAATACCGATAAATAAAGAGCTTGTGAATAATGTGGAAATAGAAAAGGTAAAAGCTCTCATACATGTTGCCAAGCCAATTAAAATAAGACAAGCCATAATTGATTTTTCGGCCCCGTATTTTTTAATTACCTTCCCAGTCAGTAAGGCGAATGTCCCCATACAAAAAACAGGAATAGCTGTTAAAAAGCTAACGGAAAAATTGCTTATATTTAAGTCTTGTCGGATTGTTTCTAATACAGGTGAAACAGATGTAATTCCGATACGTAAATTAATAGAAACAAAAAATAGTGCTAGTATATATAAATAAGTTCGTTCTTGATGTTTCAATTTCATTTTCTCCTCTCTTAAACATCAGATGTTATTCGGTATATCATCTGATGTTTGTGTGTAATAGATAAGGAGCTTATTTCAGCTCCAAATTTTGAACGGCGTATGTTCGTGCCTCTTCTGCATTTTGTTTAAAAATAGCTTGGAATAACTTTTCATGAATGTCAGAGTTATCTTCATAGTCCACTGTATTTAATATGAATTGGCTTAAAATGTGGCGAAGGGTAGGTACGAAAGATTGATACAAATCAAGTAGAACTTCGTTTTTACTCGCCTTTGCAATGGCTAGATGAAACTGAATGTCTGCATCTATGTATGCTACATAATTTCCTTCTTGAAGGGCATGTTTTCTTTTATTCAAATGTCCTTTCAAGTATAAAAGATCCTCGTCGCTTCGGCGCTGTGCCGCTAACATCGCCACTTCTTTATCTAACATATTTCGTGCTTCATACACATGATTTATATTAGCTGCTTGCAGTCGTTTTTCAAATGAATCTTGCGTTGTATTGAGTGAGACAATACGAGTACCTTGTCCTTGTCGAACTTCTAATATGCCAGCATGTACTAATATCTTTATGCTTTCTCGCAGTGTTGAACGTCCTACCCCTAACTCTTCCATTAACTGCGGCTCTGTAGGGAGGCGATCACCAACTTCATACTCGCCAGAAAAGATTTTCTCTTGTAGACGTTCCAACACTTCATCGACTAATTTCCGCCGAGAAACTTTTGAAAAAGATTTCTTTTCGTTCATATTCATCTGCTCATCTCCTGTTATATTCGTTTTTATGATAACCAATTTAAGTTCGGTTGACAATGTTATTTTTTAGGTAGTTGAAATGGGATACTAAAATAGGGTTTATAAGACATAAAAAAATCTATTTTGAAAAAATCAATCAAAATAGATCCTTCAATTGCATTTAATAGCTCGTCAAAAACACTTTCCCTTTCGTTTTCTCAGCAGACTGCACAACATCAACCGCACTTTTCACATCTGCTAAGTCATACGTAGAATGGACTTTCATAAAATGTAATTGTTTGTTTTCCACTAAGCGAATTAAGTGACGAAACGTTTCTTGCCATTTATATGGTGATACTTCTTTATTCCAATTTCGTAAATGAAATATGTTCGCGTGCACTTTTGCTTTCGTGACAATCTCTGCCCAGTTCACTTGTATTCCTGATAGAAGACCAATTGTTAAAAAGTGCCCGTTTGGACGTAAGGAAAAAGCTAATTCATTTCCATCTGGTCCTCCGATAGAGTCAATCGCAGCATCTGCACCGAGCCCGTTTGTTAATTCCATAACTGTTTCATAAAGCGGGGCAGTGGAGGTATCAATTACATACTCAGCACCAAGGCGTAGTAATTCTTCTGTATGCTTATTATTTCTTGTAACAGCAATTAATCGGAAGTTTAAAATTTGTGATAACTGCGCGAAAAGATGACCAATAGCGGACCCACAAGCGTTCACTAATAAAACGTCATTACGCTGTAAGTTTAACGTTTCTGTACAAGTAACCCACGCCGTAAGAGGATTAATATACATTTGTGCCGCTGTAAAATCATCGATAGAATCAGGGATAGGGACTACAAAGTCAGCTGATGTTGTAACGAACTCTTGCCAGGTACCATCTCCGCGTAACGGTAAAACACGTTTACCGATAAGGTCTCTAGAAACGAAAGAGCCAACATCTTCTACAATGCCAACACCTTCATAACCAGGTATGTTAGGTAAAGGGATTCTATGTGCGTACGCTCCGGTTACTGGAATTAAGTCAGATGGATTAATCGGTCTAACTAACATACGAACTAAAACTTCATTATCTTTTAATGGTTCTATATTTTTATATTCAACTTGTAATACATCTTTTGGGTTACCAAACTTGTGAAATTGAATGTGTTTTCCGTGCAAGATAAATGTGCCCCCTTAGTTTGATTGGGTTTATTATAGCATTTTCAGTTTAAATAATTATTTCATTAGCACTAAATAAAAGGGAACAGAAAGTCGTCGTTTATACTTTGAGGAGATTTTGATTGTGCAAACTTTTAAAATATACATTAATTATGTAGCATTGTATGGATTTCTGAATAATAATCTTACATAAACATCAATGTATTTCTATATAAAATAATTCATATTTTTATTTGGTAATGAGGATGAAGAGGAATAAGTGACTTATCCCGCTATTTGTGGGAGTCGGGCTATATGTAAAAGGCTTCACTTTATCAAAATGTAAGTTGCATCTTGTATAATGTAATGGTGGAGGTCAAATATGAAAAAAATAAGTTTAAATATAGATTTGGATACAAATGTATTGGAAGTAGTATTTATACCAAGAAGGTTTATTATTTTATGGATTACACTCGTATATATAGCTTCAATACTTTTAGAATTTCGTAATAATATTTTCTCTATGGATAGTTTTTTCTTTACAATAGTCATTGTTATTCATACTATTTTTCATTGGTATGCGAGTTCATTAAAAAATAGGCAATTGTTGTACTTCTTTTTTGTACAACTTTTCATTGTTTTTTTGGCTGCGTTTATTGCAACAAATGCTTCGATAGCGATTTTTGTTGGATTAACTCCTATTTTAATCGCCCAAAGTTTATATGTTTATAACAATATATTTAAAGTAATGGCAGTTTTTACTCTTATGTATGCAATATTTTGTGCTGCAATTAGTATCAATTATGGTGTGAATAAATTAGCTATTCTTATCTCTATGTTTCTTTTAGTGTTAGCAATTATTATTCCTTTTTCTTATATTAATAAGCAGCAATTTGATGCACGTAATCGTATACAGAGCTATATTCAAGAGTTAGAGTCTGCATATATGAGAGTGGAAGAATTGACATTAGCTAATGAAAGGCAGCGTATGGCAAGAGATTTACATGATACGTTAGCGCAAGGTTTAGCAAGCTTAATTATGCAATTGGAAGCGATAGATGCCCATATGCAAAAAGGGAATACAGGACGATCTCAAGAGATTATGAAACAAACTATGATAAGAGCGAGACAAACTTTACATGATGCAAGGTTGGTTATTGATGATTTGCGTCATACTACTAATTCATTTAATGGAGCAGTAAAAGAAGAGGTTCAACGTTTTTCTGAAGCTACGTCTATACATGTGAGATTTACTATCCAAAGTCCACCGTATATTTCAAGCGTAGTAAAAGAGCACTGCTTATATGTAATTAGTGAATGTTTAACAAATATCGCAAAACATTCACAGGCAGCAGATGTAAATTTAAATGTTGAATATATCGATGATCTTGAAAAACTTACTATTGAAATTGAAGATAATGGAATTGGTTTTGACACTAGATATATCGGTAAGAATCCTGGACATTATGGTTTAATTGGTCTAAATGAGCGTGTTCGATTGATTAAGGGAGAAATACATATACTGAGTGAAAAGATGAAAGGTACGAAAGTGTATATTCAAGTGCCTATAAGTAAAGAAGGAGATAGCCATGAAGCATAACGTATTAATTATAGATGATCATTTCGTTGTAAGAGAAGGTCTGAAATTAATAATAGAAACGAGTGATTCATTTCAAATTATAGGTGAGGCTGCAAACGGAGAAGAAGCCCTTTCTTTCATAGAAAAGAAGAAACCTGATGTCATTTTAATGGATTTGAATATGCCTAAAATGAGTGGTTTAGAAACAATTGAGGCTTTGAATGAAAAACAAAATCATACGCCGATTATTATATTAACTACTTATAACGAAGATGAATTAATGTTAAAGGGAATTGAGTTAGGGGCAAAAGGATATTTGCTAAAAGATACGGATCGAGAGAATTTGTTTCGAACATTGGAAGCGGCTATTCGAGGTGAGATTTTACTACAACCAAATATTATGGAAAAGATAGTGAAGTATAAAAGGAAAGAAGTACATGCTGATAAGGTTGCAGAAAATAACTTAACGGTTAAAGAATTGTTTGTGCTGAAAGCTATTGCGCGCGGATATAAGAATAAAGAAATTGCATTTGATATGGGAATAGCTGAGCGAACGGTAAAAGCATATTTAACAAATATATACAATAAATTAGGTGTTAATTCACGGTCAGAAGCAGTAGCTGTATCTATTGAAAGGAAGTTAATTCATTTTTAAAACATTATATATGCCCAATCGTACATTATAGGCTTGCCCTTTTGTACGATTTTTTTATTTCTTTCTCATGTTATGCTTCAGAAAGTATGAGAGATTTAAGAACAATCTAATTGCATTACAATTATAGACGTTTCTAATGTAGGAAAGGAAGAAGAATAAGTAAATGGAAACTTTGCTTTTAATTCCTGTATTAATTTTCTTTATTTGGCTGCAAAGCAAACAAAGAAAATTAAACTGGATAGATATTATAACTTTTCTCATGATGATAGGGATTATTACTTATACGGCGCCGCAACCAATGACTAGGGATTTACAAGCAGAGTTACTGGCAGTTACGCTTATTTCTTTCGCTATTGGTGTTTGGCAAGGTGGGGGAATTACAGTCTGTTATGAGGATGAAATTTTATATATTACAAATGGAAAACAGTATTCCATTTCATGGATTCTCTTAATAATTGGCAACATAATTATTATTAATATATTTGAAGGTGGATTTACATTTAATGGACCGTGGTTTCTTTTGTGTAGTGTTGTCATTACATCTGGGGTGAAAACCAGTATTCTATGTGTTCTGTACAAATTAACAGTGCGAAATTGAATGGAAAATCAAAGCTGTTTTCTTTTATCCCAACATAAAGCGTATTGCTGTAAGCTCATTAAAAGACTGTAGTTGATAAAAAAATGAGAAGGAAGTATTGGAAGAATGGGGGAGTTAACGTAGATGTTTCTACCTATTACTATATTTGATAGGTTTAGTTGGCTGGGGAATGTTGCCTTCTCTTCAGAAAAGACTAGCAGGAATCGAGCACTTTCAAGGGCAGAAGAAAGCAATGTTAATTTGTGTGAAAATAAATGTAGAGATTCAGTTAATAATATTCATCAAAAAATAAATGTGGATGCTTTGGACTATAGTAATAATCGTATATTGGGCCGTGCAGAACCTCATTCAACAATTGTCATAACAAGTAGTGATATGTATGTTGGAAGCGGACGAGTTAATAAGTATGGAGAATTTAAAATATATACAAAGGATTATCTGGAAGAGTATTTGGTACTAGAGATTCAGTTGATAATGGGCGGTTTCTATCAAGGAAGTATAACGGTAAAGTTAAAAAGTTAAGGTATAATGATTTTCTTTTTATTTAGTAAATAAAAAGGAAGCAACCGCAGCTGCTTCCTACATCTATTAAGCCGAAGCCTTCTTCATTCTCTCAAGTAAACTAGATAACACATGCGTACGATATGATTCTAGTTTTTTACCTTCGTAAGTACGAATACCTAATTTTTTAAGTTCTTTTACATACCAACCTTTGCTTCCGAAATACATGTGATCGCTCCCCTTCAACTTTGTTTTTATTTGTTCTGATTGTACTTGGAGGTACAGGTAATATAATGAAGGAAATGAATTTCGCGCGAAAATGGTTAACTTTGTTGCAAAAGACATATATACTAAGGATAGTATATAACGAGGTGGGCAAGACGTGATTATAGAGAAGCACGAAATTCAAATTGACCAAATTACGAGCGGTAAAGTGAATATCTTTACTTTCTATAGGAATAGAAAGCAAGTTGATGATCATTTTTTACGATTGCAAGAACCATCGCTTACAGCAAACTACTTCTTCCATTTTCATTTTGATGCAGAGAGCTTGCATCTACTGCAGGAAGAGTTTCCGAGCGTATATCCGTACAACGGTAGTGAAACGATTCACGACTGGACGGAAAAGATGAAAGCAGAATTGCAACATCAGATCCAAACAGGAAAATGGAATAAGCGCGTACGTATCGGTAATCGCATTCTAGATGTGGTGTTTACGTGGTGTGACGAAGATATAGTAGAGTGAAAAAGAAGCGGATGACGCTTCTTTTTTTAGCGCTGGAATAAAACGAGCTTACCTGCAGAAGATGTGCAGCGATGTGTTTTTTCATACAATCCTTTTTCTTGTAAAATAGATTCACCTTTTGCTTTCGCTTCTTTTTCAGTTGCCGCCTCGAATGATTCGTCTAATGCTTTAGAACCATCTTTTTCAAAGACTGTTAGAACGTATACTCCCATGAAAATTCCCTCCAATAATAAAAATCAGAATCTTATAACTATTTTGGCATAAATCGCTAGAATATGCAAAGAAATATATGACATTGCGTGTTACAATAAAGTGAAACTTTAACTAGTGGGGAGTCTTTTCATCCCCACTAGTTATTAGTTGAACCAATCGGGTATTTATGGGCAGTTTACTTTCAGATTGGCTTCTTTGCCTACTGCCCGTTAATACGGGGTAAAGTGAAACTTTAATCAGTGGGGAGTTTTTTATTTCCTGCTTATTACTAGTTTTCACCAATTGAGCATGTAGTGTTTGTGTTCATGCGGATAAAATGAAACTTTTGAAATATAGAAAGGATCGTTATTTGTGAAACAAGTGAAGTTTATACATGCGGCTGATTTGCATTTGGATAGTCCGTTTAAAGGGATGGGGATGAATGTACCGCAGTCTGTTTGGGAGAGAATGAAGCAGAGTACGTTTGAATCGTTCGAGCGTATTGTTGATAAAGCGATTCAAGAGCGCGTTGATTTCGTATTACTAGCCGGGGATTTGTATGATGTGGAGACGAGAAGTTTGAGAGCGCAAGTGTTTGTGCGCGAGCAAATGAAGAGACTGTCGCAGTATGATATCCCTATTTTTATTATTCACGGTAACCACGATCATTTAGGGGGAAGCTGGGCAGCAATTGAGTTTCCGGAAAATGTTCATGTGTTTACGGAGCCTTATGTAGAAGAGAAATCATTTTATAAAAATGGTGAGTTGTTAGCTTCTATTTACGGGTTTAGTTATTTGCAGCAAGCGGTAACGGATAATATGACAGCGCAGTTTACGAAAATGAGTGATGCGCCTTTTCATATTGGTATGCTTCACGGAAGTGTGGAAGGAGATGCAGAGCATAATCGCTATGCACCGTTTCAAATTCGTGAGCTGAAAGAAAAGCAGTTTGATTATTGGGCTCTTGGTCATATACATAAACGTGAAATTTTATCAGAAGAGCCGTGCATTATTTATCCAGGTAATATACAAGGACGTCATCGTAAGGAAACAGGAGAGAAGGGTGCATACCTGATTGAACTTACGAAACAAGGAACGCACTGTTCATTTTTCCATACGGCGGATGTTGTGTGGGACGAGATAGAAGTGAATATTGATGGACTTGAAACTGTTGATGAACTTATGACGAGCGCATCGAGTGCGATGAATGAGTGCCGAAGAGAAGAGGAAGGGACGCTACTTACTGTCATATTTACAGGACAAGGCCCACTTTCTCCTTATTTACGTGATGAAAAGCGTGTGGAAGAGATCTTTCATATTTTAGCAGCTGGCGAAGAGCGAAAAGACTTCGTATATGCGATGAAGTGGAAAAATGAGACGGTTTCTTTTGCGGAAATCGAGCGTTTGAAAGAGGAAAACCATTTCGTCGGTAGTGTGCTGAAAGAGTTAGAAGCTTTCACTAATATGGACGGCGTATTGCGCAGTATTTGGACATCTCCTGTAGCGCGTAATAGTATTGAATCTTTTACAGAAGAAGAGAAGAAAGAGATTCAAAAGGAAGCAGAAAATATTATTTTAGAGCAATTATTCCAGCAAGAGAGGGATAAGAAATGAGAATTGAAAAACTCCATATTTATGGGTACGGAAAATTAGAAAATGTGGAAATGGATCTGTCAATGCTGACAGTGTTATACGGTGAAAATGAAGCGGGGAAATCGACAATTCGCTCATTTATGAAAAGTATTTTATTCGGTTTTCCAACGAGAGGACAGCGCCGTTATGAGCCGAAAGAAGGCGGCAAGTATGGCGGTGCGATGACTGTGCAAACAGAGAAGTACGGCCGTTTGAAAATTGAACGGTTGCCAAAGACGGCAGCTGGTGAGGTGACCGTTTATTTTGAAGACGGGAAAACGGGCAACGAGGAAATTTTACACGATATATTAAGCGGGATGAATGAAAGTTTATTTGAATCTGTCTTTTCATTTGATATGCACGGCCTTCAAAATATTCATCAGCTCGGCGAAGCGGATATCGGAAATTATTTATTTTCAGCAAGCGCAGTCGGAAGCGATGCGTTATTACAACTAGATAAAAAGCTAGAAAAAGAAATGGATCAGCGTTTTAAGCCGAGTGGGCGTAAACCAGAAATTAATGTGTCACTACAAGAGATGAAGAAGCTTGAAGAGAAGATGAAAGAGTGGCAAGGGAAAATTGGCACGTATGAAAAGCAAGTGGAGCAGTTAAAAGAAAGTGAAGAGCAGCTAGCTTTTGTTCGCGTGGAAAAAGAGAGTGCAGAAAAGCGAAAGCAAGATTATGAAATATTAGCTGTGCTTGAGCCTCTCGTTATTGAAAAGCGTGCGCATGAGAAAGTGTTAGAAAACGAGGGCGGACAATTTCCTGTAAACGGGATGGCGCGCTATGAAGCGATTAAGGCGAAGATGGAGCCGCTTCAATTACAAGTGGATTCACTCCATAAGAAAACAGAGACTGTGCAAACGGAAATTGAATCGATTCAAATAGATGAAGAGTTTTTACAAAAAGAAAGTTATGTAGAAGAACTTCGTATGCAGCATATGTCTTACGAAAATGCACGCCAAGAAATGCGTGATATAACAGGAACGATTACGAATATAAAAGAAGAACTGACAGAATTAGAGCAACAAATTGGTGCTACTTTTGAAAAAGAAACAGTTCTTTCGTTTGATATGAGTTTGGCAACGAAAGAGTTAATTACGCAAACGGTGCAAAAGGCGCGCGAACTAGAAACGCAAAAAGTACAGCTTGACGATCGTTTCAAAGTAGCGCAGGAGCAATTAGAAGAACAAGAAGAAAACATAAGACAGGTTAAGCACCAAATGTTAGCGGATGAAGAACGAAATACGCTAGTTGAGAAAGAAAAGTCATTCCAAGATGCGGCGTTTATCGGTATGGGCGCAGAGAGAATGAAGCGCAAGTATGAAGAGAAGGCAGGAGCGGCAGTGCAAAAGAAAAAACAGTGGCAAAGAGTTTGTCTTCTGTTACTTCTTATTAACACAGTCGTTTTATTCACAAGCTTATTTATAGACAACCGCCCGCTCTTATTTATTAGTGTCATTGTTTTTGTAGGGATTGTTCTTGCCCTCGTTTTATATAAAGATCCGTCAAGTGGATTACAAGAAGAGCTTCTTACTCTTCAGCAAAGTGCTGGTGGGAGACAAAGTGAAGAAGCAATGTCAGTTCGTTATCAATTAGAAAAAGATGAAGAGATACGTAAATTATTTGAGCGTGAGTCGTATAAGTTACAGCAAATGGAGCGAGCTTATGATAAAGTCGTTTCATCGTATGAGGAATGGGAGAGAGAAACGTTCCGCATTAGCGAACAAGTAAATGTGTATAAAGTGCGCTATATGTTCCCTGAATTTTATACGTATGCACACATATTGCCGGCGTTTGAGCGTATGGAAAAAATGCAGCAATTATATCGCGAGTTAGAGAAACAAAGTGAGCGGAAATCTTCATTATATGAAATGATTTCGCAATTTGAACATAAACTAGAAACTGTTATCGGTAGTGTGGAATATAGTAAGCTGCACGAGGCGCAAAGCCGTATGCAAAATGAGAAAGAAAAGCGCCAAACTTGTAAGCAGTTAAAAGAGAAGCTTGTGGAATGGCAAGAAGAATATGAGTTCATGCAAGAGCAATTAAAACAACTGTTAGTAGAACGAGATAGTTTATGGCATATCGCACATTCTACAGATGAAGAGATGTTTTTAGAAGCAGGTAAACTGGCAGAAAAACGTGAAGATGCTGCGCAGCAAGTCGGGCGTTTATTACCGCAAATTGATCTGTTAGAACAGCGTTTAACGAGTTTATCATTAGCTGAACATTATGAGGCTGACGGTTATGATGAAAAATTAAAGCAAGAACTGACAGCTGCGCAAAATTGTCTTATGAAAGAGAAAGAACTGACAGAGCGTATTGCGAAACATCGTATGGAAATCGCGAATTTAGAAGAAGGTAGTACGTACGGTGATTTACTGCACGAATGGGAAATGAAAAAAGCGCAAGTGCGTGAACAAGTGAAGAAGTGGGCTGCTTATGCGGCCGCAAAGACAGTATTAACGAAAACGAAGCAATATTATCATGAAGTACATCTTCCGCGTATTTTACAAAAATCAGAAGAGTATTTCGTCTATTTAACAGGCGGACGATATAGTAAAATCTTTTCACCGTCAGAGGCAGAACCGTTCATCGTTGAGCGTAATGACGGTATGCGTTTTTACAGTCATGAACTAAGCCAAGCGACAGCAGAGCAGTTATATTTATCGTTACGATTTGCATTAGCGAAAACATTTGAGCATGATTATCCGTTCATTATTGATGATAGTTTCGTGCATTTTGATGCGGTAAGGACGAATCGTACAATTGAACTAATAAAGGAAATTGCGAAAGATAGACAAGTCATCTTCTTTACATGCCATGCGCATTTATTAACGTATTTTACAGAAAAACAGATTATAAAATTAACGCATAAGCGTAAAGAAAATGAGTTGTAGTATGCTATACTAAAAGTAATTGATATGGTGGAGGAATTCGAATGAAAAAGAAAATTGCAGAATATGAAGTTGGTGAACAAGTCGATGTTTTCTTGTTAATTAAAACAGCGACAAAAGGTTTAGCAAGCAATGGCAAACCATTTTTAACAGTAATCTTACAAGATCCAAGTGGAGATATTGAAGCGAAGCTATGGGACGTATCGCCAGAAGTTGAGAAACAATATGTAGCAGAAACAATCGTTAAAGTAGCTGGTGATATTTTAAACTACAAAGGACGTATTCAATTACGTGTGAAACAAATCCGTGTTGCGAATGAAAATGAAGTAACAGATATCTCGGATTTCGTAGAAAAAGCACCAGTGAAAAAAGAAGATATGGTTGAAAAAATTACGCAATACATATTTGAAATGAGAAATCCAAACATTCAACGTCTAACAAGACATTTGTTAAATAAGCACCAAAACGAATTTTTAGAATATCCAGCAGCGACAAAGAACCATCACGAGTTCGTATCTGGACTAGCTTATCACGTCGTATCGATGCTTGATTTAGCGAAAGCTATTGCGGCTTTATACCCATCGTTAGATAAAGACTTACTATATGCGGGCGTTATTTTACATGACCTTGGTAAAGTAATCGAATTATCTGGCCCAATTTCTACAACATACACGTTAGAAGGAAATTTATTAGGCCACATTTCTATTATGGTGAACGAAATTGGTAAAGCAGCAGACGAGCTACAAATCGATGCAGAAGAAGTATTAATTCTTCAACACATCGTCCTTTCTCACCACGGAAAAGCAGAATGGGGTAGCCCAAAACCACCATTAGTAAAAGAAGCAGAAATTCTGCACTACATCGATAACTTAGATGCAAAAATGAACATGATGGACCGTGCATTAGGACGCACAAAGCCAGGCGAATACACAGAGCGTGTCTTTGCACTTGATAATCGTTCGTTCTATAAGCCGACGTTCCATAATTAATAGTGTGAATAAAGTGGCCTCATTAAGTGTTAATAAGCTTAGTGGGGCTGTTGTATAATGATAATAAAGTTATTGAATTTTGATTATTAAAAAGCTAAGAGCCTTACTACATTCTAAGTAGCAAGGCTCTTTAAAGTTGTTTCAAATTACATCCATCTGTTCGTTCAAGTGTAACTATTCGCAATTATTTGATATTATACAGGTGAATAGAAAGATACATTAAAATTTAGTTTTGTAGTTGTAAAAGGAGGTTATTTATCCAACATTAACGGGCAGTAAAACTCCCACCTCAAAATTTGGCTGGAGCAAAGAAGTTAGGTGGGGGTCGGGCTGCCCGTAAACGTCCGATTGGTGAGGGCTGATTATAGGTTCACTTTATATTATTCTCTTATAATTTTCCAAAAAGGAGAGTTTATGAAAAAGATTATTGTTTTTGTATTAACAATATTTATATTATTCTCAGGATTTGCAACACAAAGTTATGCGTTGTCAGATTCGCAATCTGCGGCAATACAAGCGTTGCTAGATGATGCCTGTCGTATATCAGGTGTGCCGGGAATGTCAATCTCAATACTTGCTGATGATGAAGTGTTCTACTTTTCTTCAGGGTATGCAGACCGTGAAAAGGGGTTGTCTGCAAGTGAAAATACACTCTATGAGTTAGCCTCGGTCAGTAAAGCTTTTACCGGTATGGGTATTATGCTATTGGAAGAGCAAGGGCTGCTTTCAATGACTGACCCTGTCCAAAAATATTTACCTTGGTTTACATTAAAATATCAAGGGAAACCTGTTGATATGCAAAGTCTTACACTAAATAACTTTCTTCACCATACCAGTGGTCTAACAAATATTAGGCATCTTCAAAATATTCCACAAGGCAATACACCGGATATGTTGCAAAAGACTGTGGAAATGCTCGTGGATGCTGAATTGGCGTTCCCTCCCGGTGAACAGTATAACTATGGAACCGTTAATTATGACGTATTGGGTTTGGTTATTGAGATTGTGTCGCGACAGAGCTATGAAGACTTTATGAAGGAACAGGTATTTCAGCCGTTAGGTCTTCACCAGACGTATGTTTATAAAGAAGCTGCTCAAGCCACTGGACAGTTGGCACAGGGCTACCGTTCTTCCTTTTTTATGACAACTCCATTTAAAGCTCCGGATTATGCTGGGAATAAACCCGCAGGCTACATCATTTCTAATACAAAAGATATGGCGCGTTGGATGGGCATACAGATGGGGATCGTGCAGGAAATACCCGAAATATTTCACATGGTTATCGAAAAATCACATAGGGGTGATATGTCTGTTTCGGCTGTCAACGGTATGTATTATGCGGCAGGCTGGTCCGTAAACGCCGAACAAACGATTATAGAACACACTGGGGGCAATCCAAATTTCAGAACCGAAGTAGTCATACTGCCAAATGAACGAACAGCCGTCTCCTTGCTGAGCAACGGCGCAAATACCAATACAAACATGGTACTAAAAGTTAAAGATATATTAGAAGGCAATCTAACTCAGTCATATGAAATAAGCGGCACACAGCTTTTGGATATCATTTTGTCGTCTATCACAATTATTCTTTGCCTATTGGCCGTTTTGCTATTTCTCTTAGGATTACGCAGAAGGAGAACGAATGAGCGGCAGCCAATGACAAAAAAGAGAATAACCGTAACAGTTATTTTCCTGACCGCTACGATTGCCCTGGGTATACTGTGCTGTGCTTTCGATTGGTCAACAATACTTATGTGGCGAACATATAGTGTTCTTACAGCTTTGATTTCGTCAGCATTATTAACAGCAAGCATTACATGGTTTGTATACACTCACCGATAAAATACCTTGCTCCCAAGATAAGCATAATGTTAAGTCATTAAATTTCAATTTATCCCGCTTTAATGGGCAGTAAGACCCCCAACTCAAAATTCAGCGAAAGCAAAGAAGTTAGGTGGGGGTCGGGCTGCCCATAAAAGTCCGATTGGTGAGGGCTGATAATCAGTGGGGGGTGAAGAAAACCCCCACTGATTAAAGTTTCACTTTATTAAAAATGAAATAAAATAGTTAAGAAGTACGCATGGGTGTAACGAAGAACTAATAAAACATATCTTGCCACTAGAATGGGGGCATATCAACTTTTAAATTGAGTACCGCCAGCATTTCAGAAAAAATATGTTAAGCAAAAAATACAATAAGCTGTCCATATGGGCAGCTTATTGTTATTCTACATTGTTCTTAAATAAACGTAATATTTGTTGAGCATCTGTATCCCTTATTATGTAATGTTCTAGATTTTTTTGTTCTTCATGATCTTGACGAGCAATTACAACTTTTTTATCCTCTAGCCAAATTAAATATGTTTCATTGGAACCATCTTGGTAATTTACATTCATTTGATAATCAATATTTGCTTTGGCCTCATCATCTAGCAAAAGAGGAATAACTCTTTCTCGATCCTTATCTATTCCTGTATGTTCCATGGATTTAATAATTTGATCAAACTCTAGATTTATAACTGCTTTTTTATTTTTTACCTTAGCGGATATAAGCTCAATTTTCTTTATTTCCTTTCCTTGAAAGAAAATAGGTTTATGATTTTCCTCTTGTTGTATTGAGGCAGTTTTTACTTTTGGTTGTTCAGTAGTAGATGTACTACCAGTGTTTGTCTCAGTCGAACAAGCGGATAGATATAGGAATAATGATAAGGTCAGTAATGATATATTTTTATTCATAAATTAACCCCTTTCTTTTATGGATAATATTCCTTTTCACCATGTAATAAACCTTTTTAAAGGGGAGAAGTTGTCTACTCTTCGTATGAATACTTTATCCCGCGTTAATGGACAGTAAAACCCCCACTGATTATTAGCCTTCACTTTATCATTCTCCAGTTCAAAATGTTATCCAATAAAAAAATATCTCGAATTTGAGATAAATAACTTGCTTTTTAATCACTTGAGTTGTAAAGTGATAGTAACGAAAGCGATTGAGTCATATGAAAAACATACACTCACTTGCTTTCGATTAAAAAAACGAAGTAACTTATTCAGTAAAAACTAAGATGAATTTACAAAAACATAATGAGAATAAATTGAAAAGCTAAGAAGCATATTATTTTTTATGTATCACTTGACTAGTAAAATGAAACGGAGGAATTATCAATGTATGAAATTAAAGGGCATCATCACATTTCAATGGTTACAAAAAACGCGAGTGAGAATAACCATTTTTATAAAAACGTGCTTGGTTTACGCCGTGTGAAAATGACGGTAAACCAAGATGATCCGTCCATGTATCACTTATTTTACGGAGATAAAACAGGAAGTCCAGGTACAGAACTATCGTTTTTTGAAATGCCTTTAGTAGGAAAAACGTACCGTGGTACGAATGCAATTACGCGAATCGGATTACTCGTTCCGTCAGAGGAAAGCTTACATTACTGGAAAGAACGATTTGAGAAATTTGATGTGAAACATAGTGAAATGACAACATATGCAAATTGTCCTGCTTTACAATTTGAGGATGCTGAAGGTCTTCGCCTCGTGCTACTCGTTTCAAACGGAGAAAAAGTGGAGCACTGGGAAACTTGGGAGAAATCAGAAGTTCCTGCCGAACATCAAATTCAAGGAATGGGTTCTGTAGAAATGACAGTGCGTAGACTTGATAAACTGGCGAATACATTAACAGATATATTTGGTTATACAGAAGTTAGCCGAAGCGACGAAGAAGCGATTTTCCAGTCTATTAAAGGAGAAGCCTTCGGAGAAATCGTTGTGAAATATTTAGATGGTCCTACTGAAAAGCCAGGCCGCGGTAGCATTCATCATTTAGCAATTCGTGTAAAGAACGATGCAGAGCTTGCTTACTGGGAAGAACAGGTAATACAAAAAGGTTTCCATTCTTCAGGCATTATCGACCGTTTCTACTTTAAAAGCTTATACTTCCGTGAATCAAACGGAATCCTATTTGAAATTGCGACAGATGGACCGGGATTTACAGTTGATGGAGATGTAGAGCATTTAGGAGAAAAACTTGATTTACCGCCGTTCTTAGAAGAAAAGCGAACAGAAATTGAAGCGAAATTAGCACCTATCGAAGAGAAATAATAGAAGAGAAAATATACAATTTAAAACCATTGGAGGAATATAAAATGAACCAATTAAAAGGAATTCACCACGTTACAGCAATTACAAGTAGTGCAGAAAAGAACTATGAATTTTTCACTCACGTTTTAGGAATGCGTTTAGTTAAAAAAACAGTAAACCAAGATGATATTCAAACGTACCATTTATTCTTTGCAGACGATAAAGGTAGTGCAGGAACAGATATGACATTCTTTGACTTCCCAGGTGTTCAAAAAGGGGTACACGGTACAAATGAAATTTCAAAAACTTCATTCCGCGTTCCAACTGACGCAGCGTTAGCGTATTGGGTGAAACGCTTTGACCGTCTTGAAGTGGAACATACAGGCATTAAAGAGCAATTTGGTAAGAACACTCTTTCTTTCGTTGATTTTGATGATCAACACTATCAATTAATCTCAGATGAATTGGATAAAGGTGTGGAATCAGGTACACCATGGCAAAACGGACCAGTTCCATTAGAATATGCAATTACTGGCTTAGGACCTGTATTTATCCGTATCGCGAACTTTAGTTTCTTTAAAGAAGTGTTAGAAAAAGTTCTATTATTTAAAGAGATTGCTCAAGAAGGAGAATTCTATTTATTTGAAGTAAATGAAGGTGGGAACGGTGCCTCTGTTATTGTAGAACATAATACGGTTCTTCCAGAAGCACAACAAGGATTTGGTACAGTACACCATGCTGCATTCCGCGTAGAAGATCGCGCTGTATTAGAAGAGTGGATTGAGAGAATAGGTAGCGTTGGACTTCCGTCATCTGGATATGTAAACCGTCACTTCTTCGAGTCATTATATGCAAGAGTTGCACCACAAATTTTATTTGAATTCGCAACAGACGGCCCAGGGTTTATGGGGGATGAGCCATACGAAACACTTGGCGAAAAATTATCTTTACCTCCATTCTTAGAGCCAAAACGTGAAGAAATCGAAAAATTAGTTCGTCCAATTGATACAGTGAGAAGTACGAAGGAATTTATTAAAGAGTAAAAATAGAAATAATAAGTAGGAGAGCAAGTAGTTTTAGCTGATAGCTGGAACTGCTTGCTTTTTTATTTGGTCTATAAAATTTTCTGAAAAATGTTTCTCAAGTTTTTAAAATAGAAATATTTGGTATAATTCACTTAAATTATAAATTTTCTGACAATTATTTTTCAATGCATAGAAAAGAGGTGATAATATACAATTTTGATAATTGTATAAATATCCTAATTTTGTAAGTTTGAAGAAAAGGGGATGCAAGTGTATGGGAGCAGATGTAGTAACAAGGGAGCAAATGAAACATTCTTTAGATGATTGGTATCGTGTAATGTTGCAGCAAAATATAGAGAAAGCTACGGAGATGAAGGAAGAGATTGATAGTAAGATTAGTGGTTTGGACGTGGAGCAAGATGTATTGCTTTATCATACATTATTAAATTTTAGATATGATGCATTAGTTGATTGGATTTCAGTTAGAGAAGATAGCTTTGATAAAGTGGAATCTTTCGAAATTCCAACAGAAGGATTTTTAGCTTATTATTATCACTTTTTCAAAGGATTTCATTGCACATTAATTTCAAATTATAACGAAGCGAAAGAACAGTATGAACAAGCGGAGAAGTTATTGAAATATATTGCAGATCCGATAGAACATGCGGAGTTTCATTATCGGATGGGGAATTTCTATTATCAAAAATATGACCAGGTTCATGCGATAGATTACTTGAATAGGGCAAAAACAGCATTTTTGCAATATCCAGGCTATGAAATAAAAGTAGGATTATGTGAAAATGCTTTTGGACTATGTTGTGTAGACATAGATCACTATGAATTAGCGGAAGAGAACTTTAATTCTGCTATGGAAGTATTGCAAAAAGCGGATCAAAAAAAATATATGCTAATGGTTCGGCATAATTTAGCTTGGCTTTATGCTAGCCAAAATCTTTCAGAATTAGCGATTCGTCATATATCTGAGGTGACCAAAAATTACCCAGAACACTTTAAAGCCTTGTTTGTAGAAGCACGTGAATATTACAAATTAGGACGATATAATTTAGCGAATCCAATTGTTGAAAAAGGTTTAAATATTTGTGTTAATTTAGGAGAAAAAGAATTTCAACATCGGTTTAAAATTTTGAAAGAACTCAATGGGAAATCTTCAGTATCAATTATTGAAGATGTAATTTTAGAAGGACTTTCTTATTTTGAAAGAGAAAGATTATGGGATTGTATTCAAGAATACACTGAAATTTTAGCACTGAAATTTTATGAGTTTGATGATCATGTTAAGGCAAGTAAATATTTTTATATGAATAATAAGGCTCAAAAAAATATATTGGAAAAGGGAGCGTTAAAATAATGAAGAAATTTCGTTTGGCTATTGTTGGGACTGCATTAGTAGGGGTATTATCAATTGGATTCAATAGTTCTTTTACAAATCAAGCTGTAAATATAGGAGACACAGGAGGGGCACCAGCAAAACTAGACTACGTTAATATAGGAGACACAGGAGGGGCACCAGCAAAACCAGACTACGTTAATATAGGAGACACAGGCGGAGCACCAGCAGATAATAGAGGAGACGGCGGAGTAAGCCAACTATAATGATAAAGAAAGGGACTTCAACATGAAGTCCCTTTCTTTATCATTAGGGTATGTAGAGAAAAGAATTGACTTACTTTAAATGTGTAACTATAATAGTTACAAAACGACCATCATTAATAGAAGTAAGTAATATTTTTTTAGTATAATTGTAACTAACGTAGTTACAATTAAAAATAATCATAAAACAACCAAATAATGTAAAAACTTTAAATAGCAACAAGAGAAAGGAGACGGGAATTTTGAAACGGTTTAAATTTTATTTTATTAGCGGTATTGTGCTCGTTTTGTTAATCGTATGTAACTTCGTTGATAAGCCGATTGCAAAGGTTGGAGAAGTGAAAAATACTGTTATGATGAAGCTGAATACGAAAGAGAGTATGGCGCAAATTGATGGACAGACGATTTACTTTAAGCAAATTGGTGAGGGCAAGCCGCCTTTACTTATGCTTCACGGGTTTGGTGGTTCTTCAGATGGGTTTAGTGATATTTATCCGGAACTTGCACGAGATCACACGATTATCGCGGTTGATATTTTAGGATTTGGACGTTCTTCGAAGCCGGTTGATTTTCAGTATTCGTTTCCTGCGCAAGTGAATTTATATTATAAGTTAATGAAGAAACTCGGATACGATCAATTCGCAGTACTTGGTCATTCGATGGGCGGAGAGATGTCTCTAAATTTAGCGTATTTATATCCGGATGCAGTAACGCATCTCGTTTTAGCGGATTCTACAGGGATCGAGTCTTTCCAGCAAAAAGAAAGCTATGAAGTGCCGCCGCTATCAACGGATTTACAAACTGTAACAGAGATTACAGATTATAATAAAAATGCAGTGAAAAATAGTCGCGACGATAAAGAGCATTATGATCAGCTTACGAAAATGAGAGAGCGCCGCATCGCGATGGAGGCCGATAAAATTAAGGTGCCGACTTTAATTATATGGGGACGACAGGATAAGAGCGTTTCTTGGAAAAATGGTGAACTGTATCATGAGCTATTTGCGAATAGTACGTTCCATATCATTGAAAAAGGATACCATGCACCGTTTCGCCAGGAACCAATAGAATTTATGGAATATGTACAAGCGTTCTTCGCGAAGAATCCGCAATAAATTTTAAGCATAAATCCACTTCTTTCCTCATACAGTGAAACTAATAAGGCTTGTCTAAGGAAAGGAATGAAGTTGCGTGGAAACTTTACCATGGTGGGTGTATCTTGTAATCGTCGGGATCGTATTAAGTGGCTACATGGTTTTATATACTTCAAAAAAAGAGCAAGAGATGGATAATGAGTTTATCGAAAAAGAAGGCGAAGTGTATATGAAGCGTTTAGAAGAAGAGCGAGAGAAACGGAATCAGGATACTGATAAGGATTCTGTATTGCTTTAATAGAAATTTTGAAAGGCTATCACCTAGTAGAATTTTATATCTAGGTGATAGCCTTTTTCTTCTGGGGGAGCAGGTTATATAAGTTTAACTTTACATGTATACGAGATTCATCATGAACTTTTATAAATGGTATTTATATATTTTTTTACTCATAAGAATGGAACTAGCGCAGTATTTACTGGGGGGGGGATTAACAATGCATAGGGATGAAACATCATTACATCCTGATACAGGTGTTACATCTGTAATGTTTGTTGAGCGTTCATTAAATGAAATTCGTTTTTGGTCTAGAATCATGAAGGAGCATTCTTTTTTTCTTCGCTTAGGGTTTAGATGTGAGGATACTCAACTAATCGAAGAGGCTAATCAATTTTATCGATTGTTTGAACATATCGAACAAATAGCGCATTCCTATACAAATGAAACAGATCCTGAGCAAATAAAAAGATTTAATTCAGAAGTACAACAAGCCGCAACTAATATTTGGGGATTTAAACGAAAAATTTTAGGATTAATTCTCACATGTAAATTGCCAGGACAAAATAACTTTCCATTGTTAGTTGACCATACGAGTAGGGAAGCTGATTATTTTAGAAAACGTTTAATACAATTAAATGAAGGTAAATTAGATGCTCTTCCTGATGCTATTATTAAAGAAAATGTTTTCTTTTTAAGGATTATGGCAGACCATGCTAAATTTATTGGTCATCTTCTTGATCCATCGGAAAGAAAGCTTGTAGACACAGCGCGGAATTTTAGCAATGATTTTGATGAATTGATGTATCAAGCAATTGACTTAGAATCTATGAAACCACAATCTCAAACAGTCCCACTTTTAGATCAATTTTTAGATCAAAATCGTGTGTCGGTTGCATCTCTTCGGGATTTTAAGAAAACAGCACGTGATTTAATTGAGCAATGTAAAATAAAGAGTATCATTCATCCATTATTAGCAGATCACGTTTTCCGTGAAGCGGATAGATTTCTTGAAATAATTGATATGTTTGATACTCATCTTACAAATATTCAATCACAACCTAGATATTAGAAGATAAGGAAAGATAATATTTTACTTTCAGCTGAGAAGTTAACAATTTATTGTTAGCTTCTTTTCTTTTTGATGAAAATGAAACTATGATGGGCGTATTTTTATTTATTACAAAAATCGTTGTATGGATGTTAAATAAGTTTGCCGGAGCGAGCATTACACTTGTAGCAGATGCACCGTATGTAATGAATTTTTTACCCCTCATATTAATGGTTATAAGTGGCACGGCTTCTGATAAGTTGAAGAAAATATATAGATAGAGGAAATAATTTCTCCGCACTAGCTGTTCTTTCTACTCAAATTGTGTACTATAAAGGATAGGATGACATAAAGAAGGGGACATTTAGAATGGAATTTCATGAACAGAAGATTTTGCCGGCAGTGAGGCAAATTAAAGATTTGGAAAAGCTATTACATAGTTCATATGAGTATATTGTTATTTTAGATATTCATGTTGGTCAATTGAAGAGTGTTGTGTCACTTGCGAAGCAGCATAGTAAAAAGGTGTTTTTACATGTTGATTTGATCCATGGATTACAAAGTGATGGGCATGCGACGGAGTTTTTATGCCAAGAATATAAACCGTACGGGTTACTGTCGACAAAGGCGAGCGTAATTATGAAGGCGAAGCAAAAGGGTGTCGTCTCAATTCAACGCATCTTTTTAATTGATTCTAGCGCGATGGAAAAGAGCTGTAATTTGCTAGAAAAGACGAAGCCGGATTATATAGAGGTGCTTCCTGGTGCGCTAACGGATGTGATTGCTGAAGTGAAAGAGCGTACTGGTGTCCCGATTTTAGCGGGTGGTTTCATTCGTACTGTGCAAGATGTTGAAAGAGCTTTAAGTGCTGGTGCGACAGCAATTACGACATCAAAAAAAGAACTATGGAAACATTACCAAAAAAAGTGACGAAAATGTGAAAAAATTCTGTTGACACCGCTTTCATGAAAGGTTAACATTATAGACAAGTTAATAAACGTGACGGAGAAAAGAAGAGATCCACATTTTATTGTTTCTATATATTTTTATATAGAAGCATGTAAGCTGTGGATCTTTTTCTTTTGAAAAAACGAATGGCCATTCATTTTACCTCTATCACATTTGAACGCATTTAAATTGATTGTGGAGGGATTTTATGTCAGCATTTTTAGGGGAATTAATAGGGACAGCGTTGTTAATCGTACTTGGTGGCGGCGTTTGTGCTGGTGTAAGTTTAAAGAAATCGTTTGCGAAAGATTCTGGATGGATTGTTATTACAATGGGCTGGGGCTTAGCAGTTGCTATGGCAGCGTATGCAGTTGGATCAATTAGTGGGGCACATTTGAATCCGGCTTTAACGATAGGACTAGCATTTAAGGGAGCGTTCCCATGGAGTGACGTACCAGGTTATATCGCAGCACAAATGATTGGGGCAATTATCGGGGCAGTTATCGTATATTTACATTACTTACCACACTGGAAAGAAACAGAAGATCCAGGAACAAAGTTAGGCGTATTTGCAACAGGTCCAGCAATTCCGAACACATTTGCAAACCTTTTAAGTGAAATGATTGGAACATTTGTTTTAGTATTTGGTATATTAGCAATTGGAGCAAATAAATTTGCAGATGGTTTAAATCCATTTATCGTAGGTTTCTTAATTGTAAGTATTGGTTTATCATTAGGTGGAACGACAGGATACGCGATTAACCCGGCTCGTGATTTAGGTCCGCGTATCGCACACTTCTTCCTTCCGATTGCAGGAAAAGGCGGTTCGAACTGGAAGTATGCATGGATTCCAGTAGTTGGTCCAATTCTAGGTGGATCACTTGCAGGATTATTCCATCAAGTTGTATTTGAAGGAAAACAAAATGCAGCACTTATTTATGTGATTATTGCAACTGTGATTGTACTAGCAATCTCTTATATGACAAGTAAAAAAAGTGAAAGCACTACAAATAGTAGAAAAGTAGCATAGGGGGAAACCATTATGAAAAAATATATTCTTTCTTTAGACCAAGGAACAACTAGCTCACGCGCAATTCTTTTCAATAAAAAAGGTGAAATTGTTCATTCAGCTCAAAAAGAGTTTACACAACATTTTCCAAAGCCAGGCTGGGTAGAGCATAACGCACAAGAAATTTGGGGATCTATTTTAGCAGTTATCGCAACTTGCTTAAGTGAAGCAGATGTAAAACCAGAACAAATCGCTGGTATCGGTATTACGAACCAACGTGAAACAGCGGTTGTATGGGATAAAACGACTGGAAAACCAATTTACAACGCAATCGTATGGCAATCTCGTCAAACAGTTGAAATTTGTGATGAGCTAAAAGAAAAAGGTTATAGCGAAATGGTTCGCGAAAAAACAGGTCTTTTAATTGACGCATATTTCTCTGGTACGAAAGTAAAATGGATTTTAGATAATGTTGAAGGTGCAAGAGAAAAAGCAGAAAACGGCGATCTATTATTCGGAACAATTGATACGTGGCTTGTATGGAAATTGTCCGGCGGCAAAGCGCACGTAACGGATTACTCAAATGCATCACGTACATTAATGTTTAACATTCACGACTTACAGTGGGATGATGAGCTTCTAGACATGTTAACAGTGCCAAAGAGCATGCTTCCAGAAGTACGTCCATCATCTGAAATATATGGAGAAACAATTGATTATCACTTCTTCGGTCAAAATATACCGATTGCAGGTGTAGCTGGTGACCAGCAAGCAGCATTATTTGGACAAGCTTGTTTCGGTGAAGGTATGGCGAAGAACACTTACGGAACTGGTTGCTTCATGTTAATGAACACAGGAGAAAAAGCAGTAGCTTCTGAGCACGGCCTATTAACAACAATTGCATGGGGGATAGATGGTAAAGTAAACTACGCATTAGAAGGAAGTATTTTCGTAGCAGGTTCTGCAATTCAATGGTTACGTGACGGAATGCGCATGTTTAAAGATGCAAGTGAGAGTGAAGTGTATGCTTCTCGCGTTGCATCAACTGACGGTGTATACGTTGTACCAGCATTCGTTGGACTAGGAACACCTTATTGGGATAGTGAAGTACGCGGCGCTATGTTTGGTGTAACGCGCGGTACGACGAAAGAGCATTTCATTCGTGCAACACTAGAATCTTTAGCATACCAAACGAAAGATGTATTATGTGCAATGGAAGCAGATTCAGGGATTGAACTGAAAACATTACGCGTTGATGGTGGAGCGGTTAAAAATAACTTCTTAATGAAGTTCCAAAGTGATATTTTAGACGTTCCTGTAGAGCGTCCAGTAATCAATGAAACGACAGCTTTAGGTGCAGCATACTTAGCTGGTCTTGCGGTTGGATATTGGAAAAACCAAGATGAAATTAAAGAACAGTGGCATATGGACAAACGCTTTGAACCAACGATGGAAGCGAAAACAAGCGAAGAGCTATATGCTGGATGGAAAAAAGCGATTGAAGCAACAAAAGCTTTCAAATAATCATAAACAGTGTTATAATGGTGACAAGTTAATAATTCGGTAGGAGATTTGGAGAGACCACAACACGCTATAGAGGCGAAATCTATAGCGGAGTTCGTGGTCTCTTTTTTCGTTATCAAAGGGAGGAATTACCATGAAATTTTCAAGTAAACAACGTAAAGACGTATTAAACGGAGTAAATAAACAAGAGTTAGATGTGATCGTAATTGGTGGAGGTATTACTGGTTCTGGTATTGCATTAGATGGAGCAACACGCGGGTTATCAACAATTGTGTTTGAAATGCAGGACTTTGCAGCAGGTACATCAAGTCGTTCAACGAAGCTTGTACACGGTGGTCTACGTTATTTAAAACAACTTGAAGTGAAAATGGTAGCAGAGGTGGGGAAAGAGCGTGCAATCGTATATGAGAACGGTCCCCATGTAACAACACCAGAGTGGATGTTACTTCCGTTCCATACAGGCGGTACGTTCGGATCATTCAGTACATCAATTGGTCTTCGTGTATATGACTTCTTAGCAGGTGTAAAACGAAGCGAGCGCAGAAAAATGTTTAACCGTGAAGAAACATTAAACAAAGAGCCTCTTGTAAAAAAAGAAGGACTAAAGGGCGGCGGTTACTACGTAGAATATCGTACAGACGATGCGCGTCTTACAATTGAAGTAATGAAAGAAGCGATTGAACACGGTGCGAAAGCTGTTAACTACGCAAAAGTAGACAGTTTCTTATATAAAGATGGAAAAGTATGCGGTGTACGTGTAATCGATTTACTAGATGGCGAAGTATATGAAGTGTACGGTAAGAAAATTGTAAACGCAGCTGGCCCTTGGGTAGATACACTTCGTGAAAAAGATAACTCGAAAAAAGGGAAAGTACTTCAGTTATCAAAAGGTGTGCATTTAGTAATTGACCAAAAACGTTTCCCATTAGGGCAAGCTATTTACTTCGATACACCAGATAAACGTATGGTGTTCGCGATTCCTCGCGGCGGAAAAACATACGTAGGTACAACAGATACGTTCTATGATAAAGACGCAGCTGTACCGCACATGACAACAGAAGATCGCACATATATCATTAACGCGATTAACTACATGTTCCCAAGTGTAAAAATTACAGAAAAAGATGTGGAGTCAAGCTGGGCTGGTGTACGTCCGTTAATTTATGAAGAAGGTAAGAATGCATCTGAAATTTCTCGTAAAGATGAAATTTGGACTTCTGAATCTGGTTTAATTACAATCGCAGGTGGTAAATTAACAGGATACCGTAAAATGGCTGAAATGGTAGTAGACTACGTAACGAACCTACTACAAAAAGAAGGTCATAGTGCATATCAGAAGAGCGATACGAAACATATGCCAATCTCTGGTGGACATGTAAGTGGTTCACACGGATTCCCAGCATTCGTTGCGAAAAAAGCAGATGAGGGTACGAAATCTGGTTTAACGAAAGCACAAGCAGAAGAATTTGCGAAATTCTATGGCTCTAACGTTGACGTACTGTTCGACTTAGCGAAAAAACATAAAGACGAAGCGAAAGAATACAACATGCCGCTAGACGTTCTAATCCCACTTGTATACGCAATGGATTACGAAATGACAGCAAAACCAGTTGACTTCTTCGTACGCCGCAGAGGCGCTGTGTTCTTCAACATCCACTGGGTATACGAGTGGAAAGAAGCAGTAATCAACTACATGGCTGCGAAACTAGGCTGGAGCAAAGAAGAGCAAATGAAATACACAGCTGAATTAGAAAAAGCATTAACAGACGCTGTCATTCCTGTAGATCAACAAGAACAAGCAGCTGCATTAGCGTAAAATAGAGAAACACCTGAAGAGAACCTCTTCAGGTGTTTTTTATCCTTTTCGGCAAGAAGGCTCCATCTGATTTGTGTTACGGGTGAAACCCAACAATTCAGGTGGAGATGAATTGCCGTCAGAAGGTAGTCTGAACTCTTTTGTTTTTTTGTCTTACGATACAATCTGCCCTTAGATAAGGAGGGAATATATCTTAAGATAACGAAATTGGATAATAATCATCATTTGTTGACCTTGACTAAAAATAAATAAAATGTGTTACAATGATGATAGAGTATATAGTATGAATTTTGCATAAAATAAAGAAGACAGAAGCCTGAGAAACTTCTGCCTTGTGTAACCTAACTTACTATTGTGGTGGTAGTAGATGCGGTTATAAGACAATTACATTAACGTTTTAGCCGAGAACCGCCCTTACCTTTTCCACGAAGCAGGGTGGTTCTCGCTTTTTTGTATACAGAAATTAGCCACGGACCGACGTATCTTCTACCGATGACAACGCCAGCTCCGGTTAGGATACCATACACTAATTTAATTACAAACATCGCGATCATTCTATCACCTCCCCCCTTTTTTCAAAATGGAAGAGATGATTATCACACCTACTAGTTATAGCTTATTAAGTTACATTTCAATTGTATTATGTTTTAAAATAGGGAACAAGACAAATGAATACGGATATGAGGTGTATCATGAAAAAATTAATTACTTACGATTCTGAAATTCAGATGGCATATCTGTATGTAATTCCATTTACTTCAGAAATTGAGATTGAATCGACTGAAGAGTTGGAAGAAAATCCAAAACTGAATGTAGATATAGATCAATTTGATCGTATAGTGGGGATTGAGTTTTTTGGAGAAAATGCTGATAAATTAAAAGGATTAACAAATAGAAGTAAAATATATAAAAAGAAAGCTTCAAATGATAATACATACATATACTCATTTAGAATTTCTCAGGATATTCATTTGCAAAAAGTGTTATTTCAAAACGTTGTATTTTATTTTGCAGATAAGAAGTATGAAGAATTTATTGGTTTTGATATTATCAAGCCATCTTTATATGGCCATGAAATATTAGATTCTTTAAGTGAGTGTTAGGAGGGAAGAGGACTCGATTGAATGGGTTCTCTTTTTCATTTAGCGATGAGGGGAATCTTGACGATAGAAAACTAAGACAAAATCCTTATTGCAAACTTAAAAAGCGCCTTGGGAGAGAGGCGCTCTTTAGGTGAATGTATTGTAACGACTATTCGGTTTATTATATGTAAGTTGCTGAGGAAGTGATTTATAAAAAACATTATTGCCAAACGGATTTTTTTTATAAATTTATAAAACTTTTCCATACAGTACGTCGTCTAATATATGGGAAGGAGGAAATGATGTGGATGAATTAACGGTAGAAGCGTTTGAAATAGAAGATAAGGAACTCCTTATCGATGAAATCATGAACAAGTATGGACAAGAAGTCTTACAACTTGTGTATTCATATGTAAATAATAAAGAGGTTGCTGAGGATGTAACGCAAGATATATTTGTGAAATGTTATAAATCTCTTCATACATACAAAGGGAAGTCGAATGTGAAAACGTGGTTATGGAGAATTGCGATTAATCAATGTAAGGACTATATAAAGAGTTGGTATAACAAAAAGGTGATCGTGGCAGAGGATGAATCTGCTTACATTGGGGTTCAAAATGATAGTGTCGAACAAATTGTCATTCAAAATGCGGAGGACCGTGAGCTCGCTTCTGCAGTAATGAATTTACCGATAAAATATCGAGAAGTTATTTATCTATTTTATTATGAAGAATTATCAATTAAAGAGATTGCTATTGTAATAGACGTGAAAGAAAACACGATAAAAACGAGACTGAAAAAAGCGAAGGAGCTTTTGAAGAAAGGATTGGAGGAATAATCAAATGGAAGATCGATTAAAAGGCCTGCGAAAATCAATGGAGAATACAACGTTTAAACATTTGAGTTTTTCTAATCAACATCGAAAGCAGGTGCGCGAAAAAATCAATGCTTTAAACGAAAAAGAAGAGGATATCTCTTTAGCTATCTTACAACTCCTCAGTAATGAAAAAACAGGGTACGAATTGTCACAGCTACTACGAGGGAGAGGGATTCGGAAATTCGAAGGAAATGAAGGGTTTTTATATACCGTATTACATCGCCTAGAGCAGAACCGTTTTATTCAATCTAGCTGGGATCATGCAGGAGCGAAATATTATCAATTAAATGATAAAGGAAGAAAGATGCTGCGAAAGGCAGAAAAAAATGCTACGAAGGTACAATTTATACTAAAAGGCTTAGTACAGGAGTGAGGCGAAATTGAATAAAAAAGGGGAGCGTTTTGTAAGCGAAGTTACGAATCATATTAAATCAAAAGAAGCGAAAGATTTTGTAGCAACTGAACTAGAGTTTCACTTAAAACAGGCAAAGAACACATGGATAGAAAAAGGATTAAGTGAGGAAGTTGCTGAAAATAAAGCTGTGGAACAAATGGGAAGTCCGATTAAATTAGGGCAGGAGCTTAATAAACTGCATAAGCCAAAGGTGGATTGGTTTTTACTTATTTTATTAGTGACTGCTATGGGGTTAGGGTTTTTACCGGTTATAGCTTTTGGATATATGAATGATTTACTAATGAATAAAGTGATATCTGTTATTCTCGGTATTGCAACAGTTGTAGTTATGATGCTGACTGATTATCGGAAGTTAGAAAGATTCGGGTGGCTGTTTTATACAATTGGGGCACTTATCTTGTTAATATTAAATTATTTTCCGAACGTTTTGGTGGCTGGAGAACCGTTAATAAAAATTGGTCCCGTTGCAATTAGTCGTTTAATGGCAATGCCGTTCTTTTTTCTAGCTTGGGCTTCTTTTTTCAATAATAGTAGGTTGAAAGTTAGGTATCTTGTCGCCCTATATTTATTTTCTCTGTATTTATTCTTAATTGGAGCCGCTTTTTCAACGATGTTTATTTATATCACGATGGTCTTCGTTATGCTTTGGTGGAGTAAATTAGGAAAGAAAACGGCAGTGATTATTACAGCTGTGCCCATTTGCTTATTTGTTATTAGGATGTCCTTTTCCTTACATTCAGTGAAAAATTACTACTGGCCTACCTTTTTAGCATATATAAATCCAGAGCGTGATGCACGTGGCGCAGGGTTTATGTATATACGTTTAAAAGAGGCGGTGTCGTCAGCAGGTTGGTTTGGTACAGCTGGAGATACAAGGTTCATCCCTGCTGGAGATACTGATTTTGTATTTGCAAGTTTGACTTACTATTATGGGTATTGGCTTGCGCTAATTCTTGTCTTCGTTCTTTCGCTTTTTGTAGTAAGATTAATAGTCATCTCTTATAAAATAAATGATCGGTATGGTAAATTGCTGCTTGTTGGTGGAGTGACTCTTTTTGTATTTCAGTTCATTTATAATGTTGGAATGATACTAGGATTATTGCCGATTGCTGCTATATCCTTACCTTTTATTAGTTACGGATTAACGCCGACTGTATTTCATGCGCTTATAATGGGGATCGTGCTGAGTGTATATCGGCGTAAGGATATTTCATTTAGAATGAGAAAAACACCTTAATATTTATATAAGTTGTCTATAAAAGTATTCATTATTATGATCAAGTACAAACGTAAATAGATAGTAGAAGAGGGTTATGATAAATAACCCTCTTTTCGTGTTTAAATAAGTGCACTCTCTTTAATAGAAATACATAATTCAGAACGAGAGATTGATTCAGCTAGTTGTTGTAAATAGGAGTATTCTTCCGCATTTTTTTCGGAAGTGTTAGGATCTAATAAAGGTGAAGATAGAAGTACATCAAGTGTAAGTATGTCTGCGTCATGAGAAATGATGTGATAACCTGCAAATACAGGGCGTTTTAAGTCTTTTACTTTTTGAATCATTTTATGGAATTGCGTAATACTTATATGGATTGTGGCTAGTGGAAGACATTTTTCGCTAGGGTTCTCGATAGTCTTTCTAATTTTATAATCGTATACGTAATAGTACTTTTCTTGTTCTTCTAGTTTTTGTAACTCTTTCGTTAATAAATGGTATGTATCTGTAAGACCGGTTGTGAGTGCATCGTGTTCTGCGCCAACTAATAATGTGGTAGGTCTTGGTGATGAGATTGAGAGAGGGCGGATGTTTAGGTCGTTAAAAGTAGGGTTAGATTGTAAAATTGCATGTAGTTTTTCAGTAGGAAACACGCCGTCATAAATAGCAATAAAATAATGGTTCATCTTGTCACTCCTTAGCTTTTTCTAAACTGATATATTCTACTTTTAAGGTATAAATCCTGCACAAAAAAGAAACACCTTGATTAGTATCAAGGTGTAATAAGCTCAAAACTCTCCGAATCAGCCCCAAGTATAAAAGGACTAACCTCGCCAACGCTATAAAGTTGCAATTCATGCATTGCGCGCGTGCAAGCAGTGTAGAACAATCTACGAACGCTCTCATCGCTGTACACATCTTTAGAAGCATCGTAAATAATAACAGCATCAAATTCGATACCTTTCGCTAAGTAAGTAGGGATCACGACAATGCCTTGCTCATACTCGGCTGAGTTACTTTTCACAAGTTTAATATTGTCGATATGACGAAGTGCTTCGTAGGCAGCGGCGCTTTCAGCTGCAGATTTACATATAATTGCGATCGTATTGTGCTGCTCTTTTTGTAGTTCAGCAACTTTGGCAGTAATATGCTCGTGCAGTTCGCTGTCATTTGATACTTTCGTCACTGTAGGTTTCTCACCGTCACGTTCAAAGGCGTGAATGTTCTTGCCCTCCGGTACGAGAGTGCGTGTAAATTCAATAATTGGTTTTGTTGAGCGATAGCTACGAGTTAAGTTGATGCCGTTCGTTTCATCTGGTCCGTATAAGCTAGTAAGTGTGTTGAAATTCACTGCTTCACTCGCATGGGCAAATATCGCTTGGTTAAAGTCTCCGAGTACAGTCATTCTTGCAGCAGGGAAGAGACGTTTTAAAAACTCAAACTGAAACGGCGAATAATCTTGCGCTTCGTCTACGAGTACGTGTTTAATCGATCTATTCGTTTGGAAGCCTTCAATTAACTCTTTTAAAAGTAAAAATGGCGTTGCATCCTCGTAATATAACTTTCCTTCATCAAGCATGTTTACTGTTAAGGAGCAAATGTCATCCCATTCCTTCGGCTTTTCTCCAGTAACCCATGATGCATCTGTGAAGAGTTGTTTATATATGCCTGTGAAATTGATGAAACGCAATGTTTGAACGCCTTTACGAAGCGGCTTCAATTTTTTACGAACAATCATACGTCCAAGTACTTTCGTTTCTTTCTCAAAATCATTAAAGGAGTTGTCGTCAAACTCGCCTTTTTTCTGTAAATATTTATAAGCCTTTTGATATTCATCTTTACTCAGTAATTCAATTGCCTCTTCTACCCAAGGCTTTTTCAGCTCTGTTTTTTCAATTGCATCTATTTGTTTATTTAGCCAATCTGTTAACTTTTCAATTCGATTATGGAAACGGAGGGAGGAGTCAGTGTTGTAAAATTGTTCTGTAATTTCTTTAGCAGAAACAATTAACTTTCCTCTAAATTTCATTCCTCTAAATAACATGCCTGAAGATTCAAGAGATTGTCTGTACGTTCTAATCATTTCAAAAAATTGAGTGGATGCTTTAAAGCGAATGCTCGCATTTCTCGTTTTATAGGTAGGGCTATTCGTTTCAGTTAACATATATTCTAATTGCTCATAAGGGTCTTCAACGTCAAATGCTTTACTTAGTCTATGGTTTAAATATTCTTGGAATGTCACTTGTTGCATATTTTCTTCACCGAGTTCAGGTAGTACGTTAGAAACGTAGCTATTGAACATAGAGTTAGGGGAGAAGAGAATAATTTGATCTGCTTTTAGCCATTCGCGATATTTATATAGTAAGTAGGCGATTCGTTGCAGGGCAGCTGACGTTTTACCACTACCAGCAGCTCCTTGCACGATAAGAAGTCGGCCTTCATCGTGACGGATAATTTCATTTTGCTCGCGCTGAATTGTAGCGACGATGCTCTGCATATGTTTGTTCGTACCTTTTCCGAGCGCTTGTTGCAAGATTTCATCACCAATTGTAAGGCTCGTATCGAACATAGAATCAATCTCGCCATTTTGAATAATGTATTGTAATTTTTTCTCCACATTACCGTGGATTACGCCGCCTGGTGTACTGTATTCAGCCGGTCCTGGTGGATAATCGTAGTACACACTCGAAATAGGTGCGCGCCAGTCATATATAAGAAAGTTTTCCCCGCTTGCATCAGTAAGTGTAGCTACGCCGATATAAATTTGATCCGCGGCAGATTCTCCTTCTTCTTTGAAATCAATTCGTCCGAAATAAGGTGCTTTATGCATACGTCTTAATGCGGCAAGTCGATTAAAGGTGTGCTTATGGGTAATTTGTGTGACAGCTAGTGACTGAGCTTGTTGTCTCAAGTTGATAACTGTTTCAAGATAATCATCGAAAGTATCAGTGTTTACTTTCACGTCATCCCAAAAGTGTTTACGAATATTGATTACTTCTGCCCGGCGTCTGCCAGTTTCGTTTTCCAGTTTATCAATTTGCTCCGTAATTGTTTCAATTACGGTATCCAATCGTTTTTGCTCTAAATCAAGTTTTTTGTTCATACGTAAGCACTCCTTTAAAAGTGAAAAATAGAGGTTGACTGAAGATGTGTTTTGGTGTACAATTAAGATACGGATAAATACGTTCTGTGTATTTTTGAAAACGTGTTTCTGTACTAATTTAACATAGTTTTTTCATTTAATCAATGATAATAAGATAAACCTTGGTTCCGTGCGGTGGAATCGAGGTTTTTTTGTGTTTCTTGAAGAGGGGATCGCGATCATTGTCAGTTTTTGTCGGTAAGTCGATATAATTGAAAAATCGCTGATATAATTTAGATTCACGAAAATCAACTACATAATTTCATGTACCGAATCTAGACGCAATGTATCGCGAGAAGAGGGCAAACAAAAAAAGCTCGGGCTAATCCCGAGCTTTTCATTATTTCTTTTCTTCTTTCTTATCGTCAGCTTTCTTCTCTTCGAAAAGATCTTTTAAATCTTTATCGTCAACTTTTACGTCAGCTTTTTTGATTTCTTTCGTCATAAGATCGTTCATGAATTCGCCATCTTGCATTTTCTTCGCAATTAGTTCTTTTTTGATGTCAGCTTTTGATTGTTCGAATGATTTTTCTGGCTCTTTAATGTCTGTAACTTTAATGATGTGGTAACCGAATTGTGTTTTTACAGGTTCGCTTACTTCATCTTTTTTCAGTTTAGAAGCAGCATCTTCGAATTCTTTAACCATTTTACCAGGTCCGAAGAATCCTAAGTCGCCACCTTTTTCTTTTGAACCAGTATCTTCAGAGTATTGTTTCGCTAACTCTTCGAAAGATTTACCTTGTCCAAGTTCTTCTTTCACCTTTTTAGCAGTCGCTTCATCTTTTACAAGAATGTGGCTTGCTTTAATTTCAGGCTTGTAGTTGTCTTTTAATTCTTTATCAGTGATTGTTTTCTCGATAGCTTTTTCTTGAGCTAGAGAGGCACGGATAGTGTTTTTAAATGTTTCTTCTTTCATACCTTGTTGTTTTAATAGTGTATCGAATTGATCACCAACTTGTTTTTTCGTTTCATCGAACTTTTTATCTACTTCTTTGTCGTCAACTTTGTAGTTTTTAATAAGTACTTTTTCCATAACCATTCTTTGTAAGACTTGGCTACCACCTTGTTGTTTCATTTGCGTGTAGAAATCTTCTTTTGTAATGTCACCAGCTTTAGATGTAACGATTTTGTCTGATGATGATCCTGTTCCACATGCTGATAATGCGATTACACTTGTTGCGGCTAAGGCAAGCATAGCTTTCTTCATTCGATAAACACTCCTACTATTATGTATTTTTAATTTATCCTACACCAATGAATTTTAGTTCATAAGAGCCCGATTAAGTCTCACTGATACTTTTGCTTTGTATATTGGTAAAGCGCGCTTAACAGGGCTTACCGAGGCTGAGGATAAAGTTAAGATGCGTGTCATTTATTTCATAGTATAAGCAATATGTACAAAATTTAATATATCATATTTCGACTCGATTTCATATTGATAAAGAAAATTTAACCAGTGCGTGTCAGATTTTGAAAGTGTACCATATTGGGCGTATGCCGCATATACAGAAAAGAGGAGGGGATGGGGATGAATTCTCAACTTATTTTATTACTTGTACTGTTTATTTTATTGGTTATAGTAGGTATAATTTGCTTATAGAGGAAAAAAGTGAGGAAGGGGCTTCCTTCCTCACTTTCCATGAAATATAATTTCTATATAACTAGAAATTAATAAAATTGTTATACATACATTAATAACCCGAAAGACACCGGGTTGGCGGCTCGCAGCTATTTGTTTTCGTTCACACAGTGTATGTGTCATGAAATTCGTGTAAAATATAACAAGAAGTGCGAATGCGACAAAAACAACTGTTATAAGTGTCATGAGGCGAGACCTCCTTTTGGTAAAATACATATACTTTATATATTGTATCATACGATATTTTGTTCGTGTTATAAAATTCAGAAATAGAAGACTTTGTGTTAGAAAGAGAGGGAGAAAATGGACGTTGTTAGAAGATTAGAACAAGCTGAATACTACGTAGACCTACTATTTAAAATGATTGATGAAGAAAAGTGTCCATTTTATTCTTTGATCATAAAGAAAAAAGCTCGTAAAAAAGATATTGAACGTATACTAAATCTTTGTGAAATATTGAACGAGCAATATGTAGTGGAGAAAGCAGAAGGGCTTCTTTTGTTCGATGCGCTGTTAGAACAATTTGAAAAAGCGCTTCCACATCAGCTCGAAGTACACGAAACTGCGGAAGCGCTAGCAAAACAAGGTTTATTTAAGCCGCTTATGAATGAATTCTTAAGCATGATTGCGAAACAATAAATAGATTACTTCTTAACTAACTTCTGATCGGATTCCGTAAAATTCTCCTCAATATTCTCTAATGATTTCTCAAAAATATCGATGAAGTCTTGTCCGTAAATGTTGCGCAAGATAGCGATAAGTTCGATATTTTCTGGGAACTTACCATAGAAATTACGAAGTGCAAGAGCCCCATTAAATACAGAGTTATTTTCAGGATCATACTCCTCCATTAAGCGAAGTAGTAATTCTTCCCCTTTGTCTGTAATCTCAATGTACGTATTTCGTTTATCATCTTCTTTTTTTGAGAATACAAGATAGCCGCGTTCTTCCAGCTTTTTCGAGAAGTTAAACGCCGTTGATACGTGCATAACTCCAAACTTAGCAATCTCAGAAATAGAAGCCCCTTTTAAATGATAAGCGATTGACAAAATATGATGCTCATTAATGTTTAAATCGTAAGGCTTAATCCACTGTTGCCAATCTTTCTCTACACATTTCCATAACGCTTTCGATAATTGAGCAATGCGTTGGCTGAAAATCATCGCTTCTTTTACCGAGTAATCTTTTTCTCCACTTTTCATTTACTCACCCACTTTAACATTCTTTTTCATTACTATCTATTATGCCAGTAAAGTAAAAATTAATAAAGTCTTTTTGTGAGAATTGTGAAAATTTTTCGGAAAAATGACATTCTATACAAATCATGCATAACTATGGAAGCGTTTTATGAGTCGTGAATACATGTGTTGTCCTTACATGTTAAGTGATAACATATATTGTAAATGCATAAAAACACGGCATATCTGTGTGATATGCCGTGTTAAGGTCGATTTATATAAAAAATATTTGTTATATGCAAAAAACTAAGCAGGAATTTGTTTACGCCTTTTCCGGAACAGCTTCTTGTAGTTTCTCAATTGATTTTTGAATGTCCAAAATCTCTTTCTCAATATGGCGTTTGTTTTGAGAAATGTCTTGCTTCCAGTTAGAAATCGTATCGTGCATATCGTCTTTTAATTCTTGAAACACTTCTTTACCTTCTGAAGCAGTTTCAACGATTTGACGTTTTAATAATTTTGTATCAGCTGTAATATCAGCTAAAGTCTTTTTAATATCATTTCCTTTTTCTTTTAACTTACCGCGCATAGCTTTGCCAGAAGAAGGAGTAGAGAAAAGAACGGCTAGTCCAGCAACTGCTCCGCCGCAAATGACACCTGTAATAAAGGATTTAGCTTTTGACATAAAAGGAAACCTCCTTATTTTTTGTTCGTATTCATGATGTGAAAAAATATGCATATCTTTAAGATAAGGGAAAGAAAATTGTGCGGTGCACGTTCCCTGGCATCTTGAGTGAAGAAACAAGCCTTGCAATATTTAATCACGTTAGGAAAGTGGCTTGTTATGTATTACTTCTTATTATAGTGTCACTATTTCACACTATTTGCAATTGTACTTGCGATGTTCTGTAAATTTTCCATTGTGTATTCATTTTGATGTGATTTCCAAACAGCACCGAAACCATCGTTTTCACCGTAGCGTGGAATTAAATGAAGGTGGAAGTGGAACACAGTTTGTCCAGCTTTTTCACCGTTATTGTTAAGTAGGTTAAAGCCAACTGGGTTAAACTCTGCTTTAATCGCATTTGCGATTTTCGGAACGACAGAAAAAATGTGTGATGCGATTTCTGGCGTTAATGCAAAAATGTCTTGTTTGTGAACTTTTGGAATAACAAGAGTATGTCCTTTTGTTACTTGACTAATATCTAAAAATGCAAGCACATGTTCATCTTCGTATACTTTTGAGCAAGGGATTTGCCCGTCAATAATTTTACAAAAAATACAATTGTCCGCTGTATGATTCATTGATCTCATCCTTTCAAGTAGCCTTAGCCGTATTTTACCATAATTATATAAGAGAACAAACACGAAAAACAGGAAGCTGACTCAGCTTCCTGTTTTCTGAAGAGGGATTGAAAAAGCATTATCGTAATTTACGTTTCGCAGACACCTCATTTATTTAAGAAATGCACGGTAAATCGGCTAAAGTTTCTGCCGTAGACACCCCATTTTCAAGTGAAATGAATTGCAATCTTTATAAAAGGAAATTGTTTATTTTTTAAAACAGTATATGCTCTTTCAGAGACACCCCGTTTCTAAAATGAAACAAATGATCTGGTTATGTGTAAATTTCTTTGTCCAACATGGACACCCCATTTCATGATGACTTCACTATGTTGTTGTACTCATCAATAGGTGGTTGCTTTTTCAATGTGTTCCTTCTTCACTAATTATGATGTCCGCTTTCGTAAAAATATATGCGAACAAATTTAAATTTTTTTTGAACGCATCGATACTATGTAGTATAGCGCTATTTTTGGTAAGATGAATATAGAATGAATACTAATGAAGAAAGTGGTGTCGTATGAGCGAGTTATTGCGTGTAGAAAATGTTACAGGAGGATATACGAAACGACCTGTACTAAAAGATGTTTCGTTCTCTGTTAATAAAGGCGAACTTGTCGGCTTAATCGGTTTAAATGGAGCGGGTAAAAGTACGACGATTAAACATATTATCGGTTTAATGGAACCGAAAAAAGGAACTGTCACAATTAATGGGAAAACAATTCGTGACGATATGACAGCGTACCGTTCTAGTTTTTCGTTCATCCCAGAAACACCAGTATTATATGATGAGCTAACGCTAGAAGAACATTTGAAGTTAACAGCGATGGCGTACGGTGTCGATGAAAAACAATATGAAGAACGTGTAGGACAACTATTACAAGAATTTCGTATGAAAAATCGTTTAAAATGGTTTCCGTCTCATTTCTCAAAAGGGATGAAACAAAAGGTAATGATTATGAGTGCGTTTTTAGTGGAGCCATCTCTTTACATTGTGGACGAACCTTTCGTTGGGCTTGATCCGTTAGCGATTCAATCACTCCTTCAAATGATGGATCAAATGAAAAAGAGCGGCGCGGGCATTTTAATGAGTACACATATTTTAGCGACAGCAGAGCGTTATTGTGATTCGTTCATTATTCTCCATCAAGGTGAAGTAAGAGCGAAGGGAACATTAGCTGAACTACAATCACAGTTTAATATGCCGGGTGCAACGTTAGATGATATTTATATTGCATTAACGAAGGAAGAAGATTATGAATAGCACAGCATTATGGAAAGAACGATTTCGTCACTTTCTAAAAGAAGTTCGTACATATAGTAAATACGTATTTAATGATCATTTGAAATTTATTTTCGTATTTATCATCGGCGCAGGAGCGTATTATTACCAGCAGTGGTTACAAACGCTAACACCGTCGTTTCCGACAGCACTCGTTATGGCAGTGTTGCTTGGACTTGTATTAACGGCCGGATCGATACAAACGTTATTAAAAGAAGCAGATCTCGTTTACTTACTGCCAGTGGAAGAAAAGTTAAAACCTTATTTCACAAAGGCATTTCTCTTTACGTTTATGATTCAGTTATACATAATCGCCATCGTAGCGGCAGCACTAGCCCCGTTATACTTCCAGCAAATGAAACAAACAGGAGCGGCTTACATATGGATTGTACTCGCGTTTGTTATCGTAAAAGCGTGGAACTTATTCGTAGCATGGGAAAAGTCATTTTTAACAGATCAAAATATACAAAGAGCTGATTGGTTCATTCGTGTTATTTTAAACGGCTTATTTGTTTATTTCCTTGTAGAGCGTACTTCCGTTATGTTTATTGGTGGAATCGTCCTTCTCATGGTGTTATACCTCGTAGTACTGCATCAAATGGTGAAGGGAAAGCCGCTAAACTGGGAGTATTTAATTTCTGAAGAAGGTAAGAAGATGATGCTGCTGTACCGCATCGCGAACATGTTCGTTGATGTACCAGCATTAAAAGAAAGAGTAGCACGCAGAAAATGGCTCGATTTCATCCTTTCGATGATTGGTGAAAAACGTACCTATTTATACTTATATACGAGAACGTTTTTACGATCTGGTAACTATTTCGGCTTGTATGTGCGCCTGCTCGCTCTTGGAGGAGTTATTCTTTACTTCATTCCGTTTTTATATGGACGATTTATCGTAAGCCTTATCTTCCTATACTTAATCGGTTATCAGCTCTTAACTTTATGGAAGCATCACCGCATGAAGATTTGGCTTGATTTGTATCCGGTCGGGGGAGAAGAGAAGAAGAAAGATTTTCTTACTTTATTAAATGCAATCCTTATTATCGGTAGCGTGATATTTACAGTTATATTCGCCCTTGCGACGAAAGATTTCATGATGACGGGCATTTTATTAGTCGTAAGCATAGTATTTAGTATCGGTTTCGTTTATCAATACGGGGCGAAACGTATTGAGCGTTTAAATTGAAGGGAATGAACCTATGATTACATACGAAGAGAAGGTTATAAAAGAATTGGAGCAGTGGAAAGCTACATTCATGAAAGATTCTTCTATGATGACACGATTCTCTAAGAAAGTGCAGACGAAAGTACAACAGCTTATTCCGGCGAAAGTGCAAAAAGTATTAACAGAAACGATTCGGATGATGGTGCAAACGATTAGTGCCGGATCAAACTTTATAAAGCCGAAATTAAAAGAGACGAACTGGTCATTGCAAAGAAGAGACGACGAAGTACGTAAAAAAATGGATGAGTACAAAAAAATAGCAGCGGCAGAAGGAGCGGGGACGGGAGCAGGCGGTATTCTCCTTGGCCTTGCTGACTTTCCGCTTTTACTCGGCATTAAAATTAAATTTTTATTCGATGCAGCAACATTGTACGGATTTGATACGAGCGACAAAGAAGAGCGCCTTTTTATCCTTCACGTTTTCCAACTTGCCTTTTCAAGTGACGACCACCGAAAAGAAATATGGAAAGCCATCGAAACGTGGGATACAGAAGAAGAAAACCATATGGACTGGGAAAAGTTCCAAACAGAGTACCGAGACTATATCGATTTAGCAAAAATGCTTCAGCTCGTACCAATAATCGGTGCCCCGGTCGGCGCGTATGCGAACTATCAATTACTGCAAAGACTTGGGGAAGTAACGATGAATTGTTATCGTATGCGATTGCTGAATAGGAATTAAAAAGAAAGCATCCTAAATGTGTGATTTAGGATGCTTTTTTGTTTTAATGATTAATGCATCAAAAGAAGAAGGTATAATTCAGATTGTCTTTTCAGTGTTTTAGGCTGAAATTAGTAGTGGAGGTAGTTGACATGTAATAAGGTAATTATGACTCTAGATGATCTAATTCCCATCCAACAACTGAATAATTTTAACGTTTAATAATTGAAACAAAGAAATTTCTGTTTTTCTGGTCTTTTACATGACCAGAAACTCGAATCATACCACCACTAGCGGCAGGTTTAATATCAACTTTAGTCACTATAACATCAATATTTTCTTTTTTCTTCATATGTTCTATGGCAGCTGTAGCAGCTTTTTCTTTTTCTATATTTCTATCATGCATAATTTTTAGTGTACATCCTATAGTTAAAGTTATAATTGTGATCATGATTAAAATTATGATGTTTTTCTTTTTTAATTCCCTCATACAATCCCTCCTGGAATTATCTTGTAATTAATACTATGAATTATTTTTAAGGAGAGGGAAATATAAGTAATACGGTTAGTGGTGAATTTCTTGTTCGTTTATCAAGAATAAGTTTGGAATCATAAAGAAACTTGGGAAGCTATTGAAATACCTAGTTCTGTATCATTACATAATTTTATAAATAGTTGCATCAAAATAAATTGTTATTGCTTTTCGGAGTTTGCTTTATGATGCGGACACATTTGATGTACTAGGTGTCCTTACGTTTTTTAATAGTTTGTATGTTTCTCGACTGTACTTAAGGGATGCAAAAAACACTTATAGATACAATCTATGAGTGTTTTTGGTGGTATGGGTTTATTTAGGCGTTCATTATAATCTTATCTCGCCCCAAATTCGTCTGGAGCACAGAAGTTAGGTGGGGACGAACAAAACCCCCACTGATAAAAATTTTACTTTATTCGTCGCCCCAATATGCAACTTCATAATTTTGGGATTTATTTATTACAACGTAAAGTTTTTTTGGTTATTGTTTTTATCATACCCTCTAACTCTAATAAAGCCCGCAAGTTCTAATTGTTGAATTTTCACATCGGTTACCACAAAATCTATTTTTTTCTTTTTTCATAGTTTCTATTGCAACTTCAGCAGCCTTTTCTTTTGCAGCATTTTGGTCATGAATAAACTTTGCTATATAACCTATGATTAACATCATAATTATTACGGATAATAATATGAAAATATTTTGTTTCTTATTGAGAATCATCTAAATTCCAACCCATGATAGAATAATTTTGTTTTTTGCTTACTGTGACATAAAACTTTCTTTTTTTATCATTTTCCGCATATCCTCTAACCTCAATAAACCCCCCTTGAAAAGCGGATTTAATATCGACTTTAGTTACTATAACATCTATATTTTCTTTTGTTTTTATATGTTGTATAGCAGCTTCAGCAGCTCTTTCTTTTGTTATATTTCTATCGTGAATAAAGGATGCAGTACAGCCTATGGCTAAGATAATAACCGTTATCATTATAAATATTATAATATTCTTTTTTTTTACTTTACCCATTTTTTTCCTCCTAAAATAATTTATAATAACATTATAAATCATTTACAAAGGAGAAGAGTATGGGAAGTTCTATTAGTGATAAAACTTTGGTTGAATTAGCTGGTAAGAGTTATGGAGAAGCGGAAAGAGTAGAAGTAGAAATTGGAAATCACAAGGAGGTTTGGAAACCAGTAGAAATTGATGGAGCAGTTCTTCATAATACAAAAAATAGTTTTGATGCCACCATTTATAAAAATGATGAAACGAAACAAATCGTTATTGCTTATCGTGGTTCTTGGGAGGCACCTGATTTTTATGATGCGGATTTATTTGATGTTATGGGGGGGCGTGTTAGAAAAAATCAAGATAGTTTAGATAATTTAAATAAAATTGATACTTCATCACTGCCTTTAACTGAGCAATTTAATTTTGCCACAGCTAAAGAAAGGGCTAAAAAAGCAGTAGAAGAAAGTCAATTTACGAATGCAGATGACTTAGCAAAAGACGTAAAAAATTATATAGCAGATCCTAAAAATGGTTTAGATGGGTATGATCTTACATTAACTGGTCATTCTTTAGGTGGTGGTTTAGGTGAATATGCAGGGGTTATGAATGATGTACCAGTTGTAAGTTTTGAAGCACCTAATGTAATAGACTTATTACATAAAGATAAAAAAGAGAAGGCTTTAAGAGGAGATTATAAAAATCTAATCACGACTTATGGAAACCCTAATGATACAGTGTTTACAGGTTTTAGAGGGAATGATAATAAAAATAGAGGCCGTATAGGACATTTGTATTATACAGATAAACCAGATGCGAAAAATGATTCTAAGTTGCACGATGTAAGTGGCTTTATTCCATATTCGTCATTTTTGATAAATGGTTATAATGCTGTTCGTTTTTTTATGGGATTTATGGGACCGAAATTTCATTCTATGGATAACTTTAGCCAAGATAAATATGGTTATTTTAATATGCCAAATATGTATGATGCAGAAACTGGTCAAAGGGTTTTATCTTCACCTCGCGCTGGTGAAATAACAATTCGTTTATCAGTGGAAGAGGTAAACCAAATTGCTAAAGATTTAAAAAGAGAAATTGATGACATTAATCAAAAGTTAGTACAAGCGAGTAACAAAATTATTAATATTTTACAGCAATCACCAGCTAGCGTAGAAGGGAATTTAATTAATACAGTTACATATAGCGTATACGGATTCCAAAGGGGATATATGGAGCGTATTCGTTCAGAAGCCGATTTTATTGAACAACGCGCAGATAACTTTAAAAATGTGGACGAACAAAATTAAGCGAGGGATTTTTGTGAAAAATTATGACGTTATTGCACATGCTGTTGATGTGATAGGCGCAAAAAATGATTTAGAATCATGCATTTCAGATTTGGAAAATCATAGAAAAAACGTAAATTCAATTAAAGTATTATTGACACATAGCTGGGAAGGGAATACAGCAAAAGAAATTGAAAGAAGATTAAGTGAAGTGGATAAAGAACTAGTCTATAGAATTGATGAGTTTAGAAAAATACAAGATGATTTAGAGAGATATAGAAAAGCAATGGAAGCTTTCTCAAATCAATTTATGATGATGGGTCCTAAATATTAAATTAAAAGAAGCGCTTATAAAAGTGCTTCTTTTGCTAATAATCAATGTGGACGAACAAACCCCCACTGATTAAAGTTTCACTTTATTCTCCGCCCCAATATGCAACTTTATAATTTGGGGTTTTATTTATTACAATGTAATGTTTTTTTGTTTATTGTTTTTATCATACCCTCTAACTCTAATAAAGCCCGCAAGTTCTAATTGTTGAATTTTTACATTGGTTACCACAAAGTCTATATTTTTTTCTTTCTTCATAGTTTCTATTGCAACTTCAGTAGCTTTTTCTTTAGTTATATTTCTATCGTGAATATAGGATGTAGTACAACCTAAGACTAAAACTATAATTGCTAAAATGATTAAAATTATAATCCTTTTCTTTTTTGAATGATCCATATGCATCTCCTGAAATTGCTTTATATTATTTTTTATCAAGAAATAATATAAAAAGAATCGTTAACTAATCGTGTTTTAGTTCGAAATTTTTGGTGGTTGAAATGGAACCGATGTGATAATCATTAGCGTATTCAACATCTGCCGAGAATTTTTTATTTTTATCATCTTTCACATGTCCTGAAATCCAAACACTTTGAAAGTCCTTCGGGGCAAATTTATGTTTAGTAATCACTACGTCTAGATTTTCTTTTTCTTTAAAATATTGAATTGTAGTTTCTGTTGCTTTATTAACTATTTGTTGTTCCTCATTCTTTTGATTTATAGTACATCCTCCTAAAAGGATAAGTGTAAAAATAAAGAATAATCTTATACCGTATTTTTTCATGAATAATCACTCCATAAATGTTGCGTTATATTTCTCTTTACTAAATTTTATATTCACAGAACATTGTGTGGTGGGGTATAAAGAAAAGGCACTCTAAAATGCCCAGATTATTAGTTTTTAAGCTCTAAATTTTTGGAGTGAGACATAGAGCTTATATGATATTCTCCTCCATCATATTCTTCGTCCATAGAAAAAATCTTATTTTTGTTATCTTTCACATGTCCGTTTATAAAAACTATTTAAAAATCCTTGGGAGCATATAGGAATGATTTAGATGAAAATTATGGGAAGTGTTAGTATTTTAATTTTAAACTTTTACTTTTAGAAATTGAACCTATCGTGTATTTATCTCGGCTATATTGAATAGTTATATTAAATGTTTTGTCTCTATCATCTTTGACATGACCAGAAATATAAATGGATTGTAAGTCTTTAGGACCAAACTCATGTCCAGTAATTACTACATCCAAATCTTGCTTTTCCTTAAAGTATGTAATGATTGTCGCTTTTGCTTCTTTTACTACTTGTTCTTCTTTGTTTTTTTGATCCATAGTACATCCCCCTAAAGTACTTAAAATAAGTATAAATAATAAACAAAAGCTAAATTTTTTAATAGTAATATCCATATTTATCCTCCGTAAATGTTATCTTAATTATAAGAATATATCAAATGTTGTAGGAGAAAAATGTTTTGAGTAATAAAAATGAAGTTTTAGATTCTACTTTTTATCAATTAGCAGACACTACGTAGGAATCTGATAAATATATTGAAGAAGTTGTTATTACCAATAAAGATGGTCGAAGTTTACAAGTATAGGAAAAAGGAGGAACATTCCACGATAAATCGGAATGGACGCAGCGGTCTTTGAACGAGATATACATGGGTAAAAGCAAGTTATGGTAGATTTCCGAGGAACAGAAGGGGATAAAATTATAGAGAAAAACTCTTTAGGCATTTCGATGAAGCTAGGGAAGGTATGAAGGATTTAAAAACAGATACAAATTATTTTGTTAAGAAAGAAATTCATATGCTAAAGTATTTTACGCAAAAAAGACACCTTAAGGTGTCTTCAATAGACTTGGTAACCAAACTCTATATATTATATTAATCTTAAGTATTATTAAAGTTTTTTAGATTTATTATTAATAATTTAATTTAAAGTTTTCAGAACGAGATATAGAACCGACCCTATATTCCCCATCACCAAATTCTACATCTACTGAGAATTCTTTACTTTTATCATCTTTAACATAACCATCTATAAATACAGTTTGAAAATCATTTGGAGGAAAGCTATGCCCTGTAATTACTACATCTAAATTATGTTTTTCTTTAAAATATTGAATGGTTGTTTCTTCTGCTCTATTAACGATTTGTTGTTCCTCATTTTTTTTATCCATACTACACCCTCCTATAAACATTAATATAAAGACCATCATTAATCCTAAATAATATTTTTTCAATCAATAAGCCTCCTTGAATGTTATCCTATATTTAGGATATCTTAAAATTCTTGGGAGGGGAAATGTTTTGAGTGAAAATGATCAAGTATTAGACTTAAGTTATTATCAATTAGCAAAAGGGGCTTATCGTAATGATAAGCAATTAAAAAAAGAATTTGATGTTAAAGATACTCATAATAATATTGTCCAAACATGGAAAGTAGGAGAAACATTCCACGACAAACAAACCGGAATGGATGCAGTAGCCTTTGAACGAGATGTCGATGGGAAAAAGCAAGTTATGGTAGCTTTCCGAGGTACAGAAGGGGACAAAATTATAGAGAAAAACTCTTTAGGCATTCCGATGAAGCCAGGGGAAGGTATGAAGGATTTAAAAACGGATACTAATCATTTTGTATTACGAGAAGGTGTTCATGAACCAGCAGCACCTCCTGTAGCAGGGACTGAGAATGAAGGTTCAAAGAAATATTGGAATGAAGAGAATCAGCGCTGGGAAACACATAATCAATTCGAACAAGCTGAAAGGGTCATGAAACAAGTAACGGATACATACAAGGACAGGGATGATGTGGAGATATATACGACGGGTCATTCGTTAGGGGGAGCTTTAGCGGAATATGCAGCGGCATCTAATGATAATGTAAGATGTATGTCATGGAATGCGCCGAGTGCAAAACATTTGTTACCGCCTGATTTACAAGAAAGAGCAAATAATGGTGAGTTTAATAATAGAATTGTAAGTGTTGTTCACGGAAATGATTCAATTGGCTATGGACCATTTGGTGCATATGAAAGTCATATAGGCTCTACTTATGCGGTAACCCCACCAATTTCGAAAGAAGAAATGTCAAAGCTATCATTACAGCAAAAGCTTGGGATGGATGTTACTCGATTTTTGAATTCGATAAGTGGCCCTGGTTATCATTATCAAACAGATCAGAACTTCCGGTTTGGAGAGAATGGGTCTTTATCCAATAAATACTTGTTAAATGTAGACACGAATGAAAGAGTTTATGATTCACCAGGCGCGTTATTAGGCGGGGGAGAAATTCGTGTAGTGGTAGAGAATTTAGAACAAGCCGTAAGAGATATGAAGCGAAACGCACAAGAATTTCAAGATAGAGTACCGAGGTTAATTTCTAATATGATGACACTATTAGAAACGGCTGAAAGTAGACGGGTAGAAGCTAAAGTAAATAATATACGTGCACATGTAGAGCATTTAAGTTTTTGGTACATACGAACAGCAACGGAAATTTCAGATTTTATTGAGAAGAAAGCCGATGATTATAAGAAGACGGATCAACAATATTAAGGGAGAAGATTAGGATGCCGAGAATTTACTTAAATGAAGAAGCATTGAACCAAGCTTTACAACAATTTGACCATATGATTCAAGACTTAAATCATAATAAAAGAGTTGTAAGTAATGTACATAATTTACTCTTATCAAGCTGGTCGCAACTTGGAGTGGGGAAGAAGGCTATTAGCGATTTAGAATCTTTTAAAAAAGATATCGAAAGAAGGATGGAAGAATTAGAGTCTGATAAAAGAGAGTTAAAGGGTGCGATTGATTTATTAAAAGCGTTAGATCAAAGTTATGATTACATGGGGCCTAAATATTAAATTACAAGAAGCACTCACAAAGGTGCTTTTTGTAGTTTAACTGGATTAAAGGTTATTGTAGTCATTATTAAGGAATATGATCCTAGATCCATAATGTAGATTGAAAAGTAATATACAGTTTTGAATCAAACTTGCAAACGATGATTTTTTATTTTACAATTTATTTACCGACCGGTAAGTAAAAATAAGTGAGGTACAGTATGACAAAGAATTTACAAACATCGCAAAACATTGTAGAGGCATCATTTAAACTCATGGCAGAGCACGGCATTGAGAAGATGAGCCTTTCCATGATTGCGAAAGAGGTAGGTATTTCAAAACCGGCTATTTATTATCATTTTTCTTCTAAAGAAGCGTTAGTCGATTTTTTATTTGAAGAAATTTTCTCTGGGTATCATTTCGTGAGTTATTTCGATAAAGAACAATATAAGAAAGAAAACTTTGCAGAAAAGTTAATTGCTGATGGTTTACATATGCTCTCTGAGTATGAAGGGCAAGAAGGAATATTACGCGTTATAAATGAATTTATCGTAACTGCATCGCGAAATGAAAAGTATCAGAAACGCTTATTTGAAATACAAGAAGATTTCTTAAATGGTTTCCACGATTTATTGAAGAAAGGTGTAGAACTTGACGTTGTGTCACAACAGGCAACGGAAGAAAATGCTCATACGTTAGCGCTCGTAATCGATAATATGAGTAATTACATGTTAATGGGGTTCCAGTTAAAGTATAAAGAAATTTGGATTCGAAATGTGAAAAACGTCTTGAAGGAGGAATAAAAGTGAAAATGCAAAAAAACTGGTGGCTCGGTTTTCTCGGATTTATTGGGATTTATAAAATTCCAGGTATGATTGAAGCTTTTCAAGCAGATGGAAGTTGGATGAAGTTAATTGGCTTCATTTGGCTACTTTGGTTCGGATATTTTATTCCTGAGAAGAAAGAAGATTGAATTTCAATTTTATGTAAAGTTATGTAAAATATAGATTGAGAGTATTCGTATATTAGATTACTAGATTTGGAGTGGTTACATGGATCCATTGAAAAATGAAATTAACCCTGACATGGTCAAGGTGTGGAAAGTTCGTGCTGTAATTGAAGAAGGAATCGGTATTCTCGTCATTTTAGCTTACCTTTTCCTCATGATAAAGTTTGATTGGTGGGCGTGGATTTTGTATGTAATGATTGGGCTAACAGTTGTGTTCGCACCATTTTCGTACTTTTTATTCCCGAAACTACGTCAACGTTATTACAGTTATCAATTAAATGAAGAAGAACTTGAAATTCAGCACGGTCTTTTCGTCGTAAAGCGCGTATTAGTACCGATGATTCGTGTACAGCACGTGACGATTGAACAAGGTCCAATTATGAGAAAATATGGATTAGCAGAATTACACATTTCAACAGCGGCAACTTCTCACAGCATCCCAGGCTTAACGATGTATGAAGCAGAAATGTTGAAAACGAAAATCGCACAATTAGCGAAAGTGAGTGATGAGGATGTATAAGAGGCAGCATCCGATCACGATGTTATTAGAATTAAAAATAACAGATTTTATACCACTCATTATTTTCATGTTTAGTTTAAATGGAAAATTCCCGTTTTGGTATTTAATCCCCGCTGCATTCGGTTTACTCACCGTTTTTTCAGCATTTGAAAAATGGTATTACACAACATATTGGGTCGAAAATAACGTATTACACGTAAAACAAGGGCTCTTTGTGAAGAAGGAGAGCTACTTAAATAAAGAGCGTGTTCAAACGATTAATACAAGTTCTAACGTGCTATATCAAATGCTTGGCTTAAAAAAGATTCAAATCGAAACAGCAGGGGGAGGCGACGATGCAGAAGTAAGCTTAGCTGGTATTACAGTAGAAGAAGCAACAGAGCTTATTGCAATGCTAAATGATCCAACTCCAGAAGTGAAAGCAGAAGAAACATCAGAAGAAGTAGTAGAAAAAGAAATCGTAACAGAAGAAAAACAAGCGACTGAATATAAATTAACTTGGAAAGAAATTTTGCTAGCGTCTGTTACATCTGGTCAGTTTGGACTATTATTCTCATTAATCTTTTTCGTGTATCACCAAGTAGATGAGTACATCCCGAAATGGATAGAGAATGGCGTCAAGTCGTATGTAATGGAACATGATATATATGGCTGGATTTTCATGATAGCTATTTTGATTGTCCTTTCATGGATTATATCGACAATCGGTTATGCGCTAAAACATGGAGATTTCACAGTGAATCGAAGAAATGATGAAGTCCGCATTTCGCAAGGATTACTTGAGAAAAAAGAACTCGTCCTAAAATTGCACCGCATTCAAGGTATTACGATAAAAGAAAGTATTTTACGTCAGCCATTCGGTTATTGTGCTGTACAAGTAGAAGTGATTCAAAGTAAAGGACTGGGTGACGAGAAAGAAAAAGTTACACTGCATCCTATCATTCGAAAAGATCGCGTACAACAGTTACTCGCACATTTACAACTACCATATGAACTGAATACAAACATTATTTCACTACCAAAAGCAGCATTACGCCGCTATCTCATTGATAGTTTCATCTTTTTCGCAATGCTAGCAATCCCGCTTATTGGAATAAGTATATACTTTGAAAAGCACTTCATCATGTGGGCATTAATTCCGCTCGCGATTCTCATCTTTACACTTGGATACGCAACATTTAAAACAAATGGTTACAGTGTAAACGGAGAGCAAATTACGCTTGTATATCGCAGCGTCGGCAAATATACAGGGCTTGTTAGAAGAAGGCACGTCCAATCAATGGAAAAGACACAATCCTATTTCCAGCGCCGTGCAAATCTATGTACGTACATATTCTCTAACGCATCATCGAATTATAAATTAGAGCATACGAGAGTAGAAGATGCGGAGAGAATGCAGGATTGGTATAAGAAGAGAATGAGTGAGAATTAACTTGAAAAAGCTTGCCTATTATGAAAGGCAGGCTTTTTTTATTATAGGAAAATGAGTGACTTAATTCATATATTAGTAAAGCTACAGCGCACATATATCAATACATATCAAAAAAGGTAGTATGCTTCTATTTCAGGAAAATCTGTGGAATTTTTGATATAAATGGTATACTAATATAGAAAAAGTATTAGGAGGCTATATATGATAAGTCAGTTAAAAAGAGAAGCACTTGATGCATTAAAAGGAAAATGGGGATTAGCGGTAGGGGCAACCTTATTAGTCGGAATCCTTATTGGAGCTGTTGAAATTTTAACTACAGGTATTTTCTCGATATTTTGGGGTTGGGAAGAAGCAAATGAGTCACTTACAGTAACTATTATTGCAATGTTTATTATCGGGCCGTTAACAGTAGGTGCTTCTTATTTTGTTTTAAATGTAATTCGTGGGACTAATGCTCGTATTGGTCATATATTTAGATGGTTTAACGATGGAAGTAAGTTTATGAAATCGTTTTCAACATATTTACTAATGAATGTGTACTTGGTTCTATGGACATTACTTCTTATTATTCCAGGTATTATTAAATCATTTTCTTATTCTATGACATATTTTATTTTGAATGATCATCCAGAATATACAGCGAATCAAGCGATTACTGAAAGCCGTCGTATGATGAATGGACATAAAATGGATTACTTTTTACTATGCTTAAGTTTCTTAGGTTGGTTCATTTTAAGTATTCTTACTTTAGGAATCGGTTTCTTATGGTTAGTACCTTATTTCTACACGACATCAGCTGCATTTTATGAAGAGATTTCAAAAGAATATTATAAAAAAGAAGACACTACTTTCTAATAACCACCTATCCCCTAAAGAATATAGGGCACAGATAGTTTAGATGTTCTGTTTATGGGGAGCACTTCAGGATAAGGTATAGGTTTTTATATAAAAATTCTGCCCTCTATGTTTTAGGATAGAGGGCTATTTTTTCATGTGAAAATAATGAATAATATATGTGAAACAAAAAAGCGAGGTGAATGAGAGTGAGCAAGTTTTTAATTCCGTATTCATTTTCTATATTAAGTTTCTTTATTTCAGTAACGGCACTTGATTTATATGATAGGATAGGAAAAAATGATGAGATGACTTCGCCAAACATAATTGGAAAGATAATTCAATCTACTGCGCAAATGGGAGTCCTTACATTATATTTCGGAGTACCTATCATTTTAGGTGGCTGTCTACTTGGGGAATTATTGTTTAGAGGTATCATTTTACGATTTAAACTAAGCTATATTATATCTTTATTATTATATTTACTTTTAGCTTGTAGTATTGTTTCAGTAACAGTTGGGATTCCAACTACATATGAAGATTCTAATATTTTTTTCATGGGAATAACTATGATTTGCGCTGTTACATTCTTTGTGGGCCGGAATATATCGGAAAAAACAAGTTAATAATGGAGTGACAGAATGAAATACACTTGTCCGTGCTGCGGGTATAGAACAATAGAAGAACCACCAGGTAACATATGAAATTTGTAATATATGTTATTGGGAAGATGATGAGGTTCAGTTTAATGGTCCTGACTTTGAAGGCGGGGCGGATGAAGTTTCGTTAAGACAAGCACAGAAAAATTTCATTACATTGGGTGCTTGCGAGGAATGTTTTGTGCAATCAGTTAGAAAGCCAAATAGTGAAGATGTGAAGGACGCTAGTTGGAAGCAAATTTAGTAAGTAAAATGTTATTACTCAATTTATCAGGAGTAATAACATTTTTTTTATGCAATGATGAAAGAATTAACGCCGTCTTATAAGATAAAATAGTAAAGATGATACAGTAATAGGAAGGCCAGTATCCAGAAAAGCTTCTAAATAAAAGGATAGAAAATCTCTGTCATTAAACCACATAAAGAATAAATGATTGTAGGAAATACCTAACAGTATAAATAAAGGAATACCGATCTTTAATTCGTGACTTCCTTTTATTTTTCTATAACAAAATTCACCTAATAAACAACCGATAAGAACAGGAATGCTTCCAAGAATTGAAAACATAATAATAGATACCCAAATCGGTCCCCATGAATCCGCATAATTTGGAACTAGTGTATACTGTAAAACGTTCACAATGATAGAAAAAACCAGTAAGCATATTAAATAACTAATAGAAAATTTTTTCAATGGAATCATCCTTATAAAAGTTCACTTTATTTTTATGAACATATAAACCTCTTTGAATTATAGATTAAATATATAAGGATAATCAATTTGTATGCATTTCATGTTTATGGATATATTTTCAACGAATATAAATGTATAGATGTATAGTCAATTGTGAGTATTTGATGTTATCATATTGAATGATATGGAAATTTTTAATAGAAGAAGCAACGAACAATTCAAAGGTAATGAAGCCTTTGTGGTATAAAGAAAATATTTATTATTACTCAGCGATATTAAAAATAAGATACATATTTATATAAATTTAGTAGAAATGGGGGTTTTAAAAAGGAATGAGTATAAGTATAACAAGGCAAAAAATTTTAGCAGCCGCTTCTCAAATTGTGCAATGTAAAGGGGTTGCTAAGTTAACCTTAGAAGCGGTAGCAAAAGAGGCGGGGATAAGTAAAGGTGGATTGTTGTATCACTTTTCAACTAAAGAAGCTTTAATAGAGGGCATGATACTCAAAGGGACGGAGGAGTATCAAGACGCTATTCACAATAAAGTAGCGGAGGACTTAGAGAAGAAAGGAAGGTGGGTACGTTCTTTTGTAGAGGAAAGATTAAGTAATGAGGGAAGAGTAGAAGAGCTGGGTAGTAGTATGATGGCAGCATTAATGCTAAAGCCTGAATTACTTGAACCGTTAAAACAATCATTTCAGCAACTGCAAAATAAAATAGAAAATGATGAGATAGATTCAGTTTGTGCCACAATTATTAGATTAGCGGCAGATGGATTATGGTATTCGGAATATTTAGGGGTTGGAAGACTAAGCCCCGAATTAAGAGAAAAAGTGATTCAAGCTCTTATTTTTAATTCATATAAATAGAATATATGAACTATATAATGTAAAACAATTCACCATTGCTTATTTAATGCACTGGTGAATTGTTTTTTTTATTAGAAAAATAGAACAATTTCATAGAGTATTGAATTATAACCGTCCAGACGGTATAGTAATATTTGGTTTAAGAGGAAAATGAAACAAAAAAAGAATAAAAAATATTTTTAGCACACTATTCGAAAGGATAGGCCGCAAAGCTTAGAGTCTACGGTAATACATATTGGTTACTAAGATCGTCTGGTTGCACATTTTTGATGCAACCGGACGGTCTTTTTTTGTTATATAAATATAAAAAATAGGAGGGAATTATGCAAATGAAAAGTACTAAGAGGCATATTTCGATGGTTTCATTAGTTTTTCTAGTATTATTTTCAGTGCTAAATGTGTGGGCTCCAGTTATTCAAGCCGCTGTGATAAAAAATCCAGTGGACGAGATTAATATCTCCCGTACTGATGGTACAACGTCTGAACCATATCAAGCCTCAGATGGCATGAAAGTAGAAGTGAAGTGGTCAGCTAAAGAAAAAATAAAAAGTGGAGATCAATTCACAATTGATATGCCAAAAGAATTTAGAAAAGATCTTATGAATATGAGTTTTCCTTTAAAAGATGCTGAAGGAAAAACAGTTGGTACATGTGAGATGAAAAAAGGTCTATTGACATGTACTATGGGTGATTACGTAGAAGGAAAGAATAATGTTAAAGGTTCTTTATTCGTAGAATTCTACTTTGGGCTAGAAGCATATGATGGTGTCAAAGAAATTCCATTAGAATTTAACGTTGATGGTCAAATCGTAAATAAAGAAGTAAGTGTAAATAATACGACAGAGAGACCGAAGCCACATCCCAATACAGATAATCTATTGAAATGGGGTTCTTATAATCAAGAAGATCCATCCATTGCTGATTGGCTTGTATATGTAAATGCAACTGGAACAGAAATGCAAGATCTTAAATTAACAGACACATTAGGACCTGGGCATGAATTAATTACAGATAGCTTAGTATTAGAAGAGGCTGTATTTGAAGATGGCTATGCACCAACAAATATTAAGCCAGCAGATTTATCTAAAATTAAAATCAATGCAACGAAAACTGGATTTACAATTGAATTTCCAGACAGTTCAAAAGGTTATATTTTAAGATATAAAACAAAGATTACCAATCCCGCTGCAAAGCCTCATAAAAATACAGTGAAATTAGAAGGCAAAAATATTAAAACTGAAGAAAAAGTAGGAGAAGTATTCGTAAGTGGTGGGGGAGGAACTGGTTCAGGCGACGATCATCCACCTAGTATTGAAAAGAATATAGTTGATGAGAGTGGTAAGCTTGTAGAGAATCAGCAGTTAGCGCAAATGGATCAACCTATTCAATATCAAGTTGGTACACATATACCAAACGATCCTCCTAAATACACATCTATGGTAATTAGTGATGATTTAGAAGATGTATTAGAAGTATTAGAGGCAAAAGTGTATGATCAAAATGGCCAAGATATTACTTCTAAAGGAACACTAAAGATAGATAAACAAAAAAGTGAAGTAACATTTACGTTCGGTGAGAGTTTTGACTATAAGTCATATGAAGACCAGATAATTAACCTTAGTATTAAGGCGAAAATTAAAGCTAATGCAGACTTATCTTCTTACGTAGATAAGAAGATTCCTAATAAGGCAGAATTACATTTTGATGATAAAACATTAACATCGAAAGAAGTAAATGTTACACCGCCTGAAGCTCCAAAAGAAGGTACAGTATCGATTCATAAAATAGATGCTGAGAATCCGAACAAAGGGTTAAAAGGTGCCGAATTTGAAGTTCGAAATAGTGCAAATGAAGTTGTTGCAAAACTGATAACGGACGAAAACGGCTTTTCAGTACCTCAAACTTTAGCTCCTGGGACGTATAAAGTTTATGAAAAAGTAGCACCTGAGGGATATCAAAAATTAACAAGTCCGGTAGAGGTTACACTTCAAGCTGGAGAAACAAAAGCAATTGAAATTAAAAATACTTTGCAAAAGGGTCAAATTGAATTAAAGAAAATTGATTCAGAAAATGGTGAAAAACCATTAGCAAATGCAGAGTTTGATATAGTAAAAGACGGTGTAGTAGTTGAGCATATTATTACAGATAAAGATGGTAAGGCAATTTCTAAACCGTTAGCGCCAGGAAAATATATTTTAAAAGAAACGAAAGCGCCTGAAGGATACCAATTAAAAGAAACAGAATTCGAAGTAAATGTAACAGGGGACGGTATATTCCCGATAACAGTAGAAAATGCAATGACAGACAAAGGTAATGTAGAAATTACAAAGGTGGACAAAGAAAACGGTTCAGTATTAGCGGGTGTCGAATTTGAAGTCCAAGATGAGAAAGGTGAAGTAGTAAGAAAAGTAACGACGGATAAAGAAGGAAAGGCAAACGTTTCAGATCTTTCAGTAGGAAAGTACAAATTAGTAGAGACGAAAAGCTTACCAGGTTACAAGAAACTAACAGAGCCAGTATCGTTTGAAATTACAAAAGGTATGACGAAAGTCCTATCATTAAAAGTAGAGAATGAACAGTTAGAAAACGGTTCAGTAGAAATTACAAAAGTGGATAAAGATAGCCAGAAAGCATTAAAAGGCGTAGTTTTCGAAGTACGAGATGAAAAAGATAAAGTAGTCAAAGAGGTAACAACAGATAAAGAAGGAAAAGCAAACGTTTCAGATCTTTCAGTAGGAAAGTACAAATTAGTAGAGACGAAAAGCTTACCAGGTTATAAGAAACTAACAGAGCCAGTGTCATTTGAAATTACAAAAGGTATGACGAAAGTCCTATTATTAAAAGTAGAGAATGAACAGTTAGATAAAGGTTCAGTAGAAATCACAAAAGTAGATAAAGACAGCCAGAAAGCATTAAAAGGCGTAGTCTTCGAAGTACGAGATGAAAAAGATAAAGTAGTAAAAGAAGTAACAACAGATAAAGATGGAAAAGCAACAATTGATGATTTATCAGTAGGAAAGTATAAATTAGTAGAAAAAGAAAGTTTACCAGGTTATAAGAAATTAATAGAGCCGGTATCGTTTGAAATTACAAAAGGCATGACCGAGGTCTTATCATTAAAAATAGAAAATGAAATGGTAGATACGGGAAATATAGAGATAACAAAGATAGATAAAGATAATAAAGCACCGTTGGTGGGAGTAACGTTCGTTGTCCAAGATGAGAAAGGTAACGAAGTTAAAAAAGTAACGACAGATAAAGAAGGAAAAGCAAATGTTTCAGATTTATCAGTAGGAAAGTATGAATTAGTAGAGGTAGAAAGTTTACCAGGTTATAAACAGCTAGAAAAACCAGTATCATTTGAAATCAAAAAAGGCATGACCGAAGTTCTATCATTAAAAGTAGAAAATGAAATGGTGGATACAGGGAATGTAGAGATAACAAAAATAGATAAAGATAGTAAAGCACCATTAGAAAATGTTGTATTTGAAGTACGTGATTTAAAAGGTAAAGTAGTTGCAAAAGTAACAACGGATAAAGAAGGAAAAGCAAACGTTTCAGATTTATCTATTGGGAAGTATGAGTTGGTGGAGGTAGAAACACCAGCAGGATACAAACCACTTGAAAAACCAATTTTATTCGAAATTGAAAAGGGTAGAGTAACAGCGTTAAAGCTAACAGTCGAAAATGAATTAGTGGATACAGGAAATGTAGAAATTACAAAAGTAGACAAAGAAAATAAAGATGCTTTAGCTGATGCAGTATTTGATATTCAAGATGAAGCAGGACAAGTAGTTGCTAAAATAACGACAGATAAAAAAGGACAAGCAAAAGTTACTAATTTATCAGTTGGAACATATAAGTTAGTAGAAGTGAAAGCACCAAAAGGATATAAGCAATTAGTAGATCCGATTACTTTCAAAATTGAAAAAGGCATGACAAAATCTCTTGCTTTAACAGTCGAAAACGAAATGTTAGACAAGGGTAATGTAGAAGTTACAAAAGTGGATAAAGACAGTCAAAAAGCATTAGAAGGCGTAGTCTTCGAAGTGCAAGATGAGCAAGGAAAAGTAGTAACGAAAGTAACGACAGACAAGGATGGAAAAGCAAGCGTTTCAGGTTTATCCATAGGAACATATAAGTTAGTAGAGGTAGAAAGTTTACTAGGTTATAAAAAGCTAGAAAAACCAGTATCATTCGAAATCAAAAAAGGTATGACGAAAGTCTTATCATTGAAAATAGAGAATGAATTGGTAGACAAAGGTACTTTAGAAGTTACAAAAGTGGACAAAGAAAGTGGCACAGTATTAGCGGGTGTAACTTTCGAAGTGCAAGATGAAAAAGGGAAAGTAGTAACAAAAGTAACGACAGACAAAGAAGGAAAAGCAAACGTTTCAGGTTTATTCATAGGAAAATATAAGTTAGTAGAGGTAGAAAGTTTACCAGGTTATAAAAAGCTAGAAAAACCAGTATCATTTGAAATCAAAAAGGGTATGACAGAAGTTTTATCGCTGAAAGTAGAAAACGAACAAGTAGATAAAGGTTCAGTAGAGATCACAAAAGTGGACAAAGACAGTCAGAAGGCATTAGAAGGTGTAGTCTTTGAAATCCAAGATGAAAAAGGGAAAATAGTAACGAAAGTAACAACAGATAAAGAAGGAAAAGCAAACGTTTCAGATCTATCAGTAGGAAGTTACAAATTAGTAGAAGTAGAAAATTTATCAGGTTACAAAAAATTAACAGAGCCAGTATCATTCGAAATCAAAAAAGGTATGATCGAAGTTTTATCACTAAAAGTAGAGAATGAACAGTTAGATAAAGGTTCAGTAGAAATTACAAAAGTAGATAAAGACAGTCAGAAAGCATTAGAAGGCGTAGTCTTTGAAGTGCAAGATGAGCAAGGAAAAGTAGTAATGAAAGTGACAACAGATAAAGAAGGAAAAGCAAACATTTCAGATCTATCAGTAGGAAGTTACAAATTAGTAGAGGTAGAAAGTTTACCAGGTTATAAAAAGCTAGAAAAACCAGTATCATTTGAAATTACAAAAGGTATGACGAAAGTCTTATCATTGAAAATAGAGAATGAATTGGTAGACAAAGGTAATGTAGAAGTTACAAAAGTGGATAAAGACAGTGGAACAGTGTTAGCGGGCGTAACTTTCGAAGTGCAAGATGAACAAGGCAAAGTAATAACGAAAGTAACAACAGATAAAGAAGGAAAAGCAAACATTTCAGACCTATCTATAGGGAGTTACAAATTAGTAGAAGTAGAAAATTTACCAGGCTACAAAAAACTAACAGAGCCAGTATCATTCGAAATCAAAAAAGGTATGACAGAAGTTTTATCACTAAAAGTAGAGAATGAACAGTTAGATAAAGGTTCAGTAGAAGTTATAAAAGTAGATAAAGACAGTCAGAAAGCATTAGAAGGCGTAGTCTTTGAAGTGCAAGATGAAAAAGGAAAAGTAGTAACGAAAGTAACAACAGATAAAGAAGGGAAAGCGAACGTTTCAGATCTATCAGTAGGAAAATACAAATTAGTAGAAACGGAGAGTTTACCAGGTTACAAAAAACTAACAGAACCAGTATCATTCGAAATCAAAAAAGGTATGACAGAAGTTTTATTACTAAAAGTAGAGAATGAACAGTTAGACAAAGGTTCAGTAGAAATTACAAAAATGGCTGCTGAAAGTAAGAATGTATTATCAGGGGCAGTGTTTGAAGTTCATGACGAAAAAGGAAAAGTAGTAACGAAAGTAACAACAGATAAAGAAGGAAAAGCGAAAGTCTCAGACTTATCTGTAGGTCACTACACACTTGTAGAAGTAGAAGCACCAAAGGGTTATGAAAAATTAACTAATCCAATTCCATTTGAAATTACAAAAGGAATGATAAGTCCAGTTCAATTAGAAGTATTAAACAAATTGACTTCTTTAGCACCACCAGGCCCAGAGAAACCAGAAACGACGGATCCAGAAAAACCAGAAACAACGGATCCAGAAAAACCAGAAACAACGGATCCAGAAAAACCAGAAACGACGGATCCAGAAAAACCAGAAACGACGGATCCAGAAAAACCAGAAACGACGAATCCAGAGAAGCCTGAAAAAGAATTACCGAAGACAGGACAGAAAATGCCTGTGGAACCATATATGGGAGCACTTCTTATTATGATGAGTTTTGGATTGCTCGTATTAGGTAGAAAACAGCAGAGATAATAAAAATGAAAAGGTATCCTCAAAGTATTGGAGGATACCTTTTTTATTTGGCATAAAAAACATTTAGCAAAAGAACTCGATGCAAATAGAAACAAAAAGTTCGTCCTATTTTCTTAATATGGTTATATCAAAAAATAGATATATATATTTAATGTGAAAATAAAAGGTTAAAGGCCTTCGTAATGTTTGGGTGAAAAAAGAGTTATCTATGTAATTAATTTGAGTACTTTAAGAAAGAGGGCTTTTTCCTAAAGTATTCAAAGGATGATAGTCCAATAGCAGGTGGGAGATGAAACTCGTTTTAGCACTGTATTAACACCTTAAAATGTAGATAGGGGGAAAATAATGTAAATAAACTATTGTATGTTTAAAAATCATATGTTACATTTGTGTTACAAAACAATTACAAAACGTAACTTATGTTACGGATTGTTTTCTGTTGCTTTTCGATATGTTACGATTTGAAGTTCATATCCAATCAGCCGAGAATATGTAAAGTTAAAAAAATAGCAACCTAAAAATAGTTTTTCTATGTGTATAAGAGTGTGTGTAGTAAAGAGTCTGGTGAGAGCTTTACGCACATTATTAAAATTCCTTTCTGTCTTAAAAGAAGAAAAACAAATACCAACTATTTAGGTGTTTTAAGTAATGATAGTAAATGAAATGTACAGTACATATTTACTTTCAGTCTAATTACTACACAGACTTTTATACATATGCTGTTATTGTTTTAGGAACACATAGGGGGAGAAAGAATGAGGAAGTTATTAACGGTAATTGGAATTACATGTTTAATGTTAGCTGGATGTAGTAATGGGAATTTTGAAAAAGAAATGGATGCAGGGAAGACCGCGTTAACGAATAAAGAATATAAAAATGCCTTATCATCATTTGAAAAAGCGCTAGATGAGAAACAAGACGATTCAGATGTAATGGTGCTTGTAGAACAAACGAAAATAATGATTGAAGCAGTGAAGTTAAAAGAAGAAACAAAGGTAGAAGAATCAATCAAGTCATTTGAAAAAGTAGAGAACATGAAGGATGGGAATAATACGCTTATAAAGCAGGCAAAGGAAGAACGAACAGCATTACTAGCTGTGTTAGAACAAAAAAAGAAGTATAGTGAGCAATTGGCGAAAAGTGAAGAGTTAATAAGTAAGAAAAATTATGCACAAGCGAAAGAGATATTAAATAAGTTAGTTGCAGAAACAAAAGATAATAAGAACCTTGAAGAATATAATAAAAAAGCAGTAGGATTAGTTACTAAAATTAATGAAGAAGAAAAAAGTGCAAAGAGTGAAGTAGCAGCGAAGGCACAAAAAACAAATGTAGTAACGAATCAAAAGGTAGCAACAGAAAAGAACGAAAAAACTGAGACAGAAAAAAATCAAAAGGTAGCAACAGAAAAGAACGGAAAAACTGAGGCAGAAAAAAATCAAAAGGTAGTAACAGAAAAGAACGGAAAAACTGAGACAGGAAAGAATCAAAATGCATTTACTTTTGAGAAAGCTAAAGAATATATCAAAAATGAATATAAAGAAGAATATGATTACACGCTAGAAGATACACAAGTAGAAAATGGAAAGAAATATTATAAAATTAGAGTGCGTACGACATATAAAATAGAAGGCGCAGCTGGATCAGGATTTACTGGCGTATTCAAAGTATTCGAAGATGGTACGATTATTGAAATGCACTAAATCGATGAAAAAGGTATCCTCAAAGTATATGAGGGTACCTTTTTTAGCATAAAAAAAAGCATCTAGCAAAAGTACTAGATGCAAATAAAAACACAAGGGAAGACAAAATTCTTCCCGTTTCCCGTATGTAATTATATCAAAAAATATATAAAAAACTAGCTTTATTTTTTATATAATTGATGTGTAAAGCTATGAAAGTATAAGATTACACTGTTTTCATAGTGTTTTATTGAAAAAAAGGAGCTGCGTATATGATTAATTTTAAACCGGAAAATTTGAACCAACTACTAAAAGTAATGTTAATTAGTGCGAATAAGTCTTATGATGCGATTAAAGATTATGAATTTACGGGAGAAGCAGTAGTATTCCGTGTAGACTTCGAATATATTGACGTTTCTCTAATGATTGTAGATATGTTAGGAAGATCTGCTTCTAAATTTAACATTTTGCCATATGCCCGTCCGAATACGAATGAAATAGATTACATTCAGTTTCAAGTGTATTCGATTAATGAAGGGAATTTTAAAGAAGTAATGGATACGATGTAGAAAAACTATAAAGTGAAACTTTAATCAGTGGGAGATTCATCCCCACTGATTATTAGTTGAACCAATCGGACGTTTACGGGCAGTTGATCGCCCACCTAACTTCTTTGCTCCAGCTGAAATTTTTTGGGAGTTTTACTGCCCGTTAACGTGGGGTAATTTTACAAATATGTATATACCAACTAATATATAATTAATACATTCATATAATTGGAGTGATGAGATGCAGCCGTTAGAAAGGGAGATTCATTCTAATATGCTGAAAGTGTGGCGAATCCACGCTTTAATTGGGGCGGCAGTTATACTAGCAGTCGTAATTGCGTATTTCTTTTTTATGATCAATTTTAACTGGTGGGGCTGGTTGTTTGGTTTGCTAGTAACAGGCGCTATTACATTTATCCCGCTTGATTATTTTGTGTTTCCAAATTTACGTCAACGTTATTATAGTTACAGATTAAATGAAGAAGAGATTGAGATTCAAAAGGGAATGTTCGTTGTAAAACGCGTACTTATTCCGATGATGCGTGTGCAGCACGTAACGATTGAACAAGGCCCAATTATGAGAAAGTATAATTTAGCAGAATTACATATTTCAACAGCGGCAACTTCTCATAGTATTCCAGGCTTAACGAAGGAAGAAGCAGAGCAGCTGAAAAGACAAATTGGAGAACTTGCGAAAGTGAGTGATGAGGATGTATAAGAGGCAACATCCGATCACGATTTTATTAGGTATTCGAATTGCGGGTTTATTGCCTTTTATTTTACTTGTTTTATTTCGATCAGATGGTCAAGTGAAACCTTGGTATTTTTTTCATCTTGTTCTTTTGGCCATATTATTTATTATGGCAATTTTCTCAGCTATAAAATGGTATTTCAAAGTGTATTGGGTTGAAAATAATATTTTACATATTAAACACGGCGTTTTTGTGAAGAAAGAAAGTTACTTAAATAAAGAACGTGTGCAAAATATTAGTACGTCTTCTAACATCATTTATCAAGTGCTTGGACTGACGAAATTAAATATAGAAGTAGCAGGCGGTGGTAGTGAGCCGGAAGTGATGTTAGCTGGTATTAAAGAAGATGAAGCGAAGGAACTGATTGCTTTATTAAATAAAAAAAGAAGCGCTGCGAGTGAAGAAGTACCCATGGCAGAAGAAAATAAGACGATTTATCAGTTAACGATGAAAGAGATTTTAGCAGCTTCCATTACGTCTGGTAGATTCGGATTAGTGTTTTCAGGATTACTTCTTATTTACACAGAGTTTAATCAATTTCTTCCAAAATGGCTCATAAATAAAGTGGAAGCGTATGTGATGGATAACGGTGTATATGAATTAATCGTTATGGCCGCGATTTTAATGGCGGTTTCGTGGGTCGTTTCGACAGCTGGCTATGTGTTAAAATATGCGAACTTTAAAATAGAGCGAAACGGAAATGAAGTTCGCATCGTGCAAGGGTTATTTGATAAGAAAGAGTTTGTTTTAAAATTACACCGCATTCAAGCAATTACGGTGAAAGAAGGCATTCTTCGTCAGCCGTTCGGTTATTGCTCTGTCGAAGTGGAAGTCATTCAAAGTATAGAAGCAGCTGGAAATGAAGTTATGTTACATCCTTTTATGAAAAAGAAAGATGTCCAGCAGTTACTTACATATTTGCAGTTACCGTATGAAATGGAAGAGGAAATCGTTTATTTACCGAAGGCTGCATTACGTCGTTACGTAATAATGGGCTGGATTACAGGTGCTGTGCTCGCACTGCCGATCATCGGTACGAGTATATATTTCAAACAAAATATGGCGTTATTCACGCTAATACCACTATTTATCGCATTTACGTTACTTGCATACGCTCGGTATACAAGTGGCGGATATATGATACGAGACAATCAGTTAGTCATGGTATACCGTGGTCTTGCGAAATATACGGGGATCATGCGAAGAAGGCATGTTCAAGCGGTAGGATACAATCAGTCGCATTTTCAAAAGAAAGACGAGTTATGTACAGCTGCCGTATCAGTAGCGGGACATAAATATAAAGTGAAGCATATGCAAAAAGAAGACGCACTTCGCATATATAATTGGTATAAAGAAAAAGGAAACACCGGTGCGTAACGGTGTTTCCTTTTTTGTGTCGTGATTTGTCGATAAGTCGATATATTTCAAAAATCGCTGATATAATTTCATGTACCGCAGCCTTGGAGAAACCACAGTACAAAAATCCTTAAACTAACACATCAAAAGTAGTCACAAATGACGGACGAGAGAAGATACTTTTCTGCTGCTCTGCATGTGGATGCGCCTGAGCCTGAGCTTGTCCTTCCGCTTGTGCAGGGCGTTTTTTATGAGCGTTTTCGAATGAACGTGATTCTGTCCAGTCTTTAAAGTTTTGCTCCGTTTCCCACATCGTTAAGATGACATATGTATCGTTACTTAATGGGCGTAGAACACGAATTGCTTGGAAACCGGGTTCGTTTTCAATAAGGCCTGCTCGGTTTTTAAATCGGTTTTCAAATACTGGGCGACCTTCGTCTGTTACAGAAATGTTGTTACAAACGATATAGCCAGGTTGTCCTTTAAATTCTCCAACAGCGTCTAGTACGTCATATTGAAGCGCTGATTCTACTGATTCTTCTGTATTTTCTTTATAAAACATATCTTTTTCATTATTTTTTGCAGTGAAATGTGCTTGTTCTAGAGGTGTTTCGTATGAAATAATAGCCTTCATTTTAATGCCCCCTTAATGGTTTGTTTCTATTATATCAACTCTCTTAAAAAACTTCGAAGATTATATACATAAAGATACTTCTTTTTCAAATAATAAATGTACCATCATTTGGAAAGAAGGCCGATGTATGAAGAAAGTAAAGTGGACTTTATTAGGTGGATTCGCAACGCTAGTATTAGCGCTTGTACTTTATAAACTTATTGTGTTAGCTGGTGGCTATATGATGGATGAAAAGCAGCTCGTTTTCCACTCTTCATCACGTATCGTTGACCAGAAAGGGAAAGAGATTACGAAATTATATGTAGAAAATAGAGATCTCGTACCAGTCGAGCAAATTCCAAAGCATGTCCAGCAGGCGTTTATTGCGGTGGAAGATTCTCGTTTTTATGAGCATCAAGGAATTGATTATCCGTCTATATTCCGTGCTCTTTATAAAGATACATTAGCTGGAGAGAAGGTCGAAGGCGGTAGTACGATTACGCAGCAACTCGCTAAAAACGTTTTTTTAACTCGTGAAAAAACAGTTACGCGTAAATTGAAGGAAGTCGCAATTTCCCTTCAATTAGAGCAAAAATATACGAAGCAACAAATTCTTGAAATGTATATGAATCATATTTATTTTGGGCATGGGGCTTACGGTATTCAAGCAGCAGCAAAGTTGTATTTTAATAAAAATGTAGAAGATTTAACAGTAGAAGAAGGAGCGATGCTTGCAGGTCTTCCGAAGGCACCAAATGGATATTCACCTTATTTCTCTCCAGAGAAGAGTAAGGAGCGCCGTGATCTCGTATTGTCACTTATGCATAAACAAGGCTATTTGACTGCCGAAGATAGCGTACGTTATCAAGGAAAGACCATTGCTCTTTACAAAAACTTAGATGAGAATGAACTCGCATATATGCCGTATATTGATATGGTTATAGATGAAGCAGCTCGTTTATACGGATTGTCTCATCAAGAAGTACTGCGCGGAGGATATACGTTTGTCGTACCGATGGATGAAAAGATTCAAAAGGTAGCGTATAACCAGTTTCAAGATGCAAGGAATTTCCCTGGGAAAGAAGAGGGGGCACAAGGTGCTTTTTTATTAATGGATAATCGTACGGGCGGAATTAAAGCGGCGATTGGCGGAAGAAAGTACGTCCCGAGAGGCTTTAATCGTATTTTCGCAAAAAGACAGCCCGGTTCTGTGCTAAAACCACTTATCGTCTATGCACCAGCACTCGAAACGAAAAAGTATAATCCGTATTCTTTATTGACGAATGAAAGAAATTCATTTGAAGGCTATGAACCTCGAAATTATAACCATTCATATTCGAAAGAAATGACGATGTACGATGCGATTTTAGAGTCAGCAAATGTGCCGGCAGTTTCTTTATTAAATGAGTTAGGGGTAGAAGAAGGAAAGCAATATTTAGAGAAAGGAAATGTTCATATTGCAGACGCAGGGTTAAGTACAGCGCTTGGCGGATTGAAAAATGGTGTTTCACCATTTGATCTTGTAAAAATGTATCGTGCGTTTTTAGCAAATGGTGCTATTATTGAGCCGCACGTTATTGATAAAGTATTAAATAGACACGGTGCAGTTATTGGAGAATCGCCAAAAGTAGAAACGAAAATATTCTCGAAACAAACGGCGTGGTATATGACGAAAATGTTAGAAGGAGTTGTAAAGGAAGGGACAGCGAAAGCCGGTGTATATAGCGGGGCGTTAGCTGGGAAAACAGGTACAACTTCCTTGCCAAATGACGATAATGGAGCTAGAGATATGTGGTTCGTCGGCTATACACCAAATTTAGTAGGTGCTGTTTGGATTGGTTATGACCGTACGGATAAAGAGCATCAGTTGCAAGGAGAAAGTGCGTCAGCAACGAAATTATTTAAGAAAATTTTAACGAAGGCAAATGTAGAACAGAAAGAGCAGTTTATGAAACCAGAAGGTGTGGAAACAATCGGTGCTCCGATTCGTTTGCGCAAGATTGAAGATGTGAAAATGAAATTAGCGTTCAGCCCTTTCGGTTTATTTAAAGCAAAATTAAGCTGGACACCACTTCCAGATGAAAGAATTATGTATCGTATTTATAGAGTGGAAAACGGAGTTCATACGCATGTAGGCACTGTAAATGGTGCCGGAGAATATGAGGAAAAGTTCGTTAACATCTTTTCAAAACCGAGTTTTTACGTTGTACCATATAACACACAAACGAAACGTGAAGGAGAAAAGTCAAAAGTAGCTAAACCATAGTTTTTCTCTGTGCTATAATAAGAATGTTGTGAAAATAGTAAGCGGTTTTACGAATGTTTGTGTCAATTTCATGAACAACGTACATAATGTTATGCATTTTGTTTTTACAAGCTGTATAGTAAAAAAAGATAAATATCGGAATAGAACGTATTTAGAGCAAAAGCATTGGCAAGGAAGGGAGCAAGGGTCTTGGTAAGAACTATAAATGAGACATTTTTAAAAGCATGTAGGGGGGAACGTACTGATTATGTACCAGCATGGTATATGCGTCAAGCAGGTCGTTCGCAGCCGGAATATAGAAAGATAAAAGAAAAGTATTCTTTATTTGAAATTACACACAATCCAGAGTTATGTGCTTACGTTACAAAGTTACCAGTTGATCAATATAACGTAGACGCAGCAATTCTGTATAAAGATATTATGTCACCACTACCTGCAATTGGTGTGGATGTAGAAATTAAATCAGGTATTGGCCCAGTTATTGATAATCCAATCCGTTCTTTACAAGACGTAGAAAAACTAGGGGAAATCAATCCAGAAGATGACGTACCGTACATATTAGATACGATTCGTTTATTAACGACAGAAATGTTAGACGTACCGTTAATCGGTTTTTCAGGAGCTCCATTTACATTAGCGAGCTATATGATTGAAGGCGGTCCATCTCGCAATTACCATAATACGAAAGCGTTCATGTATGCAGAGCCGAAAGCTTGGTTCGCTTTAATGGATAAGCTAGCAGATATGGTTATTACATATTTAAAAGCGCAAATTAACGCAGGAGCAAAAGCGGTTCAAATTTTCGATTCTTGGGTTGGAACAGTAAATGTAGCAGATTACCGCGTATTTATTAAACCAGCAATGGAGCGTATTTTTGCAGAAGTTCGCCCGATGGGTGTTCCAATGATTATGCACGGCGTAGGAGCTGCACACTTAGTAAATGAATGGCACGACTTACCACTTGATGTAGTAGGCTTAGATTGGCGCTTACCGATCGAAGAGGCACGCACGCGTGGTGTTCATAAGGCGGTACAAGGTAATATGGACCCGTCATTCTTACTTGCGCCATGGTCTGTTATTGAAGAACATGTAAAAGGTATTTTAGATCAAGGGATGAAGCAGCCAGGTTATATCTTTAACTTAGGACACGGTGTATTCCCAGAAGTAAATCCAGATACATTAAAACGTTTAACTACATTTATTCATGAACACTCTAAAGGGCAGTTAGCGAAGTAAAGGAGCATTGCTGTATGAAAAAGAAAATTGGTTTGCTTGTAATGGCATACGGAACGCCATATAAAGAAGAAGATATTGAACGTTACTATACACATATTCGTAGAGGAAGAAAGCCAAGTCCTGAAATGCTAGAAGATTTAACAGAGCGTTACCGTGCAATTGGTGGTATTTCTCCTTTAGCTACTATTACATTAGAGCAAGCTAAAAAGTTAGAACAGCGTTTAAATGAAGTACAAGATGAAGTAGAGTACCATATGTATCTTGGCTTAAAACATATCGAACCGTTCATTGAAGATGCAGTGAAAGATATGCATAACGACGGTATACAAGATGCAATCGCACTTGTTCTTGCGCCGCACTATTCTACATTTAGCGTGAAATCGTATGTAGGACGAGCACAAGAAGAAGCAGAGAAACTTGGAAACTTAACAATTCACGGCATTGATAGCTGGTATAAAGAACCGAAATTCATCCAGTACTGGGTTGATGCAGTGAAAGGTATATATAACGGTATGTCAGAAGCAGAGCGTGAAAAAGCAGTATTAATCGTATCTGCACATAGCTTACCAGAAAAAATTATCGCACTTGGCGATCCATATCCAGACCAATTAAATGAAACAGCTGACTATATCGCAAGAGGTGCTGAAGTAGCAAACTATGCAGTAGGTTGGCAAAGTGCAGGAAACACACCAGATCCTTGGATTGGTCCAGATGTACAAGATTTAACGAGAGAACTAAATGAAAAGTACGGTTATACTTCATTCGTATACGCACCAGTTGGATTTGTTGCGGAACATTTAGAAGTTTTATATGACAACGACTTTGAGTGTAAAGTTGTGACAGATGAAATTGGCGTGAAATATTATCGTCCAGAAATGCCAAATGCATCGGACGCATTTATTGATTGCTTAACAGATGTTGTATTAAAGAAAAAAGAATCTGTATTGTAAAAAGAAAGGGGGAGCATGCTTGAGGAAAAAAGTTGTAATCATCGGCGGTGGCATCACAGGATTAACAACAATGTATAACTTACAAAAAGATATTCATGACAAGAACTTGCCGATCGATACATTACTTATAGAAGCATCGGGTAAACTTGGCGGGAAAATTCAAACCGTTCGAAAAGATGGATTTACAATTGAACGCGGACCGGATTCTTTCTTAGCACGAAAAGAAAGTGCCTCTAGACTGGCGCGAGAATTAGGTCTTGGTGATGAACTTGTAAATAATAAGGCCGGTCAATCATTTATCCTCGTAAACAATCGGTTACATAAAATGCCGAGCGGATCGATGATGGGAATTCCAACGCAAATTACGCCGTTTCTATTTTCCAGGCTGTTCTCCCCAATTGGTAAACTAAGAGCTGGTTTTGATCTGTTAATGCCCAGGTCAAAGCCAGTATCTGACCAATCACTCGGGCAGTTTTTCAGACATCGCCTCGGCAACGAAGTGGTTGAAAATTTAATAGAACCATTACTATCGGGTATTTATGCAGGGGATATCGATGAAATGAGCTTAATGTCAACATTCCCGCAAATGTATCAAATTGAGCAGAAACATCGCAGTATTTCACTCGGTATGCGTACGCTTGCTCCGAAAAAAGAGAAATCTGAACCGAAAAAGGGAATCTTCCAAACAGTGAAAACAGGTTTAGAATCTATAGTAGAATCTCTCGAAGCAAAGATACATGAAGGTACGATAATAAAGGGAACTCGCATTGAAAAAGTTACAAAACTTGGTGATGCTTACACGATTACTCTTAGTAACGGAAAAGAAATAGAAGCGGACGCGGTCGTAGTGGCAAGCTCACATAAAGTATTGCCATCTATGTTCGCGCAGTACAAGCAGTTTCGTTTCTTCCGCAACATTCCGTCTACATCAGTTGCAAATGTGGCAATGGCTTTCCCGCAATCAGCCATTCAGCGCGATATTGACGGCACAGGGTTTGTCGTATCTCGAAATAGCGACTACACAATTACAGCATGTACGTGGACACATAAAAAATGGCCACATACAACGCCAGAAGGAAAAACGCTTCTTCGTTGTTACGTCGGTCGTGCTGGTGATGAAGCAGTTGTAGAACAAACAGAAGAGGAACTCGTTCAGCTCGTACTAGAAGACTTACGAAAGACGATGGATATTACAGAGGATCCTGAGTTTACAGTCGTAAGTCGCTGGAAAGAAGCGATGCCCCAATATACAGTAGGCCATAACGAGCGAATGAAGAAACTCACAACATTTATGGAAAAAGAGTTGCCAGGTATATACTTGGCAGGTAGTTCTTACGCTGGTTCTGGTCTTCCGGACTGTATTGATCAAGGTGAGAAAGCCGCAAAGCGTGTACTATCTCATTTGGAGAAAGTAATGGAGACGGAATTACTCGCACAATAAAATATAAGAAACGCCTTCAATCACATTGAAGGCGTTTTGTTACTTATTCACCAATAAACATATATAAGTTATTTGGCTTTATAACGGAATCTCCCGCATAAATAACCCATTCTGTTAAGTTTTCAAACTCTAACTGATAACTATTTCCCTCACTCATATCTTTTATAAAATATGGTTCATTAATGAGTATTCCTTGAATGAAATCTTCCGTAATGTTTTGCATTTCAAACCACATATGTTCACTTTTTCCTTCTTCGTAGGAAACACCAAACTTAGCGAGGAAACGAAAATCTTCATTTGATTGTTCAATGTGAAAAATATTGCTGAAATACCCGAAAGTATTCTTCGCATTGTAAGCCATACGATCGGTTTCACTATTTGTTTTATAGAACATGAGCCCTGTAGCTTCCTCGTGTTCTTTGAAAAAACTTTCAATATATTCTTCTGAAGTATTAAATTTGAATAAAAGAACGGACGGAGATTGATGGTATTCATCTCGGTCATCCATCCCGCCTAAGAATACGTTTTGTGCATCTATTGGTTGTAGTTTCACTTCTTCATCCTCGATTGAAGATAATTGATCCATACTCGTTTTATGCCCAATATAAGATAATCCCTTTTCCCACGGAACAGCTACTGTATGGATAGAACCTTGCTGACTATGCGCGATCACGATAGGCTCATTCATAGGGACTTGTCCATTCTCAACGGCATTATTAGCAAATGTTTGAAAGAGATCACCAATGCCGTAATAGGACGAAATGCGATTTGGAATAATTAATTCTATTTCTGTTACGCCTGCTCTTAAAAGGCCATGTGTATGAAACCAATATTGCGTAGGCTCACCTTCTTTATCGTCTTCATAAACAGAATGAATAACATACAAGTCAGGAATGTCAGGTAATAATTCATTTTCAACGTGATATTCAATATAGCTTCTAGATATCACTTTCATTGCGGCACTTGAATCGATCACAAATAACAAATCTGGAGCGAGGTGCCATAAAAACTGTAACTGCTGGAAAAAGCAGTCCAATACATCGCCTACAAATAGCGTACGAGTGAAAATTTCAGTTCCATAAGCAGCATCTTCAAAATGACGATCTACGATTGTAGAATCTTGTCTATTGTACATTTTATATTCTTCTGGGTTATTTGCCTCATCAATATGCAGCTCATACGGTATGATTGTTTCATCCATATGTAACTCAACAATAAGGCTTGTCTCATCACTAAAAACAATTTTTAACTCATCAACTTTAGTAGAGATAGTTTCTAGCCGCTGTTTTAACTGCTCAATTGTAATTCTAGTAGGTATAACGGCAATCATATCTGAAAAATGACGTTCTAATGTTCCATTCATAGCTGCGCGGTATGTTTCTGTTTGTACTTCCATCCAATCACTCCTATTCAAATGAATCCATTTTACATGCCAATGAACTTTCGATATTTTCTGTTTTCTCTCTCTAACATTATAGAGCGCATTCGTAGAAGGTGTAAAATTATTATTTTGTATTATAGTTTGAAAGCCTGTAAATTAAATAAATTTTTTGTAAAACTTGTCGAAATATCATTCTATATAACGAATCATTTGATATGATAGAAATGCTGAGAAAATATGAAATAGGGAGAGGAAAATGGCTGTGAAGAAATTGTTAAGTGTCTTTTTATCATTCATACTATTGCTTTCATTTACTGGAACTTTAGTACAAGCAGAAGAAACGACTTCTATGTCAGTAGAAAAAGCAATTCAAGTATTTAAACAGCAAGGGAAAACGAAGGGGATAGTGGAAGGGTATATCGTTGGATATACGCAAAGTCCTTCTAAATACACGAAAGATCCGGCTAAGTTTGATGATACAAACGTAGCAATTGCCGATTCGCCAAATGAAACGAATCCAGACAAAATCATGCCTGTTCAGTTGCCGAAAGGTGATGTGAGAGCGGCAGTAAACGTGAAAGATCATCCTGAAAATATCGGGAAGAAAGTTAGTTTAACAGGGACGCTTGAATTATATTTTAGTAGCCCAGGTTTAAAATCGGTAACGGCTCATAAGTTTCAAGGGGAAGGACAAAACCGTGTTAGCGATGTAGTAGCTTCGCCTGGTAGCGGAGAAGTTGCGAAGGGCACAGCGGTAACATTAACAACGAATACAGAAGGAGCAACAATCTACTATACGTTAGATGGCTCTAACCCTACAAACAAGAGTGTTCGTTATAACGGACAAATTGTAGTGAATGAAAATAGTGTGATTAAAGCAATTGCAGAGAAAGAAGGGCTTACTGCTTCAGCGATTTCAACATTTTCATTTACTATCGTAAACAATGAACAGGTTCGTATTCATGATATTCAAGGAAAATCACATATTTCTCCTTACAACGGGAAGAAAGTCTACAATGTGGAAGGCGTTGTAACAGCGCTTGATAAAAATGGTTTTTATATAGAAGATAATCAGCCGGATAATGATCCAGCTACTTCAGAAGGTATGTATGTGTACAAAAAGGATGCGAATGCAGCAGTAGGAGATCTTATTCAAGTTGATGGAGTAGTAGAAGAATATGTTGGACCTGGATATGCAGAAAGGTTTGACACAGACTTAACTACGACGGAAATTAAAGCGAGCCGTGTTGCTGTCATCGCAAACGATCAACCATTACCAGCACCGATTGTACTTGGAGAAAACGGTGTGAAAATCCCTGATCAAATTATCGATAATGATGCATTCGGTTTATTTGATCCAAATGAAGATGCAATCGATTTTTATGAAAGTATAGAAGGTATGCGCGTTACGATGCCAACGCCAAAAATTATTGCACCTCAGAAAAACGGAAATTTATATGTAACAGTAGAAAATGGCGGAAATAAAGTCGTAACGAAATATGGCACACCTTTATTAGATGAAAATCAATTAAACCCAGAGCGTCTTTCTGTAAAAGTACCTCGCGATTATGTAGCAAAAGTAGGAGATACTTTCACTGGAGATATAACAGGGGTAGTAGGATATGATTACGGTTCGTTCCGCATTGCGCCAATAACGGAATTACCATCTGTAGTGGACGGTGGATTTAAGCAAGTAGGGGCGAATATTCAGCCTCGTCTTGATAAGTTAACAGTTGCTACATATAACATTGAAAACTTTTCGGCGAATAAAAAAGAAACAACAGATGAAAAAGTAAAAGCGTTAGCGTATTCTATTAAATACAATTTAAAAATGCCAGATATTATCGGTGTAGAGGAAATGCAAGATAATAACGGAACGATTAATGACGGTACAACAGATGCTTCGTTAAGCGCAAAACGTATCATTGATGCAGTTCTAGAAATTCGCGGACCGAAGTATGAGTATGTAGAAATTGCTCCGAATAATAATCTAGACGGAGGAGCACCAGGAGCGAATATTCGCGTCGGTTTCTTCTACAACCCATCACGCGTGAAATTAGCAGCAGTACCGAAGTTACTTGATAAAAATGTCGTTCGTATTGGAGACGAAAATTCATTATTTGAAAGTACACGTAAACCGCTTGCAGCAGAATTTACGTTCCAAGGACAAAACGTTGTTGTCGTTGCAAATCACTTAAACTCAAAAATAGGAGATGCAACGCCATTTGGAAAAGTGCAGCCGCTCGTATTAAAGAGTGAAGAAAAACGAATTCAGTTAGCGCAAGAAGTAAATCACTTTGTACAAGGAATTCAGAAAAAGAACACGAATGCACCAGTTGTTGTGTTAGGGGATATGAACGATTTTGAGTTCGCTAAACCACTAAAAGCACTAGAAGGAACAAACTTAAAAAATATGTTAAACACAGTGCCGAAAGAGAACCGCTACACGTACATTCATGAAGGAAATGCACAAGTGTTAGATCATATTTTAGTAACAAACAACATCGCACCACACACAATTGTAGACCCAGTACACTTAAACTCAAACATTATGAAAGAACATGGACGTGTAAGTGACCACGACCCAGTACTTGCTCAAATTGATTTGAAGAAAGCTTCTTAAATTAGGGGAACGCTTAGGTAACTAAGCGTTCTTTTTTGTTTTTGTAGCGTCATAGAATGGTATAAAGAGGTGATTCCTTTTTTTGTAATCTGGTGATAAAATTAATTGAATATTTAGTCTTTATGAGGAGGGCAACGATGCCAGCGCAAATAAATGGAAAGCTAATGAATCAGCTTGCAATTTTTTTTAGTACGATCGTCATGTTTCAATTTGTAGCTGAGGTAACAGGACTTACTCAAAATTTGGATATTACATATAACTTAATACATACAGCATTGTCCTATGTAACGTTTAGTTTGGCAGTCATTTTTACTCTAATAGGTGCAAGAAGAGAATTAAGTACATATGCAATTATTTTATTATGTTCAGTTGTAGGTATTAAAGCGATTTATTTTGCGGCGATCGTTATTTTATGGGGATTGGCAGGTACGCCGTAAAGGGGAGATGATTATATGAGTATTGAAAATATAAGATTGATAAATGTAAATGATAATAAGAGCGTAATTCTCTAAGCTAACTTAGGGAATTACGCTCTTATTCGTACAATCACTTAGTCTGAAATTGCTTGAAGCGCTTTTCTACACCGATCTCTTTTTTGGAGTCTTCTTCTATATTTTTTTCTATCCCGCTTTACTCCTTGTATATACATAAATAAGCTAACGAGAAGGAATAAAGCACATTGCATCGTTAAAATGTACGGTGACATGCCTTGCAATGGTTGTTTCGGATCATATAAATGAATAGGTGCTCCGCCGATTGAAGGAAATATTGTATTTAGCAGGACGTAAGGAATGGAGGCAACTGCGAATGGAAAGAGAATTGCCATATAGTCCTTTTGTGACCATACAGATGCAGCAAGTCCTAAAAGGGCCATTAAACCTGCAAATAAAAAATTAATTCCGATATATACAGTAATGTAAGTGAGAGGCGCATCGAAATATAGGTTTGCGAACATTCCATCAGCATTTATGATGCCTGAACCAATCGTAGGTGTTCCGTCTGGAATGGTTAATTTGCAAAATAATAACGATAAGATGAATGGAAATGTATAAAGAAATCCTCCGCAAAAAAACGTAACGATATATTTCATTACTGAATAAGGAAATAAAGAAATCCCCTTACTCACAAACGGTTTAAAACCATCTGACTTATCCGAATTGTAACTTGTACTAAAGGGGAAACTCGCAATAACTGGCATTAATAATAAATAAACATCCATTTCATTGTCGCGAAATCCGATCCATTTTATATCTGTTGAAATAGGTCCACTCGCTGCGTCTCCTAAATAACGAATTACATAGTAATAGTGATAAATACAAATAAGAACGAATCCACTAAACATAATAATTAGAGAAATACGACTACAAAAAGCTTGCTTTATATTTAAACGAAGCGCACGCATCATGACTGAAAAAGCCTCCACTATTTTGATAAACTTGTCTATTTTCTATATTACTATTAAATGTAAACATTTTCTTGTTTTTTTATTTGATTATTTGAAAAAAGGGAAATTTGATGTCGTTAAGTAAGGTTTAACTAAAATTATATTTTCTAAAATATGGTTGACAATTAAGTATTACATTTGTAATCTTAATTGTAGATTACAAATGTAATACTGAGGAGTGAAATATCTATGACAAATCAATTACCTAAAATATCTGAAGCGGAATTAGAAATTATGAAAGTACTTTGGTCAAACTCTCCACAAACAGCGAATGAAATTATAGAAGAACTAGAAGATGCAATGGACTGGAAACCGAAAACAATCCGTACATTAATTAATCGGTTAGTACAAAAGGAAGCCGTTTCTTACCATCAAGATAAAGGGCGCATGTATGCTTATTATCCGTTAGTATCACAAGATAATTATTTGCAAGTTGAAACGAAATCTTTGCTAAAGCGTTTTTGCGGCGCAGCGTTTAAGCCATTACTTGTTAATTTTTTAAAAGAGGAAAAATTGTCTTCAGAAGATATTAATGAACTGAAACGCATTTTAGATGAGAAGACAGAGGAGAACAAGAGGAAGGATAGATAACAATGATAGACATGCTTATAAATGTATACCTTCCTCATTTTTTTGATTGGCTTATAGAAACGTCACTTATGGCTAGCATATTAGTTGGATTTATTCTATGTATAAAAGTGCTATTTAGAAATAAGTTAACGCCCCGATGGCAATATATGCTGTGGATCGTACTAATGATAAGACTCCTTTTACCATGGTCACCAGATAGTTCTTATAGTATTTATTCATTACTTTCTTATAGTTCTAGTATGTCGGAAGTTATTCAGAAAAATACACCTTCACCTGAGAATACAGTGAATGACGAGATGCAACATACAGTGGAATTAGAACAAAATGCTGAAACTGTGACAAAAAATAGTGAACCTGAAGTAAACGTGAGTTCGGAACAACAGACTGCATTGTCTTTATACAAAGTTGCTCTATATGTTTGGTTAGCTGGGGTGATCATATTAGCAGTCATAACGTTTATTACAAATAGACGCTTATATTCTTACATAAAGAAACAACCGGATATTACGGACGAACAGGTCACTACAGTGTTTAATCGCTGCAAGCAGTCTATGAAAATGAAGAAGGCAGTTTCATTACGTCTTGCAGGAAAGATTGCAAGTCCAACGGTTTTTAGTTTCTTCCGTCCGAAAGTATTACTATCAAAAAAACATATGAAAGTATTAAATGAGCAACAATTACAATATGTCTTTTACCATGAGTTAGCTCATATTAAGAGAAACGACGTAGCTGTAAATTGGATTATGTACAGTTTAATCCTATTAAATTGGTTCAATCCGATTCTTTGGTACGCCTATTTTTGTATGCGAGAAGATCAAGAATTAGCCTGCGATGCATATGCGCTTACGTTTATAGATAAAGAGGAGCAAATTGCATACGGTCATACCATCATTACCCTTTTAGAACATTATTCCTATCAAGTACCAAGCCTAGCCAATTTAAGTAGAAATAAACGAACACTAAAAAGGAGAATCGTTATGATTAAAAAGTTCCAAAAGAAATCGTATCGTCTGTCTTTACTTGGAGTTATTGCTATAGCAGCTATAGCAGGGGGATTCTTATTGAATGCAAGGATAACTGAGGGGGATGAAAGACAGAAAGAAAAGGTTGTAGAAAAAAAGCAATCTAAAGCGGCTTTTGAAGAAGCGATAGAAACAGTATTAGGCACACCGGAGAATGCAAGTAGAGAATGGGGGATGTCAATAAAGTCATATAAAATGAATACAGATTTTTTATATTTGGCAGAAAAGAATTTTACAAAAGAAGAATTTGAGCAGTATGTTCAATTATTTAAGGAAGCCCAAGAAATTCGTAAAAAAGCAATGGTTAAGAAAAATGTGCCTGAAAATTATGATGGAGATACAAAGGAATATAAACCTGAACGATTGAAGAAAGCTGATCAGGAAAGACTAGCTACTATTGAGAAGACATTAAAACCACTTGGAGAAAAGCTGGAGAAATCTTTAACATATACTATAGAAGAAGCGAAAAATCATGTGCCATTTCAAATTAAGCAGCCGGCTTATATACCTGAAGGTTATGAATTAAAGAGAGAATGGGCTGATTCATATTTTGGAAGAGATGTAGAATTAGTTATTAAATCAGAATATACAAAAGGGAAATATGGTTTTACAATTTACCAGTCAAGGATGTATATGGATGGTAATGTTAATGGTGGTAAGGATCCACTACACTACATGATGCCTGGAGAAGAGAATCTAGAAAGTTATAGTTTAGACGGGAAAGAAATGGTCTATAATAAATATTCTCAAGGAGAGAGTAAGTTAAAAGGACTCAAAATGTTTGTACCAGCACAAGGTAAGAATAGTGATTATCAAATTGTCATAGTAAATGATATTTTTACAAGAGATACAAAGATATACGAAGAGATAATTGATGATGATCTAACTAAGAAAGAGATGGAGAAAATATTACTTTCTATGTCAAAATAATAGACAGTGTTCTTGAAACTTTGGTTTTAAGAACACTGTCTATTTTATTAAGTTTCTAGTGGGATCTAGTCAGCAATTATTTATGAATAAATTCTAGCTTTCCATACAAGTATACTTTTTGATACACTATGGACAGTATGATATAACTTGACTGGAATTTTGTATACTGGAAATAATAAAAAAGAGAACTTGTATACAATGTAAGCGTGTGGTAATATCAAAGATGTACTGATTGACTATATTATCCAATTGGTCATTTTTGGAGGTGACGATGTGGCAATAGATCGAAAACGTTCTATTATTGAAGCTGCAACAAAGTCTTTTTCAGCGTTCGGTTATAAAGCAACAACGATGGATCAAGTAGCGAAGTTAGCGAATGTAGGAAAAGGAACGATTTATACTTTTTTCAAAAATAAAGAAGAGCTATTTGGTGAGATTATTTCTAATTTAATTACAGAAATGAAGCAAGTTGCAGAAAATGCAATTCGTTCAGATGTTTCATTTTTTGAAAATGTACATAGAGCATTATATAGCATATTAGAATTCAGAAAAGAACATCAGCTCATGATTAAGTTAATTCAAGAAGAGCGTGATATGGGAACGAAAGAAGTACAAGAAGTGATGCAACAAGTAGATGTGGAAATCGTTTCTGTCATTCAATCGTATTTAAAGATTGCGATTGAAAAAGGTGAGATTAGCAAATGTGATCCAGAAATTACAGCATTTATTATGCTTCGCTTATACGTATCGCTTATTTTTGATTGGGAAAAAAATCATGAACCGCTAGAAAAAGAAAAAATTGCAGAATTATTTGAACTTTATTTATTAAAAGGATTGTCAAACTAAGATAATCCTTTTATTATTATAAAAAGTGACCGTTTGAACAATTTGGTCATATATTTATTTTAGGAGGGATAATAGAAATATTCACTTCGTATTAAGAAACAGTTGCATAGTATAAATTCGGGGATAAGGCATATGTATGAATAGGTATAGCCTTTTTATTTGGGAGAAAATGACCAAATGGACAATTTAGTCATTTAGAAAAGGGGGAGAAATGATGAAATGGAATCAGTTACTTCGTAAAGAGTTTACTGAAATTATAAAAAGTAAAAAAATATTAATTCCAATTATCGCGGTTTTATTCGTGCCAATTTTATATGCAGGTATGTTTTTATGGGCCTTTTGGGATCCGTATAAACAGTTAGATGATTTGCCAGTGGCGGTAGTCAATTTAGATAAAGGTGCAGTATTTGATGGGAAACCAATTGAGGTTGGAAAAGGGCTCGTTGATAACTTAAAAGATAATACAAGTTTCAAATGGGAATTTGTAAGTGAAAAAGAAGCGAAAAAAGGAATGGAAGGTAGAAAGTATTACATGCTAGTACGCATTCCAAATGACTTCTCAAGTAACGCTACAACGTTATTAAAAGATGATCCAAAACCATTAAACTTAGAATACATTCCAAACGAAAGCTTAAACTTCTTATCTTCACAAATTGGCGGAACAGCCATTGAAAAAATTAAAGGTGAAGTATCAAGTACGTTAACGAAAACATATGCAGAGAAAATGTTTGATTCCATTCAAGACGTCTCAAAAGGATTAGCAGATGGGGCGGAAGGAGCAAGTAAACTACACGACGGATCAAGTGAACTGCATGATGGTTCAAGTAAAGTGACGGATGGCCTTCATACACTACAAGGGAAGTCTGGAGAGATGAAGGATGGAGTTCAGAAATTAGCAGATGGATCTAATAAATTAGTAGATGGGTCAGGCAAAGTAACAAATGGTTTAAATACGCTAAATAGCAAAACAGGTGAAATGCAGATAGGTATCGGGAAATTGGTAGACGGATCAGGCAAAGTAACAGATGGTTTACATGTATTAAATAGCAATACAGGTATTGGGAAACTAGTAGATGGATCAGGCAAAGTAACAGATGGTTTACATGCATTAAATAGCAATGCAGGTATCGGGAAATTAGTAGACGGTTCCGGGAAAGTAACGAACGGTTTAAACATGTTAAATAGTAAAACAGGTGAGATGCAAACAGGTATCGGGAAATTAGTAGATGGATCAGGCAAAGTAACAGACGGTTTAAATACGCTAAATAGCAAAACGGGTGAAATGCAAAAAGGAATTGGCGAATTACGTGATGGATCTGAGAAAGTGACCGGTGGCTTGAACCAATTAGTAAGTAAATCCGGTGAATTAAAAGCAGGAACAACTGATCTATCAAATGGTATGGGAAAACTTGCTGAAGGACAAAGTCAATTAGAAAAAGGGTCTCAAGAAATCCAAAAGGGATTGCAAGATTTAAATAGTAACGTACAAAAGTCTGCTGCAGGCTTAGAGGAAATGCAGTCGAAAGTTCCTACTATATTAAGTAAGGTAAATCAGAAAATAGATGGAGCCGGAGAAAATATAAATCAGTTAAATGAACTTACGCAATCAACAGCAGGAGATGCCAAAAATGCAGCGCAAGAGGTAGCGAATTTACAAAAGCAAATTGAAAGTTTACCGAAAGAATATCAAGAGCAGTTACAACCATTCATAACAAGTGCTGTAAAAAGTACAGCGACAGTTCAGCAAAAAGCTGCTGGAGTAGCAGGTGGAACAAATAAATTAAATGAAGAAGTAAAACAATTAAAAGGCGAAATACATCAAACAACAAATGGACTACAAAACAAATTACCAAATCCAGAAGAGGGAAAAACTCTAGCAGGTGGTATTGAGAAACTAACGAACGCACAAAATGAATTTGTTAGTAAGTTTCATGGATTTGGTGAGGGGTTAGATAATGCAAAAATAGGTGCCGATAAATTAAAAGATGGATCAGTTCAATTAATTGATGGCATAACGCAATTACAAAGCGGCTCTGGAAAAGTGACAGCTGGATTAGATCAATTATCTGCAGAAGCAAATCAAATGGCAGGTGGAATAAATCAATTAGCAGATGGATCTGGTCAAGTAACAGGCGGTTTAGGAATATTATCTGAAAGAGCAAACCAAATGGCAGGTGGAATAAATCAATTAGCGGACGGCTCAAGCCAAGTAACAGGCGGTTTAGGTATAGTATCTGTAGGAGTATCCAAATTAGCAGATGGGTCTGGTCAAGTAACAGGCGGTTTAGGCACAGTATCTGTAGGAGTATCCAAATTAGCAGATGGCTCAAGCCAAGTAACAGGTGGTTTAGGCACAGTATCTGTAGGAGTATCCAAATTAGCAGATGGATCTGGTCAAGTAACAGGCGGATTAGGAACATTATCTGTAGGAGCAAACCAAATGGCAGGTGGCGTAAATCAATTAGCAGATGGATCTGGTCAAGTAACAACTGGCTTAGGTACTCTAAATGGTGGCCTAAATAAAATGTCAACAGGCTCAACCCAGCTAATCGACGGAGTAAATAAACTAGCAGACGGATCAGGAAAAGTAACAGATGGCCTCGTAAAAGTAAATGATGGTTCCGGTGAACTTGCTGAGAAACTTGGCGAAGGGGCAGAGAAAACTGGTGAAGTGAAAGGGACGGATAAAACGTATGATATGTTTGCAAGTCCTGTAAAAGTGAAAACGGAGAAAATGGCGGAAGTTCCAAACTACGGAACTGGATTTACACCGTATTTCTTATCACTCGGTTTATTTGTTGGGGCATTACTATTATCAATCGTATATCCATTACGTGATACAGTTGGCGTTCCAAAATCAGGATTTAGTTGGTTTATTAGTAAGTTCGGTGTTTTACTATCAGTCGGTATTATTCAAGCGGTAGTAGCAGATATTATATTACTATTCGGATTAGGTGTAGAAGTACAAAGTATTCCGTATTTTATACTCTTTAGCATCGTTACAAGTTTAGCGTTTATCGCATTAATTCAATGTTTAGTAACAGCATTCGGTGATGCAGGGCGTTTCATCGCCATCATCACATTAATCATTCAGCTTACAACAAGTGCTGGGACATTCCCACTAGAATTGATTCCGAAGTTTTTACAGCCATTCAATGCTTGGTTACCGATGACATACTCTGTATCCGGATTGAAAGCAGTCGTATCAAGTGGAGACTTTAACTTCATGTGGCAAAACATAGGAGTACTCATGATTTTCATCGTTGTATTATCACTTGGAACAATTGCATCCTTAACTTGGATGCAAAAACGACAATTTAGAAATATTGCGGAAAACTAATCGATTGAAGTATAGAAAAAAGCACCTTTTCGGTGCTTTTTTATTTTAATGTAGGGTATCTTTTCTGTAGTTTATATATAAACCTTTTTAAAAGCTATAGAGACGAAAGAAAAGGATTTACAACAATTTACAGAGAAAACTAGAATAGAGGAGTTGATATGATGAAAGGAAATCTTACTTATTATTTTATCTTAAATCCGCTAATCATCTTTCTTGTTTACGCCCTTTCACCTATCTTGTTTCATAAAGAAAAATATATAAATATGAAAGATGCACTAGGAATACTTTTAGTTTACTATGTGCTAATTAGCGGGTATTACCTTATGGATGTTGTAAGTGAAAGAATGAAGAAGAATAGTAAGGACAAATAATAAAGTTTCATGGCATAAAAACCGATGGAGGACAACAAAATGACTGAAAGTGAAATGAAATTTCGTGATACAACCATTCGTAACTTTTTCGATAAAGAGGACCGCCTAAAATCGATTCCAGGTCAAAAGAAGAAAAAACTAGTATTGTTAGAGCATTTAATTAGCAAGTTAAACGCTGAAAATCAATATACGGAAAAAGAAATTAATACATTTATAAAACAATATCACGATGATTTCTGTACGATTAGACGTGAGTTTATTGTGCACGGATTTATGGATCGAGAGGATAATATGTACCATATAAACGGGAGAGAAGTTTGGACGAAGTGGGAGGAGTTAAAATAATGAATCAGCAGGGGGAATCCCTGCTGATTATAAGTCCGTGCTAGTCTTACATTTTCTTTGAAGTAAGTCTAGGAACTCTTCAACATTTGAACTTGTAATGTATCCCACTCGTATATATTCATCTTCATAATAAAATATTATTTTTTTATCAAAAATTCTTCGCTTCGTTTCTATGGATTCAATTTTTTTATACTCGAATTCAGCGATTAATGTATTTTTAGATTGTTTATAAAAGAGGATTCTTCTATTAGTAGCCAGTAGCATACCAGGATACGGGACATTATGTGTAATAATGTAGCCGGTAAGTGAACAATTTAAAGTTGATAAAATTTTTTCTTCTTTATGTAATAGTTGTTTTGCAGCTGTTAAGATTGGATTCATTTTATATATTCCTTTTATATAGATTTGAAGATATTATATCAAAACTAAAGAGACTCCCGATATGTATTATTGCATATTGGCAGTCTCTTTTTAGTGGAAATGTTTACATTTAGTAAACTTTAAGTTCCAGTCGCTCTTTCTGGCGCAGATGATGTGCAAAATGCATAGAAATAAGCTGGAACCATTCTGCTGCATGTAAGTAACCAAGCCCAGGGTGCTGTACCTTACAATCATTTGGAATAGAAGGAAGTGTTGGCTCTATTTTTTTTACAATTGTAATTAATTCTAGAAGCTGTTTCTGTACGTCTTCTTTATTAGCTGGGTTTTCAGGCGTATATCCAGGATGATCTGGTAATTTGATTTTTATGTCTGGGAAAGCTCCCATCATATATACCTTTTCTCCCATATCCGTTTTCTTGTTAGTTACAGAAGGCACTTCAGTTCTGCATTTCACGATTGCATCTAACTGCATGCGTGTAGCTGAAATTAAGTGATTATACATTTGACCGAGAGACCATTCCTCATTAGAAGGCTTCATCCTAAATTGTTCTATAGAGTACTTTTCTAATTCCTCTATGTAGTACGTTGCTAACTCTTCAAATTTCTTCATATCACTAACTCCTTTTTATGAAAATGTATTTGTTACTACCTACTATAAAGAGCTAATGCTGACAACATTATGTCAGTAGTGAAATGCAACAATTAAAGTTTTAACATTTTCTTTGCTTCATCACGGATTTTCTCAGATAGAACGTTTGGTTCAAGTACTTGCACTTGGCTTCCCCAGCTTAATACCCATTGAAATACTTCGTCTATGTTTCTTGATTTCAAAAAGACGTGAAAACCATTTTCTCTATGCTCGTATGAATCTATAAAGAAGTATCGTGATTCAATAATTTTATGTGCAATATGGGCTGGGAATAATAAATGAATCATCACAGTACGGTTGCTTTCAGGCTGATATTCTTGCAAAGAAAAGTCTTCGGGTTTTGTAAAGAATTCTTGTTCTCGCTGTAATTCCTCCATTCGATTTAAGCGGAAATTACGTATTTGTTTTCGAAGTAAACAATGGGCAACGACGTACCAAATTCCTGAAATATTGACTAAGCCGTAAGGATGAACGGTCCGTTTTATTTTTGTAGTTTCTCTTGGTTTACGATAAGAAAAAGAGATAGCCTGTTCTTTTTGGATAGATTCTTGCAACAGGATAAGTTGTTTTTCAAGTTTTTCTTGTTCAGATTGTTTGTGTGAAAATATAGGAGAAAGGAAACGGAAAGTCCCTCGTAACTCTCGGGCTTTCTTTTGTTGATCAGTAGGGAGGACAACCTCAAGTTTCTCTTTTGCCGATTTTGCATGTACAGAGAAAGAAGAAGTGAAAGTTTTCTCGATATAATCACCGCCTAATAAAAGAGTAACAGCCTCTTCAGACGTAAGCTGAATGGGGGGTAAGAAATAACCATCCATTAATGAATAACCTTGGCCAGGCATGGCGAAAAGTGGGACGCCAGATTCACTAAGTGCATCCATATCTCTATAAATCGTTCTTATACTTGTCTCAAATTTTTCAGCTAAGCTTTGTGCTGTAACAGTTTGTCTTCTTTGTAATTCAATTAATATAGCTAATAAACGATCCGTCCGATTCATGAAATATCCCCCTGTATCTTTTATAAATATGCCTACTGTAAACTTCTAAAAACAGTATAAACTCTCCTCCTATTAACAGACTTTTCCCTATGTATAATATTAATATAGTAAAATCATATCAACCCATATTGCAGTTTCCAATAATATACTATATAATCAGTTTAAGAAAACGTTTTCATGCAAAGGGGGAGGATTTCGTGTCGACTATAGAGGACGTGGCGAAATTAGCGGGGTTATCAAGGACAACGGTTTCTAGGGTGATTAATAATCATCCATATGTTTCAGATGAGAAGAAAAAAAGGGTTCAATTAGCAATGAAGCATTTAGGTTTCGTTCCTAATTCTGCGGCGAGAAGGCTTCGTAAACAAAAGACGGAAACAATTGCGGTGCTAGTTCCAAGGATTACAAATCCTTTCTTCAGTCGATTTATTGAAGCAATCGAGATTGCTGCTTCTGAACATAAATATAAACTGATTATTTGTCAAACAAGATATTTACCGGAAAAAGAGATGGAGTATTTACAATTATTATCTACGAAACAAGTAGATGGGATTATTCTATGTTCACTAGAAAATCCTTGGGAAGATGTAGAGCCATACTTACAGCACGGTCCAATCGTGTTATGTAATGAATATATTGAGGAAGCAAATGTTCCAACGGTGAAGTTTGATCATGCGCAAGGAGCATACATAGCTGCTAAGCATGTGTTAGAACAAGGATATCGTAATCTTATTTTTTGTCGTGGTAACGAAACCAAAGTGGTTAGCCAGCAGCGAAAAATGGGCTTTTTACGTGCCATAACTGAGAAGAGCCGTCAAGTAGAAGCGATCGATTTTCTTGAAAACGCTTTCTCTTGGGATGATGGAAAGAGAATATTCCATGAAGTATTAAAGGACAAAAAAAATCCTACCGCGATTTTGGCAGGAGGCGACGAGGTTGCAGCTGGAATTATTTCAGAGGCGAAACGCCATGACTGGAGCATTCCAGATGATCTCGCTGTTATCGGTTTTGATAATCAAATTTTATCACAGATTACAGAGCCAGGTATTACGACAATTGAACAGCCAATCGATGAGATGGCCCGAAAAGTTGTCGACCTGATGATGGATAAAATCCATACGAAAAATTATCGAAAAAAAGAATTGTATGAGTTTGAACTGGAGCTCTTGGTGAAAGGTTCGACGATGAAGAAGGATACGATGTTATTAGCCTAGTAGACTATGTCTGCTAGGTTTTTTTATGTTCACAAACTACTATTCTTCGTGAACGCAATCGTCACATTTGTTATGGTATGCTTCGTGCTGCTCATCAATTTCTTTCCCGCAATGTGCACAAGTTTTCGTCGGTAAATTTCTGAAAAACTCCATTGGTTGATCGATCATGTCAATCCCTCCATTTCCATTTCTTACTATCATTGTATTAGTACAAAAAACAAAAGTCAATAACTGTTTTATAACAAAAGTGAAAAATAATGAAAAAGTTTAGGAAATGGATTATAGTTAACAATGTAGAATGTAAGTAAAACATGCATTCCTACTCGGTTTTAGAAAGGATGGATACATATGAAAATGACTGTTGTCGGCTTTTGGGGCGGCTTTCCAGAAGCGGGAGAAGCAACGTCGGGGTATTTGTTTGAACACGATGGTTTTCGTTTACTTGTAGACTGTGGTAGTGGTGTACTAGCACAGCTTCAAAAATATATAACACCATCTGATATAGATGCAGTTGTACTGTCACACTATCATCACGATCATGTTGCAGACATTGGGGTATTGCAATATGCGAGATTAATTACAAGTGCGACAAAGGGACAACTACCGGAATTACCAATATACGGTCATACGTTTGACGAGAATGGATTCCATTCTTTAACGCATGAACCACATACGAAAGGAATCGCGTACAATCCAGAAGAAACACTTCAAATTGGACCGTTCTCGATTTCATTCTTAAAAACTGTTCATCCTGTTACATGCTTTGCGATGCGTATTACAGCTGGTAGTGACGCTGTAGTATATAGCGCTGATTCAAGTTATATTCCTGAATTCATTCCATTCACAAAAGATGCTGATCTTTTCATTTGTGAGTGTAATATGTATGCACATCAAGAGGCTGCAAAAGCAGGGCATATGAATAGTACAGAAGTGGCAAGTATTGCGAAAGATGCGAATGTAAAAGAACTTTTATTAACGCACTTACCGCATACAGGAAACACATCTGATTTAGTAACAGAAGCAAAACAAATTTTCAGTGGCCATATTACGCTAGCGCATAGTGGTTACATTTGGAACTCATGAGGTGATACGATGTTATTTATTGATAATAAAGGGATTACAGATCCTAGAATAAACTTAGCAATTGAAGAATATTGTGTGAAGAATTTAGATATTAACGAAACATATTTACTGTTCTACATTAACGAACCTTCCATTATCATTGGTAAAAACCAAAACACAGTAGAAGAAATTAATGCAGATTACGTAAAAGAACAAGGAATTCATGTCGTTCGTCGTCTATCAGGCGGAGGTGCAGTATATCATGATTTAGGAAACTTAAACTTCAGCTTTATTACGAAAGATGATGGAGACAGTTTCAGCAACTTCAAAAAATTTACAGAACCTGTAACGAAAGCGCTTGGTAAATTAGGCGTAAATGCAGAACTAAGTGGTCGTAACGACATTTTAGCTGAAGGCAGAAAAATTTCAGGTAACGCGCAGTTCTCAACGAAAGGTCGTATGTTCAGTCACGGTACGTTACTATTTGACTCTGAAATCGATCACGTCGTATCAGCGTTAAAAGTAAAAATGGATAAGATCCAATCAAAAGGAATCAAATCAATCCGTAGCCGCGTTGCGAACATTACAGAGTTCTTAAACGAAAAAATGACGACAGAAGAGTTTAGACAACTTCTTCTAGAAACAATTTTCGAAGGGGAAACAGAAATTCCGACGTATGAATTAACAGAAAATGATTGGAAAGAGATCCATAAACTTTCTGAAGAACGTTACCAAAATTGGGACTGGAACTACGGAAAATCTCCGAAGTTCAACTTACAACATTCACACCGCTTCCCAGTTGGACAAGTTGACGTTCGTCTTGAAGTGAAAAAAGGAACAGTAACAGAATGTAAAATTTACGGTGACTTCTTCGGTTCACTAGATGTCCATGACATTGAAGAGCGTCTAACAGGCGTACAATTTGATAAAGATGCATTCACTGCAGCTTTAGAAGGCGTAGATATCGTACGCTACTTCGGTAATATTACAACAGAAGATTTCTTACATTTATTCTTCTAAAAATGAGGGAGGCTGCCGTAACGGGCAGCCTCTTTATTTTTGCGTAGATTGTCACGTTTTATCGGTAAGTCGATATATTTTAAAAATCGCCGATATAATTTCACTCATCATAAAATCACAGGACATTTGCCTCTCATAAAGGAATATATATATTCAAAAGGAGGCGGATTGAAATGAGAAGGCTAATGTACGTTGCATTACTGCTCAGCTTCGTCATCGGAATGACAGCTTGTAACGATGAAACTTCCTCAAGTCGCACACTTTTAACGATTGGAAAGCCAGGGAAGGATAATGTTATATACTTTACGAATACGGATAATAAACGAAAGATAGCTGATATACAAACTATGTTTCAAAATAAGAAATGGAAAAGAAATGAAGCTTTTAGTACGATGAATAAAACGCCAGATCTTGTCTTGTCAATAGATGAGGCCAATACCGGGTTACCGACATTATATGTAACATTGTTTTTTCATGAACACGGAGCGGATGCAATCAACTTGTATGGGGAGCATACGAGCTTGAATAAAAAGGAACTAGAAAAACTTAGTGAAAAGATGAGTGCATATTATCCTGAAATGATTTTAGCCTTAGTTTCATAATGTGTAGGCGAATAGAATTCCCTTATTTTTCTAAAGTGAATCAACAGGAGGTGATCCTTGTATATGCAGTTAATGGAATATCACTTGCTACTTTAATTTTCTTTTAATATAATTAATTTAGAATTTTTAAATATTCTAAATTTTATAAAGGTGGGGTTTGTGTGAATCTCGTTCAATCTTTGGCTGAAACGGCGAAAAAGAAGGGGGATAAACCGGCTTATATATTTATGGATCAGTCGGTCTCATATGACCAATTAAACAAAATGGTCACAAGGTTTTCTAGCAATTTAGCAGAAATGGGCATTGGAAAAGGGGACAATGTCGCATTAGTTGTTGGAAATTCACCACATTTTTTGGTCGGTTTATACGGAACAATGAAAGCTGGAGCAACTGTTATTCCAGTTAATCCAATTTATACAGCAGACGAAATGCATTATATTTTACAAAATGGAGATGTAAAAACAATCATCGTACTCGACGTCCTTCTACCTGTTATACAATCTCTTACAACAAGACTTCCTTCACTTGAAAACATCATCATATGCGAAACCTCATCAGATTTTAACTATACAGAAACCGAAAAAATGAAAACGTTTACGAGAATGATAGGGGCTGGAGATTTAACTTTTGAAGGCCCAGAATTAGATGAAGAAGATGTAGCGGTTATTCTATACACTTCAGGTACAACTGGAAAACCGAAAGGTGCGATGTTAACACATAAAAACTTATATAGTAATGCGAGCGATGTGGCGTCGTATTTACAATATACTGCTGATGATCGCGTCGTTGCGGCTTTGCCAATGTTCCATGTATTTTGCTTAACAGTGGCGGTAAATGCACCGATTGTGAACGGAGCAACTATTTTAATGTTACCGAAATTTAGTCCGAAAGAAGTATTCCGTATTTGTCGCACGTACGAGCCAACGATTTTTGCTGGTGTACCGACAATGTACAATTATTTATATTTATTCGAAGAAGCAAGCGCAGAAGATGTGAAGACGCTTCGTCTTTGTATTTCAGGTGGTGCGTCAATGCCAGTTGCTCTTCTGCAAAACTTTGAAAAACGTTTTGACGTAATCGTTTCAGAAGGATACGGTTTATCAGAAGCATCACCAGTTACTTGTTTTAACCCGCTAGATCGTCCGCGTAAACCTGGGTCAATCGGTACAAATATTTGGCATGTAGAAAATAAAATTGTGAACGAATTTGGGGAAGAAGTACCTGTCGGTGCAGTCGGTGAATTAATTGTTCGCGGACCTAACGTTATGAAAGGATACTATAACGCGCCAGAAGATACAGCAGCGACATTGAAAGATGGTTGGCTGTATACAGGTGACTTAGCGAAAATGGATGAAGAAGGTTACTTCTATATCGTTGATCGTAAAAAAGATATCGTCTTAGTTGGCGGTTATAACGTATACCCTCGTGAAGTAGAGGAAGTATTGTATACACACGAATCTGTAGCAGAAGTTGTCGTAATTGGCGTTCCTGATGAAAACTTAGGAGAAGCAGTACGAGCATACGTCGTTTTGAAACAAGCTAACGTAACAGAAGAGGAACTTATGCATTATTGCACATTACATTTAGCAAAATATAAAGTACCAAAGAGTATCGAGTTTTTAACAGAATTACCAAAGAATACGACAGGTAAATTGTTAAGAAGAGCGTTAAAAGAGAAAGCGATGCAAGTTTAAAAATGGGGGGCAACCATCTTTATGAAGGTGGTTGCCTTTGTATTTTTTAGAATTGGTTAAGCTATAGCCCCATATATTTAAACCGTAATATGACTAATAAGGAGGAGATATATGTGGAGCAAAAGGAATTACGTTTAAGGAGAGTTCAATACCTTATTTGTGACATTATGGATGAAATGAACGCTGAAAGTGAGAAGAAAAACTTAGAAATACTGCAGCAAGTAATCGATCATCTTTCAGGTGCGATAGGTGATTTAGTCGATCCATCAAGCTCGTATTCTATTGATTATTTGGAAAGAAAAGTTCACACGGCGCATTATTTACTTTTTAAAAACGAGCGGAAGGCGTACTTATGTAGGAAATAGTATTATTAATTTTATTTGACATTGATAATCATTATCAATATGATAGTTATGTTGGGTATATTCATATAAAAGGAGATGTCGTATTGATAATGATTAAGAAAAAATATGTTAATGCGTTCGTTATAGCAGCAACTTTAGCAGTTCCATTCAGTGGTATTATGGCACCGATTGCGAAAGCAGAAGCGGCAGTAGAAATGAAAGCAAATAGCAAACTAGCGGATGGCACGTATGACGTTATTTTAAAGACTTATAAAGATCAAACGAATGATACATCAGTTGCGTCTACATATTTAAAAAGTCCAAAAGTAACCATTCAAGGTGATAAAAAAATTGTTACATTAACAGTTCAAGATAGTAGCTATTTTCAGTATCTTAGAGTAGAAGATCCAAATAAAATAGGGACATTCCATGATGTAAAAGTAATCTCCGAAGATAAAGCGAATAACGGTACGAAAGTTGTTCAATTTGAAATGGGTGAGTTCTCGAAAAAATATAATATGCAAATGCATATATTAATTCCAGCAATTAAATATGATCATAAATATCAACTGCAGTTTGAAATCGATGCAAGTGCAATTGAACAGAAACCTAAATTCTCAGATGTCCCGACTTGGGCACAAGAGTCAGTTCAATATTTAGTAGATAAAGAAGCAGTGCACGGTAAGCCAGACGGTACATTTGCTCCGGCTGAAAATATCGATCGTAGTTCAGCTGCAAAAATATTAGCAACTATTTTAGGTTTAGAAATTAATAAAGATGCGAAGCCATCATTCCCTGATGCACAAAACCACTGGGCAACTCCATATATTGCTGCTGTTGAAAAAGCAGGTATTGTAAAAGGTGATGAGAAGGGTAACTTTAATCCGAGCGGGTTAATTAACCGTGCATCAATAGCTTCTATGCTAGTAAATGCATATAAATTAGAAAGAAATGAAAATATGAAACTACCAAAAGAATTTGCTGACTTAAACAATCATTGGGGTGCGAAGTATGCCAATATTTTAATCCAAGAAAACATTTCAGTTGGAACAGATAATGGCTGGGCTCCAGATAAAGCGGTAAACCGTGCGGAAGCAGCGCAATTTATTGCGAAGGCAGATAAGTTGAAGAAATAAATTAAAACGTATACTAGATTTAGCATAAATAAAAAAGGAAAATTTGAACTCCAAATTTTCCTTTTTGCATTGTTATATATTCCTCCTCATCAATTCCCCAACTTGCGTCGCAACGTACTCAACATCATTATCAATTTCATCCAACACGTAAGATTCCAAAATGCCCATGACAGCTGTTCCTAAAAATTTTAAAACGATGTGTGTATCAATGTTTTTATTTACTGACGTATTTGTGTTTAATTTTTTTTCTAGTTCACCCATGATGAACGTTAGGATTTTTTTCTGAAATGATAATGTGCTGTTGCTTCTAAATAACGATGCGAAAAATGGTTTATGTTCTTTGAAGTATTCAAACCATATGACAGTTCCTTCTATATAGCCTTTTGTTTGTTTTATATCGCATATTTCTCTTAATTGATTTAAATGGTCGTCGACAATTTTATCTAATAAATTGTACTTATCTAGATAGTGTAAGTAAAAAGTTTTTCTTCCGATGTTCGCTTTTTCTGTAATGTTTTTTACTGTAATTTCGTCAAAGCCATCTTCAATTAACATTTCAATAAATGCGGATTGAATGGCGTTTTGTGATTTTATAATTCTTCTATCGATTTTCTCCATATGATGTTCCTCCGTTATTGATACATATATTTCGTTATGTGTGTATTATCACCCAAATGCGTAAATATGGTCATTGAAACAAGTGGTTGCTCGTTTTATTGTAAATATACACGTGAGTATTAACTCTCACAAGTTTAAATTTATAATAAAGTAAGGGTGGTTTTATATATATCAGTTACGAAGAGAAATGTCCGTTTTTATGCAAGAGGATTACAAGTTTCTATAAAGAAAATCTGTAAAAGTAATTTTGTTTTGAATGGCACCTCTAATTGTTAGATTTGCATCTAGCGGTTAGAGGTTTTTATTGTGAAGATTGCTGTGCTTAATATTTACGTTAAACGTGCATAACAAGATATAATAGAAGAAATCAAGAAGGAGGCTGACTGTGAAAAATCTTCGTTATTTCAATATATTTACTATGTTAATTGTATACACACTACTCATGTTTTACATCGGCTGGAACGGTTGGGTTTGGCTTCATGCGGTGTTTGGCTGGGAATCTTGGGGATATTACGCTTTCGTAGTCGGATTTATTTCATATGCGTACATTCTCGTGCAAGTGTTTAAGTTCTTGCCATTTCTACGAACGATAGGCTCAATTTGGTTTGCGGTCATACAATATGCGCTTATGCTGTTGCCGTTAGCAAATATTACGGTCTTTCTTTTACAGTTTTCAGTGGAGAAAGAAGCGGCAATTATTTGGACAGGAACGGCCGTGTTACTTGCATTTATCTTTATTTTTGCATATGGAGTATTCAACGCATATAGCCCAGTAGTTAGAAAGTACGAGGTGCACATACCAAAAAAAGTAGAGGGACGTAAAAGCTTACGCATCGCGATGGCTTCTGATATGCATTTCGGTAAATTATCTGGTGTTTCGCATTTAAAAAGACTTGTCCGCCATGTAAATGAGATGGAGCCTGATATTATTTTACTGCCAGGTGATATTATTGATGATCATCCAGGTGTGTTCATTCAAAAAAATATGGGACCAATTATGAAGCAAATGAAAGCTCCATTAGGCGTATATGGTGTGTTAGGAAACCACGAATATTACGGACGAGCGGTTCCTGAATTTTTACAAGAGATGGATAAGATTGATATTCGTATTCTGTTAGATGAAGTGATTACAATTGAAGATCAATTTTACCTCGTCGGAAGAAGAGATAAAACAGAGCGAGATCGCCAAAGCTTTGAAAATCTAACGAGTACGGTAGATAAATCCATGCCTGTTATTGCAATGGATCACCAACCATTCGAGTTGAAACAAGCAGCGGAGGCTGGCGTCGATTTACTACTATCCGGCCACACGCACCGCGGACAAATGGCGCCGAATCATATTGTAACGAGAAGAATGTACGAATTAGACTGGGGATACGCACAAAAAGGTGCATTCCACGCGATTGTTTCTTCTGGTTTCGGATTCTGGGGACCACCATTAAGACTGGGAAGTAGATCTGAGATTGTGCAGGTGGAAGTTACGTTTGAATAGGTGTATAAAATAGAGAGCGAATTGCTCTCTATTTTTTCAATAAAAAAAGGGCTCCACATAAGGAGCGCTCAATAAAAATAAATGAATTAAAAGAAATAACAGACATGTATAATATATAACATTTGTAATTATGTATCAATATATTTAGATTTATAATTTATATTGATATCGATTTTATAAAAAAGGTACGATTAGAAGACGCTGCTGAAATAAAGGGGGATTATAAGTGGTTATATCAGATGTTATTTACGGTGAGTTTAAAGTGGATCGAGTAGTAGAAGAATTAATTGTAAGCAATCCTGTGCAAAGACTAAAAGGTATTCATCAAAATGGCGCAAGCTACTTACTAAATGAGAACTGGAATGTAACACGCTTTGATCATTCAGTTGGTGTTATGTTATTAGTGAAAAAACTCGGTGGTTCAGTTGAAGAACAAATTGCAGGTTTACTGCATGACGTATCACATACTGCCTTTTCTCATGTAATTGATTATGTTTTTGATAATAGAAATAAAAGTTATCATGAAGAGATATTTAGTTCTGTCGTGAAAAACTCAGAAATTCCAGCGATTCTTTCGAAGTATGGTTATAACTATGAAGATATTTTATTAGATGATTCGAAATGGACGTTACTCGAAAGGTCAGCACCAGAATTATGTGCAGACCGAGTGGATTATACGTTACGAGATATGTATACATATGGGTATGTTTCTTTAGAAGAAGTTCACAGTTTTTTAGAGGATGTCATTGCTGTAGATGGGAAAATGGTTCTTCAAAGTGTCGAAATGGCAGAATGGTTTACAGAAACGTATTACAAAGAAGTAATTGATTTCTTTATGAAGCCAATGAATATTTACGGAAACGACATGTTAGCGAAAACGCTAAAGTTAGCTCTTCATAAAAGGATTATTCATGCAGATGACTTTCTTCTTGAAGATGATGAGCTTATTTCGAAATTGCAGCAATGTAATGATCCAGAAGTACATGCTTTATTAAGCAAAGTTCATCCGAATGTAAACGTAAAAGAAGATAGAAACGATTATGATTTGTATCAGAAAAATAAAGTCCGTCTCATTGATCCTCCATTATTTCGTGAAGGTGAAGTTGTTCCATCGTCTGCTGTGTCGGAAAAAATAAGACAGATGAGCGAAATTGCTTATGAAAAAGCGGTGAGAGGGATGTATGTGAAAGTGATTTCGGATTAAAAAGGAGAGCATCACTCCTAGATGCTCTCCTTTTTCTCATTAATAATCAAACCAATTCCAAATCTCAATATCTCCAAGAGTCGCATAACGAACGTGCGGCGAGTTTTGTAATTTTAATAACTCTTTCGACGGGCCAGTAATGACCATGCCGTATACTTTGACGCCGTTATCTTTTACATACTGATAGCGCTTATCTAAATTCAGCACTTTTTCAGGAATCCAAGTCGTTTTACTTACAGTTTCTTTATTTATCGAAAGAATACGCATCATTTCGATTACTTCATCTTCTTTTGTGTGTAGTTTTTTTGTTTCATCTTCAGGAAGATTTATATGTTCTCGAAATCCGATAATTTCTCCGCTATGCAAGAGAAAATTTTCTTCATTTATTCTTTCTTGTCCTGTGTCTAAAGCGTACCATACAGGAATTGGCGGCATTTCTTGTGCTTCAAATGCGCTATATAGAATGGATTCTACTTCTTGTAAAGTGTAAACTTTATCGAAGGATATCGCTACTTCTGCAACAGTCCCCTCATGTATCTTTCCAAGTGTATCCCAAACTTTTTTAGATGATTCTTTCAAAGAAGCTTCTTCCTTGATTTTGGGATGAACAAAGGAAACTTTTTTTGAATAGGCTCTGTTTGCCCAAGATTGATTTGTGGCAGTTACAGATGATAAGAAACTACTCATTGTTACTGTACCAATTGGAAATTCTTCTTTGCCGACAGTTTTAACTAAATTCATTTCATTTTCTGTACGGAAAAAGGGTTTAACCTTCGTACTTCCTCCAGTGGAACGACTATTTGGCATTGTCGCTTCTAGTGCGAGTGCTGGAATCTCATTTACTTCAGAAAAGTTTTTCATATTATTCGAATAGAAGTAAAAGGAAGATGCAAAATGACCAACAAAATAGATTGCTATACAAACAGCGAGGACAAAACTAACGGTTTGCCAACGCTGTTTCCATTTTATTTTCCAAAACGGGATTTTAAAATTTTGTGGTGGTAGTCTTTTCTTTATCGGTTCACTCTTCGAAAGTAACTCATCTAAGTAAGCTTCACACTTTTCACATGTTTCAATATGACTTTCTAATTGCACTTGTTCATCATGCGTGAGCGTTCCGTTTTCGTACTTCCCCCATAGTTTTTTAAACTCTGTACAACCCATCCTGATCACTCCTTTATGCTTTTCGTTTCTTTTCGTCCCCTGTATAATTCGATTTTTACTTTCGCTAGTGAGAGACCGGTCATTTCTGCTATTTCCTTATACGAGAATCCGTAGTAATCTCGTAGTAGTAGCACATTTCGTCTTTCAAGGGGAAGAGAAGATAAACTGTCTAACCAACTAGCAATTTCATGTTTTACGAAATAAGAGTGCTCTGTACTTGGTATGTTCGGTAAATGGAATTCTTCAACTGTCGTTGTTTTATATCTTTTTTCTTTTCGATACCAATCAATAAAGGCGTTGTAGGCAATTGTAAATAACCACGGTCTAATTTCTTCTCCTTTATAATAGTCAATATGGACGAGCATTCGGTAAAAGGTTTCTTGCATGAGATCTTCCGCATAGTGGGAATCTCCGGTTAGGGAGAGAAGATAGCGAAATAAAGTGAATCTTGCATATGCTTGGAGTAAATGTCTTCTAATGATTGTTTGCGTTTCACTACATTTCCCTCCCTTCATACATAACAACGAAATACATATAAAAAAGTTACATTTGTTTTTAAAAATATAGTAAAAAACGTCAAGAATTGGATAGGATTCTCTTTTATCATAATACATATAAGGCGGGTGAACAGAGATGGAAAGCTATGAAACACAAATTCAAAGGTCAATTGATTATATTGAGGAAGATGTAATGGAAAAACAGACGCTGCGTAATTTAGCACGCATTGCAGGTTTTTCTGAGTCGCATTTTCATCGTGTATTTCAGGCGTTAGTAGGTGATACAGTAATGGAGTATGTTCGAAAGAGGAGGTTAGCCCGGGCAGCTTATCAACTTTCTCATACGGATGAAAAAGTTATTGATATCGCATTTGAGCATGGCTTTCAATCTCACGAAACGTTCACGAGAGCCTTTAAAAAAATATTTCAAATGACACCGAGTGAATATCGAAAACAAGAAATTGAAACGCCGATGTATTACAGCGTAAATGTAAAACAAAGAAAATTAAATCCGTATTTAGGAGGCATACAAATGGAATATCGTATTGTAAATAAACCAGAATTTTTAATGGCGGGTTATGAACTGAAGACGACAAGTAAAGAAGGGAAAAACCATCAAGACATCCCAGCATTTTGGCAAGAATATTTACAAAAAGACCTTGGAACGACGATTCCGAATCGTAAAGATACGAGCCAATGGGTAGAGCTTGGATTATGTACTGATTTTAATTTAGAAACAGGGGACTTCACTTATATAATTGGAATGGAAGTTACAGGGTTTGAAAATGTGCCAAATGAAGTTGCGAAGCGTACTTTCCCAGCAGCGACATATGCTGTATTTACAACGCCGAAAGTTCCTCATGAAGAAATGGTATCGTCTATTCACCAAACGTGGAATGCAGTATTCTCAGAATGGTTCCCGCATTCAGGATACGAACATTGTGGCGTTAATGAATTTGAACTATACGATGAGCGTTCCCATGCAGATAAAAGTGAGTTCGCTCAAATTGAACTTTGGATACCAGTGAAGAAGAAATAATAGGATAAGAGCGAATCATTGGGAGATGGTTCGCTTTTTTATAAAGAGGGAAAAGGAAAGGGGTTCAAAAATTAGAATGTGTTTGTGTTTGTAGGGAAATAGCTAAAATATGGAGATGACCTTTCATAGTGAGTTGTGAAAGGTTATTTTTACGAGTGGATTGTTAAATTTGTATTGCCTCATCTGTAATACATTTAAAAATGATAAAATAAAGTAGCAATTAAATATTGCGGGTGGAAGGTTATGCCCTTTCTTCATTTTGTGGAGAAAGGAGGTGTAATCGTATGGAATTTCTTTTGCAAATTTTGTTGGAAATCACAAAAACTATAGCTAGAGAAGGTATAGTTATGGGATTTAAGAAATTAACGACAAAAAGGCGCAAAAAGAAGACCACCCGTCTGCCTGCGAAGCGTGGGAAGTCTTCTAAGCGCAAATAAGCTTTAGTTGCAACCTTCCACCTTGCGGTAATTAGTTGCAGTGACGGGGTGTTGGGAGCACCTCGTCTACTTCATTTTATGCAAAACTTAGTTAGTTTATACTTCTATTTATAGTATAACAGTTTAGAAATGTATTTGTTAATAGTTTTATTTTTACTTTGTATAGTAGGAGTAGACTGGTATTGTTGGTTTTTGTCGACAAATCGATATATCTTGAAAATCGCTGATATATTTTGAGTTACGCCGATATATTCAAAAAATCGCTGATATAATTTCGTGTACCGCTGAACTATCGCAATAAGCAAGAATAAAAGGCGAGTAACATAATTTCATTTACCGTTGAATTCTCCTAGAAAAGAAAAAAGAAAAGACGCCAGATAGCGCCTTTCCTACGAATGAAATGGAAACACAAGTATAATTGTCGTACCTTTTCCGAGTTCGCTGTCAATAGAAATTGTTCCGTTATGAGCATGAACGAGCTGTTTTGTAATAGCGAGGCCAAGTCCAGTTCCGATGTTGCTTTCTTCTGTATTTGTTCCTCTGTAATATCGCTCAAATAGAAGCTCTTTCGTTTTATCATCCATTCCTTTTCCATTATCTGAAATAGATAGTGTAAATGAAGTAGCGTTTTGCGAAAGTTTTACGATGACGTTTGTCGTTTCATTATTATGTTTTACAGCGTTTACGAGTAAGTTTTCGATAATACGCTGGAACCATTTTTCTTCAATGAAATATTGAATTTTGTTTGAGCTTGGTACGAATTCAATATTTTGATTTTGAAGTGTTGGGTTATTAATAAATTGTAATAATACTTTTTGAACGAATTGATTCATTTCAATGTTTACGTGCTGCGCAGGAAGACTGTTATTTTTTAATTGATACGTTAAGCTTAAGTCATCAATTAATGTCGTCATATATTGCGATTTCTCTTTCATAACGCTGCCGAATTGTTGAATGTCACGATCAGTCCAGTTGTACTGCTTTGATTCTAGTAATAATGCGTAGCCATAAATAGAGCTAAGTGGCGTTTTTAAATCGTGCGTTAGACCGGTAATCCATTCTTCACGTGTTTGCTGCAGTACTTGCCTCATCGCATCATTTTTTTTGAGTGTAATAGAAAGGTGCTCTAGTGAATTTGTCACATCACTAAATAAGCGGAATGACCATTTTTCTTTACCAGATTGCCGGAACCTGACAGGTTTCCCTTTTTTACTAACAGGTTCTTCGTACTTTCCACCAGCGATGTTTTTAAGCCAGCGCATCGCATGGAGTAACGGTTTTCCAAATTTATTACCGTACCAAATAGAAAGAATGACTAAATAAACAAATACGATAAGAAGGATTAATCCGCATCCGATTAGAAACTTTTTAGTAAATACATCGTCTATTTCATCATCTGGATAGTAGTACTCATTTTTGGCAGTTACAACAAGAAGATGATTGCTATTTGTGTCGTAAAAGCTAGACGTGTTTTCTTTATGATTCCACGGTTCCTTTTCGCTAAGAGCAGCTTGTATGACAGAAAACGTTTTTTTCTTTCCATCTGGATAGGAGAATACTTCTTCGCCATCACTATTAAAGATTTGAAGTGCTGCTTTTTCTTTAGAAAGTAACTGTTTTTCTTCTTCTGTTAATGTGAACGAATCCGTAGATACAGACGGGTGCTCTTTCTGGATTGTTTTCAGTAATACATTGCTTTTTAACATACCGCCGTATATAACAAGTACGTTCTTTTCTTCTAGTTCAATTTCCCAATATGTAAATGTATAAGGGCTTTCTATATGATTCTGTATATACGAGAATAAAAATGTTTTCGTATAAGATGTCGGTACGTCACTCGGCGTATTAAAGTGATAGAGAACTTTTCCATTTTCCTCTACAACTTGAATCCAATCATTTTTTTCTTTAATTAAGTCTTTTACTTCAGCTTTTAACGAAATATCGCCATCTTCTGAAGAGATATATCTTGAAATCATAAAATTATCAGCATCTGGAATATTCGGTTCGTATGAAGTACTCGTAACAAGAAAAATTAAATACGTGAAAGCCGCTACTACAGCAATCAGTAATGTAACTAAAACAAATACGTGTTGCATGATAAACTGAATAATAAGTCGTTTATTAAAGTTCATATCGTCACCCTACTTTGTAAGGAACTTATAGCCAAGTCCGCGAACGGTTTTTATATATTCTGGTTTACTTGGGTCTTGTTCAATTTTTTCACGTAGTTTTCGAATGTGGACCATAACGGTATTATCATCGCCATTATAGGCAGGTGCTCCCCAAACTTTCTCGTATATTTCTTCTTTCGAAAATACGTAATTCGGATTCTCGCAAAAGAAGAGTAATAGCTGAAATAGCTGGGCGGAACATTCGACAACATGTCCATTTACTGTAAGCTCTGCGGAATATCGATCAATTTCAAATCTACCAAAGGAACTGGATTGTGCTTTTTGTTCGTGTGGTACTGCTTGTTTCATATGTCTTCGGAGTTGTGCTTTCATACGAGCTACTACTTCAAGTGGATTAAATGGCTTCGTAATATAATCATCTGCACCGTGTGAAAATCCAGATATTTTATCTAAATCAGATGTTTTAGCTGTGAGGAAGAAGATCGGGCAATCTGTTTTCTGGCGAATGATTGGACAAATATCAAAACCAGATTGTCCAGGAAGCATGACATCTAAAATAATTAAATCGTATTCATTTTGCTGCGTGAGAGATAAAGCTATTTCAGCCGATGTTGCAGTTGTAATATGAGAAAAACCTTCTTTTTCAAGAATGGTAGTTAGTAATTGTAAAATTGCTGTTTCATCATCAACGAGCAAAATATTTGCTTCATACATAAAAATCCCTCCTAATTTCCTCGAATATCATATCATCTTTCGGTAACTTATGGAATTTTTAAGGAAATTTTAAGGTTTTCTTTCTCAAAAAATTAAGAATCAAATGATATGATAAAAGTAACATAGGGGAGGAGATGAGTGTGAATCCGTTTCAAACGATGCGAGTTAGGTATTTTTTAATTGTATTTGCACTATTAACTTTAGTTGCAAGAGTCAGTAATGAATTGATAGAAAATACATTTCATATGCAAAATTCTACTTTTATAAATATTCTTATATTCTATATCTTTCCGATTACATGGATTTTTTTTGAGTATAGAAAACACCGTGTTTCCTTTTCATTATTTATTAATAAAAATGAAACATTTAACCTGGTGCAAGTTTTATACATTGCACTTATGTTAGCCGTGTTTAGTTATGGATATCTTATTTTGTACATGTATAGTTTTGCATGGATTACACCGGAATTTATTATGAACGCATTACGTGAACCGGTTATTGATAGCACAGGGGGATATGTATATCAAATTATTATGGTCGTGTTCATCGCACCAATTATCGGTGAATTTGTTTTTCGCGGATTTTTACTGCAACGTTTCGCAGCAAAATGGGGAACGAGTATAGCAATCATTGTAGTAGCGATGTTGTTTGCGTTGTTACATGTTGATTTCCTAGGCGCAGTAGTATTTAGCGTTGTACTATCAATCGTATATATTCGTACAAATAGCTTACTCATGCCAATTGCTATTCACATGTTAAACAATGCATTTGTAATCGGTGCTTCTTTTCTAATAAATAAAGAAGAGATAATGAGTTTTGCAGATTTCTCAAATTATACGACGTTCTTTCCAGGGCTTCTTATTTTTATAACGGGATTAAACTTAGTACTCATCTTTTTATTTGTTAACCGCAAATATTGGAATAAAGAAATGCCAGCTATATATGTAGAGCAGGAAAAGAGTTTTTCAAACGTAGTGGGGGATAAGTAAGATGAAGAAAACGGTTGAAAAAATATTGAAAGACATGATAGAATCTACGTTTCTTACAGATATTTGTGATAAAAGCGTGTGTCATTAGGTGCAACCTGTAGTAGATACGATCGTGTTTCTAGAGTATTACTTATTTTCTAGTACTCTTTTAAAAGAAAATATTATTTCTCTTCTTATTGTGTTAGGGGTTTTAATACTATTTGGTCTTATTGTAGAAGCGATGATGAAGTGTATCTTCAGAAAAAATGAAGAGAAGTATATGTGGGTTTATAAAGTATTCGAGAAAGTAATGGGGGCTTTCCTTTTGTTTTATAGTATGAAAACTATCATTTACTTTATAGCTTTGAAACATCATTAATTCTAAATTTGAAAGGGATGTATAAAATTATATGAATGAAACAATATCATCAAATAAGTTTTTTTATTTGATTTTGCTTAGTATAGTGCTGATCACGACAGTCAATGTTATTCTTCGCTGGGAGGAAGCTTATTTCTTTATGTATTTAGCACTCCATTTGCTAGGAATATTATGTATAAGCGGTGGAATAGTTGCTGAAAAAAAGAGTGAAGAAAGCATTAATTATATGTGTGTGACCGGTCTCATTTTACTATTAGCTGTGCAAGGTATTATGAAATATAGTTCTTTTTCTTTACAAGATTTTAGTTTATTAATGGATATACTTCCTTAAGGGGGCGCGTTATGTTATGTAAGAAGCAAATAGGATACGTACTAATTTTAGTAGGTTTTTTTACGCTTATTGTAACGACGTTATTTTTTCAAGACTATGAATATATACGCTATATAAAAGGGGCTGGTTTCATATGTTGGGTTGTAAGTATATTTCTTATCCCAGAGTATGAACCGAAGAAAGTGTCTAAAGGTAGGTAAAACTCTTCTATTTGTAGAAGAGTTTTTTTATGTGAATAAAAGGCTCGCGAGCAATTCGCATAATAAGCTTGTTCTAATTTAGCATGTACGAACTTACAATAATAATAGACAGGCAGCATAGAGGAGGGAATAGCGTGAGGAAGGTTATTGGGTGGTCGCTTTTTTTGTACGTTGGGTTTGCGTTGCTTATATATTGGTATTTATTTGGATGGAATCATGAACTGATTCCGGACATGTATAAAGGAACGAGTGCAGATCCAGAAACGTTTATGAATGCGAGAGAGCTTACGCTAAGCCAAGATTATTCGCGCGTGAAAAATTTACTGTATTTTTTAGCGACGCCTCTGGAATGGATTATTTTATTATTTGTACTTGTGCTCGGTGTTTCAAGAAAGTTTGAGAAATGGTCGAAGGAAACGACGAAAATAAGTGTCCTGCAAGTTGCGATTTATTTCTTTTATTTATCACTACTCACAACAGTTCTAGCCCTGCCGATGCAATGGATTAGCCGAAAAGTATCCGTTGATTACGGCATTTCAACGCAAAGTACACAAAGCTGGATAAAAGATCATGTTATCGGTTTTTGGGAAAGTTATGCGACTATGTTAATCGTAGTTACTGTTCTGTTATGGCTTATCCGTAAATTCCCGAAGAGATGGTGGCTAGCGGGATGGGCACTCTCTGTTCCATTTACAATCTTTTTAACATTTATACAGCCGGTCGTTATTGATCCGCTTTATAATGACTTCTCGACGCTGAAAAATAAAGAATTAGAAACGAAAATTTTAGCGATAGCAGAAAAAGCTGATATTCCAGCTAAACATGTATATGAAGTAAATATGTCGGAAAAAACGAATGCATTAAATGCATATGTAACAGGAATTGGCCCTAACGCTCGTATTGTAATGTGGGATACAACACTTAAGCAATTAAAAGATAAAGAGATTTTATTTATAATGGCCCATGAAATAGGGCATTATGTTATGAAACATATATATTGGGGCGTTGCGAGTTATGTGTTGCTATCGTTTATAGGGATGTATCTCATTAGTCGTATTATAAATATGTGTATTCGAAAATGGGGAGATACGCTGCAAATTTCAAAAGTAGCATGTTTTTCAATTTTACCTTTATTTTTCTTAATTTCTTCTGTACTCTCTTTTGCATCACAGCCAGCAACAAACTATGTTTCTCGTATAGAAGAACGAGCAGCAGATCAATACGCTTTAGATATGACGAAAGACGGGAAATCTGGTGTAAAAACGTTTCAATATTTATCAAAGACGAGTTTAAGCCAAGTGAATCCGCCTGCGTTAGTGAAGTTTTTCTTATACACACATCCACCAATTTTCGAAAGAATTCATACGTTTGAACAATATGAGAAACAAAGCAAAAAGAAGTAGCGATTATGCTACTTCTTTTTTAGAGATATAAGTTTTATATTGGGAATATTTATCATTGCTTTTTATTGCGATTTTGTGAATAATAAGCTATAAAATTCTAAAAATCTATATATAAAGGAATAAAGGTGAAAAAATGTATTTTTTAAAAAATTTAAAAGTGAAATATAAATTATTATCGCTTATTTCATTAGCAGTATTGAGCATGGTAATTATGAGCTGCGTAGCAATTAATTCTATTAATAAGATTAAGCATGATACAGAGGTTGTAGTAGATGATTATCAACATTCTGTAGTTTTATTAGAAGGAATGCTTCGTACACAAAATTCACTAGAGTATAACTTACTAGAATTAATTACAGCGTCACCAAATGAGGGGACAAATAAAGAGGGGATTATTGGTAATATTGAAAAGGATCTTGAAAAATATGATTCTTTATTAAAAGAATATGATGATGGCTTCAATTTAAGTAAGCAAGAGGATGAGCTGTTTCAGAAGATGAAGGAATCTTTGCCAAGTTATATGGAGACATATAAGAAGTTGTTTGATAAAGCGAAGGTAACAAATGAATCTCAAATGGTAAACGAATTTCATAAGGAATTAAAACCGAAGGGAGTAGAGTTAGCTAGTTATGCTGTAGATCTAGAAGCGTATGTTTCAAATTTAGCTGACCAAGTATTTAAAGATTCTCAAAAAATGATAGATCGGTCCGTTATTACTTTTATCATTCTTGTAGTAGTTACTACAGTCATTATATGTATAGTAAGTTATATTATTAGCAAGCTTATAGTTGCACCTTTACAAACGGTTAGTCGTATGATGGAAAGAGCAAAAGAAGGAGATTTAACTGTACATGGTGAGTATAATGCTAAGGATGAATTAGGTGTATTAGTAAGTGATTTTAACGAAATGATTGCAGGGCTAAGAACAAATATGCAAGAAGTAGAGAATAATATTCAGCTTTTATTCCAACATGCAGACGGAGTAGTATCTGCATCGGAAGTATCTAGTGGTGCAGCGAAGAAAATCACTATAGATATTGAAGAAGTTGCAAATGGCGCAGAGGGCCAAATGCAGGCAATGGAGCAAACTGCGGGTGCGATGGAAGAGTTGACACAAGGAATGCAGAGTATAGTGAATACATCATCCTCTGTAAATGAATTGTCTGCTCAATCAGCATTAGATGCAGAGAGTGGTAACAAATTAATGAAACAAATGATTCAACAGATGGATACAATCCAAAATTCAGTACATAACGGTGTGAAACAAGTAGAGACTATGAAAGAACAATCAGAAGAAATTGTTAAAATCATTGATGTTATGCAAGGTATTACCTCTCAAATTAACTTATTAGCATTAAACGCCGCAATTGAGGCTGCCCGTGCTGGGGAAAGTGGTAGAGGATTTGCAATTGTGGCAGATGAAGTAAGAAAATTAGCAGAACAATCTAGTGATTCTGCAAAACAAATTGAGAAGCTTATTACTCAAGTTATGGGAACAACGAACCATACGGTACATATGATGGGGAAAGTAGATAATGAGGTACAGGCAGGTACACAAGTAGTAATGCATACAGAAAAAGTATTTGGAAAAATTACAGAAAAAGTACAGCAAGTATCTGAGCAAATTCAAACGGTATCTATGTCTACAGATGAAATTGCAGCGAGTAGTGAAGAGATTTCGGCTTCTGCAGAAGACATGGCTCAAATATCCCAAAGATCATCTGACCGCACTGATAGGGTAAAAGAGTCTATTCAACAGCAAGAAAAATCTGTTCAAGAGATCTCGGTTTCAATTGAACATATGCATAATGCAGCAGGAGGATTAAAACAAATAGTTGCCCAATTTACTCTTCAAAAGTAGTAGTATATTTAAGTTTTAATATAGAAAAATTCCATTCAATAAATAAAAAAAATCATCCTATATAACAAAGGATGATTTTTTTATGGGAATTTTGTGCAGTTATCACTTAATATATTCTAATTTTTTACAATTTTCCGATTGTAATATATAATAATACGTAATGTTTTGGAGATTTTTCATTTGTAAAAGATAGTTTATAGGAGGAGAGAAAGGGTGTTCAATAAAAAATCAATGCCGGCTATAAAAATGATCCTTTCGATGTCTATTTTCGGATCAATTGGATTTTTTTCTACTCAAACAGGTTTACCGTCTTTTGAATTAGTATTCGTTCGTTGCATTTGTGCGACTATATTTTTAGCATTATGTTGGCTCGTAACAGGACAGTATAAAAGTGAGAAATGGAATAAAAAAGAAGTAATGCAAATATTAGCATGCGGTGTATTTCTCGTTTTTAACTGGGTATTTTTATTTAAAGCGTTTGAAGTTATGTCGATTACAATTGCGATTTCAGTTTATCATCTTGCACCCATTATCGTATTAATGATTGGTAGTATTGTATTTAAAGAGAGACTTACAGTGTTTGCGGTTATGTCCATTGTCATTTGTTTTATCGGTACAGTTTTAGTAGCTGGAGTGGATGGAAGTCTATCGCTTGAAAAACTGATGTCATCTGGAATGGTATGGGCACTTCTTGCAGCATTATTTTATGCTTTTACCACTTTATTAGGAAAAGGAATTCAGCATACGAGCGCATATGCGATGACATTTTTACAAACATTTTTAGGTATATTTTTATTGCTACCATTCGTAGACTTTGGCAAGTTTCAAGGGTTAACAGAGATGAACTGGATGATGATCACAGCGACAGGTCTTATACATACGGGATTTGTATATTACTTATTTTTTGACAGTTTAAGAGGTTTATCGACGAGATTAATTTCTGTATTAGTGTTTTTAGATCCTGCTGTTGCAATCCTATTAGATACAGTCTTTACCGGATTTAGACCAACTAGTATGCAAGTAGTAGGGATTGTTCTTATATTTGTAGGAATGGCATTTACTTTTCGAAAAACAAAGGACGAAAAAATAGCGGTAAAAGAAAGTTTGTATTCTTAATTGTAAATAATTAGGTGTATTCTATTGAAAATTCCCTTATTTTTTGTACAATATAAAAGGTAGGAAAATAAAGGAAAAGGTAGATGAGAGAGATGAAAAAGCTAGTAAAGATAGCGACATCGTTAACTTTAATGGGAGGAATATTTGTAAGTGCAAATGGTGTGTCTGCAAATACTGATGTTCCCCAAAAATCCGGTCCTAATATTATGATAGAGTTTGATGATGTAACAACAGGTCATTGGGCATATGATGAAATTACGAATTTAGTATATCATCGAATTATGTATGGATATGGAAATGGTAAGTTTGGTGTAGAAGATAATATAACACGTGAACAGGCGGCGGCAGTATTACATCGTGCACTTCATTTAAAAAGAAGTGTGTTTAATGAAAATCCATATGGAGATATTAGTGGGAAATCAACAATGTTTCCTTACGAAATTTTACATTTAACGAATATTGGTATTTTTAAAGGAGACGAAAATGGAAATTTCCGTCCGAAAGATACACTGACTCGTGCAGAATTAGCACAAATTTTAACGAAAGCATATGAGTTGAAAACAAAGCGTCCGCATACATTTACAGATATACGAGAAAACCATTGGGCAAGAGATGCAATTAGCGCATTACAGTCTAATAATGTAGCGGTAGGAACGGGAGATGGCAAATTCGAGCCTGAAATGCTCGTTACACGTGGGCAATTTGCGAAGTTTTTACAACGATCAATTGATAATTCGCCAGGGAAAATGGAATAGATAAAGAGAAAGCTCATAATTTGTAGAGGAGACATCCTCCGCTCATTATGGGCTTTTATTAATAGATAGGTTATTATTTTCGTATGTTGTAGTCCAGTTGATATTCTTTGTCGAAACGTCGATATATAAGGAATAACAACATATATTTGCTTTTTTTGTCTAGAAAATGAACTTTTAAAATGTGAAGGATTTCTTTTTAAGAAAGTAGAATATTTAATGTATAGAAACACCCTTAAATGATCATAGGAAAGAGAAATGATTTGCGTATAATTCGGTATAAAAATTGAAATTGAGAGCGAATTGGCTCTCCTTTAGTAGTGATTTTCACAATAATAGATTTTTTAAATGTAATATATTGCATAACGGGTGCGAAGGCAACATATGTAATATTGGAAAGGATTTCAGTCTATTATTTTCCGTTTTTTAAATGGAGATAAAGGGGAGAGGGCAATGAAGAAGAACATGTTACGTATAATGGCAACGGTAACTATTATGGGCGGCTTGTTTATAAGTACAAATGTTACAAACGTAAAAGCAGAAGAATATCCAGAAATGATTGTTTTTGATGATGTTCCAGTAAACCACTGGGCATATGACGATATAATGGACGTAGTATACAATAAAGTAATGTTAGGCTATGGAAATGGTAAGTTTGGTGTAGGAGATAATGTAACACGAGAACAAGTAGCAGCAGTACTTTATCGTACATTGAATTTGAAAAAAGAAGGACCTTTAAAAAATCCATACAAAGATATTTCTGAGAGGGCAACAATGTTTTTAGATGAAATTTTAGTATTAACAAAGCATGGTATTTTTGAAGGTGATGAAAAAGGAAACTTTAGACCAGCCGCACCTGTAACACGTGCAGAAATGGCGCAAATTCTTACGAAGGCATTTACATTTGAGGTGAAGAAGAACCATACATTTAAAGATGTACCAAATAATCACTGGGCAAAAAATGCGATCAGTGCACTGCAGTCTAATCATGTCATAGTAGGAACAGGAAATGGGGAATTTGAACCGAATAAAGTTGTAACACGTGAGCGATATGCAACGTTTTTAAATAAAGCTGTTTTTTATTTTCCTGTAAAAGATGAGGATTATGAATGAAAGTTAAAATATAAGGACATTTAAATTATATCAATATAATATAAAGTAATAAAAAAGCGTGGGAATTCCACGCTTTTTTATTGTTTTATATTATTTATAAGTATATAAATTTTCTATTCATAATTTAGTTGTTGGAATTTAGTGGATAAGAAGAGATTGAATAAAGTAACTTTTTCTTGCTTAAATATGAGATTTAGTAACTTTATTATTAATAGAGTGTAAATAAAAGTATATGAAATATAGTTCATAAATTAGACAAAAATCACATGGAAATTATATTGTTACGCTTTCGTTAATTCTTTATATTAGAAAAAAATATGTTTTTAGGGAGAGAATACTTTGAAGAAAAAAATTTTAAAAGTAGCAACAGCTTTAACAATTATGGGTGGAGTAGCATTTAGTGCTGAGGGGACTACAGCAAAAGCTGAATTAGCTGCAAAGCCACAACAAGCAAGTCAGGCAATCTTTAAAGATGTACCAGCAGGACATTGGTCTTATAAAGCAATTCAAACTTTAGCAGAACATGAAATTATGCTTGGTTACGGAAATGGTGTGTTCGGTTTTGGACATAACGTAAATCGTGAACAAGTAGCCGCTTTAATTTATCGCGCACTAGATCTTGATGAAGAATTTGGTGAAGATGAGGTATTAGAAAGCCCATATAATGATATTGTTGATGATAACTCAACGATGTTTCCTTTTGAAGTTTTAGCAGTAACAGAATTAGGTATCTTTACAGGTGACGAGAATGGGAACTTCAGACCAAAAGCTACGTTAACACGTGCAGAAATGGCGCAAGTTCTTACAAGAGCATTTGGATTACAAGTACAAGGAACAGCAAAATTTAAAGATGTACCAAAGGGACATTGGGCAGAAAATGCGATTAATGCAGTAGGTTCAAATGGTATTTCAGTAGGAGATGGAAAGGGTAACTTCGCTCCGAACATGAAAGTAACACGTGAACAATATGCTCAGTTCTTATTTAATTCAATGTTTAAATAAATAATAAAGAAGGAGCCGGTGTTGTATAACACTGGCTTCTTTTTTTATATGTAATGCCGGTGGAAGAATACAGTTTTGTAAAAAAAAGCAATTAAATTTTCAAAAAAAACTTCCTTTTCTGAAGATTTGTTATATAATATAAAACATAAAATCAAATCTGTTATAAAACAGTTTAAGAAGGGGATGCTAATATGTCGACGCAAACTTCACGGGTTACATTACCCGGAGAAATGTTACCAGCGTACAACGAAATATTGACACCTGAGGCGCTTAGTTTTTTAAAGGAACTACATGAAAATTTTAATAAGCGCCGCATAGAACTTTTACAAAAGCGTGCGGAGAAACAAAAGAGAATTGATGCAGGAGAGTTTCCGAAGTTTTTAGAAGAAACAAAGCGCATACGTGAAGCGGATTGGACAATTGCTCAATTGCCAAAAGATTTAGAGGATCGCCGCGTAGAGATTACTGGACCAGTGGATAGAAAGATGGTTATTAACGCTTTAAATTCAGGAGCGCATCTTTTTATGGCAGATTTCGAAGATTCGAATTCACCAACTTGGGAAAATGCGATTGAAGGTCAAATAAACTTACGAGATGCAGTGCAGGGAACGATTTCACATAAAAATGAAAACGGAAAAGAATATCGTTTAAATAGTAAAACAGCAGTATTAATTGTGCGTCCAAGAGGATGGCATTTAGAAGAAAAACATATGCAAGTTGATGGGAAGAATATGTCTGGTAGCTTAGTAGATTTCGGACTTTATTTTTTCCATAATGCAAAGGCTCTTTTAGCAAAAGGAAGCGGTCCATACTTTTACTTACCGAAAATGGAAAGCCATTTAGAAGCAAGGTTATGGAATGATGTTTTCGTATTTGCTCAAAAATATATTGGTATTCCAAACGGAACGATCAAAGCGACGGTGTTACTGGAAACGATTCACGCTTCGTTTGAAATGGATGAAATTTTGTATGAGCTTAAAGATCATTCTGCTGGGTTAAATTGCGGAAGATGGGATTATATTTTCAGCTTTCTAAAGAGCTTTCGTAAACATAATAAATTTTTACTTCCAGATAGAGCGCAAGTCACGATGACGGCGCCATTTATGCGCGCGTATTCTTTGAAAGTCATTCAAACGTGTCACCGTCGTAATGCACCAGCTATTGGAGGAATGGCGGCACAAATTCCGATTAAAAACAATCCAGAAGCGAATGAAGCGGCTTTTGAAAAAGTGCGTGCAGATAAGGAGCGCGAAGCTTTAGACGGTCATGATGGGACTTGGGTTGCCCACCCGGGACTTGTACCAGTCGCGATGGAAGTATTTAATCACATTATGAAAACACCGAATCAAATTTTTAGAAAACGTGAAGAAATACATGTTACAGAAAAGGATTTATTAGAAGTACCAGTGGGAACGATTACAGAAAATGGGCTTCGCCTAAATATTAGCGTAGGTATTCAATATATTGCATCTTGGTTAAGCGGACGGGGAGCAGCACCCATTTATAACTTAATGGAAGATGCGGCAACAGCGGAAATTTCTAGGGCACAAGTATGGCAATGGATTCGCCATGAAGGTGGAAAGCTAAATGACGGTCGTAATATTACGCTTGAATTGATGGAAGAGCTAAAAGAAGAAGAACTAGCAAAAATAGAAAGAGAGATTGGTAAAGAAGCCTTTAAAAAAGGGAGATTCCAAGAGGCGACAACGTTGTTTACAACTCTCGTTCGGAATGATGAATTCGTACCATTTTTAACATTACCGGGTTATGAAATTTTATAAAGTGAAAAGGGGATGGAACAAATGAGAAACGAAAGAATTGAGAAATTACAAGAGAGCTGGGAACTAGATAAGCGCTGGAAAGGGATTACACGTCCATATTCGGCAGAAGATGTAATTCGCTTGCGCGGGTCAATTGATATTGAACATACATTAGCGCGCCGCGGTGCTGAAAAGCTTTGGTCATCGCTTCATACGGAAGATTATATTAACGCACTTGGCGCATTAACAGGAAACCAAGCAATGCAACAAGTGAAAGCTGGGCTAAAAGCAATTTATTTAAGTGGATGGCAAGTTGCTGCGGATGCGAACCTTTCTGGACATATGTATCCAGACCAAAGTTTATATCCAGCGAACAGCGTACCTGCTGTAGTAAAACGAATTAATCAAACACTTCAACGTGCGGATCAAATTCAGCATATGGAAGGAAGCGGTGATACAGATTATTTCGTACCGATTGTAGCAGATGCAGAAGCTGGATTTGGCGGACAATTAAACGTATTTGAACTGATGAAAGGTATGATTGAAGCAGGTGCATCAGGTGTGCACTTTGAAGATCAATTATCTTCAGAGAAAAAATGTGGCCATTTAGGCGGAAAAGTATTACTACCAACGCAAACAGCGGTGCGTAATTTAATCTCGGCACGCCTTGCAGCAGACGTAATGGGAGTGCCGACAATTATTGTTGCAAGAACAGATGCGGATGCAGCAGATTTAATTACGAGCGATATCGATCCGGTTGATAAAGCATTTATTACAGGTGAAAGAACTCCAGAAGGATTTTACCGTACGAAAGCAGGTCTTGATCAAGCAATTGCACGTGGTTTAGCATACGCTCCTTATGCAGATCTCGTTTGGTGCGAAACATCTGAACCAAATTTAGAAGATGCAAAACGATTTGCGGATGCAATTCATAAAGAGCATCCAGGGAAATTGCTTGCATATAACTGTTCACCTTCATTTAACTGGAAACAAAAATTAGATGAAAAAACAATTGCAAGCTTCCAAAAAGAAATCGCATCTTACGGTTATAAGTTCCAGTTCGTAACACTAGCGGGATTCCACTCATTAAACTACGGCATGTTTGAATTAGCACGTGGCTATAAAGAGCGCGGCATGGCAGCATACTCTGAACTACAACAAGCAGAATTCGCAGCAGAAAAACACGGCTACTCTGCAACTCGTCACCAACGCGAAGTAGGAACAGGTTACTTTGATGAAGTAGCTCAAGTTATTACAGGCGGTACTTCATCAACGACAGCGCTAAAAGGATCTACAGAAGAAGCACAGTTTACGAAATAAAAGGAAGGGGCACCTTTTTGAAGGGTGCTCCTTGTTATTTTCGGAACGATTTTTCACATATATCGATTTACCGACAAAAAAGACGATAGTATCAAATCCACTCAGCTCTATGATCGCGAATAAACCTCATATCTTTCTCATAATGCTCTAAATGTCCTTCATCAATCATTTTTTGGAAATTCAAGTCGCCTTCTTGTGCTTTTCTTTTCATATATGTACATAATGCTTCTAATCGTAGTAACACTATTCCTAAGTAATCTTCGTCCATATGTTTACCGTAGGACTGGACAAACAATTTCACTCTTTCTTTCATACGGCTAGCATGTTGTGCCGATTCATAATGAACTGCCTCACCCGATTCTGTATAATACACTCTACTTAAAGGTACACAAGTATAAAGCGTATAAGCGATATCCCAAATTCTCGGACCAGGAGCAGCAACATCGAAATCAATAATACCTACTGGTTTCTCGTCATGAAAAATAATGTTATATATAGCAAAATCGTTATGGCAAATAACCTCAATGTCATTTGGAGTAAGATCCATCGGTTGCCATTCATCTGATAAGGGAAAGTCACTTACCGCATCATGATAAAGGCGGAGCATCTTTGCTATTTCCTTTAAAACATCATTAGATCGCATATATTCTTTTAAAGGATAATTCCCAGCGTCTCCTTCAATAAAGGATAAAATCTCTCTATCTTTTTCATCTACACCTAAAAACTTTGGAGCATGATGAAATCCTTTGTTTTCTAAGTGCTGTAATAATGTATGAATTTTTGCACTGCCTGGCTTTAATTCTCGCCGAACAGTATTTTCAGAACGATACACATTTGATACATTTCCCCCTGTAAGCTTTTCTTCGTTGGTGTAGTTTGACATATAATCCCCTCCAATATAACGACTGTACGATTATATTGTAACACTTCAGAACAAGGGATGTAATCGTATTCAAATGATGTATGTGTTCACTTTATAGTGAAATCCGCACATACTAAAATCAATTATTTACGAATGTACAATCAATTTAATTTGTCAGTTATTTTCAAAAAAGATTGTACATTTCATTTTAAGTATGCTATGATGAAGTCAGTTGAATAGTTAAATTAAGCAATCCATATATTATCAAGTGCCGAAAAACGAACGAGAAAAAGTATGTGAGAACTAGTTTATGTTTCGTGTTTGATAATGTGTGGATTCTTTTTTTATACAGGAAGACTAAAATAAATTGTGTTTTCTTTAGGAGGAAATAATTATGGCAGTAACAGGACAAGTAAAATGGTTTAACAACGAAAAAGGATTCGGTTTCATCGAAGTTCCAGGCGAAAACGATGTATTCGTACATTTCTCTGCAATCGAAACTGAAGGTTTCAAATCTCTAGAAGAAGGTCAAAAAGTTAGCTTCGAAATCGAAGATGGTAACCGTGGACCTCAAGCTAAAAACGTAATCAAACTATAATTTTATAGTTCATTATGGAAAAGGATGGCTGCTGCCATCCTTTTTTTGTTGTAATATACGAGCATAATGATTATATTTGGGGGAAAAGTATACAAATGAAGTCATACTCGATGTTCGTAGAGATAACGAAGAAGACTTAAACAATACGATTGAAGAGATAAAAGCGTATGCGAAAACTTATGAACATAATAAAGTGGCGTTAATTGATTTGAAGAAATCTCATTCTCCTGTTTTGGATGAAGATCGATATATAGTTCTATTACAAATTGAAAGAGATACAGGGAATCTTGGAAGAAAATATGAATATGAAGAAGAGTAAAAGGCTTTCCAAAATGGAAGGCCTTTTACTCTTCTTTTCCCATCTTTTTCTTTTCGCGTTTCTTACATTCAGAGCATTTCGATTTACAAAAAGGTTTTGCAAAGAATAGTAGAATGAAAAATAAGCCGAATATAATGCTGGATGAGTTTTTCACGATTACAATGCTGCTATTTTTCATTTGAATCGTTGGTTGCATTTCTTTTTCTTCCATAGTGGACCTCCATTTATTGGATTTTCCTTTTAATTATAGCAAAGTTAATTGTCGTAATGATGCGAAATGAGGAAGCGGTTGTAAATATTTATAGGTAGTATAAATACATTTTATATAGGCTTTTTATTATAAAATCACTATATTGTTAATTTTAAATTTAAAAGATGTTTGATAAATGATAAAGTATTGTAAAAAAGCGTAATCTGTAAAGCATTTCCTTTTCATAGGTGCTAAAATTATATATGCAGCTGCTAATATAAATAGAAAAAAGGAGACAGTAGAATATGGAAAGTAAAGTAGAACGCTATGTCGAAAACTATGTGGTAAATAAAAATACAATGGCCTTACTTCCTGTTATTCTAAGTGAAAAGAAAATCGTTACACGAGTTGTTGAGATGGAAGATTCTTTTTTCGTATTTCAAAAGCCCCTAGATATTATAGAAAGAAGTTGCCGCAAGCATGGCTCTAGTTTCTTAGGCAGAAAAGAAGGAACGAAAGAGTTAACTCATATTACACATAAAGCACCGATTGCGATTAGTCCAGCGGATCAATTTTATTTTTTTCCTACTTATTCTTACTCTAGAAAAGAGTGCGCTTGGTTGTCTCATTTTTATATTGAAAGTAATAAAGAGTTAAAAGATGGAAATGTTATTGTTAGATTTATAAATGGATTTGCTGTGAAATTAGAAATATCAAAAAGCAGTTTTGAAAATCAACTAAATCGTACAGCGAAATTGCGTACTGAATATGAAGATCGTAGAAAAAAACAAGGGAATCCTTGTTTTAAAGAGATTGATAAAACTCAAGAATCTCGATTAAAACCAGCATACGAGAAAGTATATTTTGTGAAAGAAGAGGAAGTTTAAGAGGATGGGGAAAAATCCCCATCTTTTTTATTTGTCAGTTTTTATCGGTAAGTCGATATATTTGAGAAATCCCCGATATAATTTCACCTACTGAGGAATTTGTCAACAAAACAAAAGTGTCACTTCTAAAACCGCGAAACGTCCTGTCGAATATTGATAGATTATCATAGCGTAATAATGAAGGAATTCTAATGAAAGATATGGAAACTTAATAATTACATCTCCATATGTCGTATCTACCATTTCCTCTTTCATATAAGCAATGATACAGTAGAGGTAGTACTTAGAGTAAAGGGGTAAAGTGTAGAATGGATTTTCAGACAATCAAAGAGTATTTTTCACCAGAAAATATGGATCATATTGTTGAAAGCTATAAAGCGTTCGGACCACTTCTTGGTATTGGTTTACCGATGATAGAAGCGTTGATTCCGGCATTGCCACTCATCGTATTTGTACTGGCAAATGCTGTTGCATTTGGATTTTGGCTCGGTTTTCTTTATTCTTGGCTTGGATCAGTAATGGGTGCCTTACTTGTCTTTTTCATTATCCGCCATTTTGGACGAAGTCGTTTCTTTTCTTTTGTAAATAAACATGAGAAAGTAAGGAAGGCAATGGGATGGATTGAAAGGAAAGGATTTGCGCCGATTTTCGTCATATTTTGTTTTCCGTTTACACCGTCTGCGCTTATAAACGTTGTCGCTGGTTTATCTCGCATTAGTGTAAAACAGTTCGGGCTTGCGCTTGCGTTCGGAAAGCTTGTGATGATTTTTATTTTAACGTATATCGGTCATGATTTAATGTCATTTATTCATAATCCGGTGAAATCAGTCATTGTAGCAATTGGTATTTTTATTTTATGGTATGTCGGTAAGAAAATCGAAGTAAAGTTAGAACTACATTAAGAATAGTCTTCTTTGTAAAGGAAAGCTTCATTATTAAAGGATAAGGGGAGAAGCGGATGAAGAAAACTTTGAAAAAAGAAGGCATAGAGTGGATACGAACAATTTTAATTGGTGTATTATTAGCTGTATTTTTTCGAACGTTTTTCTTTTCGACGTACGTTGTAGAGGGGAAGTCAATGATGCCGACATTGCAAGATGGTAATATGCTCGTTGTAAATAAGGTGAGTTATCAAGTGGGGGACTTGAACAGGTTTGATGTTGTTGTGTTTCATGCGAATAAAAAAGAGGACTACGTAAAACGAATTATCGGTTTACCTGGAGATCAAATTGAATATAAGCATGATAAACTGTATATAAACGGACAATTCGTGGATGAACCTTATTTAGAAACGTATAAGAAAGAGATAAATGGACGACAACTAACAGGTGATTTTAAACTAGAAGAGTTAACGAAAGAAAAGTCGGTGCCACCTGGCTATATTTTTGTAGTGGGTGATAACCGCCTCGGGAGCTGGGATAGTAGACACTTTGGATTTGTAAAAGCTGATACAGTTGTCGGTAAAGTTGATTTACGATATTGGCCAATTCAAGAGGTGCAAACGAATTTTTCAAAAGGTTGATATAATAGATAGAAGTATAGAAAAAGGCAAACAATTATGTTTGTCTTTTTTACTTTATATTTTTTCAATCTATTGCTAATGAGAATGTTTAGCTGGTATCGTGACCAAGGATAAAAAATTTTTTATATCGTTAAAAAATAACGCATTAGGATATATAAGTACCGGTTTAGATGTCTTTAAAGATATGAAAGAAAATTTGGAAAGTAATGCAAGCAGTAGTAAAATTGTAGGAGACATTGTTGGTGATGTAGCGGTTGGAGTAGGTTCTACTGCTGCTAGTACTTGGGCGGGTGCTGCAGTCGGTACAGCAATTGGAGGACCCATTGGAACTGTGATTGGGGCTGGTGTAGGTTTTACCGCTTCTGTAGTATCTAGCATAATAACGGATGGAATTAAGTTCGATAAAGGGGACTGGAATAATGATGGTGAAAAAGACTCTATAAAAGACCGAATTAAATCTGGAATAGGCTCTGCTTTAGATGAAATCTTTTAATTTTCTATGAGGTGCATAATGGATAAATATAACTTTAAAAATATAGATGATGGCATACGAATATTACTACCATTTGATATAAGAAATATTGTCGGAGCCTTTGTATGGTTTATTATGAATTTTTTGTTATTGATTATAATTTTTGTATTTCCACCAATATATAATGTGTATTTTTACTTGGCGCTTCCATTTTTTATAGTATGTAACTTGTGGGGAATTTGGATTTTTATTAACAAACCTAAGCAGCCTCAATTACAACATTTACTATATTCTGGATTTGTTGGAACTAGCATTTCATTTTGTAGTTTTATAGGTGTTCAAAAAATAACTTACGAGTTAATAGGATTGGCATCACCTTTATTTTTTATTCTATCATTTATAGTATACTGTTTGGTTGTTTATAAATCCGGACAATTGTGGATTAAATATTTTACAGCTCGTTTAATGGGTATAAATGATCAGAAGGTGAAATTTTCAAAAGTCGGTGTTTTTTCAGGTGTAGGCTACATTGTTGGTCAAATTAGTATAGGAATTTTAAGTCAAGATTCTCTAGCGATTTTGCTAATTATCTTACTGTCATTTTTCTCGGTTATTTTCTTGTTTGCGAGTGTCCATGTGTATTTTTATTTTGATTTTAAAAAACATCTTATTACAGGGCATTCAAAAATGAAACAGGTTCAACAAAAATCTAATCTTACAAGAAAGGAAAGGAAAAGGAAATGAAATGAATTCACATCTTCTACCTATAGGCTCTATCGTAATCTTAAAAGAAGGAACCAAGAAACTCATGATTTATGGGCGTAAACAACAAGTAGAAACAGATAAAGTGAAAAAATTTGACTATATGGGATGTTTTTACCCAGAGGGCTATATTAGTCCTGATTTTACTTATTTATTTAACCATGACGATATTCAAGAAGTTATATCAAGTGGATATAAAGATGAGGAAGAAAGAGCTTTTCAACAAAAGATATTGTCTAAAGTGGAGTAAGAAATATTACATAGAAAAAGCTGCTTATATGAGCAGCTTTTTCTATGTAATTAAATACTTTAGCGGTTGTATTTTTATGTTTTGAGATGGGGTATCGTCATTATACATGTTTGTCTTTTTTCGTGTCCTATAATACAATTATAGTAGCAAACTAACGTTCGTTATGTAAGTGAAAGGTGGGGTTACATGTCACTTCGATTTGTGATTGGTAGAGCGGGAAGTGGAAAAAGTACACTTTGTTTACACGAAGTGCAAGAAGAGTTAAAGCAGCGTCCAAGAGGGGAAACAATATTATATCTTGTGCCAGAACAGATGACATTCCAAACGCAGCAGGCGTTAATTGGTAGTGAGGATGTAAGAGGTTCTATTCGGGCACAAGTTTTTAGTTTTTCACGATTAGCGTGGAAGGTACTGCAAGAAGTTGGTGGAGCGAGTCGCCTTCACATTGATGAAGCGGGCGTACATATGTTACTTCGTAAAATTGTAGAGTCTCGTAAAGATGGATTATCGGTGTTCCAAAAAGCAGCGGAGCAAAACGGTTTCTTTGAACATCTTGGTAGTATGATTGCGGAGTTTAAACGTTACAATGTGACGCCATCTAACGTATATGAAATGTGGCAACAATTAGACGCACATAGTAGCAGTGCAGAACAAAAGCTATTAGCGAATAAAGTGTATGATTTACAACTATTATATGATGATTTTGAACGTGCTTTAATCGGAAAATATTTGGATTCAGAAGACTACCTACAATTGCTAGTCGAAAAGCTTCCACATTCTGAATATGTAAATGGGGCTGAAATTTATATAGATGGATTTCATTCATTTTCACCGCAAGAACTAGAAATTGTAAGACAGCTTATGATTTGCGGTGCGAGAGTTACGATCACGTTAACGATAGATGAAAAAACGTTAGCGCAGCCAGTAAATGAACTAGATTTATTTTATGAAACGACGTTAACGTATGAAAAAATAAAGCAAGTGGCGCGTGAAGAGAAGATAGAAATTGAAAAAACGATTCCACTTATGGAACAACCGCGTTTTCATTCGCAAGCATTAGCGCATTTAGAAACGCATTACGAAGCACGTCCAAATGAAAAGTTTCACGGAGAAGCAAGTGTAACGATTAGTACAGCAGCGAATTTACGAGCTGAAGTAGAAGGTGTTGCGCGTGAAATTCGTAGACTTGTGGCGGATGAAGACTATCGTTACCGAGATATTGCAGTCCTTCTTCGTAACGGAGAAAGTTATTACGATGTGATGCGAACGCTATTTACAGATTATAATATCCCGCATTTCATCGATGAAAAACGCCCGATGTCACATCATCCGCTAGTAGAATGCATTCGTTCTGCACTCGAGATTATTAGTGGAAATTGGCGTTATGATGCAGTGTTCCGCTGCGTGAAAACAGAGCTTTTATATCCACTAGACGTAAGAAAAGAAACGATGCGCGAAGAGATGGATGAGTTTGAAAACTACTGTTTAGCCTACGGTGTACAAGGGAAGAGATGGACTTCTGAGGATCCGTGGATGTATCGCCGCTATCGTTCTCTTGACGATACGGACGAGATGATTACAGACAGTGAACGTGAAATGGAAGAGAGAATAAATCGACTGCGCGACGTTGTAAGAACGCCTGTTATTCGTATGCAAAAAAGGCTGAAGCGAGCGGGAACAGTTATGCAAATGTGCGAAGCTGTTTATTTATTTTTAGAAGAGCTAGACGTTCCGAAAAAACTAGAAGCATTACGTATTCGTGCAGAAGAGAGCGGAGATTTTTTATTTGCGACAGATCATGAGCAAGTATGGGAAGAAGTAATGAGTCTTCTTGATACGTTCGTTGAGATGCTTGGCGAAGAGAAAATGTCACTTTCTATGTTCACAGATGTTATGTCGACAGGTCTTGAGGCGCTTCAATTCGCAAACATTCCGCCATCATTAGACCAAGTGTTAATTGCTAATATTGATCGTTCAAGATTATCAAATGTGAAAGCAACATTTGTCATTGGCGTGAATGAAGGAGTTATTCCGGCAGCACCGATGGATGAAGGGATGCTTTCTGATGAGGAAAGAGATGTTCTTAGCGTTGCAGGTATCGAATTAGCACCAACGACGAGACAAACTTTATTAGAAGAACAGTTCGTTATGTACCAAATGGTAACGAGAGCAACTGAGAAATTATATATTTCATGCCCGCTTGCAGATGAGGAAGGGAAGACGTTACTTGCGTCTAGCTTTATTAAGAAAATAAAAAGAATGTTCCCTGATGTGAAAGATACATTTATTACGAATGACGTGAATGATTTATCACGTTCGGAACAAATTTCATACGTAGCAACGCCAGAAGTAACGTTGTCATATGTTATGCAGCAACTTCAAACGTGGAAGCGATATGGATTTGAAGGGAATTTAGATTTTTGGTGGGATGTATATAACTTCTACGTAACTTCAGATGAATGGAAACAAAAAAGTAGCCGCGTATTATCAAGTTTATTCTACCGAAATCGTGCGCAAAAGCTAAGTACAGTTGTAAGTAGAGATTTATATGGAGATAAAATAAAAGGAAGCGTATCTCGTATGGAACTATTTAACCGTTGCGCATATGCTCATTTCGCGCAGCACGGTTTATCGTTAAGAGAGCGTGACATTTTCAAACTGGATGCACCCGATATCGGGGAACTATTCCATGCAGCGCTGAAGAGAATTGCGGACAGGCTATTACGTGAAAACCGTACTTGGGCGGATTTATCAATAAAAGAGTGTGAGCATCTTTCTGCTGTAGTAATAGAAGAGATTGCACCGTTATTACAAAGACAAATTTTATTAAGTTCAAATCGTCATTTCTATTTAAAACAAAAACTACAACAAATCATTTTCCGTACATCAATCATTCTTCGTGAACATGCGAAGTCAAGCGGTTTCGTACCAGTTGATTTAGAAGTGCCATTCGGTATGGGCGGTACAGGATCGCTTCCGCCGATGGAATTCTCATTACCAAATGGTGTAAAGATGGAAGTAGTTGGTCGTATTGACCGTGTTGATAAGGCGGAAGATGAAAATGGGACGTTCCTACGTATTATTGATTATAAATCAAGCTCAAAAGCGTTAGACTTAACGGAAGTGTATTACGGATTAGCACTTCAAATGTTAACGTATTTAGATGTTGTTACTTCGAATGCACATACGTGGATGAAAAAGGGAGGTACTGCATCACCGGCTGGTGTACTGTACTTCCATATTCATAACCCGATCGTTGAGATGAAGGGTGACGCATCTGAAGCAGAAATTGAGAAAGAGATTTTAAAGAAATTTAAAATGAAAGGACTTGTACTAGGAGATGCTGATGTTGTTCGTTTAATGGATAACAAACTTTCGACAGGAAGCTCTGATATTATTTCTGCTGGTTTGAAAAAAGACGGCAGTTTTAGTGCGCGTTCGAGTATTGCAAGTGAACAAGAGTTTAACGTACTTCAAAAATACGTACACCATACGTTTGAAAATATTGGAAAAGACATTACAGAAGGCGTTATTGATATTGCTCCTTATAAGAAGGGGAATAAAGCGGCGTGTACGTTCTGTAACTTCAAATCTGTTTGTCAGTTCGATGAATCACTCGAAGATAACCAGTTCCGTACGCTAAAAGATATGAAAGATAGCGAAGCGATGGAGAAAATTAGAGAGGAGGTTGGCGGAGAATGATTGAAAATGAGCCTAAAAAACCAGAAGGTAGTCAGTGGACGGATGACCAGTGGAAAGCGGTTGTAGCGAACGGACGTGATATATTAGTCGCGGCAGCAGCTGGATCAGGGAAAACAGCAGTATTAGTTGAACGTATTATTAAAAAGATTATAAATGAAGAAAATCCAGTCGATGTCGACCGCCTGCTCGTTGTAACATTTACGAATGCAGCGGCGCAAGAGATGAAAAACAGAATTGGGGAAGCGTTAGAAAAGGTATTAATTGATGAGCCAGGATCGCAGCACGTAAGAAAGCAGCTTAGCTTATTAAATAAAGCTTCTATTTCAACGATCCATTCATTTTGTTTACAAGTAATTAGAGGATACTACTACATGCTTGATGTTGATCCTCGTTTCCGCATTGCGAATCAAACAGAAAACGAATTATTAAAAGAAGAAGTGTTAGATGACATATTAGAAGAAGAGTATGGAATTGAAGATAATAGTATTTTCTTTGAACTCGTTGACCGTTATACGAGTGACCGTAGTGATGATGACTTACAGCGTATGATTTTAGCGCTTCATACAGAATCAAGAGCGCATCCAAATCCGGAAAAATGGCTCGATAAATTAGTAGAAGCATACGACGTGGAAGGAAAGACAATTGAAGATTTAGTGTACGCTTCTTACTTATTAGAAGATGTGAAATTCCAGCTTGAAACAGCAGAGACACATATTCGTAAAGCGACTGAACTCGCGATGCTTCCTGACGGTCCGGCGCCCCGCGTTGAAACCCTGCAAGCAGATGCAGTTTTACTTGGAACGTTGTCATCAGCTGCTTGTGAGTCATGGACAAATGTGTATGAAGCGATGCAAAATGTATCGTGGCAAACGTTAAAGCGTATTAAGAAAAGTGATTACAACGAGGATGTTGTAAAACAAGTAGACTCTCTTCGTAATAAAGCGAAAGATGAAGTGAAGAAATTACAAGAAGAGTTATTTAGCCGCAGACCTGAAAGTTTCTTACGAGATTTTCAAGATATGCATCCTGTATTAGAAAAACTCGTACAGCTTGTAAAAGTATTTACAGAGCGTTTCCAAGCGATGAAGCGTGATAAAGGGATGGTTGATTTCACAGATTTAGAGCATTTCTGTCTACAAATTTTAAGTGAACAAAGTGAAAACGGTGAAATGAAGCCGTCAGCAGTAGCGCTTCAATATCGTAATAAATTTGCTGAAGTACTAGTCGATGAATATCAAGATACGAACTTTGTGCAGGAATCCATTATTAAATTCGTAACGAAAGATTCTGAGAGTGAAGGGAACTTGTTCATGGTAGGTGACGTGAAGCAGTCGATCTATCGTTTCCGACTAGCAGAACCAGGCCTGTTCCTAGGAAAGTATAAACGCTTTACGCAAGAAGGATTAGACGGCGGAATGAAAATCGATTTAGCGAAAAACTTCCGTAGCCGTCATGAAGTGTTAGCAGGTACGAACTTTATTTTCAAACAAATTATGGGCGAAGAAGTCGGAGAAATCGACTATGATGCTGACGCTGAATTAAAGTTAGGTGCTAGCTATCCAGAAGGTGAAGATGTAACAGCTGAACTACTATGTATTCAGCAAACAGAAGAAGAAGTGCTAGACGGTGAAGAAGGTGCGGAAGTAGAAAAAGCGCAACTTGAAGCTCGCCTTATGGCGCAGCGTATTAAAGCGATGGTTGATTCAGGTTATGAAGTGTATGATCGTAAAACGGATAGTATGCGCCCTGTACAATACCGCGACTTCGTTATTTTACTTCGCTCTATGCCATGGGCGCCGCAAATTATGGAAGAGTTAAAGCTGCAAGGAATTCCAGTATACGCTGATCTTGCGACTGGTTACTTTGAAGCGACAGAAGTAAATATTATGATGAATGTATTCCGAGTGATCGATAATCCGATGCAAGATATTCCGCTTGCCGCCGTACTTCGTTCACCAATAGTTGGACTAAATGATGAAGAACTTGCAACATTGCGTGCTCACGGAAAGAAAGGTTCGTTTTATGAAGTAATGAGCTCATTCTTAAAAGGGGCACCGCTTGAAGAAGAACAAGAATTACATGATAAATTAGAGTGGTTCTATAACTTACTGCAAGGATGGCGTGAATTCGCGCGTCAACAGTCACTTTCTGATTTAATTTGGAAAGTGTACGGTGAGACAGGTTATTACGACTTTGTTGGCGGTTTACCAGCCGGAAAGCAAAGGCAAGCAAACCTGCGTGTACTTTATGACCGTGCAAGACAATATGAAGCAACATCGTTTAGAGGATTATTCCGCTTCTTACGCTTTATTGAGCGTATTTTAGAACGCGGTGATGATATGGGAACGGCGAGAGCTTTAGGTGAACAAGAAGATGTCGTTCGTATTATGACGATTCATAAAAGTAAAGGACTTGAGTTCCCAGTCGTATTTGTAGCGGGACTAGGTCGTCGTTTTAATACACAAGACTTAATGAAACGTTTTTTACTGCATAAAGATTTCGGTTTCGGTTCACAATTTATTGATCCTCGTAAACGTATTAAATATACGACATTATCGCAACTTGCGATTAAGCGTAAAATGAAGATGGAATTAATTGCGGAAGAAATGCGCGTATTATACGTAGCGTTAACGCGTGCAAAAGAGAAGTTAATTTTAATTGGAACAGTTAAGGATGCAAATAAAGAAATGGAAAAATGGCTTGATGCAAGAGAGCATAGTGAATGGTTATTACCAGACCATATACGTGCCGGAGCGTCTTGTTATTTAGACTGGATTGCACCTTCATTATATAGACATCGTGATAGTGAAATGCTTCTTGAATTAGGACAAGGAAGCATTCCGGGTGAAATCTATGGATATGACACGAGCTGGAAAGTAGAAGTTGTTGACGGCAAAACGTTACTTGCACCGGAACCGGTTCAAGAAGAGAAACAAGAATTGTTAGAAGCACTTCGTGAGAAAAAAGCTGTTCCCCTGCAAAGTGAACGGAAAGAAGAAGTGTACGACAGATTAATGTGGAAGTACGGATATGAGGAAGCGACATCTCATCGTGCGAAACAGTCTGTTACAGAAATAAAGAGAAATTATCAATCTGAAGAAGGTAGCGATAATGCCTTTATTAAAAAACTACGTGCACCAATTAAAACACGCCCTCGTTTTATGGAGAAAAAAGGATTAACGTACGCTGAAAGAGGTACGGCAGTTCACGCTGTCATGCAGCATGTTGATTTGAAGAAGCCGATTACAGAAGAAGTGATTCGAGAGCAAATTAGTGGCATGGTTAATAAAGAATTATTAACATTCGAGCAAGCAGAGGAAATAGCGATTGAAAAAGTCATTTCATTCTTTGACAGTGACTTAGGTAAAAGGGTATTAGCGGCGAAAAGCGTTGAGCGTGAAGTGCCATTTACGATGATGCTTGCAGCAGAAGAAGCATATCAAGATTGGCAAGGGAAGAGCGGGGAATCAATTCTTGTCCAAGGGGTTATTGACTGCATGATTGAAGAGGAAGATGGTATCACGCTAATCGACTTTAAAACGGATACGATTGAAGGGAAGTTCCCAGGCGGATTCGATCAAGCGAAACCAATTTTAGAAGATCGATATAAAGTGCAGCTTTCTTTATATGCAAAGGCACTTGAAAAAAGCTTGCAACATCCTGTGAAAGAGAAATGCTTATACTTCTTTGATGGCAACCATGTTGTAAAAATTGAAGAATAGAGAGGCTTGAAAATGACAACGGAAAAAACGTTAAGAACATGTGAAAAAGGACATGAATATTATAAAAGTAGCGATTGTCCAACTTGCCCAACCTGTGAGAAAGAAAAGAAACCAAAAACAGGATTTCTTTCACTTCTTTCATCACCAGCACGAAATGCGTTAGAGCACCATGGAATTCACACGATAGAAGAACTCTCAAAGTATAGTGAAAAAGAAATTTTAAAACTACATGGTATGGGACCTGCGTCTATGCCGAAGCTTAGAAATGCTTTGAAGGAGAAGGGGTTATCATTTAAATAAAATGAAACAGTAAACAGTGGAGTTTTTGATAATATTGAATGAGGTAAAAGAAAAAAGTAGGAGATATTCTCCTACTTTTTTTACGCTGTTCCAATTTGATCTTGATCAGCCACATCAGAATCAAACGTATTTGTTGCACTAACACCGTTAAACGTATTCACGACAAATCCAACATTGGAAGCTCCGGAACCATTATAAGCTTTCGTATTTTCTTTCGGAGACACGTTATAAAAATCCCCTAAATTAAAAGAACCATTACTGTTTTGAACGACGAGATTTCCAACAACAGAAGGCATACCATCCACCTACTTTACTAAGCTTTTTAATTACTATATGAATTATTGTGCGGAAGGTTCATCCGTAATATATTGACGGATTTGCATAATACGAGAGTTATTAAAAACATAATCAACATTTCCAATTTGAAAGCAACCAGAATTTAAAAGTGTTCGCAATTCAACATTGTTTACTTCAATAAAAGGGCATTCATTTACAATGTTTAATTTTACATCTGTCGTTCGTTTTGGGATTGTGATGTGTTCATCTGTAAAGATTTCAAATGCGTCTAAGCGGCCCTCGTCTTTTATATAACAAGGAATTTCCCTATGGACGGCAAGAGCTCTACTTTTTAATTCCATTTGATTGGCATCTCCAACTTGAAATACGGCACTAATCCCTAAAGAAATAATAGAAACATTTTGGACAACAGACACATGATGTAACATAGTTTCTCAGTCTCCTTAACCTGGAGTAGGAGGGACATCTGTGACTAATGGTACAAATGGACCCTCTGTAACAGTTTCAAATGGTGTATCAAGAATAGAAGATAGTATGAGGAAATTTGCATCCCCAATTAAAAAGAGTGCGGACGACGATACACCGTTCATTTTAATTTGGCCGACTTTTAATTCGCGATTTACAACGTTAAGATTCATACATACTTACTCCTTTCGGAAATTGCCCGGTATGTGTTGAATAAAAGAGAGGAAAGCCTTGTCGATATCATGTTTCATTGCTTGAATAATGATATCTCGTAAATAATCTGGATCTGTTGAAATCCCTTCATAGGATTGCGTTTGTGATAAATAATAAGGAAGTCTATGCTCCATCTGTTTTTTTATGTCATCAACCATCATTTGTCGATACATTTCATCGAGCGGCGTTCTCTCTTCTTGTTCAAAATGGAGAATTCGATTATATGCTTCTTCATCTAAGTAACGATGCATTTCTTGAAGGATGCCTTGGTAAAAATCTGGGTTTGTATCTGTTTCAGGATTTACTTTTAATGTTTCTGTATCCACTTGGAAATCTTCAATTTGCTGTCCTTTTGCTGAAAACGGATTTAAACCGATATTTAAAGTACCATTTAAATTTTCTACTTTTAATTGATCGAATTTGTATTCCACTTTTCCTACAGAAGAGGAGGGGCGATTTTTTAATTCGTTAAGCTCTTCTTGGAGTTGGCGAACTTGATCTTCTAGGTTAAGGATGGCTGCTTGTTGTGCTTGAAGAGCTTGTTGAAGTTGGTGTAAGTAAGTATATATATCTTGATTCATTTTGTGAAACCTCCTTTTCAGTAGGGAGGGTAAAAATATTCCTGCTATATATTTATGACAAGGATGTCTTAAGAAGAACTAGTTGATGGTTTGATAGAAATAATTTGTCCTTTCGCCTGCAATGGGCGAAGGGGCTCTGTAAATCCACCGCTATTTGAGAATTTAGATAGAGCTTTAATACTTCCTGCAGTACCAATTTGGAATACAGAAGAGGTTGTAATGCTATCAATTCTAATGCTATTAATGATGATGCTTTGGTTTACATAAAAATTCAATGCAATCGCCTCCTCTAAGTTGAACCAATTATCGCTTGATCAATTACATCTGAATCATTGACAGTCGTTGCGCTTTGATAATTGTAGACAGAAACGTTATCTCCAACATTAAAAGAGCCGGCCCCAGCAAAAGCGCGTGAATAACTAATAGGCCTAATCGCAAATACATCTCCAATATGAAAAATACCACTTGATCCAATATTGACGATACGAATATGTCCGACCATAGCTGGCATACAAAACACCTTTCGTTTTTTAAATTTTCTTTTCTACTATTGTATGGGCGTTTTCAATAAAATGTGTTTTTTTTTATAAAAGAAACACACACGTTATTGCGTGTGTGTATTGAGTGTTTGATTAGGGTAAAAATCCGTATGTACATGCCAAATTACATTTAAGAGCCTGTCCAGTTCTTGGCTACAATCCACTGTTTTTTGAGAAGTCATTCCGTAGCGTTCAGCAAAATAAATCATTTTTTCACGTTTTTTTTCAATCGCTTGCTCAAACATTGAAATCGGCTCCATCTCTAAATGAAATTTTTAGTATATATGTAGTACATATTATACAAAAAACCAATAAAAAAGAAACACCTTCGCTAAAAAAAGTAAAATTTCTACATTTTATGCCAAATATAAAGCAGTAACGAATAGAATATGAGAAGAGTATTGTAAAAATTAGCGTGCATGAGAAGGTTTTTTTCTGACGGATGCGAATACAATTAAAGGTCATGAGTTTTAGGATGGAGAGTGGAAATATTGCGTTTGGTAACGGCGAAAAAAGATGAAAAGGTATTTGTAGGTATTGTGGATGAAGAGGAAGAAAAGGTATTGCATGTAAGAGAAGCGCAAAGACAAAAAGGGGAAAAGGTTACGATTCCGATTACAATGTTAGAGTGTATTGAAAGAGGAACCGAATGCTTTGAAAAAATATGTGATATTGTAAATTGGGCGAAGGAAAATGAAGGGGCGGCGTATTATCCGTTAACTGAGGTGAAAATATTAGCACCAATTCCAAGGCCAAGGAAGAATATTCTTTGCGTTGGAAAGAACTATCGTGAGCATGCGATAGAAATGGGCGGAGTAGAGTCAATTCCGGAAAATATAATGATCTTTACGAAAGCGCCAACGACAGTTATTGGAATGAATGAAAAAATTAATAGTCATCCCCACGCAACGAATGAACTAGACTATGAAGGAGAACTAGCTATCATCATTGGTAAGCGAGGGAAACAAATAAAAAAAGAAAAAGCGCTTGAGCATGTTTTTGGTTATACCATTATAAATGATATAACTGCTCGCGACATTCAAAGGAAGCATAAACAATTTTTTCTTGGAAAAAGTTTCGATACATTTTGTCCGATGGGACCGTATCTAATTCATAAATCAATGGTTGAAACGCCAAATGCGTTACACATTGAAACAATAGTAAATGGGGAAGTAAGACAAACTTCAAATACAAATAAAATGATTTTTTCAATAGAAGAAATCATTTCAACGATAAGTAAAGGAATGACGTTAGAGCCAGGCGATATTATCGCAACAGGAACGCCGGCTGGTGTCGGAAAAGGTTTCACACCACCGAAGTTTTTGCATGCGGGTGATGAAGTGGTCATTACAGTAGAAGGAATTGGTACTTTGCGAAATGTAGTGAAATGAAGAAAAGGGCTATCTTATTAATAGATAGCTCTTTTTTATGGCCATGGATTATTGAAAAAATCTAAAATAGCAAAAATATATAATCCGATGAGTATTAACGTACAAATCCCGATTAGCATAACGGCAAGAGAACTTCTTTCGCGGCCAAAACCGATAGCTGTAAGGAAAACAGCAGCCCAAAATGAGATTTTAAGTAGCATGAATGTATGAGGTGTTGAGTAGTACCTGAGTAACGTTATAGATAATAGGAATCCGATGAATGTAATGGAAATGAGAATAGTAGCTAAATAGTTAATATGTTTGCCGTATTTCAAAAGCATACAATTACCCCCTGTAAAATAAACTGAATATTCAATCTAACTTTACAGTAAACTACTAAAAAAATAAAGAGGTTGTCCCAACATGTAGGATAACCTCTTTATTATTATGATAATACCGCTTTAATTTTTTGGAACGCCCACTCTAAATCTTCTTCAGAGATTACTAGCGGTGGTGCGATACGAATTACATTTTCGTGTGTTTCTTTACATAATAGACCAGCTGCTTTTAATTGTTCGCAGTAAGGACGAGCTGGCTCGTTTAATTCGATACCGATGAATAAGCCTTTACCACGAATGTCAGTAATCATTGGGTTATCAATTTCTTTTAATTGCCTAACTAATTTTTCGCCTAATTGAAGAGAACGCTCTGTTAATTTTTCTTCTTCTAACACTTCAAGAGCCGCGATAGAAACAGCACATGCAAGTGGGTTACCACCGAATGTAGAACCGTGAGAACCTGGCTCGAATACGCCTAAAATGTCGCGGTTTGCTGCTACGCAAGAGATTGGGAATACGCCGCCGCCAAGTGCTTTACCAAGTATGTACATGTCAGGAGTTACACCGTCCCAGTCACAAGCAAATACTTTACCAGTACGGCCTAAGCCAGTTTGGATTTCATCTGCTACGAATAAAACGTTTTCTTTTTTACATACTTCAAGAGCTTCTTTTAAGAAACCAGCTGGTGGGATGTTAATTCCTGCCTCACCTTGGATAGGCTCTAAAATGAATGCAGCTGTGTTTGGTGTAATAGCAGCTTTTAACGCTTCTAAATCACCGTAAGGAATTACGATAATGCCAGGAAGCATTGGACCGAATCCACGCTTGTACTCTTCGTTCGAAGACATAGAAACAGCACCCATTGTACGGCCGTGGAAGTTATCTTCACAAACGATAATTTCAGCACGGTTTGCTTCTACTTTCTTCACATCATAAGCCCAGCGGCGAGCTGTTTTAATTGCAGTTTCAACAGCTTCTGCACCTGTATTCATTGGAAGTACCATTTCTTTATTAGTTAGTTTCGCAACTTTTTCGTACCAAGGACCTAATTGATCGCTATGGAAAGCACGAGAAGTTAACGTAACACGATTAGCTTGGTCAATTAAAGCGTTAATAATTTTTGGGTGACGATGACCTTGGTTTACTGCAGAATATGCACTTAATAAGTCCATATAGCGATTTCCTTCAGGATCTTCTACCCAAACGCCTTCTGCTTTAGAGATAACGATCGGAAGTGGGTGATAGTTATTTGCTCCGTATGTGTCTGTAAGTTCGATAATATCCTTAGTTTGAATCATGATTGTTCCCCCTTTTGTTATTACAAGAAGTTTGTAAATACTCTAAATATTATATCATTTAAATGTAAAAAAGCGAAACATTTCCTGAAAATAAATGAACATGTTATCATATAGAGTGAAAAAGTGTGAAAAGAGGAGGTAGGGGATACGATGGTACATATGCATATTACAGCATGGGCGTTAGGTTTAATTTTATTCTTCGTTGCGTATTCACTTTATTCAGCAGGAAGAAAAGGTAAAGGTGTACATATGGGGCTTCGTCTTATGTACATTATCATTATTGTGACAGGTTTCATGTTGTACATGGGTATTATGAAGACTGCAACAAGTAACGTGCACATGTGGTATGGTTTAAAAATGGTAGCTGGTATTTTAGTTATCGCTGGAATGGAAATGGTTCTTGTGAAAATGAGCAAGAACAAGGCAACAGGGGCATTTTGGGGATTATTTGTTATCGCGCTTGTAGCGGTATTTTACCTTGGACTGAAATTACCGATTGGCTGGCAAGTATTCTAATAAAAAATAAAACCACCTTATAATCTCAAAGACTTGGGAGATAAGGTGGTTTTTTTACTTTATGTTGCATCGATATGCAACTCTTCTCCGTTTACTTTCGTAAAACGAAACATGTTTTTATTTGACGTAGCGTGACGAACAAAATGGTGCTGCAATGTACAAATCATCTCTTCGTTATCAAACAAAAGAATATTTACTCCTTCGCATGCTTCCTCTTTCGGTAAGAAAGATAAATAATTATGACAATACATGCAATCATATAAAGAGTAATGAAGGGATTGCAATGATTCGGTTAATAATGTAAAGACAGAGTCAGGTAATTCCTCGAGCCATTCCGTATAGCTAAGAAGTAATTTTTTTCGAATTCGTATCATTTCTCCGTTTTGTAAATGGTGCTGTTCGTTGGCGATTTGTAATACATCTTGTTCATAGAAACGAGCTGGTAGCCAGTTGTTGTTATATAAAATCTCAAAGCCATCTTCGGCAATATCTTCTAATAAAAATGCTTCATCATTTTCATCATCAAAGAATACCCATTCATTGTTTATATATTCTACATTACCGACTGTATGAGCGCGAGGCTGGTTATATAAAATATGGTTACGTTGTATCATACACGATTTCTCCTTTATAAAAAGTAGTTATTTCTGTTATAGACAGTTCGTGCATTCTTTATAACTAGACACATCTAGACATAGGTGGGCATACAATAAAACACGTTTTACTGAGTGAAAAAGCTATTCCGTATGTGGATAGTAGATTATCGTCAAGTTTGTCATTTTTTTGATCCGCACCTCTAAGGTGTGGATTACTGCTTGTTTAGGAAAAGAAATAAGATGGAAGGATGATTCGTATGTGCGGGATTACAGGATGGGTGGATTATAAACGCTCATTAGAAGGAGAACGGGACGTCGTTACGAAGATGGCTGAGACGTTAGCAAAGCGTGGCCCGGATGATAATAAAGTTTGGATTAAAGGCAATGTCGCATTTGGGCATAAACGGTTAATCGTTGTTGATCCTGAGGGTGGTAAACAACCGATGACTTGTTTAAAAGATGAAACGAATTATGCAATTTGCTATAACGGTGAATTGTATAATACAGAAGATATTCGAAAGGAATTATTAAGAAGAGGATATACGTTCAAAGGTCATTCTGATACGGAGGTGCTATTAGCGTCGTATATTGAATGGAAAGAAGAATGTGTCGATCATTTAAACGGTATATATGCGTTTGCTGTATGGGATGAACAGAAAGAACAAGTATTTATTGCGCGAGATCGACTAGGTGTAAAACCGCTATTTTATAAATATGATAGTGGGCGATTACTATTTGGTTCAGAGTTAAAAGCGATATTAGCGCATCCAGATGTGAAAGCGGAAGTAACGTTAGAAGGGTTATCCGAAATATTCGGTCTTGGACCATCTAGAACACCTGGTCATGGCATTTATGCTGGTATAAAAGAATTACGTCCAGGGCATGCGATGACATTTTCAAAGAACGGTTTATGTATATGGAGATATTGGAATGTGGAAAGCAAAAAACATGAAGACTCCTTTGAAGAAACAGTAGAGAAAACACGCTTTTTATTACAAGATGCGATTACAAGGCAGCTCGTTTCTGATGTACCACTATGTACTTTTCTATCAGGTGGTGTAGATTCGAGCGCCATTACAGCGATTGCTGCGAAAGAATACGCAAGGTCAGGAAAAGGGCAATTACACACATACTCTGTTGATTATGAAGATAATGAAAAATACTTTAAAGCGAATGCGTTTCAGCCGAATTCAGATGCGCCATTTATTCATTTGATGACTGAGACGTTTCAAACAATCCATCATCGCTGCGTCATTTCAAATGAACAATTAGCACAGTATTTAACAGAAGCGGTACTCGTTCGTGATTTGCCTGGTATGGCAGATATCGATTCGTCATTATTATGGTTTTGCCGTGAAATTAAACAAGATTTTGTCGTCGGTTTATCTGGGGAATGTGCAGACGAAATATTTGGTGGTTATCCGTGGTTTTATAGAGAAGATGATTTGCAATCGAGTGCATTTCCGTGGATGCGCTCTACAGAAGCACGTGAACAACTGCTAAAGAAAGAATGGAGAAATAAATTAAACTTACAACAATATGTACAGCAGCGTTATGAAGAATCCATTCAAGAAGTTCCTGTTTTAGAGGGAGAAAGCCCAATTGAAGCAAAGAGACGACAATTATTTTACTTGAACATGGTATGGTTTATGACAACATTATTAGACAGAAAAGACCGTATGAGTATGGGGGCAAGCTTAGAAGTACGTGTTCCATTTGCGGATCACCGACTTGTCGAATATGCGTGGAATATTCCTTGGGAAATGAAAATGTATAAAAACCGCGAAAAAGGTCTATTGCGTAAGGCGTTAGAAGGATTACTTCCAAATGATATCTTATATAGAAAGAAGAGCCCGTATCCGAAAACCCATAATCCGCATTATACAAAAGCGGTAACAGTATGGCTACAAGATTTATTAACAGATAAAGGCTCAATTTTGCATGAACTATTTGATAAAGAACAGCTGAGTGGATTAATTGAGTCAGGTGGCAGTGCATTTCAATCCCCTTGGTTCGGTCAATTAATGACTGGTCCGCAGCTTTTAGCTCATTTAGCGCAAATTCATGTTTGGTTTAAAGAGTATGGGATAAATATTAAAGAATAGAAGAAAAGCGACTTGCATAAAAGTAAGTCGCTTTTCTATTAAATAAATTGTCATATAAAATTCAAAATCATATTAGAAATAATACTTATTTAGAATAATTATTTTGACGTACTTATTATTAGTTGTTATAATTGGAAACAAATGTTCTTGAAAAAGATTCTCATTTATAAAATTGAGGTGTTATATAGATGACAAAGAAAAAAATAGGTTTACTCGTAATGGCGTATGGAACGCCAGAATCATTAGATGATGTAGAAGCGTACTATACACATATTCGCCACGGGCATAAACCTTCAGAAGAAGCACTCCAAGACTTAATCAGACGCTATAAAGCGATTGGCGGAATTTCACCACTTGCAAAAATTACGAAAGAGCAAGCGCATAAATTAACAGATTCAATGAATAAAATATTTAAAGAGTATGAATTTACTTGTTACTTAGGATTAAAACATATAGCTCCATTTATAGAGGATGCAGTAGAAGAGATGAAGAAAGATGGAATTGAGCAGGCGATTAGTATCGTATTAGCACCGCATTATTCTACATTTAGCATTAAAGCATATAATGACCGTGCTATTCGTCTTTCGGAAGAAATTGGTGGTCCTGTTATTGAACCGATTGAACAATGGTACGATGAACCGAAATTTATTTCGTATTGGACAGAGCAACTAAAAGAAACATTTACAAAGATTGAAGATAAAGAGAAAGCTGTCGTGATTTTTTCAGCACATAGTTTACCAGAGAAAATTATTGCAGCAGGAGACCCTTATGTGGAGCAATTGCAACATACAGCGGATTTAATTGCGGAGGCTGCCGATATTCCAAACTATACAACGGGTTGGCAAAGTGCTGGAAATACGCCTGACCCATGGATTGGTCCGGATGTGCAAGATTTAACGAGAGATTTATTTGAAAAGCATGGCTATGAATCTTTCGTATACTGTCCGGTTGGGTTTGTGGCAGAGCATTTAGAAGTTTTATATGACAATGATTACGAATGTAAAGTTGTAACTGATGAATTAAACGTGGCATATTTTAGACCGAATATGCCAAATTCACAATCTGTATTTATTGATTGCTTAGCTGAAATTGTTTCCAAAAAAATGAAGGAAATAGTTGACAAGAATCTAGTTTTAAATAATAATTAGTTTATAATAATTTTAAATAAATAATGATTACTAAAAGAGAAAGAGGAGGATCCCCTAGATGAATCCAAATAATCGCTTAACAACAAACCAAGGTGCTCCGGTTGGAGATAACCAAAATTCTCGTACAGCTGGTCGCCGTGGACCGGTATTATTAGAAGACTATCATTTAGTAGAAAAACTAGCTCACTTTGATCGTGAACGTATTCCAGAGCGTGTTGTGCATGCACGTGGTGCAGGTGCTCATGGTGTATTCGTAACGAAAAACAGCATGAAGCAATATACGAAGGCAGCATTTTTACAAAAAGAAGGAACTGAAACGCCTGTATTTGTTCGTTTCTCAACGGTTATTCATGGTCAAGGTTCTCCGGAAACAGCTCGTGACCCACGTGGGTTCGCTGTTAAATTTTATACAGAAGAAGGAAATTACGATATCGTAGGTAACCATTTACCGGTCTTCTTCATTCGTGATGCAATTAAATTTCCTGATATGGTGCATTCTTTAAAACCAGCCCCTGATACAAACATTCAAACGCCAGATCGTTACTGGGATTTCATGACGTTAAGCCCGGAATCTACACATATGATGACGTGGGTATTTTCTGATTACGGTACACCAGCAAGCTATCGTGAAATGGAAGGTTTCGGTGTTCACTCATTTAAATGGATTAATGCAGAAGGTAAAATCGTCTACATTAAATATCACTGGAAACCACAGCAAAGTGTACGTAACTTAAGTGCAAAAGAGGTGCAAGAAGTACAAGGAAAAGACTTCAACCATGCAACTCGTGACTTGTTCGATGCAATCGAAAAAGGAAATTATCCGAAGTGGGATTTACACGTACAAGTGATGCAACTAGATGAAACGGATTCTTTAGATTTCGATCCATTAGATCCGACGAAAGTATGGCCAGAAGATCGCTTCCCATTAATTGAAGTGGGGACGATGACGTTAAATCGTAATCCGAAAAATTTCTTTGCGGAAGTAGAGCAAGTGGCGTTCTCTCCAAGTGCAACTGTAAATGGTATTGAACCATCTGAAGATAAATTATTACAAGGTCGTTTATTCTCTTATCCAGATACACAGCGTTACCGTCTTGGTGCAAACTACTTACAAATTCCTGTAAACTGCCCATACGCAGCTGTTCACAACCAACAACGTGATGGTGCGATGCAAATCAATCAAAACCCATCTACAATTAACTACGAACCGAGCCGTCATGCTGAAAATCCAGTTGAAGACCCAACTTACCGCGATTCAACTATGAAAGTAGAAGGCTACGTATCTCGTGAAAAAATTGACAAACCAAATGATTTCAAACAAGCAGGTGAGCGTTACCGTTCATTCTCTAAAGAAGAGCAAGACAACTTAATTGCAAACTTAACAAATGACTTAAAAGACGTAAATGAGCGCACGAAATTACTAGCTGTTTGTAACTTCTTCCGTGCAGATCAAGAGTACGGTATGCGTTTAGCACAAGCGCTAAATGTTGATATTACGCAATATGTGGGGAATTCTCCGAAATAAGTAGGAAAAGACGACTGTTAAACGGTCGTCTTTTTTGTATGTATGTAAAGTTACGCCGGGGTATTTTTCAGTTTCGTCATGTCGGAATTTGTTGGTAAATGGATATATCGTGTCGAAACGTCGATATATTGAAATAATCGCTGATATATTTAAAAAATCGTCGATATATCCGAAGAATCGCTGATATATTCACCGGAATACTAGGTGGGGTATACTGCGCCGACAAGTACAATAAAAAGAGATGCAATCTACTACCAATAGATTGCATCTCTTTTTTTAGTTCACTCGCTCTGTGTACTCATAAGCTTTCTCTCCGTGCATCGAAATATCAAGTCCCATATGTTCTTCGTGTTCATCTACCCGAACAGGGAGAAAGAAGTTAATTGCTTTAATAATGGCGTACGTCATTATGATTGTGAATGCATATGTTGCGCCAATTGCTACCAGTTGTTTAAACAGTAAAGCAGCGTTTCCGTAAAATAATCCGTTAGCGCCATCAGCATTTACAGTAGTAGTTGCAAAGAGTCCTGTTGCAATACCGCCCCAAGTTCCGCCGATACCGTGGCATCCGAATGCATCGAGTGTATCGTCGTATCCGAATTTTGTTTTTAAGAAAAAGACTGCTCCGAAGCATAATACGCCGCCAATTGCTCCGATAAGAAGAGCGGAGAAAGGTGTAACGAACCCGCAAGCTGGTGTAATAGCGACTAAACCGGAAACTACACCGCAAGCAGCTCCCATCGCAGTCGGTTTTGATTGGAAGAACCATTCTGAAAGCATCCAAGTTAATGCGGATGCAGCTGCTGCTATATTTGTATTAATAAATGCGGTTAAAGCTACGTCGTTTAAAGATAATGCACTTCCGACGTTAAAACCGAACCAGCCGAACCATAGTAAGCCTGCGCCTAACATTGTAAATGGTAAATGGTGAGGAGAAGTACCGTTTATGTTTTTTCGTTTTCCGAGGAAAATAGCTAATACAAGGCCAGCCACGCCAGATGTAATATGAACGACGTTACCACCAGCGAAGTCTAATGCGCCGAGTTCTCTTAGCCATCCGCCAACGCCCCATACCCAATGAGCGACAGGATTGTAAACGATTGTTGTCCATAGAAGGATGAAAATAAGGAAAGCAGAAAATCGCATTCTTTCGGCGAATGCACCTGAAATTAAAGCGGGAGTTAAAATGGCGAACATGAGTTGGAACATCATAAATAAATTGTGAGGAATAGTAGATGAGTAGTCTGGATTTGATGCGGAGGTAACTCCGTTTAAACCGAACCAATCGAGTGTACCGATAAGTCCGTTCCAATCTGGTCCGAATGATAAAGAATAGCCGATCACAATCCACTGAATCGAAACGATAGCCATTGCACTATAACTATGCATTGTCGTACTGAGTACGTTTTTACTGCGAACCATGCCCCCATAAAAAAGTGCCAATCCTGGTGTCATTAACATGACCATTACTGTCGTTACAAACATAAAAACCGTATCTCCTGTATTCATTCTCTCTCCTCCTATGATGTTAGAAAAAATAACATCGATTTGTTATGTTTCATATCATATTCGAAATGAAATGAAAAATCAACTAAAAATTCGGAAAACTTTATACTTCATGTTAGGAAATCTAACATGAAGTATTTTTGGGGGAATGAAATCAACGTATGTGATTCGTTCTGAAAATTGGTATAATATTCTTACAATTAAAAAACATGGGGGATGCGTGTGAGGAAAATACGGACTAGGAAATTATTTATTTGTTTTTGTTTAGCTGTCGTTTTGTTTGTGCCAATACATACGTTTGCAGATGAAAAAAGAGAGTGGCGAGACGAAGTCGTATATTCCATTATGATTGATCGCTTCAATAATGGAGAACCGAAAAATGACAAACAGTTAGAAGTTGGAAATTTAGAAGGATATCAGGGTGGAGATATAAGAGGGATTATGAAAAGACTGGATTACATAAAAGAAATGGGTTTTACCACTGTTATGCTTTCACCGTTTTTTGAAAGTGGAAAGTACGATGGGTTAGATGTACAAAATTTTCAAAAGGTAAATGAACATTTCGGAACAGAAAATGATGTGAAAGAACTTGTACAAGAAGCGCATGCAAAAGGGATGAAAGTTATATTCCAATTTCCGCTTGGAGAAAACGAACAACAAGTTATAGACGCGATGAAATGGTGGATCAAAGAAGTCGATTTAGATGGAAGTTATGTGATACATAGTGAAAAAAAGTCGCGTTCTTTCTGGGATGACGTGCAAAAAGATATGCAAGTGATAAAGAAAGATTTTCGTATTATGACAAAGGAAGATAGTGAATATAACGAAAAAATAGTAGAATCGTTTTCTAAAGTGGATGTATCGGTGAAACCTTTATATGATGTGAGTAAAAAAGAAGGGGAATTCGTTACATTTTTAGATAATCAAGATACAAAAAGGTTTGCCCGTATTGCAAAAGAGAATATGAATTATCCACCATCTCGTTTGAAACTAGCCCTTACATATTTATTAACATCACCAGGTATTCCGAATTTTTATTACGGGACTGAAATTGCATTAGATGGAGGGGATACCCCGGATAATAGACGATTAATGGATTTCAAATCAGATGAAAAATTTGTGCAGCACATAACGAAACTCGGTGAGCTTAGACAAGCGAGACCATCTTTACGCCATGGAACGTTTGAGCTTTTATACGATAAAGATGGAATGAGTGTACTGAAACGAAAGTATAAAGATGAAGTAACATTAGTAGCGATTAATAATACGAAAGAAACACAAAAAGTTGCTTTACCTGTAAGTGCAATTGGCGAACAACAAGAGTTAAGAGGATTGTTAGAAGATGAAATTATAAGAGAAGAAAACGGAAAGTTTTATCTTGTTTTAAAGCGTGAAGAATCAAATGTATATAAAGTTAACGGGGAAACAGGTGTGAATTGGCTATTTATCTCTTTAATCGTCGGTGTGAACGTATTGTTTATTGCTTTTTTAATTGCGGTTAAAAAGAGACGGAAATGAGTAGCGTTTTTTTAGTAGTTCTTCAGTTTAAGGTGGTGAGGTATTTGCGGAAAAAGAAGTGGTTCGCTCTATGCTTATGTGTTTTTATCGTATTCGTAAGTTTTTATTTTTGGGAAAAGCGTGATGAAGGGGAATTTGTTCGGTGGGGCGATAGTGTTCATTCTGTTGATACGGCAGTTCTGAAAAGAAACGATATAAAATACAAAATCGAAAATGATAAAGTATACATACCTAAAAAATCATTTGATAAAGCAATATGGTGTTGCTCTTAATAAATGCGAAATCTCGGTGGGACAGGCTAAGGAGAAAACTTTCTCCCTAGTCTGTTTTTCTGTGAAGTAAGACTCTCGCTTCGAAATGCAGCTGAGAAAAGAAATGAAAAGACCTTTAGAAAAACAATAATTGCAACTATATTGATTTTACATTACATTAAAGGGTGAAAAATATTCTGTTACTCATTGAGGGCTATATTTGAGGAGGAAAAATGGAATTTTACGATTTGGGTATTACCATTAAAGAACTTAGAATGAAAAAGAATATATCACAATCTGAATTGTGTCATGGAATATGTTCGCAAAGTCAAATTAGCAAAATAGAAAAAGGTATGATTTATCCATCTAGCATATTGTTATATCAATTATCTGAAAGACTTGGTATTGATTCAAATAATATTTTCGCACTAACGCAAAATAAAAAACTAAAATATGTAGAAAATGTAAAATATGTAATGAGAGATTGTACAAAACAAAAACAATATAATGAACTTTACGAAATAGTGAAACAAGAGAAAAACGAAAATAATTTCCAGTTAAAAGAAGATAAACAATTTCTAATATGGCATGAAGCCATTGCTATATTTCATGTAAATATAGCAATAAAAACTGCTTTAAATCTTTTAAATAGTGCACTAAAACTAACTGTAACGAATGTTGATTTTTTATCAGAAAGAGAAATAGATATTATGCAGTCGATGGCTATATTTCATTGGGCAAATAAAGAGTATGAAAAGAGTATTACTATATTAAGAAGGTGTTTAACTAATTTTAATAAGTTAGATTTTCCTAGAGATAAAGAGATTAAATTAAAAATCATTTTTAATTTGGCGAAAATTTTAGGTCTTGCAAATCAACATGAAGAGGCAATAAAATACAATGATATGGGGATTAAATTAGCTATTAATCTAAATACTTTATATTTATTAGGCGAATTATATTATGGAAAAGCTTGGAACTTGCTAAAGTTAGAACAATATAATGAAGAAGATGTGGCTGACAACATGAAAAAAGCATTATTTATCTTTGAACTAACAGAAAAAGAAAATCTAATAAAAATGGTTAAAGAAAAATATTTTGAAAAACAAAATAAAAAATGATTCATAATTTCTGATGAATATCTTATTAATTTCTATAAAAAAAGGCACCTTACGGTGTCTTTTTTATAACTTATATCATCAATTATTACATTTTATAGGTTTCTTATACCAAGCTTTGTTGATGTATTTACACTTCGCAGGTGTTGAAGCTTTAGGTGTATCCTCGGGTGTAGTTATATTATTAGAACACCCTGCAATATATAGACAGAATGTAGTTAATAAAAAACATAGTATTAATTTCTTCAAATAACCACTTCTAACTCTTGTTTAATTAACATTTTTTCATAAAATAAATTCCTTACTAATTTTACATTACATGAAAGGGTGGAAAATATTCTTATACTCATAATTTGTTACATTTGAGTAGGGAGGGAGGTTTTGCGCCGATTATTAAAAGGACCTTCTTCATTTATGCATAATAATTAAATACTTATTCTAACTATCCGATTGCTCGTAATCTTAGACTTTGTAATATTTTCTCTACACGCTAAAAAGAAAAACACCCTCTACACAGAGGGTGTTTTTCTTTTTAGCGGTAGTTAATAAATTGTACGTCAATCGGTAAGTCAGCACTGCGAACTGCTGCGATAACTGCTTGTAAGTCATCACGGCTTTTCGCTGTAACACGTACTTGGTCATCTTGTACTTGTGTTTTTACTTTTAATTTCATTTCTTTAATGATGTTGTTAATTTTTTTCGCGTTATCTTTATCGATACCTTGTTGAAGTGTTGCGCGTTGGCGAACAGTGTTACCAGTCGCAGCTTCAACTTTTCCGTAATCCAAGTTTTTAATTGGAACGTTACGTTTTACAAGTTTAGAAATTAGAACGTCTTTTACTTGGTCTAATTTGAACTCATCATCAGAAGTTAAAACAAGTACTTCTTTTTCTAATTTAATATCACTTTTACTTCCTTTAAAGTCATATCGGTTTTGGATTTCTTTTAATGCGATGTTAATTGCGTTTGTTACTTCAGGTAATTCTACTTTCGAAACGATGTCAAAAGAACTATCTTTTGCCATAGTTAGCACCTCCAAATAAATTTCTAATCTTTTTATGTACTGTACATACTAAAGTATAGCTGAAAACGAGCCTAGACTTAAGTGTTTTCATACTTATATTTATGTAACCTCATTTTATTATAGTGAATTTTGGGCAGTTGGACAAATAAAGGAAAAATCGTGTTATAATTAACTTTTGTTTGGAATGATAAAAAATATAAAAAAGTTAATTTTATATATATAGAAGGGAATTAAAAAATATGTATTTACAATTAGGATCGATTGAACAGGTAACTGTTTTACGCGAAACGGAAATCGGCTATATGGTTGGGAATGAAGAAGAAGAAATCTTCTTACATAAAAACGAATTAGTTGGAGAAATTGCAGAAGGCGATACGATTGATGTATTCTTATACCTTGATCACCAAAATCGTATTTCAGCAACAATGAAGGAGCCGCTTATTACAACTTTTGATTGGAACTGGGTAAAGGTTGTAGAAGTTATTCCTAGTTTAGGTGTGTTTGTTAATATTGGTGTATCAAAAGATATACTAATCCCAGCTGATGAGTTCCCGATTTATATGCCAGTATGGCCAGAGGTTGGAGACGAATTATATTGTACGTTAAAATTAACGAATCGTGATCGCCTTATCGCTCTTCCCGCAAGAGACAGTGATATGCAAGAAATTATCGTAGATGCGACGCCATCTATGCGTAATAAAAACGTAAATGGACGTGTGTATCGTTCACTTCAAGTTGGTTCATTCATACTAACTGATGAGCATTTCCGTGCTTTCTTACACCATACTGAAAGAAAAGAACAAGTCCGCATCGGTGAACGTGTAACGGGCCGTATTATTGACGTGAAAGATGACGGTACAATTAACATTTCACTTCTTCCTCGTAAAGAAGAAGGAATGGAAGATGATGCTACTGTAATTTATGCATATATGGAAGAACGAGGCGGAGCAATGCCGTTTTGGGATAAGAGCCACCCAGAAGATATTAAAGAACGTTTCAACATGAGTAAAGCTGCGTTTAAGCGTGCGCTTGGTAAGTTGATGAAAGAAGAAAAGATTTACCAAGAAGAAGGTTGGACGTATTTTAAGAAGTAAATTAAATAAAAAGCACTGCCTTATTTTGCTGTAAAAATAAGGCGGTGCTTTTTTAATTCCCTTGCTCATGCGCAAGAGTAAACGTATCTTCCAAGTCACTATCATTTATTTTAATATTTGCCTTTTTTAATTCCTTTTGTATTAACTTATGACTGAATGTAGGGTCGGCAATACGTTCTGCTTCTAAGTTTTTACGGATGGAGTCTTTCACTTCATCGTAAGGTTGTAAATCTTTTTTATCAGTTAATTTAATAATATGATAACCGTTTGGTGATTTAACGGGATTGCTAATTTGTCCGACTTTTAGTTTATAGGCAGCTGTTTCAAATTCAGGCGCCATTCTGCCTGAATTGAAGTATCCAAGGTCTCCACCTTTATCTTTTGATAGTAGATCTTGCGATTCTTGTTTTGCTAATTCTTCAAATGAAGCGCCAGCATCTAATTTTTTCTTTATTTCTTTCGCTTCATTTTCGTCACTTACTAAAATATGACTCGCTTTAATTTCTGGTTTATAGTGGTCTTTCACGTCTTTTTCTGTAACACTTTTCTTAATTGCTTCATTCATAGCAAGTTTGAACTTAATTTGATTTTTGAAATCAGCTTCATCTTTTAAACGATTGTTTTCGAGTACTGCTGTGAATTGATCTCCATATTGATTTTTCGCTTTTTGTACTTCTTTATCTACATCATCGTCAGATACTTTATATTTTTTCGTGATAACGTCTTGTGCCATCATTTCGTATAGCATGTCTTTTCCGTAACGATCTTTCAACTGTTTTTCGAAGTCGCTCTTCTTAATGGTTGAATCTGTTGCTGTAGCGACTGTAGCTGAGCTGTTTTTTTGTCCACAAGCAGCTAGCATTAATATACTTATTAGTGCAGTAATAATGAAAATGTGTTTCCCTCTCATGCCAACACCTCATCCGAATATGTTATCGCTATTGTAGAATATAGAAGTGAACATGAAGTGAATTTTTAATGTTTTTTCCCTGTAAAATGTAAAAAAAGTACATCAACAATATTGTTGATGTACGATGGGATCAAAGGTGATCAGTCTTTTTAGAATAGGCACGCTTACCTTGCTGAATATTTTTTTGTTCTTGCTCATTTTTTTGTGTGCGCTTTGCATTATTATCGCGTGCTTTTTTGTCGTTATCACTCGTATGTGGCATATGTATCAACTCCATTTCTAACCGTTGTACGTTTATCATTTCCTTTTTCGTAAAGACTATGTATAGCAGTGCATTCATGAATAATAAAGGTGGATTAGAAATGGATTTGAAGTTGAATTATACCGAACTTATAAAGAAGTTAATCGTTGTAATTGTCGCAGGTTTGTTAAACGCGATTGGAATGAATTTATTTTTAACGCCAGCGAAAGTGTACGCGAGTGGCTTTGCTGGATTGTCTCAATTGTTATCACAAATATTAGGGGACTTTTTATCTATTCACATATCAACGGGGGTATTGTTTAGTTTGTTTAATATTCCCGTCGTTATTTTAGCATGGAAAAAGGTTGGAAAGGCCTTTACTTTCTTTAGTTTTCTTTGCGTGATATTTATGACTTTGTTTCTAGAAATTATCCCGGTTAGAGCGGTTTCGAACGATATTATATTAAATGCGATTTTTGGTGGGATTATTTCAGCGATTGGGGTAGGGATTGCGTTGAAGTGGGGGGCTTCTACAGGTGGTTTAGATATTATCGCCATGATTTTATCAAAGATTAAAGATAAGCCTGTCGGTACGTATTTTTTCTTCTTTAATGCACTTATCATTATTGCGGCTGGCTATGTGTATGGATGGGAAAAAGCATTATATACTTTGGTGACTTTGTATGTGTCAACGCGAATTATTGATGCGATTCATACACGTCATGTGAAAATTACAGCACTAATTGTTACGAAGAATGGGACAGATGTACGAAAGGCGATTCATTCACGCTTAGTGAGGGGGATTACAACTATACCAGCAACAGGCGCTTATACAAATGAAAATAAGGAAATGTTAATGATTGTTATTACGCGTTATGAGTTATATGAATTAGAAAGGGTTATTAGGCAAGTGGACCCAGGTGCATTTACAAACGTATTACAGACGGTCGGAGTGTTTGGTTTGTTTCGAAAAGATTAAAGAGGACCAAAGCTGGTCCTCTTTTTTAATGTAAATTCGTAATATTTTGCAACTGCTCCTGCATTTCACGTAGCTGAACTTTTTCAGCTGTTGAAGAGTTTGCATAAGCAGAGTGCAAAGCGTTTTTTGCTCTATATACGAGATCTTGTTGCTCAGTACCGCTTGAACAAGTGACGGCATTTGCAACGGCATCTCTAGCTTGTTGGAATAGTAAGTTCCCCATTTAAACCCCTCCAAAAGAAGAGTTACTTCTCGCTTTTTCTGCCTCAGCTAATGTACCACGGTACGGGAATCTTGCATCATGCTTCATAACAGCATCGGCTCCTTGTTGGATAAAACGTTTTGATTTGTTCTTTTTACCCATTCGAAAAACCCCCTTTATTTAGCTGAAAACAATCGACGCGCTGACTTTTGCGTCTAATAATAGTATGAGCGTTTGACGAGAAACTATAAGCAGGGAATTTTTAGATTATAATCCAAGAACCTCTTCTAAATATAGCGCAATACCATCTTCTTCATTCGTTAATGTCGTATGATTTGCGAGTGATTTTAATTCAGGAATTGCATTACCCATTGCGATGCCGTGACCAGCAAATTCAATCATTTCAAAGTCGTTATCTTCATCACCGAAAGCGATAATTCGCTCTTGTGGAATGTTGTAATGACTAGAAATTTTTTGTAATCCGACAGCTTTATTTAACCCACTTTTCACGATTTCAATAATCGGCCAAGGTGCGCCCCATTTTCTATGGTCGATTACTTCAGCGTGCATATCAGTTAAATGTTGACGAATTGCACTGGAATGCTCGTCATGTGCGTCAATTAATAAGCAGGTTGGATGATCGTTTAAAATATTTAATAAGTCTCCTGTAAAAATCTTTGGAGAACCGAATTCGAAAATATGTTTTTTATCTTCATCAATTTCACGAACATACACATCGTCCATTACTTCAGCATATATATTTTTTACACCAAAATCAAAGCAAGCTCGGACAATTTCTTGGGCTGTTGCTAGCTCAAGGGGAGAGTGATGTGTTCCCCACTTTGAATCAAGAGGATGATGTACGTAAGCACCATTAAAGTTTACGATTGGTGTATTAAGACCGAGTTCTTTGTAGTAATCAAAACTAGCACGGAATGGACGTCCCGTTGAAATAACGACAATATGTCCTTGCTCCTTTGCTTTTGCAATTGTATGTTTTGTTCGAGTGGAAATTATTTTGTTGTCTGTTAATAAAGTGCCGTCTAAGTCTAATGCGATTAAATGCTGTTTATTCATAATTTCACCTCTTATAATATTTTTTTGTTTCTATCTGTATTTCCGTTTTTAATATGCAGAAATAAGAGGTTAAACTGGGTGAGAACACCAAAGATGGAAAGTTCACTATATATCCATCTTACGTCGCAAAGTGCTGCGGTGTCTACTATTTCTCGCTGGAAATTAAGAAAAGTCAACGTCTTTTTAGAAAGTTCAAACAATGTTTCTTTCATTATGTACAAATTGTGAAAAGGGTTACATTGCTCGTATGATGAGGCTTATAATGAACATGTAATCTTCTCGTATATGTTTGACTCTCCTTTGAAGCTAGCCTATAGTAGGTTGGTTTCTTTTTTTTCTACAAATAGGAAAGAAATCCCTTCCTAAGCTTGTGTCATTCATGTATATGTACAAGAACGAAATGTAGTACTTGTTTCCTAAACATGACAGAAAAGCTTTCTTTTAAAATGGATATACTAATGAGGCAAAGACGTCATGGAAGGAGAATGGAAATGGGACAAAATCGCAGGTTTCGTTCTGGACAAAAAGCGCCAAACGATGGTATTTACGTAGAAATTGGTGAAACAGGAAGTATGGTAAAAGATCCGCAAATGGTGAAATTAACTGCGGGTGAAAAATTTCCAGATAACGCGAATCATAACCGTCAGTGGACATATAAAAGAAAACCGTAACAGGAGCCGCAATCATTATTGCGGCTTTTTTGTCGTTACGCATTGCGTATATTTTTTCAGTTGTATAATGAATGTTCCCTTTTTCTTTTTCCAATAATAAGTTTGAAAATACATAAGCAAAATTATTGTATAAAAAAGTCAGTTGGCGTATAATCAAATCAAAGGTCAAAGAAAGTCAAACATTTGGAGGACTGTAAAGATGGACTTAAATCAAATGACAACAAAAACACAAGAGGCGATTATGAGTGCCCAATCTTTAGCGGTATCTCATCATCATCAAGAAGTAGATACTGTTCATCTCTTGTTTACATTATTAGAAGAGCAAGATGGATTAGCAGTGCGTATTTTTCAAAAAATGAATGTCGATATAGAAGCGTTAAAGCAAGGCGCCGAAAGTTTAATTAAGAAAAAACCTTCTGTAACGGGAAGCGGTGCAGAAGTAGGAAAATTATATATAACAGGTGCTCTGCAACAACTACTTGTAAGAGCAGGAAAAGAAGCAGAGAAATTGCAAGATGAATACATTTCAGTTGAACATGTATTGCTTGCTTTTTCAGAAGAAAAAGGCGATATAAATCAATTACTTACAAGATTTCACATTACGAAAGATAACTTATTACAGTCTTTAATGACAGTTCGGGGGAATCAAAGAGTGACTAGTCAAAATCCAGAAGCAACTTATGAAGCGTTGGAAAAATATGGTCGTGATTTAGTGGCGGAAGTGAGAGCAGGGAAAATTGATCCTGTTATCGGTCGCGATAGTGAAATTCGACGTGTAATCCGCATTCTTTCACGTAAAACGAAAAACAACCCGGTTTTAATTGGTGAACCCGGTGTTGGTAAAACAGCAATCGTTGAAGGATTAGCACAGCGTATTGTGAAGAAGGATGTACCAGAAGGATTAAAAGATAGAACAATCTTCGCATTAGATATGAGTGCGCTTGTAGCTGGAGCGAAATTCCGTGGTGAGTTTGAAGAGCGTCTGCAAGCTGTATTAAATGAAATTAAAAAGAGTGAAGGTCGCATTTTATTATTCATTGATGAACTTCACACAATCGTCGGCGCTGGTAAAACAGAAGGTGCGATGGACGCAGGAAATATGTTAAAACCGATGCTTGCGCGTGGTGAACTGCATTGTATCGGGGCGACAACGTTAGATGAGTATCGTAAATATATTGAGAAAGATCCAGCGCTAGAAAGACGTTTCCAACAAGTATTAGCAGAAGAACCAACTGTTGAAGATACAATTTCCATTTTACGTGGTTTAAAAGAGCGTTTTGAAATTTATCATGGTGTAAATATTCATGACCGCGCGATTGTAGCAGCATCCGTTTTATCAGATCGATATATTTCGGATCGTTTCTTACCAGATAAAGCGATCGATCTTGTTGACGAAGCGTGTGCAACAATTCGAACAGAGATTGATTCTATGCCAACAGAATTAGATGAAGTAACGCGCCGCATTATGCAGCTGGAAATTGAAGAAGCGGCTCTTGGAAAAGAGAAGGACTTTGGTAGCCAAGAACGCCTGAAAACGTTGCAACGTGAATTATCGGATTTAAAAGAAGTTGCAAGTGGTATGAGAGCGAAATGGGAAAAAGAAAAAGAAGATATTCATAAAGTGCGTGACTTACGTGAACATTTAGAGCGTCTGCGCCGTGAATTAGAAGAAGCAGAAGGTAATTACGATTTAAATAAAGCAGCGGAACTTCGTCACGGGAAAATTCCTGCAATTGAAAAAGAGTTAAAAGAAGCAGAAGAAATGGGTGCACATAATAAACAAGAGAATCGCTTATTACGTGAGGAAGTAAGTGAAGAAGAGATTGCTGATATTGTTTCACGCTGGACTGGTATTCCTGTCGCAAAACTCGTTGAAGGTGAACGCGAGAAATTACTACGCTTAGAGCAAATTTTATCAGAGCGTGTCATCGGACAAGAGGAAGCGGTAAGCTTAGTATCAGACGCAGTTCTTCGTGCACGCGCTGGTATTAAAGACCCGAACCGTCCAATTGGTTCCTTCATCTTCTTAGGACCGACAGGTGTTGGTAAAACAGAACTTGCAAAAACGTTAGCGCAGTCTTTATTCGATAGTGAAGAGCAAATGATTCGTATCGACATGTCTGAGTATATGGAGAAACATGCTGTGTCACGCTTAATTGGTGCGCCTCCTGGATATGTTGGATATGAAGAGGGCGGTCAATTAACAGAAGCGGTAAGACGTAAACCGTATTCAGTTATTTTGTTAGACGAAATCGAAAAAGCACATCCAGAAGTATTCAACATTTTATTACAAATGTTAGATGATGGACGCATTACAGATTCTCAAGGACGTACAGTAGACTTTAAAAACACGGTTATTATTATGACTTCAAATATTGGATCTGCTCATTTGTTAGATGGATTAGAAGCAGATGGCTCAATTAAAGAGGAATCAAGAGAACTTGTAATGGGGCAATTAAGAGGACATTTCCGACCAGAGTTTTTAAATCGTGTCGATGAAATTATTTTATTCAAACCTCTTACAACGAATGAAATTAAAGGTATTGTTGATAAAATTGTAAAAGAATTACAAGGTCGTTTAGCTGACCGTCATATTACAGTAGAATTAACAGACGCAGCGAGAGAATTTGTTGTAGAAGCTGGCTTTGATCCGATGTACGGAGCTCGTCCATTAAAACGATATGTACAGCGTCAAGTTGAGACGAAATTAGCGAGAGAATTAATTGCAGGAACAATTACTGATAACAGTCACGTAGTTGTTGATGTAGAAAATAACGAATTAGTCGTTCATGTAAAGTAAAATAAAAAAGAGTTCGGATAAAATCCGGACTCTTTTTTTAGTGTTGTTCTACTGGCTCGTTTGGAATTGTAGCTGAAATTGCTAGTACTAATACCGCAAGAACAACTGAGAAAATAGACGCTTGGTTAAAATCGTATGTACCGCCAGTCATAGAGCCGATTACGTAGCTCATCATATGTACAAGCGCGAACGACCAAATTAATGCCCAAATGAAACGCATATTTTACACCTCTATTCGTTCAATCTGTCCTTATTGTAACACAATTGAAAAAAGAATATAGAAAAATATTTGTAGATTTTTCAACGCAAATTTGCATTCCGTTCATACATTATAGAAGAGTACTTTTATACGTTTAGAAAATAAGGCGGGGGAAAAATGAGTATTACGGAACGTTTTTTTTATTTAGAAAAAGAACCATGTGTCATTTATTTACCGGAGAAGCCAAATGGATTTTCTGTTATGCTTCTCGGTGATTATAACTACTTTATTGAGAATGGTACAAGTTTATGGACACAGCATGCAGGTAGATCTTATTTTTTACATGGCCTTATTGAGGAAGGCTACACGGTCTTTTCCTCTAATTTATACGGAAGACATTGGGGAAACGACCAATCTGTTCGTCTAGCAAAACGTTTATATGACGTTGTTTTGAGAAAAGAGACATTAAATGCGAAAATGCACATTATGGCAGATGGTATGGGTGCACTTGTAGCACTTGAAATGATGAACAAATACCCTGAATGTATACGCTCTGTCATTATGTTAAATCCATGTTTAGATTTACCAGAATATGTGGAGTTTGAAAAAGAGCATAAGTTTTTTTACAAAAGATTAGTGAAGGAATTAAGTTTGGCGTATGATTCCAAAGAAGAAGAATTAGAATCCAAAATAAATAAGAAATCATTTACGCTTCTTCCGTCTTGTGTACCTGTTAAAGTTTTCGTATCAACACAAGAAAAAAGAGGAAGAAAACAGTTGTTACGTAAATATGAGAAAATGAGGCAATTCAATCAATGCGATACTTCTGTCTTATTCCATCTGCAAGATGTGAAATATAAAATGGTTAGGCAAACGACTGATTTCTTTAAAAAATATGAAGAAGAATTGTGAAGCTCCCATATACATAAATGAGGAGCTATTTGTTTCAAGGAGAAAGGGTTGGTGGTATGGAGCGCGTGCTAATTATAGGTGCACTTACGTTTGTAGGTTATCACCTTGTGAATAAAATGATTGCAGAAGAAGTAGAAGTGTACGGTCTTGATTTTGATGAATTCGAGAATATGAAAAAAATTAATGAAGAGAAGTTATTGTTGATTGGACGAAATGCGTTATTTACGTATTATTCGATAAGAGATGAAGATGGATGGAGATCAGTAGAAGGAGAGAAGTTCGATACGGTTTACTTTTGCTTGTATGAGCCAAATCAACAAAGTGGTTTTCGGAATGAAAGAGTTATATTACAGTATTTAAAGCGGATTATAAGACTGTGTGCAGAGCAGAAAGTGAAGTTAAATCTAATTTCTTCTATTGAAGTAGGAAACGCAGATGAATCTGAAAATAAACGTTTATTTTTGAAAGTGGAAGAAGGATTGAAAAAAGGAGAGGCACCATATAGTGTATTTCGAGTTCCTACATTATATGGGCCATGGCAACCATCTTTTATGATGTATCATCAGCTCATTTTATCAGAACTGGATGAGAAAGAGTGCCATTATGCGAGCGAGGAAAATGGAAGTGATCTATTGTACGTGGAAGATGTATGTGAATACTTATGGGAAAATGGAATGAACGAGGAGCATCTCGGCATATACAATTTACTTAGTGGTAAAAAGTCATTATGGAAAAAAGGTATGAACCTTTTACGTGCAGCGGATAAAGTGAATAAAAAGAATGAGGAAGAACGAAATGATGCTGTCGAGGTTATTTCGATAAAAAGAAATACCCCGTTAGAATACGGTTTAAATAAACAATTGGCACATATGAAAAAATATAAAGAGTTATACGAAGGATAGCGAGCGTGTTACACTATGTATGTGAAAGTTTTAATGGAGAGGAAGAACATAATATGAATGAGAAAAGCATGCAATTTTTACAAATCGCAATGAAGCATTTACCAGAAGCAAAGGCCATCTTAGATTCGAATGGAATTGCGCTTGATATGGAGAAAGCACAACCAGTATTAGAGTTATTGATGAAAGTTATGAACGAAGCATATGAGCTTGGGAAAGCAGATAAAGAATAAAACCTTCTTTTTTGGAAGGGAAGAGAGGCTCGAACCGTGGATAGAAGCGGTTCGGGCCTTTTTATATTTCAAAAGAAACAGGAAAGGTATGTTTCTGTTTCTTTTAATAAACAATAAAGTGAATAATGCTGGATTTATGTTTTAGCTGAAATATATTCTAGACAAAAATACATTTATGTTTTAAAATTAGTACCAAGTCATAATAATTGATATAAAACGGAGGGCTGCGATGTGAACGTGGGCATTTTAGGGATCGGAAGATATGTGCCAGAAAAAGTAGTCACAAATCACGATTTAGAGAAAATCGTAGATACATCTGATGAATGGATTCGTACGAGAACGGGAATTGCAGAAAGACGCATTGCCGATGATACAATAGATACTTCATATATGGCGGTAGAGGCTTCTAAAAAAGCACTTGAAGATGCCGGGATTAGCGGAGAGGATATCGACCTGATTTTAGTGGCAACAGTAACACCAGATCGCGCATTCCCAGCAGTAGCTTGTGTCATTCAAGAAGCCATTGGCGCAAAACACGCAGCCGCAATGGATTTAAGTGCAGCGTGTGCTGGTTTTATGTACGGAATGATTACAGCGCAACAATTTATTCAAACGGGAACTTATAAAAATGTATTAGTAGTTGGTAGTGATAAACTATCTAAAATTGTAGACTGGAATGATCGAAATACAGCAGTACTATTTGGAGACGGAGCCGGTGCTATCGTAATGGGGGCGGTTTCAGAAGGAAGAGGCGTTCTATCTTTCGAATTAGGAGCAGACGGAAGCGGCGGTAAGCATCTTTATCAAGACGAGTATGTTATGATGAACGGCAGAGAAGTCTTTAAATTTGCTGTTCGCCAACTTGGTGATTCCTGTCTTCGCGTGTTAGAAAAAGCGGGACTTACGAAAGAGGATGTGGATTTTTTAGTACCACATCAAGCGAATATTCGTATTATGGAATCTGCAAGAGAGAGATTAAATTTACCACAAGAAAAAATGAGTATGACAATTGAAAAGTTTGGTAATACATCAGCTTCTTCAATTCCAATTGCAATGGTAGAGGAATTGCAAAATGGACGTATTCAAGATGGTGATTTAATTATACTTGTTGGTTTCGGCGGCGGATTAACATGGGGAGCAGTTGCTCTTCGTTGGGGTAAATAAGGACTGAGAGAAAAAAAGGAGTGTATTTTGTATGGAGAAAAAGAGGGTCGTAATTACAGGACTAGGAGCTGTTACACCGATCGGAACAGATGTTGAAACAGCGTGGGAAAACATTAAAAAGGGTGTATCTGGAATCGGACGACTTACAAGAATTGATCCGGAACTGTTTCCAGCAAAAGTAGCAGCAGAAATTAACGACTTTGAAGTCGAGAAATATATTGATAAAAAAGAAGCGCGCCGTATGGATCGCTTTACACAATATGCAGTAGCAGCAGCGAAAATGGCAGTTGCAGATGCAAAGCTTGAAATTACAGAAGAAAACGGACCTCGAATTGGTGTATGGATTGGTTCTGGTATTGGTGGTATGGAAACATACGAAGAACAATTTAAGATTTTTACTGAGAAAGGTCCGCGCCGCGTGAGCCCATTTTTCGTACCAATGATGATCCCAGATATGGCAGCAGGTCAAGTATCGATCGCAACAGGAGCAAAAGGAATTAACACTTGTTCTGTAACGGCTTGTGCATCTGGTGCAAACTCAATTGGTGATGCATTTAAAGCAATTCAACGCGGTGATGCTGATGCAATGATAACAGGCGGAGCAGAAGCGCCGTTAACAAGTATGGCATTTGCAGGATTTAGTTCAGCGAAAGCATTAACATTTAATGAAGATCCAGCAACAGCTTGCCGTCCATTTGATAAAAACCGTAGTGGTTTCGTAATGGGTGAAGGTTCAGGTATTTTAATTCTCGAAGAATTAGAGCACGCATTAGCTCGTGGTGCTCACATTTATGCGGAAATCGCTGGTTACGGTGCAACTGGTGATGCATTCCATATTACAATGCCGGCTCCTGGCGGTGAAGGCGGCGTGCGTGCAATGCGTCAAGCTTTAGCAGATGCAGGTCTACAGCCAGAAGATATTGATTACATTAATGCGCACGGTACAAGTACGGATGCGAATGAAAAGTATGAAACGATGGCAATTAAAGAAACGTTCGGTGAGCATGCGTACAAAGTAGCAATTAGCTCAACGAAATCAATGACAGGTCACTTATTAGGAGCAGCTGGTGCTGTTGAAGCGATCTTCTCAATTAAATCAATTACAGACGGAGTAATCCCTCCAACAATTAACTATGAAACACCAGATCCAGAATGTGACTTAGATTACGTACCGAATAAAGCGAGACAACAAGAAGTAAATGCAGTATTAAGTAACTCACTAGGATTCGGTGGTCATAACGCAGTATTAGTATTTAAATCGTATAAATAATAGATGAGATAAGGAGTTTTTTCGCAATATATTGCGAAAAAACTCCTTATTTATTTTTACGTCTTTTTCTCCTTTTGCATATACATAAGAAAAAGGAGGGATAAAGATGGGGATTGTTGAAACTGCTGAGTGGTTACATCTATATTATGGACGGCCAGAAAAGCTGTGTGAAAAGTTTACGAAGTATATCCCGCTGCCAAAAGACAGGTTGTATCGCTTTTTAATTTCTAAAGGTATGTACCGCCCAGTTATACGAGGAGAACAAGAAGTAAAAGAGTTAGAGGAAAAGGAAGTTTGGAAAGAGTTACGTACGGAGTATGAGAAACTGAAAACCTGGTTAAAAGGTCCAGATGTCCCTGTCTTTATTTTATTATCAGATTCCTATAATCGAACTGTACAAGAAGAGTATAACGGTAGGGCGGGATTATCTATGCGTCACGTTATTTTCTTATTCGTATGTGGACGGAATTCGGTGGAAGAATTAAAGGTGTTATTGGCGCATGAATATCATCACATATGCAGGTTACATCAAATTGAGACGAAAGAAACAGAATATACATTACTTGATACGATGATTATGGAAGGGCTAGCTGAGCAAGCGGTAACGGAAAGATATTCAGAAAAAAACAATGCACCGTGGACGACGTATCTTTCAAAAGAAGAGGCTATTTATTATTGGAAAAATGTTGTACATGAAAGAATAAGTATAAAACGAGGAACAAGGGAGCACGACATCTTATTAAATGGATTTCACTCTTATCCAAAGATGCTGGGCTATGCGCTTGGATTTCATATTGTCAAAGATTGTGTGACATTGGAAGGAGAAGATACACTTTCTTTATTATCTATAGATGCAAAAGAAATATTGAATAAAGCAAATACATTTCATATATAAAAAACAGGAGCTCTATTTCCTGTTTTTTTTAGTATTAATAGAAGAAAAAATAATAATTAGAATATATTTCCTTAGGTGGAATAAAGTTAAGAAAAATTGAACATAATGATTGATACAAACAGTAGTGAAGTGAGGGGTAGTGAATGTTATATCTACATGATGTATGGGTAAATTGGTTTGAAGGTGAAGAGAATGGGTATAACGTTTGTCATTTTTACGAATGGCGGAAAGATGATACGATTGAGCTATTAGATCAAGTGCCATTATTAAAAGTAGATGCCACATTATATCATTACATCGAGGACGAATTGTTAGAGCTTCCGCAAAAATTGTTGGAAGACGTACATCATAAGGCATATATTCGTAAAAATCATGAACGTTTGCAGCAAGAGTATTGCTTTGTTGTTACAGATGGAAAAGGAATTATTGCGATTGACACAATTGGTTACAATGTACCAATTCGAAAGAGCAGACTTATACCGCGCCAAGAGCAGATGGTATATGAGATGGTAGAAAACGTACAAGCAGAAAAGTATGAGTTCCAAGTAGAAGAAATGGAAAAAGAACATCATATTTTATCACCATCACCTTTCATTATGAATGGCTTAACTCGTAAAGAAAGACAGCTGAAACAATTATTATTTATGGCGTTAGATCAATTACATACAACGAAAAACACAGCAGAAATTCGCTATTGGTTCACAGAGTGGGATCCATCAGCATACGGAATGGTTCAACATATGGAATTTGAAGATATTTGGGCTAAACTGTATGATGAAGCGAAAACAGGCTGGTCTGAGAAGCACGAACAATTATGCGAGCGTCTCGTAAAAGGACAGCCATTTTTTGAAAAGTTATGGGAAATGGAAAACGAGCAAAAGGTAAATTAAAAAAACCGCCAATTGGCGGTTTTTTAATTTGTTGTAACTTAGCTCCAGCGGCAAGAATGTTCGGTGGCTTCGCGCCTTCCTGCGAGGCAAAAAGCGCCTCTACGTCAGGAGCTCCATCCCCCTCACATTCTAAGCGAGCCGCTTCCGCTTTATAAGAAATCCAGCTCCGGCTCCTAGCCCTTCGCGTCTAAGAACCTTCCCCACGAGAAGGTAAAAAGCACCTTCTGTGGGAAAGAACCTTAGCCGTCAGGGCTAAACAGTCGCCTCCGCTTTATATGTTACCTACGTTTTCTGCTTAGTCCCATTGCGTTTTCTACTTTGCGTAGTTGTTTGAATGCAACGCGGTTTGCTTTTTCGGCACCTTTGTCTAGAATTTCGTCTAGTTCTGGTGAGTTGATTAGTTCGTTATATTTGTCTTGGATTGGACGAATTGCTTCCACGACTACTGCTGCTAGGTCGCCTTTGAAGTCTCCGTATCCTTTTCCTTCGTACATTGCTTCTATTTCTTCAACTGTTTTTCCAGAGAATGAAGAGTAGATTGTTAATAAGTTAGAGATTCCAGGTTTGTTTTCTTTATCAAATTTCACGATACCTTCAGAATCAGTTACAGCACTTTTAATTTTCTTTTCAATTGTTTTTGGTTCATCAAGCATACTGATCATTGCTTTTGGATTCGGATCAGATTTACTCATTTTTTTCGTAGGTTCTGTTAATGACATAACGCGAGCTCCTACTTTTGGAATACGAATTTCAGGAACAGTGAACACTTCACGGAAGCGTTTGTTGAAACGCTCTGCTAGGTCGCGTGTTAATTCCATATGTTGTTTTTGATCATCACCAACAGGTACGATTTCAGTGTTGTAAAGTAAAATATCAGCCGCCATTAATGGTGGATACGTTAGTAATCCAGCTGGAACTGAATCTCTACCAGAAGATTTATCTTTATATTGAGTCATACGCTCTAATTCTCCAACGTAAGCAACTGATTGCATAATCCATCCTAGTTGAGCGTGTGCTGGTACTTCTGATTGTACAAATAAAGTAGCTTTTTCAGGATCGATGCCGCATGCTACATAAAGTGCAGCAAGACTGCGAATGTTTTTACGAAGTTGTACGGGATCTTGAGGTACTGTAATCGCATGTTGGTTTACAATACAGAAATAACAGTCGTGTTCATTTTGAAGCTCTGTAAATTGCTTCATAGCTCCTAAATAGTTTCCAAGTGTAATCGTTCCACTCGGCTGAATACCAGAAAAGATAACTGACATAAGTAATTCCTCCTAAATTTGAATGCGTGATGGGGAAGAGAAGGCAAACAAAAAAGCCCATTCATCCCAAAAACTATAGGGACGAATGGACCGCGGTACCACCCTAATTATTTCACTACTGTGAAATCTCTCTAATCCATAATAACGTTTGGATATAACGCCAAAGCCTACTACTTTCGGTTCAGTTTGGTGCTCAAAAGCCCATTCCATACTGCGCAATTACTTGTTCACACCAGCCACAAGCTCTCTGAAATTGCCTCAATATGTACTCTTCTTTATCATCGCATACATATAAATTTATTTATTGTTACCTAAGCTCTTTTAATATGAAAGAACTAAAGTTTTATAACAAAATGTTTTGCTGATTATTATATCATATGGGATAGTGTTTGCAAACTACATCAAAATAGTAAAGCTAATGAGGGTTGAGAACAACCCAAGAACGATACCTGTAATACAAATTGGATACGTCCATTTGAATGAATATGTTTTATAAATACGTTCTTTCTTATCGACAGGTTCCTCTGCTTCTTCAATTAAAGAGTCAATTTTTTTGTTCGTACCAAACACTCTTTGAAAGGCGTAAATTGTTACGTTAAAAAATCCATTTTGAAATATGAATAAAAAACCGCCGACAAGAATAAAAAATAGTGCGGCATAAAACGATATATTGACAAAATTCAACAAAAATCGCGATGAAACGAGGATTGCGCCAATACTAGAAGCGATTATCGCTATGAAAATTAGTATACAAGTATGAAAAAAAACTTTATTCAAAATGTTCCCCTCCGTCAAAATATTACTAGAATTATTATACTATAAAAGCTATAATATGTACTAGAATTAATTTTTTGAAAATTATACGCAATTAAAGGTCTGATTTTAAGATGATGGTAGCAATGTTAACGTATCCCTTTACAAAAAAATAAAAAAATAAACATTTTATTAAAAATTTTAACAAAAAAACAAAAAACTATATTCACAATTGTTATATTATATGTATAATGAAAATTGTAGAAACTTGGAGATTATTCTTTCAATTCTACTTTTTTACAAGTGAGGGTACAGGAAGTGCAATTAGGGGAGGCAACACAACATGAAGAAAAAGATACCGTTATTACTTGCATCGACGTTGACTGTCAGTATGTTAGGAGCTTGTAGTTACCAAAAAGAGGATAATAAAGCAGGCGCAAAAGAAAAATCCTCAAACAAGCAAGTGTTAAATCTAACCGAGACAGCTGAAATCCCAACTATGGATACGACGTTATCAACAGATGCAGCATCTTCTAACATCATGAATAACACAATGGAAGGATTATATCGTCTGGGGAAAGACGATAAGCTTGTTCCAGGTGTCGCTAAATCTTATGAGAAATCAGAGGATGGCAAAAAGTATGTGTTTAAGTTACGTGAAGATGCGAAATGGTCTAATGGTGAACCTGTAACAGCGAAAGACTTCGTTTATTCTTGGCGAAGAGCTGTAGATTCAAACACAGGTGCCAAGTTTGCTTACATACTATTTGATGTTAAAAACGCGGAGAAAGTTAACAAAAAAGAATTGCCAGTTGAAGAGCTTGGTGTAAAGGCAATTGATGATTATACACTTGAAGTGGAATTAGATAACCCTGTTCCTTATTTTGTAAGTTTAACAGTCTATCCAACATTGTATCCTTTGAATGAGAAGTTTGTAACAGAACAAGGAGCAAAATTTGGATTAGAATCCAATACGACACTTTATAATGGTCCATTCGTATTAAATGAATGGAAGCATGAACAAAGCTTCAAACTTACGAAGAATCCAACGTATTGGGAAAATAAAGAAGTAAAACTTGAGGAAATAAACTTCAATATTGTTAAGGATCGTTCAACTGCTATAAATTTATATGAAACGAAAGCAATTGATCGTGTAGTCTTAACATCAGAGTTTGTAGACAAATACAAATCAGATGCTGACTTTAAAACGATTAAGAGACCATCTACACAATTTATTCGCTTAAATGAAAAGAATAAATTTTTAGCAAATAAAAATATCCGAAAAGCAATTGCAATGTCCTTTGAGCGTGAAAATATCGGGAAAGTTATCTTAAACGATGGTTCAGAGGGGATATATGGTTTTGTTCCGAAAGGCTTAGCAAAAGGTCCGAATGGAAAAGACTTCCGTGAAGAAAACGGAAAGCTTATAAAAGAGGATATTAAAGAAGCTCAAAAATACTGGGAAGCTGGTAAAAAAGAACTTGGTGTAGACAAAGTAGAGTTAGAGCTATTAAACTTTGATACTGATGATGCTAAAAAAATCGGAGAGTATTTAAAAGGCCAATTTGAAAAGAACTTACCAGGTTTAACAGTTTCAACAAAAATGCAGCCATTTGCACAAAAATTAAAACTTGAAGCAAGTGGAGATTACGCAATGTCATACGCGGGATGGAGTCCAGATTATATGGATCCAATGTCATTCCTTGAAATGTATACGACAGGTAATGCGCAAAACAAAGTAAATTACGCAAATGCAGCGTATGATGATTTAATTAAAAAAGCGAAAACAGAAGTTGATGTACAAGCTCGCTGGGATGCATTATTACAAGCAGAAAAACAACTGCTTGAAGATGCAGCGATTGCTCCAGTATATCAACCAGGAAAAGCTTATTTACAACGTGGCTCAATTACTGGCCTATTAGAACATAAATATGGCGGAGAATTTAGCTATAAGTGGGTTGAACTAAAAAACTAAAAATGGTTTCCATCATGAATAAGGGTATATGCCTATGATGGGCGTATGCTCTTATTTTAAAAAAATAAAAGTAAGAATATTTTAAACTATCTTATTGCTTTTGAGAAAAACGGGGAGGTGCTTGACTATGGGACGTTATGTATTAAAACGTTTCGTGTACATGGCTTTGACATTATTTTTAATTACTACACTGACTTTCTTTTTGATGAAATTACTTCCGGGTTCTCCGCTTAAAAACCAGGAGAAACTATCACCGGCACAAAAAGAAATCATTCTTGAAAAATATGGCTTAAATGATCCAGTACCAGTTCAATATGCACGTTACTTAGGTAACTTAGCAAAAGGTGATTTAGGGGTATCATTCCAATATGATAACCGTCCAGTAACAGATATGATTGTGGATCGCATTGGACCATCAGCACAACTTGGTTTACAAGCGATTATATTAGGAACATTTATCGGTTTAATTTTAGGAATCGTTGCGGCACTTCGTAACAATACGTGGGTCGATTATGGGGCGACAATTATTTCCGTACTCGGGATGTCGGTACCATCGTTCGTATTCGCCGCATTACTACAATATTTCGTAGGGGTAAAACTTGGGTGGTTCCCAGTAGCATTCTGGAAAGGACCAGAGTTTACCGTAATGCCTACAATCGCTTTATCGATGGCAGTTATCGCAACAATCGCACGTTTCGCTCGTGCAGAGTTAATTGAAGTTATGCAAGCTGATTACATTTTAACAGCGAAAGCGAAAGGAATTAGCCAAGGTGTTATCATTATTAAACACGCACTTCGTAACGCGTTAATTCCAGTAGTAACAATTTTAGGACCAATGGTTGCAGGTTTAATTACAGGGACATTAGTTATTGAGCAAATTTATGCTGTACCAGGACTAGGGGAACAGTTCGTTAAATCTATTACAGTGAATGACTATACAGTTATTATGGGAACTACAATTTTCTATAGTGCGATTTTCATCTTAGTTATTTTCATTGTCGATATTTTATACGGAATTATTGATCCTCGTATTCGTTTAGCGGGAGGGAAAAAATGATGAAAGATGTACAAAAATTATCTCCAGATTTATTTCAACAAGCCAATCAAAATAATGTTGATAATGAAGTCATTGCCCGTCCAAGCTTAACGTTTTGGCAAGATGTAAGAAGACGTTTGTTCCAACATAAAGGAGCAATGTTCGGTTTCGTTTTATTAGCGCTTATTATATTACTAGCCATCTTAGGACCGATGGTAAGTAAGCATTCGTATAAAGAGCAAGACTTAGGTCGTGCGAAATTACCACCGAAAATTCCTGTTATTGAAAATGTTCATTGGCTACCATTTGACGGTACGGATCAATATGGTGTTGACCAATATGAAAAACGTGATATTAAAGAGTATTTCTGGTTTGGTACAGATGATCTTGGCCGCGATTTATGGACAAGAACATGGGAAGGTACGCGTGTATCATTATATATCGCTCTTTTAGCAGCGGCGATTGACTTAGTAATTGGGGTTGCTTATGGAGGTATTTCAGCGTTCTATGGCGGTAGAGTAGATAATATTATGCAACGTGTTATGGAGATTATTAACGGTATTCCATACTTAATCATCGTTATTTTAATGGTAATCATTATGGGATCTGGTATATGGTCAATTACACTAGCAATGGCGATTACAGGTTGGATAGGGATGTCACGTATCGTTCGTGGACAAATCCTGAAATTAAAAAATCAAGAATATGTATTAGCATCTCGTACATTAGGTGCAACAAATACACAATTAATTGTAAAACACTTAATCCCGAACGTAATGGGACCAATTATCGTAATGACAATGTTTACAATTCCAACAGCAGTGTTTGGTGAGGCGTTCTTAAGCTTCATCGGTTTAGGTATTCAGCCACCATTCGCATCACTTGGTTCTCTTGTAAATGACGGTTATAAATCAATTCAAACGTATCCACATATGATGTTCATCCCAGCGGTTGTCATCAGTATGTTAATCTTAGCATTCAACTTAATGGCAGACGGATTACGCGACGCGTTAGATCCAAAAATGCGTAAGTAAAAGAGGGGAGAAGTAAAAATGAAAACATTGCTAGAGGTAAAAGATTTGCAAGTCTCCTTTGATACACATGCAGGTGAAGTACAAGCTGTACGCGGTGTTACTTTTGATTTAAAAAAAGGAGAAACATTAGCGATTGTAGGAGAATCTGGTTCTGGTAAATCAGTTACTTCTAAAGCGTTAATGGGATTAATTCCGAATCCTCCAGGGCGTATTAAAAACGGTGAAATCGTATTTGAAGGTCGTGACTTAACGAAACTGACAGAAAAAGAAATGCAGCAAGTGCGCGGGAAAGATATCGCGATGATTTTCCAAGATCCAATGACATCATTAAATCCAACGATGACAATTGGGAATCAAATTATGGAAGGTCTTATTAAACACCAAGGGATGAGTAAAGCAGACGCACGTAAAGTTGCGTTAGAATTAATCGACCTTGTAGGTATTCCGAATCCAGAAGCGCGTTTAAAACAATATCCTCACCAATTCTCAGGTGGTATGAGACAGCGTGTAGTTATTGCGATGGCGTTAGCTTGTAACCCAAAATTATTAATTGCCGATGAGCCGACAACAGCGCTAGACGTTACAATTCAGGCGCAAATTTTAGAGCTTATGAAGGACATTCAGCAAAAAACAGAAGCGGCAATCATTTTCATTACACATGACTTAGGTGTAGTGGCAAACGTTGCGGACCGCGTAGCAGTTATGTATGCAGGTAAAGTTGTTGAAATTGGAACGGTTGATGAAATTTTCTACAATCCAAAACATCCATACACTTGGGGCTTAATCGCATCTATGCCAAGTTTAGATGGTTCAGAAGAAGAGTTATACGCAATCCCTGGAACGCCTCCAGATTTATTAAAGCCGCCAAAGGGGGATGCTTTTGCACCACGTAATCCACAGGCATTGAAAATTGATTTTGAAATGGACCCACCTTTATTTAAAGTAAGTGATACACACTATGCGGCAACTTGGTTACTTCACGAGCAAGCTCCAGAAGTAAAACCACCGGCAGTCGTTGAAAAACGCATTCTTCAAATGAAAGCAGGTGAACAACATGACTAAACAACGTGAGAAATTAATTGAAGTAAAAAATGTAAAACAGCACTTCGACGTGAGTGGTGGTGTTGTCAAAGCGGTTAATGATATTTCATTTGATATTTACCGCGGAGAAACATTTGGTCTTGTAGGAGAATCAGGTTGTGGTAAATCGACAACTGGAAGAACGATTATTCGTTTATATGATGCAACTGCTGGTGAAGTGTTGTTCGATGGTGAAAATGTACATGGTAAAAAATCACGTGCAGAGCTGAAGAAATTCAACCGTAAAATGCAAATGATTTTCCAAGATCCATATGCATCATTAAACCCTCGTATGACAGTAGGGGATATTATTGCAGAAGGTATTGATATTCACGGACTAGCAAAAGGCAAAAAAGAGCGTATGGACCGTGTTCATGAATTATTAATCACAGTTGGTTTAAATAAAGAGCACGCAAACCGTTTCCCGCATGAATTCTCAGGTGGACAACGTCAACGTATCGGTATCGCTCGCGCACTTGCTGTAGAGCCTGAATTTATCATTGCCGATGAGCCAATCTCAGCACTTGACGTATCAATCCAGGCGCAAGTTGTAAACTTACTGAAAAAGTTACAAAAGGAAAAAGGTTTAACATACTTATTCATTGCCCATGATTTATCAATGGTAAAATACATTAGTGATCGCATCGGCGTAATGTACCGTGGTCAAATCGTTGAGCTAACAACAAGTGAAGAGTTATATGCGAATCCAATTCATCCATATACGAAATCACTATTATCAGCAATTCCGCTTCCAGATCCAGATTATGAGCGCAATCGTAAACGTATCGTATACGATCCATCTCAGCATGATTATGCTAGTGAAGCACCAACAATGCGTGAAATTCGCCCAGGACATTTCGTATTATGTTCTGAAGCAGAGTATAAGAAATATAAAGAGATTTATCAATAATAAAAAAGCCAATCTTCCGTTAAGAAGATTGGCTTTTTTCTACTATATAATAGATTTGTCAACATTTCTCGGTAAGTCGATATATTTAAAGAATCGCAGATATAAGTTTCCTTTACGAATGACTACACCTTAATTAAACGAGTGTTACTGTGCTTGAACAGAAACAATTTCCTCTTGTTCTTCAGGTTTAACGAGTGCATAACGTTCCCACGCCCTACTTTTCCAGCGGAAGAACATAATAATGGCACGTGTCCATTCATCAATAGCAATCGCTAACCAAATACCAACGAGCCCCATATCTAAATGGAAGGCGAAAAAGTAACCGAGTGGTAAACTCATTAACACCATAGAGAATGCTCCGATCAAAACTGGGTACTTTGCATCACCAGCTGCGCGAAGTGAATTGATAATGACGATATTCATCGTACGTCCCGTTTCAAGTAGCACACTTAGTAAAAGAACTGACGCACCTAACGTAATAATGTGCGGATTATCTGTAAATAGTCCCATTAATTGTGTACGGAATGTAACGACGAGAGCGACCATACATAAAGTGACGCCAATTGCCCATTTTACACTTTTCCATACGCGTTCATACGCTTCATCTTTTTCACCACCGCCAACGAGGCGTCCGATAATAATGGCTGTTCCCATACCGATCGCAATCGCGAATAAATAAGTGAACATAGAAATGTTCGTAGCGTATTGTCTAGCCGCTAATGATTCCGTTCCTAAGTATGTTGCATAGTATAAGAAGACAATTTGGCAAGCTTGATACATAACCTGCTCAAATGCAGATGGAATCCCGATTTTTAAAATTTTTCCGATGTATTCCTTTGATAAGGTGAAGTAATATTGTAATTTCACACGGTATTCCATAACGCGGTACAGTAACCAGAAGAAAACGATAAGTGCGATAAGTCGGCTGACAGCAGAAGAAATGGCAGCCCCTTGTACACCGAGTTCTGGGAAACCAAATTTCCCGAAAATGAGTACATAGTTTCCAGCGATATGAATAATATTCATTCCAAGTGAAATAAACATCGCTTGCTTTGTGAAGCCGTGTACGCGGATAATTGCGGCTAATGAATTAATAATAGCTTGAAGGAAAATAGCGCCTCCGACGATGGATAAATAGTTTTGCGCATACATGAGTACATCGCCTTGTAAGTTCATTGCCATCATCATATGTTTTGAAAATAAAAGAAAACCAGCGCTTATAATGAGTCCGACCACTAAATTTAATGTGACGGCTAAAGCTGATATTTTAGATGCTTCCATAAAACGTTTGGAACCGAGGTATTGAGATACGACGATAGCTGCGCCGTTCCCGATGACTTCTAGTACCAAAATAGCGATATGGAGATATTGATTCGCTGCACCAACCCCAGATACAGCATCGTCTGATAATGCACTTAACATGAAAGTATCAGCGATCCCCATTAACATAAATAGAAAAACTTCTAGAAAAATAGGCCATGTTAATAAGAATAAACTTAATTTCTCTGTCGGCCCGTTTTTTGCCTGAATTGCTGCCATGTCCGTCCCCTCTTTACCGATATCTATTTTTAGCAAGGTGTATCGTAACATACTTTCTTATCCTTTGCACTCATTTTAACCTACATATCTTTATTATGAAGGGAGCGCTATTTTATGATAAAAAGAGAAGGATAATTATGCACAAAGTATTATAGGATATAAAAATTATTTTTCTCTGATAATTTAGAAAAATATAAAAACATTCATTTTCAACACTTTAGTAAGGATAATCAGCAATATGAAACGTTTACAAAGGTTTATTTTTTAACAGAAAATTTTAATAAAATAGAAATATAAATATACAAAAAATATATTTGTGTGTATAATATGAATTGTTAGAACATATATATATTTCTTTTTGTTTGAAAATGAAAGGGCTAACATTTTTGTGGAGGGTGGAAGTATGAAAAAAAAGATGCCAGTTTTTGTAGTATCAACAGTAGCGATGAGCATGATGTTAGGGGCATGTAGCTACCAAAAAGATGAACCGCAAGCGAACGCAAAAGGGGATAGCGGGAAAAGCGGTGCGAAGCAAGTTATTAATCTAATTGAAACGCAAGAAATTCCAACGATGGATCCAGCGTTATCAGCTGATGCGGTTTCTTCAAGAGTAATGACTAATACGATGGAAGGCTTATACAGTTTAGGAAAAGATGATAAGCTAGTTCCTGGTGTAGCGAAGGAATTCCAAAAGTCAGAAGACGGTAAAAAATATACATTTAAATTACGTGAAGACGCAAAATGGTCAAATGGTGAGCCTGTGACGGCGAAAGATTTCGTATACGCATGGCAAAGAGCAATTAACCCAGATACAGCTGCGAAATCAGCGTACATTATGTATGATATAAAAAATGCAGAGAAAATTAATAAAAAAGAGATGAGTCCGGATCAATTAGGTGTAAAAGCGATTGATGATCATACATTAGAAGTGGAATTAGACAATTCAATTCCATACCTTGTAGATTTAATGGTATATCCAATCTTCTATCCTGTGAATGAAAAGTTTGTAAAAGAACAAGGTACGAAGTTTGGTTTGGAAGCGAATACAACACTTTATAACGGACCATTTACATTAAGTGATTGGCAACATGAACGTAGCTTTAAAATGACAAAGAGCGCGTCATATTGGGACAATAAAGAAGTGAAGATTGAGGAAGTAAACTTTAATATTGTTAAAGATACGTCTACACCAATTAATTTATATGAAACAAACGCAGTCGATCGAGCGACGTTATTAGCGGAGTTCATCGATAAATATAAAGGAAAACCAGATTTCCAAACAGTAGAAGATACATCTGTATTCTTCCTTCGTTTAAATCAAAAAGATCCAGCGTTAGCAAATAAAAATATTCGTAAAGCAATTTCACTTGCTTTTGAACGTAAACCGTTCGTTGATACATTATTAAATAACGGTTCTAAGCCAGCGACAGGATTAATTCCTGATAATTTCATTAAAGGGCCGGATAAAAAAGACTTCCGTGCTGTAAATGGAGATATTGTAAAACCAAACGTGAAAGAAGCGAAGAAATATTGGGAAGCTGGTAAAAAAGAGCTTGGTAAAAATGAAATTGAATTAGAGCTATTAAATGAAGATGTTGAATTATCGAAGAAAACAGGTGAATATTTAAAAGGTGAGTTAGAAAAGAATTTACCAGGTTTAACAGTGAAAATTAAACAACAACCATTTGCGCAAAAACTAAAACTAGAAGATGCAGGCGATTTTGTCATGTCATTCTCTGGATGGAGTGCAGACTTCCCAGATCCAGTTACATACCTTGATATGTTTGTGACGGACGGATCGCAAAATAAAATGAAATACTCTAATCCGAAATATGATGAAATTATCATGAAAGCGAAGAAAGATGGAAGTGATGTAAATGCCCGTTGGAAAAACTTACTAGAAGCAGAGAAAATGTTACTTGATGACGCTGCGATTGTTCCAGTATATCAACGTGGTAGAGCATATATACAAAGAGAATCAATTAAAAATATGTACAACCATAAATATGGCGGTGATTTAAGCTTTAAATGGGCGTCAGTAGAGAAATAAGAAAAAAGCAGGTGATTGCCTGCTTTTTTTTTAATACGTACGTTTCTTATAAATACCTTTCCCGCCAACTTGGTTCCAGCCGGATTGTACATCCAAACTTTTATTAACAAACTTCATCTTTTCTTTACCGCCAAAGAGTTTTTCACCAATGCTATTTGTAATGACACCAATCAATGCTGTGATTCCGATGATGAGGGCAGCAACAGTGACAAAATCAATAAAAAAAGCAATCATTTGCAAATTCCCCCTTTGCCTGTCTGTATGTTTATTGTATGAGATAAAAGATAAAAAAGAAAGAAATGTCAGAAAAATAATTGATTTATTTTAGAAATCGTATAGACATGGATGAGGATGTTTGTTAAAATGAGAACAAATGTTCCTTTCGATTCTCACTTGTATAGTCTTACATTTCTTAATTGATTTATGAAGAAAAGGTAAGAAAACGTTCTCTTTTTCATAGAGAAGATTATGGGGAAATAACTGTATATCACATGAAAAATCTATGACAAGCCAGTATTAAGAGGGTTGAAGGTTATTGTTAAATTACAGCTGAAGTGAGTGTGATCATGTTACATAGCAGTGGAATACACGGAAGAGTTTTCTCAATTAGAAGGAAATTTACTGTATATTTCTTGCAAAATCTATTGTATAATGATTATAGAAGTTACTTATTAAAAGTAATTGTTGTTTGCTCAAAGTTGTTGCTTACATGAAATGAGATTTTTTGCACTTTGTTATAAGACAAGGTATCGTAAAAAATTGCTGAATTTAGAAATTTAAACTGTAATTAGTACAGAATTTGTACTCTTTAAGGAGAGTGAGCTTTGTATGGTAACATTATATAGTTCTCCAAGCTGTACGTCTTGTAGAAAGGCGAAATTATGGCTAGAGGAAAATCATATTCCTTATACAGAACGTAATATTTTCTCAGATCCATTAACGATTGAGGAAATTAAAGAGATTTTACGTATGACAGAAAGCGGAACGGATGAGATTATTTCTACTCGTTCGAAAGTTTTCCAAGAATTAAATGTAAACTTAGAATCTTTACCACTTCAAGATTTATATAAGATGATTCGTGACTATCCAGGGATTTTACGTCGTCCAATTATGATTGACGAGAAGCGCCTTCAAGTAGGTTACAATGAAGACGAAATCCGCCGTTTCTTACCACGTACAGTAAGAACGTTTCAATTACGTGAAGCACAGCGTCTTGTAAATTAATTATAATAATATGAAAACCTTCTACCTATTATATAGTAGAAGGTTTTTTTTAATGTTTCACATTTCGTAATCGAACTTGTTGCACGATAATACCGATGCATAGAACAGTGAAAATGAATAAGAAAGGCATGTTTGTGGTGAAATTTGGATTATTATGAAAGAACGTTGCAAGCCTGTCTTCATGTGTAACCATTTTTCCTGCTGTATAGGCGAGAATCGCTGCTCCGCAATAAATGAGGAATGGAAAGCGTTCCATAAGTATTAAAATAAGTTTGCTGCCCCAAATAATAATCGGGATAGAAATGAGTAAGCCGATTATTACGAGTAAAAATCTTCCGTGAGCTGCACCTGCAATGGCAATAACGTTGTCAAACCCCATAACGAGATCTGCGAATACAATTGTACGCACAGCTTGAAATAAAGTTGTTTTCCCCTGAATAGCAGAAAGATCGTTGCTATTATCAGTTAGTAAATTTACTGCAATTAATGTAAGTAAAACGCCCCCGATAAGTTGTAGAAATGGAATGTCGAGTAAATAGACAGCTAGTATAGTAAGGATAATTCTTAGAACGATTGCTAAAAGAGTACCAATCAAAATGGCTTTATTTCGTTTCGATTCAGGTAAATTTCGGCTAGCTAGTGCGATGACGATTGCGTTGTCACCACCTAATACAACATCGATACCGACAATCATTAGTACAGATGTTAAAAACTCTAAGTCCATTCGTCTGCCTCCATTTATAATGTTTTAATAAGCGAACTGTATGTATGTGGTGAAGAGAGAGACTAAATCACCTTCTCTAATAAAAGTTTCACTTTATTACAGTGTACGGGGGAGGGTGGAAATGTATGTCCAAATTTTTCATGAGTGAGAAATCGCTATAATGATATATTTGTGTAGATGGTCGAATAAAGATAGGCATATAACTATTTTTGTAAAATAAATCGATTTTATTTCCATTCTGGAGAATCTTATCATAAAATGAGAGTACAAGAATCTATTGATTTGTCATATGAGTGGGGAATCCCTTCATAACAATTCTAAGCAGGAAGGGAGAGTTGTATTTTGGATATTGAAAGAATTAATGACCATACGATGAAATTTTTTATTACGTACATTGATATAGAGGATAGAGGGTTTAATCGTGAAGAAATTTGGTATGACCGCGAACGAAGTGAAGAGCTCTTTTGGGAGATGATGGACGAAGCTCGTGATCATGATGATTTCTTTATTGATGGACCGTTATGGATTCAAGTGCAAGCAGTCGATAAAGGGATTGAAGTACTTGTAACGAAAGCAGAGCTTTCAAAGGATGGACAAAAGCTAGAACTACCAATAGGTGTAGATAAAATTATAGACATTCCTCTAGATGAAGGCATTGAATCATTATTCCAGCAAGAATTAGTGGAAGAGGTAGAGGAACAAGCAGGAACAAACTTTAACGAAGATGGTACGTTTGGATTTTTAATTAAATTTAATGATTTTGAAGATGTCATTTCATTAAGCCACCGTCTTATCTTTGAAGATATAAAAGATGAGCTGTATTCATTTGAGAACCGCTATTATGTATATGTGGAATTCGATGAAGTGCTACATGATGAAGAAGAAATTGATCGTATTTTAAGTATTGTTTTAGAATACGGAGAAGAATCAACTTTAACAATTCATCGTGTAAGTGAGTATGGGAAACAAATTGTGAAAGAGCATGCGCTTGAAACAATTCGCAATAATTTTCCTGCTAAAACGTAGGCCGATTTCTGTAGTATGAAATCGGCTTTTTATATGAAGAATAGGAAAGCTTTCTTAGTAAGGAGGTAAGAGATGAAAAATACGTTAAAGTTGATTTTCTTTGTTTTACTATTGTTCGCGTTATTTGTTTCGTTACGTATGTTTATTGATGTAGCATTTTATTCGGATGTAATTGGTATAAAAGATGTTTCGATTTTAGGTATTATTAGTATTTTATTTACGGTATCTGCATTTTTAATTGGCTGCGTTATTTTCTTAGAGAACCGTCATCCGTCTAAAACACTTACATGGCTCATTGTGTTAGGTATTTTTCCGGTATTTGGATTCTTCGCTTATTTATTATTTGGACAGAACTTTCGGAGGAAGAGAATGTTCCAAAAGAAGGCGTTGCTCGATGAACAAGCATTTTTACAATATAAAGGGCATGAAGATTACGAAGAACGGATTTTACGCAATCATAAGCACCAAGAGCTGTTATTTCGTTTAGCGGACCGCTTAGGCGCTTTAAATATTTCATTTCAAACTGAAACGAGAACATTAACAAATGGAGATGAAACGTTTCAGGCCATTTTAGATGGATTAAAACGAGCGAAACACCACATTCATATGGAATATTACATTGTGCGTGATGATAAGCTTGGAACAGAAATTAAAGATATTTTAATACAGAAATCAAAAGAAGGTGTTGTCGTTCGTTTTTTATATGATGCGGTTGGAAGTTTTAGATTATCGAATTCATATATTGAAGAATTGAATGATGCAGGAGTAGAAATGATTCCGTTTTTCCCTGTGCGCTTTCCGATTTTAAACGATAAGATTAATTATCGAAACCACCGGAAAATCGTTATTATTGATGGAAATGAAGGATTTGTCGGTGGATTAAATATTGGTGATGAATATTTAGGGAAGGATAAATATTTCGGTTTTTGGCGAGACACGCATTTATATTTGCGTGGTGAAGCTGTTCAAAGCTTGCAACTTATTTTCCTTCAAGATTGGTTTTATATGACTGGTGAGGCTGTGTTGGCCCCTGAATATTTACAAGCGAAAGCAGTTGAGGGTGATCATTGGGGAGGCGTACAGCTCGTTGCAGGTGGACCAGATAATAAATGGGAAACAATTAAACATTTATACTTTGCCATGATTTCATCTGCACGGAAATCAATTTGGATTGCGACGCCGTATTTCATTCCAGATGATGATATTTTATCCGCATTAAAGGTAGCTGCACTTGCTGGTATTGATGTCCGTTTGTTAATGCCGAGTAAGCCTGATAAGCGCACCGTCTTTTACGCATCGAGATCGTACTTCCCAGAGCTTTTAGATGCAGGGGTAAAGATATATGAATACGAAAAAGGCTTTCTTCATAGTAAAGTTGTCATTGTCGATTCTGATTTAGCTTCAATTGGGACTGCTAATATGGATATGAGAAGTTTTCATTTGAACTTTGAAGTAAATGCCTTTTTATATGATACAGACAGCATTCGAAAACTTGTTCAAGATTATAAAGAGGATATAGAAGAATCAAGTGAAATTCATGTCGATCGTTTTCATAAAAGGCGTCTTCATAGACGAATTGTTGAATCGACGTATCGATTATTATCACCTTTATTATAAAAAGAGATGTCCGAAATTGGGACATCTCTTTTTTAAAAGGAATTTGTAATAAATTGTAGAATATAAGGAGCTGAAAGGGTGTGATTCCGATGTTTATCGCCAAAAGAGAAAACGGAGAAAAAATCCATCTACTCTATCATCATGATGAAGAGCTTTTACATCGTATGCGTAAAAAGGAAAGCTTCTTTTGCATAGCTTGCGGGAAGGAAGTGCAAATGAAATTAGGGAAACAAAAAAGTTGGCATTTTGCTCATAAGAAAATGGACGCGTGTCTTGCCTTTTATGAAGCAGAATCTATGTATCATATGCACGGTAAAGAATTGTTATATAGGTGGTTCAAACGTCAAAACTTTCCTGTGTATATAGAGCACTATCTTCCAGAAATTCAGCAACGACCAGATATTTTCATAGAGAGAGCAGGGAGAACAATTGCGATTGAATACCAATGCGCCAATCTCTCTATAGAGCAGCTGTACAAACGAACCTATTCGTATTGGCGAGCGGGTATACAGGTCATTTGGATCATTGGTGGAAATCAATTGAAAAGGCAATCAGCATATTGGATGAAATTCTCCTCACTTATGGCTTTCTCCTTACAATCTTATCCTCAGCCATTTCTTATTTTCTTCTGTTCGAAACAAAAATCATTTATGAAATGCGCGTTTCTCACTTCATTTTCTACAAGCGTCTCTTTCTCACATATTATCTATTTACCAACTGAAACGACTACTTTTGAAATGCTCTTTTCTCCCGTCTCTTTCCGAAAAGAAACATTAGGTGAGGAATGGAAAAAGCGAAAGAGCTATTTTCGGCAAAATGCTCTGCCGATTTGGAATTACAATCATAAGTCACTATTACGCCTTTTATATCAATGTAAATGTACCCCAGCAAATTTTCCTTCTGAAATCGGTGTGCCACTCCCGTCCTCATTTGCTTTTCAAACAAATCCATTTATATGGCAAGCTTTTCTATATATAAAATGTATAGGTGAGCTTACGGTAGGGGAATGTATTTCCCTTCGATATGTATGTAGTTATGTGAAAACGTATACGAAAAGGCGCATGCTCCCGTACTTTTCACGGCATATATGGAAAGTAGCAGTTGCTGAATATATAACATTTTTATGTTATGTAGGTGTATTGCAGAAAGTAGGGACTTATAAGTACCGGAAAAAAAGAGAAGTAGTTATGTTAAAAACAGAGGAGGAAGTTATAAAATATGATGAAATTTGCTTAACGTATGCCTTATCTTTATTTGAGGCAAAGTACAACATGAGAGAAGGAAAAGGGGATATAATAAAGACTGATCGTGAAGGAATTACATAAGAAAAATCGAATTGTATGTAAGTAGAGATATTTAAAGGAGGGCTTAAAGGATGTCTGAACAAAACACAGCAAAAACATTACCAGATCGCAAAGAGATTGAAGAATCAAGTACGTGGCGACTAGAAGATATTTTCCAAACAGATGCAGAATGGGAAAAAGAATTCCAAGCCATTAAAGAGCTATTACCGAAGTTAACTGAATTTAAAGGGAAACTTGGTGACTCTGCGAACAATTTACTTGAAGCATTGCAATATGAAGACGAAATTTCAATGCGATTAGGTAAGCTATATACATATGCGCATATGCGTTACGATCAAGATACAACAAACTCTGTGTATCAAGCATTAAATGACCGCGCAACAAATTTATATTCACAAGTATCTAGTAGCACAGCATATATTGTGCCTGAGATTTTATCGATTTCAGAAGATACACTGCAAACATTCTTGACAGAAAATAGAGACTTAAGTGTATATGAACATGCATTAGAAGAAATTACGCGTCAACGCCCGCATGTATTATCTGAAGCGGAAGAGGCTCTATTAGCAGAAGCATCTGAAGTAATGAGTGCGTCAAGTAATACATTTGGTATGTTGAATAATGCGGATTTGAAATTCCCATCTATTAAAGGTGAGGATGGAGAAGAAGTGGAAATTACACATGGTCGTTACATTCAGTTTTTAGAAAGTGATGATCGTCGTGTGCGCGAAGATGCATTCAAAGCTGTATATGAAACGTACGGGAAATATAAGAACACATTTGCAAGCACGTTAAGCGGAGCTGTGAAACGTAATAATTTCAATGCGCGTGTTCGTAAATACGATTCTGCACGTCAAGCGGCATTAAGTAATAATAATATTCCTGAAGCGGTGTATGATCAACTTGTTGAATCTGTAAATGATAATTTACACTTGCTACATCGTTACATTGATATTCGTAAGCGTGCACTAGGACTTGATGAGCTTCATATGTATGATTTATATACACCACTTGTACCAGAAGTGAAAATGAACGTGAAGTATGAAGAAGCACAAGACATGTTATTAAAGTCTTTAAACGTACTTGGTGATGAGTATGTTGACATTTTAAAAGAAGCATATGAAAATCGCTGGGTAGATGTGTATGAGAATAAAGGAAAGCGAAGCGGAGCATATTCATCTGGTGCATATGGAACAAATCCGTATATTTTAATGAACTGGCATGATAATGTAAATAATTTATATACACTTGCTCATGAGTTCGGTCATTCCGTGCATAGTTACTATACAAGAAAGACGCAGCCGCACGTATACGGTGATTATTCAATCTTCGTTGCGGAAGTAGCATCAACTTGTAATGAAGCACTTCTAAACGATTATTTATTAAAAACGACAGAAGATAAGAAAGAGCGTCTATACTTATTAAATCATTATTTAGAAGGATTCCGTGGTACTGTATTCCGTCAAACGATGTTCGCAGAGTTTGAGCATATTATTCATAAGAAAGTACAAGAAGGACATGCGGTTACGCCAGACATGTTAACGAAGATCTACTATGATTTAAATAAGAAATATTTCGGTGATGCTTTAGTAATCGATGAAGAAATTGGTTTAGAGTGGTCGCGTATTCCGCACTTCTACTACAACTATTACGTATACCAATACGCAACAGGATTTAGTGCAGCAACGGCTTTATCTAAACAAATTTTAGAAGAGGGGCAACCAGCAGTAGAACGTTACATTAATGAGTTCTTAAAAGCAGGAAGCTCAGATTATCCAATTGAAGTGCTGAAAAAAGCTGGAGTAGATATGGCATCTCCAGAACCGGTAAAAGAAGCGCTACAAGTATTTGAAGAGAAATTAAATGAATTAGAAGCATTATTATTTGAAGAGAAGTAATTGTAAAGACGAGGAATTTACCTCGTCTTTTTTGTTTTAAATATTTTTGTCGATATTTGTCGAATGAATAAGGTGAATTTCTTTCTTTTTTCTAAATTAGAAGGCAGTTTTACAGGTGATTTTTGTAGTTAAAACCTTTTAAATCGTTTTTTATGGTTGAAATAAGAGAGAGCGATGACAATGACTCCAAATAAAAGAGGGAAGGCAATAATTTTAGGAAAAGCTTGTAGTAGAGAGAGGATGTACAAGAAAAAAGAAACGATGACAGCTAGTAAGATAAGTAAAATATACGTTTTTTTCATACGGAACACCTCCAAAATAGCTTTTTTATAGCTTATTCAGAAATGAAAACGTTTAGAATGTGACAAAAGTGTGAAATTCGACAAAAGGGGTTGTCATCTGACGTCGAATCTTGTAATATAATAAGCGTGAACGAATTCACATACAAACATATACCCCTTTGTTTGAACGTGAAAATTTCTCCCATCCCCTTTAATATTTTTATAAGCCGTAAAGAAAAAGACCTGGTGTTTTACACCAGGTCTTTTTCTTTTGCTATCCATTTCCAATAACGTTCACATTTTACGTCAATCATTTGTACTTTTCGTTTTAGTTGTAATTTTTTCAGTTCACGCTCGATCTCTTGCTGCGAGCAGTCATATATAAATGCTACTTCTTTTGAAGATATAAATTGCGTTGCTTCTAGTAACACTTCTAAAGGTGGTAATGGTTCTGACTCAATGTCACATTTTACAAGTTCTTTCAATAATTGTACGTATACGTCGTAGGAATAAGTTCCAGCGATTTTAATACCTTCTTCATCTGAATTCGCATGAAAGAATACGAGAGAAGGTATTTCTGTAATGTGCATCTCATTTGTAAATTTTAAGTCACATTGGAAAGCTTTTTTTGCGCTAGCGGAATGTAGGTCTTTTTTAAATTCTTCTACATCAATATCGCTATCTCTTGCACATGCAAGTAATAATTCGCAGTCAGGATTTGATACATTTTCAAGGAAAATGTATTCTTGGAGTTTTCGCAAAAACTTCGAACCTGCTTTTCGGCCCTGTAACTCCGCTGCCTTAATTGCCATCGAAACTAAATATGGTGTTGACGATGCTTCTTGCATATGTACCTTTCCATCACATGAAAAACCTTGTAAACTTGTTGTCTTTTCCCACACAAATCGAATATTAGCAGGTTTATTCCATTTGTGTGAGGAAGCGTTCGTTCCATCCACTTTTCCTGTTACGATATGACGAATAGAGAAGTATTTCCCGTATTCAAGCCATAGTTTAATAATAAAGGGCTCAATTTCCCAACAATCTTTGCAAAGTGGATCAATAAATAAATATGCTTCTACAGACTTATGCTCACATGCGGAAGGAGATGGCATATTTATATGCGTTGCTTCCTGCTTATCCATTACACTTCACCTGTTTCGTTTGGAGTATTAACCATATGCTGAGCAGTTAACGCTAAACGTTCAAAAACGAACTCTCTTATATGACCGTGCACTCCTGTGTCATCCATTGCTTGCTCCATACATGATAGCCAAGCCTCTGCTCGTTTTGGAGTAATCTCAAACGGAAGATGGCGTGCTCTTAACATAGGATGACCATGTTCTTCAGTGTACAAATTAGGACCACCTAAATATTGCGTTAAAAATTGTTTCTGCTTCCTAGCGGTTTCTGTTAAATCATCCGGGAAGATGGGAGATAGGTCAGGGTGTTTACTGACATAGGAATAAAACGTGTCTACTAATATTGCAATGCATTGTTCACCGCCAATTGCTTCAAATGGTGTCATCGGTTGCTTGCTCATCCTTTATAAACTCCTTTTTCCATGAAATGTATATCTATTGTAGCAATGGAATGTTCTAGAGGGCAAATAAACAGCCTTCATAACGTTCTTTGCTTATTTTTCAAATGTAAAAGAATCTTTTCCTTTTAAAAAGTGAGATATATCCACTAGTAGAACGTATTCACTAGTGGAATTTTCACTTTAGCGTGCTTTGTTTTGTTTGGCAAGGAAAAAGCGTTTTACTTTATTATTTGTATGACGGATTGGTATGTCGTGCTGTTTTAATAAATGAATAAATGCAGCTTTTCCTGTTTCTTCATCTTGCACTTCAAATTCAATTTCATAATCATCGTGATTGTAATAGAAACTATGATCAAAGACAAGCGTTCCGCCTTCAAATAGTGTTTCGGCTCTTTCAGTTGTTAAACTACCCATATAAGTTAAAGTGGAAACAGGAATTTGTAATTTGTGTAGTTGATCCATTACAGCCCCTGGAATGATTCCGTTTGTTTCCATCATCATTCTTGCTTCGTCTTCTGTTACGACTTGATGCGTTTCTAACAAGCCGATTTCTGCAGGTTGTTTCAATGTTAATGTATAAGTTTCTCCTTTATGACGAATACGAAGTGCAGAGCCAGCTTCTTTTAACGAGAAGCCCGGTGTTTCAAAGTAGTGATTCACCTGTTTCGTAAATACCTCAATAGAGAATGAATCACATAATGTATCGAATTCTTCTTCTGTAACAATATTTTTAAATTCAATTTCAATTTCTTGTGTCATTGTATGCGCGCTCCTTTTAAAAAATAATTCTTTACACATTATCGCTTTTTCATAAATTTGGTTCAATGTTTTATTTGTTTGCGTCCATGTTATGATACAATAATACTGTTAAGTAAGACAGGAAGTTGAGATGGAGGAGTTAGAGCATGCAAAATAAAATTCAAGTTAAGAGCGTAGAAAAGAGAGAGAATGCGCTTATTTTTTGTGCGGAAAATAATGAAATAGAGGTAAAGGAGTTAAGTGCGCGTAATCACGTACTTGTAGACTCAGACAATTTATCATTTTTATATATTTTAGAAAACGAATCATCTTTCATTTATGTAAGTATTCCGCACACATGCTGGGAAGCAATGCATGAAGCGATGAATAACGATATAGTAATGTTCGTTCGTGTGAATGACGTTGAAATGGAATTAGAAAATTTAAAAGAAGAAGTAGAATATTTAGTTGAAAATATTGAAGGTAATGCAAATTACGGAGAAGAACTAGTAACTGCTGTAGAAAAAGTATTTCTATAAGCAAATGGATTGATTTTGGTGGTGGTTGAAATGAATCGAAATTGGGAAGAATTTTTAGCACCTTACCATCAAGCGGTGGCAGAGCTGAAAGTGAAACTAAAAGGAATGCGTACTCAATTTGCAATGTTAACAGAGCATTCTCCAATTGAGTTTGTAACAGGAAGGGTAAAGTCGGTTGCTAGTATTATTGATAAAGCGGAGAAGAGAAATGTACCGCTAGATCGGCTGAGAGAAGATATGCAAGACATCGCGGGCCTTCGAATGATGTGTCAATTTGTTGATGAGATTAAGCCTGTTGTAGAATATCTTCGAAAACGAAATGACTTTGAAATCGTGGAAGAACGTGATTATGTCACGCAAAAGAAAGATAGCGGCTATCGCTCTTATCACGTTGTCATTAGTTACCCCGTTCAAACGATTCAGGGAGAAAAAAAAGTATTGGTAGAAATCCAAATACGCACGTTAGCAATGAATTTTTGGGCAACAATTGAGCATTCTTTAAATTATAAATATAGTGGACGTTTTCCTGAAGATATTAAAATACGCTTGCAACGCGCAGCGGAAGCGGCGTTTTTATTAGATGAAGAAATGTCTTCTATTCGTCTTGAGATTCAAGAAGCGCAGAAAGCTTTTTCAAGAAAACAAGAAACGAAAGATTCCGAATCATAAACTAAAGGGTGTTGGGCGATGAAATTTACAATTATGTCAAAGGGAGATCAATCATCAGATACACTGGCAAGCACGATGAAAGAATACTTGCTAGATTTTGGATTTATAATGGATGAAAAGGAACCCGATATTGTAATTTCTGTTGGGGGAGATGGAACGCTTTTATATGCATTTCATCGTTATTATAATCGATTGGATGAAACAGCATTTGTTGGTGTACATACAGGGCATTTAGGTTTCTATGCAGATTGGTTACCGACAGAAGTAGAGAAATTAGTAATTGCAATTGCTAAAACACCATTCCAAGTGGTGGAATATCCGCTTTTAGAAGTGATTATTCGCTATGTGAATGGGAGTAAAGAGTCACAGTATTTGGCGATGAATGAAGCAACTGTTAAAAGTGCGGAAGGTACATTAGTAACAGAAGTGGAAATACGCGGAGAGTACTTTGAAACGTTCCGCGGGGATGGCCTTTGTATTTCTACTCCTTCGGGAAGTACTGCGTATAATAAGGCGCTTGGCGGAGCGATTATTCACCCTTCTATTGAAGCGATTCAAATTGCAGAAATGGCATCTATTAATAACCGTGTGTTTCGTACTGTAGGCTCGCCACTCGTATTGCCGAAGCATCATACATGTGTGTTGAAGCCGGCTGCGGGAATGAACTTACAAATTACGGTGGACCATTTAACGATGGTTCATCAAGATGTGAAATCAATCCAGTATCGCGTTGCAAACGAGAAAGTACGATTTGTTCGTTTCCGTCCGTTCCCGTTCTGGAAACGAGTTCGTGATTCGTTTGTTGCAGATAAATAGAAAGGGTTTATATATTTGAACAGATTTACATTGAAATGGGATATAGAATCGGCTGAAGAGGGAACTTTAGTTAGAGAATTTTTAAAAACAAAAGGGATTTCTAAAGCCGCCTTAACGGATATAAAATTTCGCGGCGGAGCTATTGAAGTAAATAATCAACATGCCAGTGTTCGTCATCAGTTGCAAGCTGGTGAAGAATTACGTGTCTTTTTTCCAGTGGAAGAAAGAAGTGAAGGGATGATTAAAGAAGATATCCCTTTATGTATTGTATATGAAGATGATGCGGTTCTTGTCATAAACAAAGAGGCGAACATGTCAACGATTCCGTCTAGAGAACATCCGGCAGGTAGTGTTGCGAATGCGCTCTTATCTCATTATGATAAGCAGCATCTTGCAAGTACGGTGCATATCGTAACAAGATTAGATCGTGATACTTCAGGGCTTATGCTTATTGCAAAAAATCGTTTCGTGCATCATCTTTTATCGAAACAGCATCAACAAAAAGCTGTGAAAAGAACATATGAAGCAATTGTTCACGGTGAGATGATAGAACGAGAAGGAACGATTGATGCACCGATTGGACGAAAATCGGATAGCATTATTGAGCGAACCGTTTGTGAAAATGGGCAAAGAGCAGTTACTCATTTTAGAGTGATGGATAGCGCCAATCATAAGACGCATGTATCACTTGAGCTTGAGACCGGAAGAACGCATCAAATTCGTGTACATATGGCTCATATAGGCCACCCGTTACTTGGTGATGATTTATATGGAGGAAGAAGAGGTGTGATAAAACGTCAAGCACTTCATAGTACATCTTTGACGTTTTATCATCCTATTTTAGAGAAGGAAATGTCTTTCACTACAACGATTCCAAGCGATATGGAAGAGGTATTAAGGCATACTTAAAAAGGGAACAAAATTCTTATGTAACGAAGAATTTTGTTCCCTTTTTTCTTAGCGGAATAATATTAAAATTTGATTTTCACCCGTGCGCTTTATAACGAAAAAGCCACTTTCGGATTTTGTAGCAATGCCATCGTTATTTGGACGACAATATCCATGCGTTTCGCAAGTGCCGTCATCGCGTACTAACATTTGTCCAATTAATCCGACAGGAAGCCACTCGGTACGATCTTTTCTTGCTATATATTTGCAAGTTGGATCCCATTCTGTATTTAAAAGAGGTTGTATGTCTTGCGATTCCGTACGTACATATTGGCGTTTTCCAAAGTTATCTGTTTTATAGCGTTTTTGCCAACTTAAAGCACCGCTATTTCCTATAAGGGCGGGGGTTGCACTAGATATTCCTAAAATGAATGAATCGTTTGAAGTAGCGATCCGAATTTTTTCTTCGCTACTAAATGTAACGAAATAACCTACATCAATAAAATTATTGTCTGTTGTTTCAAACATTTGTGCAAAATCAGTTCCACTTGCATTGTAAGAAGCGCCATCAATATACATTTCCCCATTATGAGCAAGCCACTTTGCACCGATATTATGATCGGTTTCATTTGTGCCGTTTGCAATAAACCAAGAATAAGATTCTTCTGCTGTGCCGAAGCGCCCCATAATATGGCTACCTGCAAAATGAGCTGTTGATGTATGATTACCTTCCGCATGAGAAGAGAATCCGTTAGCGATAGTCGCGGTTCCTTCTGCATGTGCTGCTTCGCCTAAAGCGATTGTATGTTTACCTTCCGCATGAGAATAAGAGCCACCTGCTGTCGTTTCACTTCCTTCACTATGGGAACTATGTCCAGTTGCTTTCGTTTTTGATCCTTCCGCATGAGAGAAAGAAGCTTTTGCGTGTGTAAGAAGTCCTTCTGCATGTGAAGCTGTACCCTCTGCATTAGAGTGAAGCCCCTCTGCATGTGCATATCGTCCCCCTTTTTTTACTTTTGTATTTTCAGGTGTAGGAGTTTGAATTATGATCGTTTTTTCTGTTTGTATATCATTGGATGGTGCTAATGCTTTTCTTATTTTTTTCACTTGATTTATAATAGCAGCTGGAATTTCTGATTCTGCTTTTTTATTTATTGCTACAGGGATGTCTTCTTCTGTATTTTTCTCTGTTTGCTCAGAAGGCACAACCTGTTCAGTGTGAGTAGAGAGAGGTTTATTTTTTTGCTGCATCTTTGTTTTTCTATTATCGATTATGCGGCTCATTACAGCATTTTCTAAAGAGACATATTTTGGTTTAGCTTTGTTTTTGGGGGAAGCCCCTTGTCCGTCCGGTTCTTCTAAAGCTGCAGCTCGAATGCTGCACCAGTTGTTAATTCCGTACATGGGCAGATAAAAAGGCGGGCATTTTCTTTTTTGTTTAGAAGATTTTTTCTTCATTCTGTCACCTCCTGCGACAGTATATGCCGTGTAATTAAAAAAAGATGCACTTTATTGCATCTTTTTTTAATTACTTTACCTAGTTTTTATAGGAGAGCCGCCTAAATGATACGGTAATCCTCGTAATTTGTGAATGGTATCTGAAATAAGGATAGTTATGAAATTGGGCGAAATTTCTCAGGGACAAAAGACAGGGAGGAAGGGACGGAAACGGTCTCCATCTCAGGATAACGTAGTCCGGTTAGTTTGCCACCAAATACAGCTCCAGTGTCAATATTGACTGTATGATTTACAAAGCGAGGTTCTTTAACTGGTGTATGTCCATATACAATCCAAGCTTTTCCTTTATATTCTTGTGCCCAGTCGCGACGGACAGGAGAGCCGTCAGCATGTTTTTCTCCTGTAATATCGCCATATAATACAAAGGTTTGTACTTTTTTATCTTGTCTTCCTATGTAATCTTGCCGAATTCCAGCGTGACATACAATTAACCTTTTCTCATCGAGTACGTGATATAAAGGGGATTGCTCGTAAAGGGTGATAAATTTTTCTTTTATAATGTTTTGTTTATGAGAAGGCAGTGCTTCATATTCGGCAACAGTTGTTTCGAGTCCATGAGCGATTGTCACATTACGCCCAAGGAAAAAACGGTATAGTTTATTACAGTGATTTCCCGGAGCGTAATAAGCTACTTTTTTATTTATGACAAGTTCCCATACAATTTCAATCATACGTAATGAATGAGGGCCGCGATCTGTAATATCACCAACAAAAGCAAGCTTACGTTGGTCAGGGTGAAACGGCAGGTCACTATTCCAGTTGTATCCGAGTTTCGTCGTTAAATCTTGAAACTCTTGAAAGCATCCATGAATATCCCCTATAATGTCAAATTTCATATTTAAACCTCCACCATATTTTTCATTAGTATATCTAAAAAAGGATAGAGATAAAAATATACTGTTTTTGCTCGTCATTTAAACATAAAGATTTTCGTTCTTGAGCGAACGTTTAAAACGAAGCCAATCGCTATCATGTATGTGAGTAAGGAACTTCCTCCGTAGCTCATAAGGGGTAATGTAATTCCTGTAATAGGTAGTAATCCGATGGTCATCCCGATATTTTGAAATACTTGAAAAGTAAACATTCCGATTGTACCAGCACAGATGTAACTACCGAAAGGGTCATTACTTTCTAAAGCGATATGAATCATGCGGAAAATAAGTAGGAAAAAAAGTGAAACAATGACACTTGCGCCTAAAAAGCCGAATTGCTCAGCGACATTGGTGAAAATAAAATCCGTATGTGGTTCTGGAAAGTATACTTGTCCATTTTCCCAACCTTTTCCTTGCATTTCCCCTGATCCAGTAGCTAAGAAAGCTTGTCTTAATTGATAGCCTTGCGCATCATATTTGTATGGCGCTAACCAGCCGTAGAAGCGATTTAGTTGATATTCTTGTAAAATGTGTGCTTTAAAGAATTTTGTATGAGTAAAAAAAATATACGTTAATGTAACGCCAGCTACAAAAATACCAGAAACTAATCCGAAAATAAAACGCCAACGTATACCAGAAACTAGTATCATTGCTGCGAGCATAGCTGAAATTACCATTGTGTTTCCTAAATCAGGTTCCTTTGCAATAAGTAGTAGGGGTGGCAAACTTGTTGCACATATTTTTCCGAGTAATAAAAAATCGCTGTGTATTGTTCGGAAAAAATATTTCTCATTGTGATTTGCTATAATTCGTCCGGTGACGATAATTAAAAACAATTTCATAATTTCAGAAGGCTGGAAATTTCCGATGCCTGGAAGCCTGTACCAAGCGGTCGCACCTTTTATTGTAACGGCACCTGGTACTTGAAGTTCTAGTCCAATTAGTAGTACCAATGCAAAGCTATATAAATACCAAGCAATTTTTTGATAACGATCGAAATCGATAATCATAATAAAACCGATGGCTATAAATCCAATGAAGTACCATTGGATTTGCTTTAATACAAAATTTACATTTTGCAAAAATGGTGGTAAAGAGGCTTGTGCACTTGCAATTGCAAAGCAACTAACAGTCCCAATGGCAAATAAGATGAATAGTAATACGTAGTCTATTTGATATTGAGAATTTGGATCTTTCAATGTATGTATTCCTTTCTATCGCCTAGTAAGTATATGGATCATGTCATGATAAAAATAATATACAAGCAGACTATGCATACATTTATTCCACTATTTGTGGGAAGTCATACATCACACGGAAGGAATAGTGCCTACCGTGTGATGGACTATATTTCTCGGAGTTCTTTTGTAATGATATTTAAACAATAGGAGAGACGGGCATGTGTATCGGAAGTTGGAATGAGGTTTGGGTATAGCTGATAAAAATTCACAGCATCATCGTGCCATTCGCAAGCTTTTAACAGACTCGATTTATAATGGGTGCTATCTTGTAAGAAACCATATTTTTTGGAGGTTAAAACGAGATGTAAAAAATCTTCACAGCCTTCAAGGAATTTGTAATGTACTTGCTGTCCCGTATGAAGGCGGAATGAACTTAAGGGCTCAGTTATATACATTGCATCACCTTTTGACAGTAAACTTATCCAAGAGGCCATATCAACACTACAACCATATTTTCTACCATTTAAAGTGCCGAATGGTTCTGCTAATAGATCTTTTCGAAAGAGTACAGTCGTAGGTTCACCAATAATGTTTTGTCCCAGTATAAGCATACGGTTTCCAAAAGCTTTCCCATTTAGTAGAGTATCTTCATCATATAATTTTTTCATGGAGGGATGTTGTTCAATTATATCTCCATTATCATTAATCCAAGTGCGATAGGATGTGATAAGCGCGAGATTTTTATTTAAGTCTTGTTGGAAATAAGACATCATTTTTTCGATTTTATTATTATAAAATATATCATCGTCCATTAAGAAATTTATGTACTCTCCATTTGACTGTTCTAAGAGCATAAGGGCGTTATGAAATTGTCCTAGAGTAGAAGCATTTCGAATGTACGTTATATGTTTATGCTTATGTAAATAATGTCTGTATATTAATTTTTCTGTTTCATTATTTGTGCTATCGTCTCCTACAATAATTTCAATATTTGAATATGTTTGTGCTAATGCACTTTCTAAAGCAATTTTAAAATAATGTGGTCGATTATAGGTGGGAATAAGGATGGAAACGAGAGGCGGATTTTTAATATTATTCATATACAACTACCTTTCAGAAGTTTTTTGTGTAAGAATAATATCTTGATAACTTGTGTGTTTAGTTCTGCTACACCATGAACCATAATGAGGGGGAGTCTGTACTTCTAGCCCATACTTATTTAATAGGATACGAATATCTTCTTCAGGATAGGCAACTGCGAAGTTCGGGATATCTTTATTTAGAACATAACAATTGTCAATTTGATGATAAAAACCTAACGTACTTAGTCCTGCGTTTAAGTAATAGGAAGATTCAGGATTAATTAAAAAGAAAGTAATAAAACATCTCCCATCTTTTTTTAGAACTCGTGCAATCTCGCATACGTAATGTTCTAATTCTTTCGGAAGGAGATGGGTAAATACTGACGTTAAAAAAATAAAATCAAATGATTCATCTTCATATGGAAACTTGTATTCGGAAGCATCTTCTTTTCCTTCGGGATTGTAGAATTGATTATATATATCGACATGTTCAAAATGGAAATTGTTACGGCGTGTTGAAATGTTATTTTTGCACCATGTAATTCCCGCATTGAATAAGTCAAATCCATAATAAGTACCATCATCACTTAAATAATTCATTAATGGAACCGCCATTCGGCCGATGCCGCAGCCTATATCTAACACTGTTTCATTTGATTTTAAATTTCCAAATTCAATAAAATACTGTATAAACTCTTTTCCAACTTCTTCAAAGTCACCACCTACATATTGAACGAGTTCTGGGGGTGGAATTAATGTGATTTTTTTCTCATTTTCGTTCATACATTCACTCCGTCCTTGTAGTAAAGTAAGAGATTTTTATTGCATATATAAGTTAATCATTTATAGTGAGGGGAACTTTACATGATAGGTCCTTATGAATAAGTAGTGTGATAGAACCCCTCAAAAAAATAAAATTGTATCCTATTCTTTTCGCCAATAAATACCGAAATCATCAATTTGAGTCATAGGAGCTTTTATGTTTCTTTCACTTCTGAAATCTGTTACAGCCTCTGCGCATGTTATCAATCCATAATCATCAATAATAATAAAGCCACCTGTTGAAACTTTATCGTATAAATTTACAAGACTATCCATCGTTGATTCATACATATCACCATCAAGGCGAGCAATTGCAATTTTTTCTACCGGTGCTGAAGGCAATGTATCTTTAAACCAACCCTTTAAAAATTTCACCTGATCATTTAATAAATCATATTTTCTAAAGTTTTCTTGCACTGTTTCTAAAGAAACTCGTAAGTAATCGAATGTGTGCAAATAATCACCGTAATCTTTCGGATATTGTTCTAAGTTAGGTGCGGGCAGACCTTCAAACGAATCGGCAACCCATACAGTACGATCCTTAATGTTGTTTGCTTGTAAAAACCCATTCATAAAAATGCATGATCCTCCGCGCCATACACCAGTTTCAATAAAATCGCCTTCTATATTTTCCCTGACTACAGTTTCCATCGCCTCTTGTAATTGATTCATACGTTTTCGACCAACCATACTGTGTGCAGCTCTTGGCCAATCCTTGCCACCTTGACGCTCATCGTTTGAAACATTAGGATTAACGATTTTTAAATTGTGATTTTCTATATACTGCTTAAGAAATAAAGGAAGTGGAACCGTAACTGGTTCATATGATAGTTCTTTAGATATATGTAAAGAAGCAGGTAAGTATGGTTCGTATTCTAGCCATATTTCAAATAAAATTGTTTTCTTTAATAACTCAAGATAAAGCTGGACAGCCGATTTATTTTCCATATAATTGCCTCCTGAAGAATGTCATACAACATTATGACTATGTAGAAAAGAAGGATTTAATGATTGAATTTACCAATGAAAAAGCAGTAAAACTGATATCAGTTTTACTGCTAAGGAAAAAATTAAGCGATTTTTTCAATAATAATGGATGCACTCGTACCAAGAGCTAATGATAATCCAAGTCCTGTAACAATTACTTCAACTAATGATGGAGTTGTCGTAATTTGCGTAATTGCTTGAACAACGATAGGTGCTCCAACTGAGATTAAAGTCGTTCCAGTACCAGGTACAGGTACCCCATTTACTTGGATTGTAAGTCCTCCTAATAGACTTACGGCTGCAGTATATACGATAACAGTGATTTTATAGAATCCAGTTTCACTAATTACGAAAGTATCGGCATCTAATTGAGAAATTGCTGTGCCGAACTGAGATCCAACAGTATTAAATGGTACTGGAGCATTAAGTCCAAGATCCAAAGAAATTCCACCGGAGTTAAATGCATATAATCCTGCTGGAAGTCCTAGTCCTGATGGTCCAGTCGGTCCAGTTGGCCCAGTTGGTCCAGTCGGTCCGGTAGCACCAGTTGGTCCAGTCGCGCCAGTGTCTCCAGTTGGCCCAGTCGGTCCAGTAGTACCAGTGTCTCCAGTTGGCCCAGTTGGTCCAGTAGCACCAGTGTCTCCAGTTGGCCCAGTTGGTCCAGTAGTACCAGTGTCTCCAGTTGGTCCAGTCGGTCCAGTCGGTCCAGTCGGTCCAGTTGGTCCAGTCGGTCCAGTCGGCCCAGTCGGTCCAGTCGGTCCAGTTGGTACAGTTGGCCCAGTCGGCCCAGTCGGCCCAGTCGGCCCAGTTGGTCCGGTAGGAAGGGTAAACGGTGGTATTGGTGGTAATGTTGGTCCTACAAGATTAGGGTCAAATGCACTAGCTGATAAAGATTCATCGGGATTCAATCCATCTGAATAATTATTATTTGACATAAATTCACCTCCATAAAGCGTTCATTATATAGTAGATGCAAAACCGGAAGAAAATGACACGGACATTTGAATTATTGAAAAGAAATCTTAAACTGCTTGTGTAAGTTAAAAAAGTGGAAAGTTTATTGTATGTATAACATATGATTGATTTGGAAGAGGGTGATTATGTTGAACAAGCAAGGAATCACAATTAGTTTATGTATGATTGTTCGAGATGAGGAAGATACAATAGGTCGATGTTTAGAGGCAGTAGAAAAAATTGTTGATGAAATTATTGTAGTTGATACAGGTTCCATTGATCGAACGAAAGAAATTGTAGCTCAATATACTTCCAACATATATGACTTTCCATGGATTAATGATTTTGCGGCAGCTAGAAATTTTTCTTTTTCGAAAGCAACACAAGAATATATATTATGGCTAGATGCTGATGATGTGTTATTAGAAGATGCTCAAGAGGCATTGATCCTATTAAAAAGAGAATTAGATCCTAATGTGGATGCAGTTTCGATGCCGTATCATCTTGCAATGGATTCTAACGGGAAACCTTTATATTGTACAAAAAGAAATCGACTTGTAAAGCGTGAAAAACAATTTCAATGGTTTGGAAAGGTTCATGAATATTTAGCTATTTCTGGTGAAACTTTTAGTAGTAATGTTGCTATTACACATAAAAAAGAAAAAAAGGTAACAAATCGTAATTTGAAAATTTTTCAAGATGCTGTAGCAGCTGGAGAAGAATTGAGTCCGAGAGATTTATTTTATTACGCGAATGAATCTATGGATAATCAAAAATATGATGATGCAGTTCTACTATATGAAACATTTCTTAATCAAGACGAAGGATGGTATGAAGAGAAAATTTATGCATGTGGTAAGTTAGGAGATTGCTATGCAAAGATTGGAATGTGGGAGAAAGCAGTTGAATCTTGCGTGAAGTCGTTTCGATATGATGTTCCTAGAGGAGAGAATTGTACAAGAATAGGATATATATATATGGAACAACAAAAATATAACGAAGCGATATTTTGGTTTAAACTTGCAACGGAAGTACCAATGGCGACGGAGAGTCCGTTTCATAGTCCAGCGAGCTACACATGGCTTCCCTATTTACAAATGTGTATTTGTTATAGCAAGTTAGGAGAGCAAGATAAAGCTTATTATTACAATGAACTAGCAGCTTCTTATGTTCCGAATAATGCTGCAATTGAATATAACCGCAAATATTTTCGGGGTGTTTTTGATAAACAATATAAAGTGTAATAAGTTTCGTTTTGTTAGAAATGATTTATCGTTATTCTAACACTAATAGATTGGTTATATATTAGTGTATCAGTAATGGAACCAATATTTGGTGAATGAGATTTATATTTCAAATTCAATTTGCATAAGGAGTGTGTAAAATGAATTCCCCAAAAAATTCTTTATACGAAGAAAAGTCCGGGCATTATTATAATGCAGTGAATCCGAATTTATTAAAGCATATAAAAAAGGAATGGAAAGAAGTTCTTGATATCGGTTGCTCGAGTGGTGCATTGGGAGCGGTCATAAAAGAAAATGGCACACGTGTATCAGGAATCGAAGCATTCCCAGAGGCGGCAGAACAAGCAAAAGAAAAACTAGATCATGTTGTTTTAGGCGATATAGAAACAATGGATATGCCGTATGAGGAGGAGCAATTTGATTGCGTCATATTCGGAGACGTATTAGAGCATTTATTTGATCCGTGGGCTGTAATAGAAAAAGTAAAGCCATATATAAAAGAAAATGGTGTGATTTTAGCAAGTATACCAAACGTTGCTCACATTTCAGTATTAGCGCCGTTACTTGCTGGAAATTGGACGTATACAGAATATGGTTTATTAGATAAAACGCATATTCGTTTCTTTACATTTAATGAAATGCTCCGAATGTTTTTAAAAGCAGGTTATTCGATTAGTAAAGTAGATCGTGTATATGTTGATCATAAAATGTACGAACCACTTATTGAGGAATTATATGGAATTTGTAAAAAATATCGTCTTGGAAGTGGCTTCATGGCTGAGACGGTCGTATTTCAGTATATTATTGAAGCAGAAAAATCACAGCTATGAGTGCTGCTGAAAAAACAATATTATTTGTTACATGTATAAATGATCGGAAAATGTATGCACAGTGTGTACGACATATATTGAGCTTAGCAGTGCCTCCAGGGTATACTGTACAATTTATGCCAATTCGGAATGCGAAAAGTATGACGAGCGGATATAATCAAGCGATTTCGCATCCAGCGAAATATAAAGTATATATACACCAAGATGTTTTCATTATGAATGTGGCATTTTTATATGGATTACTTCAATTATTTAACGAACATGAACATCTTGGAATGATTGGAATGATTGGAGCCCAATATGTTCCTCCAAACGGGATATGGAATGAAGGCAAGGGAGTTATTGGGAAAGTAATTGGTTATATGAACGATTTATTTTATATGGCAACTCAAGAACAGCCGTACCATGAGTCAAAAACATTTATGCCTGTGGAATGTATCGACGGTTTATTGATGGCAACGCAATACGATATTCCCTGGCGAGAAGACTTGTTTGATGGGTTTGACTATTATGATGTATCTCAGTCGTTTGAATTTAGAAAAGCTGGCTATACAGTTGGGGTTCCTGTACAGCGTGATGCGTGGTGCATTCACTATCATATTGATGTGAATATGACCAACTATGACAAGTATAGAAAGATATTTGTGGAGAACTATATGTCAGATGTAAATCAAGACGAATAGAGGGGCTACAAAATGAAGGATCGTACAATATTAGTTGTTGTTTGTGTAAATAATGAAGAGCTATTTGAACAATGCGAGAGACAAATAAGAAACCTTTTTGTTCCCCCTGATTATGTCGTACAAATTTTTCCGATACGAGATGCGAAAAGTATGGCAAGCGCATATAACCGAGCACTTTCATATCCCGCGAAGTATAAGGTTTATATACATCAGGATACTTATTTTATTAATCGAGAGATGTTCTATACAATTATTTCCCTTTTTAAAGATAATGAAAAGCTCGGCTTAATTGGAGTAGCTGGAGCCCAATTTTTACCGAGTAACGGGATATGGTGGGAAGGGAAAAATTTAGTAGGGAAAGTGATTGAGTATAGAAGACGGAATTATCAATTATTAAATTTAGATCAGGGGTTTTATGGAAGCCAATCTTTTATGTCGGTGCAGGCAATTGATGGCTTATTCATGGCAACGCAGTATGATATTCCGTGGCGAGAAGATTTGTTTCAAGGGTTCCACTTTTATGATGTATCACAGTCTTTAGAGTTTCAAAGGGCTGGTTATTTAATTGGTATCCCAAATCAATCAAATTTATGGTGTATTCATTATAACGGAGATGAATTTGATGCGGATACATATGAGAAAGATCGAAAAGTGTTTGTAGAACAGTATAAAGATATTTTATCTCCATCATAAGGGAGAGATGCAGAGTGAAAGGGATTATTTTAGCAGGTGGTACTGGATCGAGGCTATATCCAATAACGAAAGTAACGAATAAACATTTGCTTCCTGTTGGACGTTACCCAATGATTTATCATGCAGTATATAAGCTGAAACAATGTGAGATTACAGATATTATGATTATTACAGGTAAAGAGCATATGGGAGATGTTGTTAGTTTTTTAGGAAGCGGTCAAGAGTTTGGCGTGTCCTTTACGTATCGTGTGCAAGATAAGGCTGGCGGAATTGCACAAGCATTAGGGCTTTGTGAAGATTTTGTTGGGAATGATCGCATGGTAGTTATATTAGGCGATAACATTTTTTCGGATGATATTCGTCCGTATGTTGAAGAGTTTGCAAATCAAAAAGAAGGTGCGAAAGTACTGCTGCAATCTGTAGATGATCCTGAGAGATTTGGCGTAGCAAATATTCAAAATCGTAAAATAATTGAAATTGAAGAAAAGCCGAAAGAGCCGCAAAGTTCCTATGCAGTCACAGGAATTTATTTATATGACCCGAAAGTCTTTTCTTATATAAAAGAATTAAAACCTTCCGCAAGGGGAGAGCTTGAAATTACAGATATCAATAATTGGTATTTAAAACGAGGGGTACTTACTTATAATGAAATGAGCGGTTGGTGGACTGATGCAGGAACTCATGTTTCTCTTCAAAGGGCGAATACGTTAGCGCGGGATATAAACTTTGGTAAACAGTTTAACGGAGAATAGGTGAGAATATGAAAGTTATAGAAACAAACTTTACCGACGCGAAATTGTTAGAACCGAGGTTATTTGGAGATGAGCGTGGCTTTTTTACTGAAAGTTATAATAAGAAGGTGCTAGAAACATTGGGAGTTACGTATTCATTTGTACAGGATAATGTTTCGTATTCGGCAGAAGCGGGAACGATTCGGGGATTACACTTTCAAAAAAATCCGAAAGCACAAACGAAACTTATTCAAGTTATGCAAGGAGCAATTTATGATGTTATCGTTGATTTGCGAAAAAATTCACCAACGTTTAAACAGTGGAGAGGATATATTTTAAGCGCGGATAATCATCGGCAATTATTAGTGCCAAAAGGATTTGCACATGGTTTTTGTACACTTGTCCCGCATACTATTGTTATGTATAAAGTAGATGAGTATTATAGTGCTAATCATGACTCAGGGGTACTTTGGGACGATAAAGACTTAGCAATTCCATGGCCGGTAACAAGCCCTATTTTGTCTGATAAAGATCGAATATTACCGTTACTTCAGGAATATGAAGATAGTTTTTGAGTAGGAGAGTTGTGTATGAATATATTAGTAACAGGTGGGGCCGGATTTATTGGAAGTAATTTTGTGCATTATATGTTACAAAGCTATGAAACATATAAAATTATTAATTTCGATGCATTAACATATAGTGGAAACTTAAATAATGTAAAGTCTATTCAAGATCATCCGAATTACTATTTTGTAAAAGGTGAAATTCAAAATGGAGAGCTGCTGGAGCATGTTATTAAGGAACGTGATGTGCAAGTAATTGTCAATTTCGCAGCTGAATCACATGTGGACCGTAGTATTGAAAATCCGATCCCTTTTTATGATACAAATGTAATTGGGACAGTCACCTTATTAGAATTAGTAAAAAAATATCCACATATTAAACTCGTGCAAGTATCAACAGATGAGGTGTACGGCTCGTTAGGTAAGATAGGTAGATTTACCGAGAAAACCCCGTTAGCTCCAAATAGTCCATATTCTTCAAGCAAAGCGAGCGCCGACATGATAGCTTTATCTTATTATAAAACATATCAATTACCAGTTATAGTAACGCGTTGCTCCAATAACTATGGGCCGTATCAATATCCTGAAAAGTTAATTCCGTTAATGGTTACGAATGCGCTGGAAGGAAAAAAACTACCGTTATATGGCGATGGATTAAATGTAAGAGATTGGTTACATGTAACGGATCATTGTAGTGCGATTGACGTTGTTCTGCATAAGGGACGTATAGGAGAAGTATATAATATAGGTGGAAATAATGAAAAAACCAATGTAGATGTTGTGGAACAAATTATCTCTCTCTTAGGAAAAACGAAAGAAGATATTGCGTATGTTACAGACCGTTTAGGGCATGATCGTCGTTATGCGATTGATGCACAAAAGATGAAGAATGAGCTCGGGTGGGAACCACAGTATACGTTTGAACAGGGGCTAAAAGAAACGGTGGAATGGTATGAAAATCATATAGAATGGTGGAAACCACTAAAAGAAAAATAAGGGGCATATAAATGAAAGAACGGATTATCATAACGGGAGCAAATGGTCAATTGGGAAAGCAACTACAAGAAGAGTTAAATGCTGAAGAATATGACATATATCCATTTGATAAAAAGTTACTAGATATAACAAATATATCCCGAATGCAGCAAGTGGTACAAGAAATAAGGCCACATATAATTATTCATTGTGCAGCGTATACGAAGGTTGATCATGCTGAGAAAGAACAAGACCTTGCTTATGTAATAAATGCAATAGGAGCTCGAAATGTAGCGGTTGCTTCACAATTAGTAGGGGCGAAATTAGTTTATATTAGTACCGATTATGTATTTCAAGGTGACAGACCAGATGGCTATCATGAGTTTCATAATCCATCACCGATAAATGTATACGGGGCTTCTAAGTATGCGGGAGAGCAGTTTGTCAAAGAGTTACATAATAAATATTTTATCGTTCGAACATCGTGGTTATATGGTAAGTATGGAAACAATTTTGTGAAAACGATGATGCGGTTAGGAAAAGAAAGAGCAGAATTATCTGTTGTAGCGGATCAAATTGGTTCTCCTACTTATGTGGCGGATTTAAATGTGATGATTAATAAGCTCATTCACACTTCTTTATACGGTACGTATCATGTATCAAATAGAGGCTCATGTTCTTGGTTTGAATTTGCCAAAAAAATATTCTCGGATGCAAATATGAAAGTGAATGTATTACCTGTTTCAACCGAAGAATTTGGATCGGCGGCAGCTAGACCGAAATATTCTGTTTTCCAACATAACATGCTACGATTAAATGGTTTTTCACAAATGCCTTCTTGGGAAGAAGGATTAGAGCGGTTTTTTATAGAAACAAAAAGTCATTAACAAAATTTAAGTTAATGACTTTTTTGTTTGCCTTTAAGAGGTTTTATGGTACTATAATTATAGTATCAGGTACTAATAACAAGTATAAGTAATTCTGGGAGGATATATCATGGAACTATTACAAGGGAAAACATTTGTTGTTATGGGCGTTGCGAACCAAAGAAGTATTGCGTGGGGAATTGCTCGCTCTTTGCATAATGCAGGTGCAAAATTAATATTCACATATGCAGGAGAACGTTTAGAAAGAAACGTTCGTGAATTAGCGGACACATTAGAAGGACAAGAATCACTTGTATTACCTTGTGATGTAACAAATGATGAAGAACTTACAGCTTGCTTTGAAACAATCAAGCAAGAGGTTGGTACAATTCACGGTGTTGCACACTGTATTGCTTTTGCAAATCGTGATGATTTAAAAGGTGAATTTGTAGATACTTCTCGCGATGGATTTTTACTTGCACAAAATATTAGTGCATTCTCTTTAACAGCTGTAGCAAGAGAAGCGAAGAAAGTAATGACAGAAGGCGGAAATATTTTAACGCTAACATACCTTGGCGGCGAGCGCGTTGTGAAAAACTATAACGTTATGGGTGTTGCGAAAGCTTCATTAGAAGCGAGCGTAAAATATTTAGCTAACGATTTAGGCCAACACGGCATTCGCGTTAACGCTATTTCTGCAGGACCAATTCGTACGTTATCTGCAAAAGGCGTAGGCGACTTTAACTCAATTTTAAGAGAAATTGAGGAGCGCGCACCACTTCGTCGTACAACAACTCCAGAAGAAGTTGGGGATACAGCAGTATTCTTATTCAGTGATTTAGCACGCGGCGTAACAGGAGAAAACATTCACGTTGATTCAGGGTATCATATCCTAGGATAAATATAATATTAATTTTTAAAGGACAATCTCTAAATGTTGAGATTGTCCTTTTTATTTGTTCTTAGAAAGAACAATTTTTAACGAAAGTTCTTACCACGTTATGAATATAACTATAATAGTACACAATTTATTCAGCTACGTATGGAAGTGGGAGGGACGAGTGTGAAGAATAAAAATAAAAGTTCAACAGTTGGAAAACCGTTGTTATATATTGCGCAAGTAAATTTGGAACTTGCTGCACCGAAAATAAAAAGAATTATCTTAACAAACTTTGAAAATGAAGATCGAAAAGAGGAAAGTAATAAAAACGAAAATATTGTAAGTAGTGCTGTGGAAGAGGTAATAGAGCAACAAGAAGAGCAACAAGTAGAAGAAAAAATGGAAGAAGCGGAACAAGTACAAGAGCAGCAAGAGCAGCAAGAGCAACAAGAACAACAAGAGCCAGTGAGAACTGTCCCGTATAATAAATCATTTAAGGATATGAATAATGAAGAGAAGATTCATTTTTTATTAAACCGCCCTCATTATATTCCGAAAATAAGGTGCAGAATAAAAACAGCTACAGTCTCATATGTTGGATCAATCATATCGTATCGTAATGGAATTGTAGCTATTATGCCGCCAAATAGTATGCGAGATATTAAGTTGTCTATAGATGATATCCAATCGATTAGTATGGCGGGCTTTTAAATATGTAAAGGTGGTAGCAAATCTTCTACCACCCCAATAGTTTTTTAGTTTACTTAACTTATTAGATAGAAACGTCGCGTAAGCACTGAATCGCACAGAAACAGCTTAAATCTACAGTGATACAAGTAGATGTCGAGATTAATCTTGCATTTGGTACAGCTAAAAACGTACAAATTGGATCGTCACCAGGCGGTACAGGAGAACCGTCACCTAATACTACAGTTAACACACGTAAGACAGCACAGCTATCGTCATCTACACTTTCCACACGGAAAATTGGAGATCGGCAGCTAGTAAGGCTTGCAGATGGTGCAAATGCTTCAAATGGTGTGCCAGCTTTTGTGTATAAAATAAAAGGGCGTGTATTTGCTACTGATGCAGTGTTGTGTGCACCTAAAAATGGAATTTCACAACCAGATCCACACGTTGTTGTAGAACAATCTTGTAATTCATTGATGAATTTTACAACGTCAACTACACAATGAGAAGAGCTATGGTGTTTATTTTCGTTACAACTCATTAATGTCACTCCTTATCTTCTTGTTTGTATTTACATTAATAAGATATTGGAGTCGAGGAGATTTGGTCACAATCTCAAGACCTTTTTTTTTAAATAGGCGAAAGAAGATAAGGGAAGGTGGAATCATGCTGTTTACAAGCTGGCTTTTATTTTTTATTTTTGCGTTAGCTGCCTTTAGGCTCACTCGTTTAATTGTTTATGATAAAATTACAGCCTTTTTGCGAAGACCGTTTATTGATGAGTTAGAGATTACAGAGCCAGATGGAAGTGTATCAACTTTTACAAAAGTAAAAGGTAAAGGATTAAGAAAGTGGGTTGGCGAATTATTAAGCTGTTATTGGTGTACAGGTGTATGGGTTAGTGCTTTTTTATTAGTTTTATATAATTGGATTCCTATCGTTGCAGAGCCTTTACTTGCATTATTAGCTATTGCAGGAGCAGCGGCAATCATTGAAACGATTACAGGATATTTTATGGAAGAATAATATATTTTCATAATACGAGAAAAAGCGGAGTTTAAAGGAATGAGGGAACGGAAATAAAGAGTTGTTCATATAGTAAATAGACAGAATTGACAGTAGAGGAGATGTTTGCTGTGAGTAATAGTCCAAGGCAAAATTCATATGACCTGCAGCAATGGTATCATATACAGCAACAACACCAAGCACAACAACAGGCATACCAAGAACAATTACAACAACAAGGATTTGTGAAGAAAAAGGGATGTAATTGCGGGAAAAAGAAGAACACAATAAAACATTATGAAGAATGAAACACTCATATTACTGTGAGTGTTTTTTATTATAAATATAAAAAGCGGTATTTCTAATGAAGAAATACCGCTTTTTACTAGCTAATTTGTGCAACTGTTAATGCTGCAGCACGGATGTCCACAGTTCCAATTAACTCAACTGGTACAATTTGAATTAAATCACCAGGGTTTAAGTTAATAAGAATAACACCACTGGATACGTCTACTTCACCAGTACCAATAACGTTAGAACGAACTGCTGTACCTGATCCAGGAATAATGTTAGCTGGCGTACCTAATGATAAGAAGAAACGACCAGCTTCTGGTGCAACAGGTGAGTTATCAAGACTAATTGTTAATGTATAACTGATTTGATAAATACCAGCTCGTAGAATTCGAATACCATCTCCGACACTTACTGTATCATTTATTACAGGAACAGTAATATTTGGGTTTGGACTTACGCTAGGTAATAGTAATGGTGTGAATAGTGAAGCAAACTGAGGTGCAGACGCGTTGAAAGCAAAACCGAAGGCAGGTAGTGTACTAGCTGGTTTCGCCTCGCAATCGATTTTAGTAAATTCGCAATCAGAAGAGAACATGTTTTTCACTCCTTTATCTGTTTCTACTTTCAGTTAATGAAAAGGACAGGTTCTATGTTCTAGACAAGTTCCCAATTTTATGAAAAATACATAATAATAGCTTTTAAGCATGGATTGGGTGGCAGAAAACTCTGCCACCCAATCCATGCTTAAATTAATATTTAGTTTTATATAGAAACATCACGTAAGCATTGAATAGCGCAGAAACAACTTAAATCAACAGTAATACAAGTAGATGTCGATACTAACCTTGCATTTGGTACAGCTAAAAACGTACAGATTGGGTCATCACCAGGTGGTACAGAGGTACCATCACCTAAAACTACAGTTAATACACGTAATACAGCACAGTCATCATCATCTATACTTTCTACGCGAAAGATTGGAGATCGGCAGCTAGTAAGGCTTGAAGATGGTGCAAATGCTTCAAAAGGTTCTCCAGTCTTTGTGTATAAAATAAAAGGACGTGTATTCGCTACTGATGCATTGTTATGTGCACCTAAAAATGGAACTTCGCAACCGGATCCACATGTTGTAGTTGCGCATTCTTGTAATTCATGTATAAAACGAACGACATTCGATACACAGTTGAAATCACAATCATGGTGATGATGGTCTTCGTTACAATTGCAGCTCATTATGTTCACTCCTTATCGTGAGTTCTGACATACACTATTACAATATGAATGAGATATGGTTGATATTACGTTAATTCTTACGATAAAAGCAGGGAATTTATATAGTAGGGATGTACATAATGCAATATAAAAAAAGACATCCTTATTTAGTGGATGTCTTTTCAGGTAAATCTTTTCGCGCAGTATATAAAAAACGAGATATATCTAATTTTTTTCCTCTAAAAAATTGCGGAGAGGAAATGTAAAGTTCTTCTTTCGCACGTGTAATTGCGACATAAAGTAGTCGACGTTCTTCTTCTAAAGCTTCAGAAGTCTCTGTAACACGATCATTTGCATCTTTTAAAGAAGAAGTATGGGGAAGAATACCATCGCTCGCTCCAAGTAAAAAGACGCATGGAAATTCAAGGCCTTTTGCGTTATGAATAGACATAAGCGAAACAGCATTTTTTTCCGGCATTGTTTTTAATGCTTCCATTTCTTTTTGACCTTGAATTGCTTCATCAATAAATTGTAAATAAGCTGGAATATCGGTAAAACGAGTTGCGGACTCCATTAATTCTTCTAACATTTCTTCTTGTATATCTTTATGCATCGTAAAGGAAGAACGATCGTTACTTTGTAAGTACTCTAAATACTTTCCTTTACCATGAATAATTTCTTTTAATGCTTTTTTCGGTTCTAATTCTTTTATAAATTTAATAAAATCGATACGCTCATTTACCTTTTTTACTTGAAAAGGTTTTAAGCTCGGATTTAATAATAAGAAATGAAGAAGAGAAGGGAACCGCCCCTCACCATATTTCCATTGTTCACGTTCAATAAATGAAATACAATCATCACGCCCGATATACATAGTTGGCAATATATTTGAAAGTGATTCTAGTCGAAACGGTTCAATCACCAGTCTTAAATGATCTAATACAGGCTTAATTAAAGAATGTTCATAAAATGATTGACTCGCCCCGTGCTTAATAAATGGGATTTTGTGAATTGTAAGCTGATCAAGTAACGAACGGCTTACAGAATGTGTGCGATACAGTAAACAAAAATCTTTATAGTTGCGTTCGCCGCTATCTACTTTTTCTTGAATGAGCTGCAAAATTTGATTTGCTTCATCAAGAGTCGTAGCAGGTCTTGCGTAAAAAGGTTGTACACCTTCTTCACGCACAGAATATAGCTCTTTATCAAAACGTTCTTGATTTAGTTTGATAACTTCATTTCCAAGTCCGACGATAAAAGGATTGGATCGATAATTCGTATTAAGTGCGATAATCGTAGTGTTATCAAATTCTTTTGGAAAAGATAAAATAATTTGGTGACTTGCTCCTCGCCAGCCATATATCGCCTGGTCGTCATCACCCGCGATAAATAAATTATTTCTTGGCGTGGCTAACAATTTTACAATTTCATATTGTGCATACGATGTATCTTGAAACTCATCTACTTCAATATAGTGGAAACGTTGTTGTAATTGGGTAAGCAAAGGAGCGTTATTTTCTAACATATAATATGTTTCTAATAGGATGTCATCGAAATCAATATAATTATATCGTTGTTTCACTTCTTCAAAACGTTCGTATACTTCTTTAAATTCTTGTTCAACGGGTGTTTTTGCTTGTACATCTTTCGGACGATTCAATTTGTTTTTCTCAAGTGAAATCATCGCGAGCATTGTTTCAGCATCATAATCGTCTTTTAAACGTAATTCTTTTAAAATTTTCTTTATCATAATTTGTTTATGTTTTTCGTTTGCTAAAATTTGCTGACTATATCCTTGACTACGAAGTAATTTTAAAAAGACAGAGTGGAACGTACCAGCAACAACGTAGCTACTTGCGGCGCGATTCATACCTGGTAAATTCGCTACACGGTTTCGGATTTCTTCAGCTGCTTTTTGTGTAAATGTAAGCAATAAAATATTTCGTGGATGAACTTGTTTTACATTTACTAAATAACCTACGCGGGTTGTTAAAACAGATGTTTTCCCGCTTCCGGCACCAGCCAATGTAAGGACAGGGCCTTCTGTCGTTCGCACAGCCTCTAATTGTTTTTCATTTAAAAAAACATTTTGTTGTTCGAGAGCGCGAAAATACGCCGCATCTGCATCTTCTTCCATAATTAAATGGGTAGATGTTTTCGGAATATGATATGTTGCACGCGGAATGTCAGCGTGCGTTAATGATTTTTGTGAAAATTTTTCTTGTGTCATATATTCACCTTCAAAACTATAGCATCAACATTTAACTTTAGCGGAAGAAAAAGAAAATAGCAATGTAAAAAACAGGAGGGGATACCTCCTGTTTTCAAATTACAATTCTTTTATCATAACGACGTGAGGAATATTTGCTTCCATGAATACATCAGAATGCGTTACATATCCAAGTTTCTTATAGAAATCTTCAGCATGTGTTTGGGCATGCAGCTTTAATTTTGGTAGCGAGTTTTCATTCGCATACGCTTCAAGTGCATCCATAACAATTTTTCCAATGCCTTTTTTACGATGGGAAGCTAGTACGCAAATGCGTTCCATTTTTCCTATTCCATCCAGTATGCGAAAACGACCAGCACCAACTGGAACATCATTATCATATATAACAACGTGTGTTGAAGTTTCTTCAAACTCATCATACTCTTCGTCAGCAGAAACTTGTTGCTCATTCACAAATACTTGCTTACGTACAGAGAATGCATCTCTTAGTTGTTCGTCTGTTTGTACGATCTGTGCGTGCAAATTAGTTGTTCCCCTTTCCAAGGTGGAATGTTTCGTATACAGTCCACGTTCCGTTTTCTAATTGATATAGAAGATGGAAGCGATCAATTGGTTGTTCATAATAGAAATCTTTCATACGTAATCGACCTAATACATCAGCATGCTCTGCATCGGATAAGCCTTGTCCGATTGTTAAATGAGGTACGAAAGCGTACTCGCGTTCTTGTATAAAGAATTCGCTATGCATTTCCTCATTTAAGAAAGTAAGTTCAGGTGTTTTTTCTACTTTAAAATAAAGAACATTATTAACAGGTGCGAATGAACCAACTTTTCCGACATGAAGGGTGAAAGGGTTCGTTTTACTTGCGATTGTATGTAACTCTTTTACAATCGATTCTAATTGTTCATCTTGCGTCTCAAAGGGTGTTTTCAATGTAATATGTGGCGGAACTAATGCGTAGTGCGGATCATAACGTTTACGCAATCCGTTCGCTTTATCTTGAATCATTTTAGATGGAAAAATTACAATGCCTAATTTCATGTTCCAATTCCTCCCTTTGTAAGTCTAGTTAGATTTTGAGAAAATAACTCTCTTAATCTATTATATCAAATTATTCTGAATACTGCTCTCTATTATTTCATTGATAGAATATGAGAGAAAGCTTTCGGTAAATCAGTTTGCCAATATTTCCACGTGTGGTTACCTTCAAATTCTTCGTAATGCGTGATGAAATTTCTATCTGTCAGAAGCGTATTGAGCTCACGGTTCGGCCCAACGAAATCGGATACTTGTCCATCAGTGCGTTTTACAGCTGTTTCTTCTGTCCCAATGACGTGATAAAGGTCTAGCGCCTCCGGATTTTTAAAGTCTTTTGCCAAATTCATCACTGTGTCATCGACAAATGGTGATTGCATAACGACTTTACCGAATGTATGCGGATACATAAGTGCAGTCATAAAGGAAACTGTTCCGCCAAGAGAATCACCAATTAACACACGACCTTTTCCGATTTGGTACGTTGGATAATTTTCATCGATATATGGTGCAAGTTCATGAGCAAGGAAACGAATATACGCAGCGTTTTTCACTTCATTTGGGAAATATTTTTCTTTACGATCGTGTACATTTTTATATGGAATACCGACAATAATTGTACGGTCAATTTCTTCAGTTTCACGAAGGCGCTCAATTACACGGTGCGCTTTACCAAGCTGAAAATAATCTCTACCATCTTGTGCAATTACAACTGTATGTTTGTGTAGTGGTGTGTAATTTACTGGTAAGTAAACGAGAAGTGTAACATCTTCTTGAAGTGATGCGCTATAAAATGAAATTTCTTCAATTCTCCCTATTGTTTGATTCATGTGGATCCCCCTAAATAAAAATTTACTGTAATGATTGTAAGAGCGACGCTTGTAGTGAAAAAGAAAGAAATATTCACTAATAGGTGCTTTCGTTTCTATTTTACCATAATGGTACGAAGAATCTAAAAAATTAGTATTTAAGTTATAAAAGAAAACGGATATAATGAAGTGGGATTTTTGACAGGTGAGAGGGGAGACGGAATTTGAAACAAGAAAGATCAATCGCACTACCATTAGCAATTTCCATTATAGCCATTTCATTCGCAGCAGTTTTTGTAAAGATGTCCTCAGCACCATCTTCAATATTAAGTATGTATCGATTATGGATTATCGTACTTATTATGCTGCCTATCGTTTGGGGAAAAAAGGAAGAGTTTAGTGAGATTCAAATAAAAGATTGGGGATTTTTAATTGGATCTGGTTTCTTTTTAGCGCTTCATTTTCTTTTGTGGTTTGAATCTTTAAAGCATACGACAGTTGCTAGTTCGACGATTATTTTAGCACTTCAACCAATCGTATCTTTAGTTGGAGGTTTTTTCTTATTTAAAGAAAGAACAACATACTCAGCCATTGCGACAATGGGAATAGCGATACTAGGCGTAATGTGTATTGGGTGGGGAGATTTAGGATTAAGTGAACAAGCAATTTATGGAGATATATTATCCTTTTTAAGTGTAATAGCAGTTGTCGGTTATTTATTTATCGGACAAACGACGGTAAAGAAAGTATCACATTGGATTTACAGCTTTACAGTCTTTGCATTCGCAGGTATTTTTATGGGGATTTATAATATAGTATTGCAAGTGCCTTTTACAGGTTATACGAAGTGGGATTGGACCGTTTTTCTTTTACTTGCGGTCGTGCCGACAGTGTCACACGTCATTAATAATTGGTTATTAAACTACGTAAATGCAACAACAATTTCAATGAGTATTTTAGGTGAACCAGTTGGAGCATCTATATTAGCGTTCTTCTTACTCGGTGAAAGACTAAATGCCATGCAAATTATCGGTAGCATGCTCGTATTGTTTGGTGTATCTGTTTTCTTACTACAGCAACAAAAACGAACAGCAAAAAATGTAGTAAATGAGCCGGCGTATACACAGGAATTATAATGTTAGAGGAGAAAAGAGAAGTTGTGATACTTCTCTTTTTGTTTTACAGAAATATAGGGGAGGAAGGGAAGTTTAATGGAATTTCCATCAAAAAAAGATATATGGTTATATCCGATTTTTTTCGTTGTCATTGGAGCGTGTTTTGCTCCTCTATTTGCAGGAAAAGAGTATTTTCTTTTATTTTTTACAATTCCGTTAGCAATATTATTTATGTGGAGTTGGTTTTCGACAAAATACATCGTCGGAGAAGAAACAATTACAATTAGATCAGGTCTCGTTAAAAAAAGCATATTTATACGAGATATAAAACAAATTTCAAATACGAAAAATCCAATAGCTGCTCATGCATTGTCATTGGATCGACTTGAAATTGTTTACGGCGCACATAAAACAGAAGTTATTTCTCCTAAAGATAAAGACCAATTCATCAACCTTGTTACAAGTAAAAATTCACACATTGAAATCAAGTAAAAGAGTGGCTAGGAAGCCACTCTTTTACTTTGGATTTGTCATATAAGGTTGTACATGAATAATACATAGGTCACGGAACTTTCCTTCAGTAGTTGTGACAATTACGACTGATCTTCCGGCACTTTTTCCAGTAATCGTTACCGTATCACCTTTTGGATACATTGTGATAACATCAGCATTCATATTTGTCCAAATAAGTTCTTTATTCGTTGCTTGCACTGGTAAAACGGAGGCTGATAACTCAGTGCTTTGTCCAGTTCTTACTTTCAACTTATTTTTTTCCATATGAACACCAATGACTGAAATAACAGAAGGAGCGATTGAAATTTTAGGTGGATTAGGTTGTATGTTCAAACGAGACGCAGAAGTATTTGTAATAGGTGAAAATTTTCGTGTTTGTTGTTGCTGGAAAGCTGCTAACATGTTGGAGTCCCCTTCCTGTATAAGTGCTGATAGTACTACTATAAAGGACTAGTGTTATGTTTAATTTAACGAAACATAAAGAAATTGTTAAATTCGAGTAGAAGATTGTCGAACTTTCATAAAAAGAAAGCTCTGCTGATACGATAACAGCAGAGCTTTTCCTTTATAGATTATGACTATGTTGTTTTTCGAAATTCTCAAATTGCTCTTCAACTTCTTTTGAAGGTTGTGTTAGTAAACTAACAATTACGATGGCTAGTAAACTAATAGCGAAACCTGGAATCATTTCATATAAGAAATCTTTTAAGAATTCGAATTGAGTCCATATAATAACAGTAGCGGCACCAGAAATCATACCAGCAAGTGCGCCCCACTTCGTCATACGTTTCCAATATAAGCTTAATAAAATAGCAGGTCCGAATGAAGAACCGAAACCAGCCCAAGCGTATCCAACAAGAGCTAAAATCGTATCATTTTGTTTAAACGCTAATGCGCACCCAACTAATGCAATAACAAGTACAGCCATACGACCGACAAATACAAGCTCTTTATCAGAAGCAGAGCGTTTAAAGAAGGTACGATATAAGTCTTCGGTTATAGCACTAGAAGTAACGAGTAATTGAGATGAAATTGTACTCATAATAGCTGCTAAAATAGCTGCTAATAAAAATCCAGTAATAAGTGGGTGGAATAAAATTTTTCCTAGTTCAAGGAAAATTGTTTCTGGATTAGATAATGTTAACTCTTGTTGTGAGTAGTAAGCGATACCGATAAGACCAGTAAACATAGCTCCAACAACAGAGAAAATCATCCAGCTCATACCAATTCTTCGTGCGCTTTTAATCTCTTTTACAGAAGAAATCGCCATAAAGCGTACGATAATATGAGGTTGTCCAACATAACCAAGGCCCCATGCGAATAAGGAAATCATTCCTAAAGTAGAGGCACCTTTAAAAATATCTAGACGTGTTGGATCTACAGAACGAATTGTATCAAATGCAGGCCCAAGTCCGTTCGAATTCATAATTGTTACGATAGGAACAAGAATAAGAGCAATTACCATAATGATTCCTTGTACGAAGTCTGTCCAACTTACGGCTAAGAAACCACCAAATAATGTGTAAGCGACAACAACGCCAGCAACAATGAATAACCCAAAGTGGTAGTTCATACCAAATGAATTTTCAAATAATACAGCGCCTGAAACTAATCCTGAAGCTACATAAAAAGTAAAGAAAATCATAATAACAAGTCCGGATACTAAGCGTAGCATGTGAGATTTGTCGTGGAAGCGGTGTTCCAAAAATTCTGGGATAGTAATAGAGTTGTTTGCAATTTCAGAGTAGGTACGTAAGCGAGGAGCGACATAAAGCCAGTTTGCGTATGCGCCTAGTGTTAGGCCGATCGCAATCCAACTACTACTCAATCCAACGCTAAACATTGCACCGGGTAAGCCCATTAAAAGCCAACCACTCATATCGGATGCTCCAGCACTTAATGCTGTTACTGCGGGGCCTAGTGTACGCCCGCCAAGCATATAATCTGTTAAGTTGGACGTTCGTTTATAGGCGAAATAGCCAATGACTAACATCCCGAGCATGTAAATAGAGATTGAAGTTAAAGTTAACATCTGCGTACTCATGAAGTTCCCCTTCCTTTTGTCATGTCTTTTGATGCGTTATGCATATTTATAATCTATCATGATTATTCTGAAAAATCCATACAGAAATATGAATTTTCAGAAATGTAAGCGTTTTTTGATATCATTTTACTTTTTTAATATATAATATTCATACAAAAAACCTTATTTTTAATAGAGTATTTATTATATTTACATAAAAAGAGGTTGTTTTGTCAATATAATATTGAAAGGAGAGAAAAATAAAATTTTTTAAAAAGTATTGACTTATGAAAAAAGTAAGGTCTATAATGAGTGCAACTTAAAAAAATGCAAGCGTTGATGAAGAAGAGTACACATGATGAACATGTCAGAGAGCTGATGGTTGGTGCGAATCAGTATGGAATTGATGTGGAATGGGCTTCGGAGCTTCCAAACCGAAACGAAAGAAGTAGGCTTTGGCGACATGATCTCATCGATACAAGAGACACGTATTGTTTTTGATACGGTAAAGTGCGTTACATTCGTAACGAATTAAGGTGGCACCACGGGAGTACCCGTCCTTTCTATAGGATGAGTACTCCCTTTTTGTGTACAAAAAATTAAATAAATGAAATCGTTGAAGTAAGAAGAGTACGTATATTGGAGACGTTACAGAGAACCGGGGATAGGTGGGAGCCCGGTGCGGTGCCATATACGGAATGGGCTTACGAGAGGTATGCTGAACAATTATTTTCAGTAGGCAACCCGGGTTCCGCCGTTACAAGGATAAGGTATATATTTTGTACCTGAATAAAGCGGGATGCTTTTGCGTCCAACATGAGGTGGTACCACGGTAAATTTATCGTCCTCTACATATTTTCGATATGTAGGGGACTTTTTTATTTTTCAGATTGAGGTGAAAGGCATGATGACAAAAGAGGAATTTATGAAGCAAAAAGAACAGGGAAGAGCATTTTTAGTAATCGCTGAAGAAGAAGGAGATAGCATTACGCCAATTTCTTTATATAGACGTATGAAGGGAAAGAAAAAGTTTTTATTAGAAAGTTCGCAGCTTCATCAAGATAAAGGACGCTATTCTTACTTAGGATGTAATCCATATGGTGAAGTGAAAAGTGTTGGTACGGAAGTAGAACGAACGATTTACGGCCGGGCAGAAGAGTTGCAAGGTAACGTACTACAAGTGTTAGAAGAAGAAATCGCGTCAGCTCAAGTAGACAGTCCATTCCCATTTTGCGGAGGAGCAGTTGGTTATATTGGCTATGACGTCATTCGGCAATATGAAAACATTGGAGCAGATTTACACGATCCACTAAATATTCCAGAAGTACACCTTTTACTATATCGTGAGTTTATCGTGTATGACCATTTACGTCAAAAATTATCATTTGTATATGTATGCAGGGAAGATGATTCAGCAGATTATGAAGAAGTATATGAAAGATTGCAAGTATACAAAGAGGAAGTGCTGAGGGGAGAAGAAGCGGAAGTAACTGAAATAAAATCAACATTATCATTCACTTCTTCTATAACAGAAAAAGAATTTTGCGCGATGGTAGAAACGGCGAAAGAACATATAAGAGCCGGGGACATATTCCAAGTCGTACTGTCACAGCGTTTGCAAAGTGAATGTATTGGGGATCCATTCGCGTTATACCGAAAACTTCGAATTGCCAATCCGTCACCATATATGTTCTATATCGATTTTCAAGATTATGTTGTACTCGGTTCTTCGCCGGAAAGCTTGTTATCAGTTAGAGAAGATAAGGTGATGACGAATCCAATTGCGGGTACGAGGCCGAGAGGGAAAACGAAGGAGCAAGATGCGGAAATTGAAAAAGAACTGTTAGAAAATGAGAAAGAACGAGCGGAGCATATGATGCTTGTAGATCTTGGGCGAAATGATATTGGCAGAGTAAGTGAAATTGGATCCGTGACGATAGATAAATATATGAAAGTAGAAAAATACTCTCACGTTATGCACATTGTATCTGAAGTTTACGGAATATTGCGAAAAAGAATGAGTGGATTTGATGCATTAGCGTATTGCCTACCAGCAGGAACAGTGTCGGGAGCTCCGAAAATTAGAGCGATGGAAATTATAAATGAGCTAGAGAATGAAAAAAGAAATGTATACGCAGGTGCAGTTGGATACGTTAGTTTTTCAGGGAATCTTGATATGGCGCTCGCCATTCGAACAATGGTCGTAAAGGATGAAAAAGCATACGTTCAGGCAGGAGCGGGAATTGTTTATGATTCAGACCCAGTAGCTGAATATGAAGAAACGTTAAATAAAGCGAGAGCACTATTGGAGGTAATGAAATGATTGTACTAATTGATAATTACGATTCATTCACATATAACTTGTATCAACTGTTAGGTGAATGCGAGGAAGAAATTGTTGTCGTAAGAAATGATCAAATAACGATAGAACAGTTAGAAGGGATGAATCCAACAGGAATTGTGCTATCACCAGGACCAGGAAAACCAGAGGATGCTGGCATTTGTATCGAAGTGATTCGTCATTTTTATAAGAACGTTCCCATATTAGGTATTTGCCTTGGTCATCAAGCAATTATATCAGCATTTGGAGGAGACATTGTAAGAGCAGGACGCATTAAACACGGTAAAACATCACGTGTAAAACATAATGGAACTTCAATCTTTTCATATGTAACACAGCCATTAACGGCGATGCGCTACCATTCCCTTGTTGCAGCGCAAACGAGCTTGCCAGAGTGTTTTGACATACTAGCGACAGCGATGGACGATGGAGAAATTATGGCAGTTCGTCACAATTATTATCCGCTATTCGGATTACAGTTTCATCCGGAATCAATCGCGACAGAAGAAGGTGGAAAGTTAATACGTGCCTTTTTAACAGAAGTGAAGGAGGAGGAAAGAGTATGAATAACTATCTTCGTAAATTAGTGGAGGGACAACATTTAACAGAAGAGGAGATGTATAGAGCAGGGCTTCTTTTATTAAATGAAAACATATTGGAGAGTGAAATTGCAGCTTTCTTAGTATTACTGAAAGCGAAAGGTGAAACAGCAGAAGAAATATACGGCCTTGTTCGAGCTCTTCGTGAAAAGGCATTACCGTTTTCGAACCATATACAAGGAGCGATGGACAATTGTGGGACGGGTGGTGACGGTGCCCAAACGTTTAATATTAGTACAACATCGGCATTTGTACTGGCAGGAGCTGGCGTAAAGGTTGCAAAACATGGTAATCGAGCTGTTTCTAGTAAAACAGGAAGTGCAGATTTATTAGAAGAACTCGGTGTAAATATTAGCAGTACGCCAAACGAAATTGATCATTTATTAGAGCATGTCGGCATCGCATTTTTATTTGCACCAGCGATGCATCCAGCATTAAGACGCATTATGAAAATAAGAAAAGAATTGAATGTGCCGACGATTTTTAACTTAATTGGTCCTTTAACAAATCCGGTAAATTTAGAAACACAATTTGTCGGCATTTATAAACGAGATATGTTACTACCAGTTGCGCAAGTATTACAGAAACTAGGCAGAAAACAAGCGCTTGTCGTAAACGGAAGTGGATTTTTAGATGAAGCATCATTACAAGGAGAGAATTATGTTGTCATTTTGAAAGATAATGAAATAGTAGAAACGAGTATTGAACCTAAGAAATATGGTTTCTCAATAGTGAAAAACGAAGAGATTAGAGGCGGGGATTCGAAAGAAAATGCAAAGATTACGCTCGGAGTATTAAGCGGAGAAAAGAATGTTTACCGCGATACAGTTTTATTAAATGCAGGTCTAGCCCTTTTTGCAAATGGAAAAGCAGAAACGATTGAAGAAGGAATTACACTAGCGGCATATAGCATTGACTCTGGAAAAGCATTAGCCAAACTAAACTTATTAATTGCAGCAAGTAATGAAAAATTAGAAAGGGTGAATTAACGTGGGGACGATTTTAGATAAAATTGTAGACCAAAAGAAAAAGGAAGTTGCGGCATTATATGAAACGTATACGCCATTAAAAGAAAGTAGAAAGACACTTTCACTTGTAGAAGCATTACAGCAGTTTACTGTCATTGCAGAAGTAAAGCGAGCATCACCATCAAAAGGAGATATTAATTTACACGTTGATGTACGAAAACAAGTGAAAATATATGAAGAATGCGGCGCAGGAGCAGTATCTGTTTTAACAGACGGTCAATTTTTTAAAGGGTCGTTTCACGATTTACAAACGGCAAGAGCAGAAAGTAACATTCCGCTTTTATGTAAAGATTTCATAATTGATAAGATTCAAATTGATAGGGCGTATGAAGCTGGAGCAGATATTATTTTATTAATTGTAGCGGCGTTAACGAAAGAAAAATTAAAAGAGCTGTACAGCTACGTACTAGAAAAAGGATTAGAGGCAATTGTTGAAGTTCATGATGAGCAGGAATTAGAAATTGCAATTCAATTAAATCCGCACGTTATCGGTATTAACAACCGTAATTTAAAAACATTCGAAGTCGATTTAAGCCAAACAGAAAAGCTTGGAAAACGATTAAACGAGGAGAAATTACTTTGGGTTAGTGAAAGTGGGATTCATTCAAAGGAAGATATTATCCGTGTTAAAAAAGCTGGAGCGAAAGGTGTATTAGTTGGAGAAGCACTTATGACATCATCTTCTATTCATACCTTTTTTGAAGATTGTAAGGTGAACATATGAAAGTGAAAATTTGCGGTATCACTGATGTTGAAACGGCAAAACGTGCTTGCGAATACGGAGCTGATGCACTCGGATTTGTTTTTGCAGAAAGTAAGCGGAAAATCACTCCAGTGCTAGCGAAAGAAATCATTCAGGAGCTTCCAACAAACGTGTTAAAGGTTGGTGTTTTCGTAAATGAATCAGTAGAAGTAATCGAGAAAATTGCAGATGATTGCGGGTTAACACATGTGCAACTACATGGAGATGAAGACAATCATCAAATTAGAAGGCTGAATATTCCGTCTATAAAATCACTTGGGGTAACTTCAGAGAGTGATATGAAAAATGCTCAAACATATGAAACGGATTATATATTGTTTGATAGTCCGAAAGAAAAGTTTCACGGGGGAAATGGAAAGAAATTTTCATGGGAGTTACTCGCACATATGTCAAAAAAATTGCGAGAGAAAACGATATTAGCTGGTGGGTTAAACGCTCTTAATATAGAAGAAGCGATTCGAACTATTCAGCCATACATGGTCGATGTAAGTAGCGGAGTGGAGACAGAAGGAAAGAAAGATGTAGAGAAAATAAAACAATTTATTATAAAAGCGAAGGAGTGTTCCAAATGAATTACGCATATCCAGATGAAAAAGGTCACTACGGTATATACGGAGGACGATACGTTCCAGAAACGTTAATGCAATCTGTATTAGAACTAGAAGAAACATATAAAGAAGCAATGCAAGATGAAGGGTTTCAAAAGGAATTAAATCATTATTTAAAAACGTACGTCGGAAGAGAAACACCGCTTTATTTCGCTGAAAATATGACGAAGTATTGCGGCGGTGCAAAGATTTATTTAAAACGTGAAGATTTGAACCATACAGGAGCTCATAAAATTAACAATACAATCGGTCAGGCACTACTTGCAGTACGAATGGGCAAGAAAAAAGTTGTCGCTGAAACAGGAGCAGGACAACACGGAGTTGCAACAGCTACTGTATGTGCCCTACTCGGATTAGAATGCGTCATCTTTATGGGAGAAGAAGATGTGAGACGTCAAAAATTAAATGTGTTCCGAATGGAATTACTCGGAGCGAAAGTAGAAAGCGTAGCGGCAGGTAGCGGCACATTAAAAGATGCGGTAAACGAGGCGCTTCGCTACTGGGTTTCACATGTACACGATACACACTACATTATGGGATCCGTTCTTGGACCACATCCATTCCCGCAAATTGTTCGTGATTTCCAAAGTGTAATTGGGAAAGAAACGAAAAAACAATATGAAGCGTTAGAAGGGAAATTACCAGAGGCAGTCGTTGCATGTATTGGTGGTGGTAGTAATGCGATGGGCATGTTTTATCCGTTCGTACACGATGAAGAAGTCGCTCTTTACGGCGTAGAAGCAGCTGGGAAAGGTGTTCATACAGAAAAGCACGCAGCTACTTTAACGAAAGGAAGCGTTGGTGTTTTACACGGATCGATGATGTACCTTCTGCAAAATGAAGAAGGACAAATTCAAGAAGCACATTCTATTTCAGCGGGACTCGATTATCCAGGTGTTGGGCCAGAACATAGCTTGCTAAAAGATATTGGACGCGTTTCTTATAATTCAATAACAGACGAAGAAGCGTTAGAAGCATTTCAATTATTAACGAAAAAAGAAGGGATTATTCCGGCGTTAGAAAGCTCACATGCTGTCGCATACGCATTAAAATTAGCGCCGCAAATGAAGAAAGACGAAGGGCTTGTCATTTGTTTATCTGGCCGCGGGGATAAAGATGTAGAGAGTATAAAACGTTATATGGAAGAGGTGTAAAAAATGGGAGTAGAAAAAATTAAAGCAGCGTTTGAAAATGGTAAGAAAGCATTTATTCCGTACGTAATGGGCGGAGATGGTGGCCTTGAAAAATTAAAAGAAAGAATTTGTTTTCTAGACGAAGCAGGAGCAAGTATCGTTGAAATCGGTATTCCGTTTTCAGATCCAGTCGCAGACGGTCCAACGATTCAAAGAGCAGGGAAACGAGCGCTAGATAGCGGTGTAACATTAAAAGGCATTTTTCAAGCATTAATAGAGGTAAGGAAAAAAGTACAAATTCCGTTTGTACTCATGACATATTTAAATCCAGTACTCGCATTCGGAAAAGAACGATTCATCGAAAACTGTATAGAAGCAGGTGTAGACGGTATGATCGTTCCGGATTTACCGTATGAAGAACAAAATATTATTGCCCCGTTACTTCGAGAGGCAAACATTGCGCTAATTCCACTCGTTACAGTAACGAGCCCAATTGAGCGAATTGAAAAAATTACGAGTGAATCAGAAGGGTTCGTTTACGCTGTTACAGTAGCGGGCGTAACAGGAGTACGTCAAAACTTTAAAGGTGAGATTCATAGTTACTTAGAAAAAGTAAAATCACATACACATTTACCGGTAGTGGCAGGGTTCGGTATTTCAACGAAGGAACATGTAGAAGAAATGATTACAATATGTGATGGAGTAGTCGTTGGAAGTAAAGTTATCGAGCTGTTAGAAAATGAAAAGCGAGAAGAAATATGTGAATTAATACAGGCAACAAAACAAAAAGAAGAGGCATAAGTCTCTTCTTTTTGTTTTACGTAATAAATGTTAAAATATACAGAAAATACATATAACTTAGAGGGTGAGAAAGCATGCTAAGACGGAAACTACTATATTTTCTTCTAACTGTACCATTATACGCTTGGCTCATTAGCATGACGAAAATAGAGGTGATGGCTCTATTTTTAGGATATGTATTCATCTTTTCCAACTTAAATCGCATTCAAGAGCAATCTATTTTAGAAATATGTATATTTTCGATTAGTATAGAACTATTTAGTATCGTTTCGATTGTATTATTAAACGAATTATTTCGCTGGATCCATTCATTTGAATTAATGAAATTTGGAAATGTTTTATTGCAAGTAATATGTGTTTATATTGTGTTTGTTGTGTTAGACAAAATAGTTGGACAGCAGAGCGTTTTTCAGGATAAAAGAAAATGGGAGTGATTCAAAAAAGGAGCTAGATGGCTCCTTTTTTGAATCTGTAGTAAAAACAATTGAAAATTATGACATCTGTTATATAATAGTTAAAAATTGTATTTTTAATGAAAAGAGATGATAACATGGCCATATTGTTGGCACTTATCCCAATTATGATGATTTTCATTTGTTTATTTTTATTTAAACAAACGTCATTAAGGTCCTCTTTAATTGCTTACGTTGTGTCTGTTGGAATCGTTTTACTCTCGCCAACGTTTCAACTAGGGATAAGTGAAACTGTGCACGCAACGATTAAAGGTTGGTTAATTTGTTTTATTGTCGGGTACGTGTTGTTTTCCGGTATTTTTTTATTTCACCTCATGAACAAAATGGGGTACATCGATCAAGTAGCACGTTTTCTAGAAGAAGTGACGCACGATCGTTTATTACAAATGCTCCTTATGTGTTTTGGTATTTGTCCGCTAATCGAATCAGTAAGTGGATTCGGAATTGGATTCATGGTTGCAGCACCGATCTTTCTATCATTAGGCTATAAACCGTTTCAAGCTGTACTACTTTCATTTATTGGTTTACTAGCTAGTTCATGGGGCGCAATGGCAACTGGTACGATTATCGGTTCGCAGCTTATAAATATGCCGCTTACAACACTTGGCACGAATACGGCACTACTAAGCATTCCGATGTTTGCTTATTTCGTCATCCTTTCTTTACACGTTGTTGGTGGTTGGCAGGCTGTTATTGAAAAGTGGAAAGAAGGATTCGGTTTCTTTCTATTATTTTCTCTCGGAATTTATCTTTCTAACGCATACGTAAGTGTTGAACTAGCAGGTATATTAAGTTCTATCGTTACAATTGCATTTGGTTTTCTTATCATTAAATTAAAAGGAAAAAGTGAGCAAAATCTTATAACAGAACATGCGGCTGCAACGGAGAGAGAAGTATCCATTATAAAAATTATTAGCCCTTATATATTTCTAACAGTTTGTATTTTACTTTCTCGCCTCGTTCCAGCATTACATGATTTGTTCAGATCATATGCGGTTCTTGATTTGAAATCATATTCTTACAAACTAGAGTTACTATATTCACCAGGATTTTGGCTCGGTATGACTTGCTTATTTACTATTATTTTCTTCCGCATTCCATCTCATATTATTAAACAATCACTCTTGCAAACGATAAAACAATGGATTCCTTTTGCGATTACAACGACAATGTTTATCGCCATTTCAGAACTAATGGGTGCATCTGGCATGCATTCATTACTGGCAAAAACAGCTGGTGAAACATTTGGAACATTTTTCGTTTTCGTTGCTCCGTTTATCGGCGGAATCGGTGGCTTTTTAACAGGTAGTAACGCAGGATCAAATGCGATGTTCATAAAACTACAAATGCAAACTGCGCAAAACGTAGCACTTCCGTGGCAATACGTTACAATACTGCAAAACACCGCATCATCAGTAGCGACAATCGCTTGCCCGTCACGGATTACGTTAGGTGCTTATTTATGTAATATACCGTATCGTGAAAATGAACTATTAAAGAAGACGACGTTAATGATTTTGGGTGCGGTGTTACTTGTGGTGGTAGAGGTTATTTTTTGGTATCTGTTGAGAAAATAAGAAATCCTCCTGAGAAAGGAGGATTTTCTTTTTATATGGATAATGCCTTAAGTATGAAAAGCTTCTACTAAATGAATAGGAGATGAAATGTATGCCCCTAAAAAACTACGGTGTGTTAAAAGGTACAGTTATACAATCAAAGATTGGAAAAGGGAAAACACCTCATTATCAAGTTCATTTACAGGGAGAGACAGGAGTAGATTATCGTATTGCAATTAACGTAAAATCGCAAAGTTATCCGTCAGAAGTTTTATATTTTGCGAGTAACAATATTAAGTCAGAGGCGATTCATATTTTACCGACATTACCATTCGGTTTTACAGAAATAAAAAACAATGAACCGAAAGTAGCTTTAGATTATGTAAGAGGAAATCTATTTGACTCAAATCAAATGATTCCTTTGCCTCCCGAAAAAGCAGGAGCAGATAATGATTTAAATGAAAAAATAGAGCGTTATATAAAACGAGCGGTAGAAGAAAAAGCAATTATTTATGCGTTCGGTGAAAGATGGGGACCAGAAGAAAATACACCTGATTCTTACTTTTATTTCGAGCCAGGAAACGGTATACACGATATTCATATGAATCAAGGGAATGTAGAGAAATGGAAAGGTGATAATGGTATATGGCAAGACGGGGGAATACTTATTCACTTTGAAAAGGAAGAAGAATGGCTCGGTATCTTTCTTGCCTTCCAATCACAGTCATGGTGTACTGATGAAGAAGGACATGCTCGTGTTCCGGTTGAGCATTGTGATTATAAGGGAAATAAATGATGAGAGGAGGGCGTTCAAAACGAACGCCCTCCTCTTATTTTATAAAACCCAAAACTAACAAGTGTAGAAATACAAGAGAACAGCAGAGCCACACTAGAAAACGCAATGAGGTACATATTATACTTCATCACTTTTCCAATGAGCTGGTTACTGTCGTACTGAAATAGTCCTGCTATTATGTTGAATAAAAATAATACGATAAACATGACGATAACACCGTCTATTGATCCTTTAATATCTGGTTTACTTAAAGCGATATGTGCAGAAATACAAATGGCGATAAATAAAAATAACCAAAAAGAAGGATTTAATAAATTACTTATTGTAAATAAGCTTTTCAATAATACAAACGTCGATAAAAGCATGTTTTGAACCATTTCTATATTAATAGAAGTAGAAGCGATTGTTTTTTCGAGGGTTGTATTAAATAAGAAATATGAATTTGGTACGAAATAGCGCATTAAAAGGATTAACGCAGTAATACCGGAAATAATAGGACCGATTCCAATGAAGAAGTTCCCAATTCGTTGATATACACTTTTTTGATTGTATTGATGTTGTACGTAGCCTAAAGCACCTTGGCTTGTATCTGTTGGGAAAAACTGCGTTGCTACAATTTTATGACGAAATAGTACACACATAATGGCATGTCCAAGTTCATGAATAGGAACACCAATCCACGCCGTTAAAAGGAATCCTTTTCTTCCGAAAGCCCTTGACCAATACATGCGTGTGAGAGATTCTAAATAACCTAATAGAAATCCAATTACAATGATAACGCCAATTAAAGAAAATAATTGGATTACGCTTGTAAGGAGTATTTGAAAAATTGAGTTTACTAATTCCATTGCCAGTCATCCAATCTGTTAAAAATGTTATTTGTTCTGTTTCATAATAGCATTATTTTTCAAGATTGCTAGCACATATATTTTCATTTGAAAGAAGGATTTCATAATCTTTTTCTTGTAGTCATGTTTTATGTACAAAGTCATATATTGAATTTGTAACACCCTATATGGTATCTGCTTAAGGGGGGGGAATGCGATAATGAAATGTCCGGCGTGTCATACGGAAAATACAGCAGAGGCAAAATTTTGCGGGAATTGTGGACATTCGTTGACGGAGGAAGCCGTAGCGAGTGGTGCACAGGAGGAAGGTGAGCAACAAGCACGCGTAGCACTAGCAGAGGAAACTCGATCAAATGAAACGGTAGAGCAAGCGAAGCGGTTTGCAAGTGGCTACTTTCAGTTTTTTAAACACGCATTACAAGCACCGACAGCTATTATGAAAAGTGGCAAGGTTGAAGTACGAAATGGAATTGTAAGTCTTGTTCTTATTTGTTTTTTAGGGGCATGTATTTTTTATAGAATGATGAGTGCTGCAGCAGCTGTTACGAAAACATTTGCACCAGATATATCTACCCCTACATTCTTTTTGGACTCTGTAACGGTCTTTTTATTTTTACTCATTTTAACTTTATTTGTCGGATTTATTATTGTTGTCAGTGGGAAGATGATGAAATCATCTTTTTCGTTTCTTGAAGTATTTGGAATATGGGGAACGATAGCAACTCCGGTAATTGCTATATTAGTGCTTTCTTTTCTGTTTAGCTTTTTATTAATCTTTTTCTTACCAATTTTATTAGGGCTGGCTACAACATATATGGGAATTAGTATAATTGTAGCTACAGTAAAACTAGATAACGGTGGATTAGATCTTGTTTACACTCTTTTTATCGCAAATATTTTCATTGGAATTGCAACATTCATTGTACTGTGGTCTTACATTAGCACGATAATTCAAACCTTTACACAGGGATTAAAGGGCCTCTAAAGAAAAGGTGGTTGAATGGATGAATGTATGTACAAAGTGTGGGACTCAGCTTGAAGACGGTGTGCAATTTTGTCAAAGCTGCGGGAGGAAGAGGGAGAGTCTTGCAGTAAAGAAGAAAATGAGCAGCGGTACAAAGGTTGGCATTACAATTTTAACATTACTTGCTGTAGTGATTGTTGGACTGTATTTGTACGGATCATCGTATTATAAGCAGGCGGCACAAGTAGATCGGATCATTACTATTTTACAAGAGAGGAACGGGGAGAAGTTAGCTGAAATCGTCACGGCAGATGATCCATCAGTTACTGTAACGAGAGAGAGTCTAATGCCACTATTTTCGTATATAAAAGAAAATCCATCTTATGTGAATGAATTGAAAGAACAGTTGAGGATAGGTGAAAAACAAGGGAACGGAATCGAAAGAGCAGACTTTTCGTTAACGAAAGACGGAAAGTATTTCTTTTTATTTGATCGGTATAAATTGAAAGCGAAGACGTATTATACGACATTGCTTACAAATGAAAAAGGTACATCTTTAAAATGAACGGAAAAGAAATAGATAAAACAGATGACAAAAAGTTTGAGAAGCAATATGGACCGTTTCTTCCAGGAACTCAAGTGTTTCAAGCAGAATATAAAAATGATTATGTGAAACTATCACGTGAAGAAAAGGTTGTACTTATGAAACAAGGTCAAAATAACGTAACGATAGATTTAACGTTGCAAGGACAATATATTACGGTTCAAACGAACGTGCCTGGTGCAACATTGTATGTGAATCAAAAACCAGTTACAGCGCTGGCAGGAGAAGAAATTACATGGGGGCCTGTAGCAACTGATGGAAGTGCGACGATTTATTTAGAACGAAATGGAGAAAGTGGAAGGGAAACGACAAAGGTAGAAACGGTAACGGCACTTTCGTCTTATAATCTTCCATTCGAAAAGAAAAGTGCGGAAAAAACAGTTGTTTACAATGTTACTCCGCCGCCTACGACTCGGTATGTATATAATGGTTTCATCTTCCCGGATAGTGATATTCGAAAACTAACGAGTGCAGAATTAACATATTTATCGAAAGAACAGTTGAAAATTGCTAGAAATGAAATATACGCAAGACATGGAAATATTTTTCAAACGAAAGATATGCAAGCGTACTTTTCAAAACAGTCTTGGTATAGAGAAAATCCGTATTTTTCAGGAACGTTAACCAATATTGAATCCTATAATGTGGAACTGATTAAAGCAAGAGAATAAACATGTGAAAAAGGTACAGTGCATAGCTGTACCTTTTCTATGGTTTTTTAGCTGAACCAGGATCCCTTGAAAAAAAGATATGAAAGAGGAATGTGACTTTACTTGCTCCTCCTGATGTACTTGCTTGCACATCAGATAATGCACTAGATGTTAACACACCTTCAGAATGAGGCGGTACCACTATTTTGAGGGCATCATCTGATTCTGATGATGCAGTAACTGTTATTGTATCATCAGATAAGTTTAAAATTTTTACAGTACCGATTGGTAAGATAGACTTGCCAGCGTGTGATGCTGAAGCGAAGTGAGAGCCTTTCCAAATCGTTTGTGCGAAGGTTTCATCATTAGATAACCAAGCGCGAGCGCTGTATAATGTTGCGTTAATGGAAAATTCTTGGTCAAGTGACACGGCGGGTTTCGGTTCTTGCGGTTCCTCTGGAGTTTGAGCGAGAAGGCCGGCACACATATATGTTTCACCTACTTTCGATAGTTACTGTTATAGCATATTAAACATGTTATTTATAAGACACGACGGCTACCTATTCAGGCATAGGTTTGTGCACCAAATTTGAAGATGAAATTATCTTTCTTTACAATGGAAGTAGGTGTTATTTCTGAAAAATATGGAAAACGTAAAGAGTATGTAGAAAAGAAGGAGTGGTAAAGTGAACTATGTCATTATTGGCGGAGATGCAGCTGGTATGAGCGCAGCTATGCAAATTGTTAGAAACGATGAAAATGCAACTGTTGTAACGTTAGAAAAAGGTGAAATTTATTCGTACGCGCAGTGTGGGTTACCATATGTCATTAGTGGTGCTATCGCTTCAACGGAAAAATTAATTGCGCGTAATGTGAAGACGTTTCGTGATAAATACGGAATTGATGCGAAAGTACGACATGAAGTAACGAAAGTAGATACGGAAAAGAAAGTGGTGTACGCAGAGCATACGAAGACGAAAGATATTTTTGAATTTCCGTACGATCGTTTATTAATTGCAACTGGCGTACGTCCTGTTATGCCAGAGTGGGAAGGTCGAGATTTGCAAGGCGTTCATCTTTTAAAAACAATTCCAGATGCTGAGCGTATATTAAAAACGCTAGAAACGAATAAAGTTGAAGATGTAACCATTATTGGCGGTGGTGCGATTGGACTGGAGATGGCAGAAACATTCGTCGAACTTGGTAAGAAAGTAAGAATGATTGAGCGAAATGATCATATCGGTACGATTTATGATGCAGATATGGCTGAATATATACATAAAGAAGCAGATAAACACAATATTGAAATTTTAACGAATGAAAATGTGAAAGCATTTAAAGGAAATGAAAGAGTGGAACAAATTGAAACGGATAAAGGTACGTATAAAGCAGATCTTGTTTTAGTATCGGTTGGAGTGAAGCCGAATACTGATTTTCTTGAAGGAACAAATATACGTACAAATTATAAAGGGGCAATCGAAGTAAATGCATATATGCAAACGAATGTGCAGGACGTATATGCAGCTGGTGATTGCGCAACACATTACCATGTTATAAAGGAAATTCATGATCATATCCCGCTCGGAACGACTGCCAATAAACAAGGGCGACTTGCTGGACTGAATATGCTTGATAAACGAAGAGCATTTAAAGGTACGTTAGGTACAGGTATTATTAAATTTATGGATTTGACGCTTGCAAGAACAGGTTTAAATGAAAAAGAAGCAAAAGGGCTACATATTCCGTATAAAACAGTCAAAGTAGACTCCACAAATATGGCGGGCTATTATCCTAATGCGAAACCACTTTACTTGAAATTATTATATCGTTCTGACACGAAACAATTATTAGGTGGACAAGTAATTGGAGAAGAAGGTGTAGATAAACGAATTGATGTGATCGCAATGGCACTTTTCAATAAAATGAGCATTCACGATTTAGAAGATGTCGACTTAAGTTACGCACCACCATATAACAGCGTTTGGGATCCAATTCAGCAAGCGGCAAGGAGAGCAGAATAGCACTTTTTAAGTGCTATTTTTTTCGTTAAAGGGGAATCATTATTTTTGGCGAAAGAAGCGAATTGGAAATAGTTATATATAGGGAAGGGGATCATTAAAAATGTTTGTAACACTTCAAACAGTTCAAGAATCAGAAAAAGAAATATTACGTAATTTATATGCACTATATCTTCATGACCTCTCTACATTCACTCCTAATATAAAGATTGGGGCAAATGGATTTTTTGAATACGAAGATTTGTACATGTTTTGGGAAAATGACGGAATCACTCCGTATTTTATTAAAAGTAATAATGATATTGTAGGATTTTTATTACTACTGGAACGTCCATTTTTGAAAAAAGAAAATGACTTTTGTATTAATGACATTTTCATATTGAATCAGTACAAGGGAAAAGGAATCGGTAAACAAGTTATTGAGAATTTACTAAAAGAGAAACGAGGACAATATTTCGTTATCGAACTTGTGAAAAATGTACCAGCTGTTTCTTTTTGGAAGAAAGTATATAGGGAGCTAAACATCGAATTTGATGAAAAAACACAGTTAATCGATGATGAAGAATGTCTCGTTCAAACGTTTAAAATATAATGAAATCGGTGCCTCTAGTAGATTAATTTGAAATTTAACTTTATCCTGCATTAACGGGCAGTTAGACCCCCACCTCAAAATTCAGCGAAAGCAAAGAAGCTAAGTGGGGGGCGGGCTGCCCGTAAAAGCCCGATTGGTGAAGGCTGATAATCAGTGGGGGATGAAGAAAACCCCCACTAATTAAAGTTTCACTTTATTTCGAATATACCGTTCGCCCTTGAAAACATAGTACTTATCGCTTATATTTTCATATAGTATTTATTTTTTAATAAAGCAATGATCGAACCAGGGGGCACAGTATGGCAATTAACATGAAAACAATCGAAGAATGGATTGCTGAATCAAACGCAAGACAAGAAGAAGACTTTGGAAACGTTGTTGAAGAAATGAAAGAAGTATGCGTCGGACTTGATAATGCGACATTAATTTATACGAAAAATGTATTTTGTTTCGGTAAGAAAGTAGAAGTATTGTTCTTCTTCCAAGATCATGTCGTGATTGGACAAGAAAAAGATGAATATGTTGAAATCGAAAAATTAAAGTATGAAGCAATTACACATAGCAACTTAAAAACAAATGACAAAAATACAACGTTAGAATTAAAGTTTGCTAACGGACAATCTATCAATTTAGATAGTTTAAATGATAACTATGGTACGAAAAATTGGTTATTCGCGAGACAAATTAAGAGTATTTTTAAATTAATCTAGTAAAAAAGCACGCCGTCCACCGGCGTGCTTCTAATTACGCAAATCCCCTTTTAACCAATTCCGCGCTCGATACGCCCCAACAGGAATTTGAATGAGAGACGTTTCATTTCCAGTATCTATCCCGTATAACTGATCACATGAATTTGTATTAAAACTTAGTAATGGATGCCCGCCCATCCCCATCGCGGTTGCGGCGAAAACGAGTTTATGAACGAGTATGCCAGCTTCCATTTGGTGAATACGGTATCCTCTATAGCCTAATGCATTTGTATAGTAATCTTTCTTTCCGACTACATGTAGGCAAAGCGGTACTTGAAAAAGATTTACGTTATCCATCGTCATACTGGATTGAAGGGGATAACGAAGGTCTCCATATCGAAGTGGCTGTATGGAATGTGTTTTACTGTTATAAGAATAAGCACCGTTCTCTATATCTTTTACGTTATAAAAGCATCCATATAATGAGACCCGTGCATTTTCATTTACATACTGACCATCAAGGTCGTTGTAATAAGGGAAGGAGAGACTCGCTTCTTGTAGTAAAGTAGCGAGCTCGGCTGTATCCCATTTCGTGAAAGTAAAGTCAGCATCAGGGGAATACCGTTCTTTACAAAGTTGTAAGAAATCATACGATAACCGTTCTACTTGCGGCAACTGTACAGCGTGCGCATGATGTTGATAGTGCTCTTCATGATGTAGTGTTTGGAAGTGTGCTGTCGATTCAATCATAGAAGCTTCATTTATTTTTGTTAACATTGGATATTCATTTACATGTTTTGAGCGAACGAAATGTTCGTGTGCTAACGGCGGAATTTGCTGTAACAACTCATGAGAAGTAACTGTTTTATTTTCACGGTAATCATTGTGAAACCAATTCGTTTGCGGTTCTGTACTTAAAGGAACGACAGCATACACACTTTCTTCGCCTTCTGACAGTCCGAGTAAATGATTGATTGCACGGTCTAGAAACTGAAAGTATACGCCATTTGTGTAACCGAATTGTTTGGCACATGCAAGTAATTGTCCGATGAGAACACCACTATCTAATCCTTGAAGTCGATACGAAAAATTATTGTATTTAAAGTAGTTTTTCCAAAACATAGTGGATACGAATGCAGCGCCAAAACAAGACTGTATGTTACAACGGTTGCCAAGTGCTTCTGTAATGTAAGAATCGAAATTTCCTTCGCGAAGTAAAATAAGTCGGTGGTGCGCAGCGTCGTAATGGTAAATACCGTCTGGATAATCATCGATCTTTAAATATATATACAATTCATTTGGATATAAAGCGCCGCCTGAAGGGATAGATCTTCGGAATAAAATTTTTTCGCTATTTAGCTGACATAACTGTGTTAAACCAAATGAGGACCAAAGGTAATGACCAATCTCCTTCAAAGTAGGTGTAGTAGAAGAGTTAGGTAAAGATAATGGGATTTCTAAAGAGAGAGGAATGATAGGTACATTTCGGTATAATTTATAAGGAAGCGGTGCATCTTCCCAGTCCACTTCATGATTCGGCATAATTTCATCGATAGAAAAATGGAGATGATGTAAAAAAGTATCCAGCTGCATAAAATCCCCCCCTTTACTATGGAAACGGATGCGGATGTGGATTTAATTGTTCATTCGTTAAAGGTTCGTTTGTATATCCAAGTGTCATCGGCACAGTATATACTCTATCCAGTCCTGTAACTCGAATGAGATGGTGACCGAACGTCATCGGTAACATGCCTGGAATAATGACTTTTACGCAATGTAATCCGTTTTTTTCTATAAGAGGTACTGTTTGATCTACAACGATTACGTCAAGTCCAGATTGCTGCAGGCGGTTTAAAAGTTGATGAAGATCGGATGTTAAATCTAGATCAACTGATTGTAATGCATTCATTTCTTGGAACGATTGCACCGGGGCATCGTCACGTAAAAGAAAGTGAAGACGTTCTTCTGCTTCTTTTAATCCGTACAGCATACTATGGTCTTCCATTTTATTTACGAGATAAGGGTCTTGTAAGCAGTTTTCGTAGTGCTCTCTTTTTTGTTCGAGTTCATCGTCTGCTATTAGTAACATGCCTGCTATTTCATGGATGGCACTCTTTAAAGCGCGGACAGGGTCTAAATGAGAGCCTCCCGCACAAACAACGTTCATTCCATTTTCACGCGTATTTTTCGCAATTACCCATAAGCTTGGGATACCGTGTTCCATCGTTGCGTTAAAAGCATGTAATTCATACCCAGTAATCGTGTACAGCCGCTGAATCATTAATTGTAATTCCGTATCATTTGCTGAACTAAGATCAAGGCGAGGGAGAGGTAATTCGGCATACCAAGTGAGCAAAAAGGCGTCACGCTCTACAATTTCTAAAATGCCATGAAAAATTGCTTCTTCTAAACTACCACCAATTGCACATCCATTTGATGTTTCATACACGAAAGCATCTCGATGACCGAGGCTATAATAAGCAATTGATTCAGGAACTAAAAGTGGCCGGTTTTGTAATAAAGAGTAGCCCCATACCCAGTTTTGTTCATAGTCAGGATCAAACGGTTTAAACGGAAAACTATTACGATTATAATGTTCATTTGTATGTACACCGAGCAAGAGGGGATTAAGTGCATGATCCTCTAACTCACGAAAACTGCCGTGTACATTTGTCTTTTTTCCTCGAGGTGACATACCACAATATCGTTCTAAACCTTCTAAAATAGCAGTCGCTTCACTCATTGCAAATGAATGAGTTCGGCCTGCAACACCTTCATTTCCAAACATTAATGGCATGTTTATAATAACGTCAGCAAATGGTAATAAAGAATGCTGCATTTTTCCGTTCAACATACCGACGCGATAATCTAAATAATCTCTCGTTAAAAATGTGTTTAGTTCATGAATGGAACGACAGCGATATGCTGCTTCGCTTGTTTTTAAGCTCGGTTGTAACGAAATCGCTGCTGCATCTGCCGTATCATCAGGCAAATTGCTACATACAGGGCAGAGCGGGTCGGGAAGAAAAGAATGCCGCGTACATTGCAGTGTTTGTAAGTTTAGTAAAATGAGTTCATTTTCTAAAGAAGAATGGTTATGAGTTAATATTTTCTCTGTTTCTGCACGAATAAGATGGCACATTTGTAACATACCATTTTGGGTGGCACGTACATCACGCCTTGTTACATTATCTGCCTTTAACGCATATTTCCGCTGTAGTGCCCACATTTCTTGTTGATCAAATCCAGCGATAAATCGGCGTCCATCAGAGCAGTTGGAACAGCCAGTTGCAAGAGGATGAATGTAAGGACCGATAATACCTTCACCAAATGAAGTGAATGCACGTAGCCATGGAATATGATTCGACCGAAACATTAGCTCGGCATCATGATGAATAGTAGAAGGAGAGCCATCATGTAATACGAGAGCGAGATGAATATTTTCAGGGAGTTCTTCTGTAAGGTTATGTTGGCGAATGATAGAATATTGTTTGCATAGTTGATCATGTACATAGTTTGCAAGTAAGCCATCTCCTATAAGCAATATATTTTGAGTCATAGACTGTCCTCCTTTGCAATTAATACACCGTACACACCATCTAAGTTTTCTTTCAAAAATGATTCAATGGCTAAATCAAACACGAATGGATAAAAATTATGTTCTTCTAAATGTTGCAAGGCAAGCTGTACAGATTGCGTGCTTGGAATTTCTCCTTCTTCTTGTATTTCTAATCTAAAAGAATCAGTATCATATAAAATAATCGATGATTCAGGCAAGATATTAGCTCTATAAGGAGTCTCTTCATTTTGAATATGAAGAAGTGATAGTTGTAGTGCGTTTCGTAAGGCTAACGTCATATTAATATTAGATGCACCGTACCAGCGATCATTTATACCGACCCAAACGACAGGAAAGCTGAGAATCTCTTCACTCATTGCTATTTTAGGAGGTTCATGAATTGTAGAGAGAGCATCGTAATAAAATCTACAATGTTTATCATGAATTGCAGTTAAATCAATCGTCGTAATTTCTTCTAGCATATGTGACTGCCGCTCATACAATTTATTATTTAAATGTTGTTGTAGCGCCCGGTATACACCTTCTGTCATCGTTTCTCCAGCGCCAATACCGATATCATTATGTTCAGGAATAAGGCGGTGCATAATTTCCGCTACATATGTTTCAATTCCTGCTAAACCAGCTTCTCGGCGCGCTTCATTATGAGTTAAACCACCACAAGTCATAAGAGGCAGGAGGGAAGCAGGACCATCTGATAGTGGAGTAGCTACTTGAATATGGCATTGTGATAACGGTAATTGATATGAATCTTGTTCATCCCATACATGGAATAAACCAGCTTCTTTAGAAGTTAATGAGTCGAAAAAGCGGAATAAATCAGTTGAGGTATGTTGGTTGGACCGCTGCTCAAGTTGTTCAGAAAGATTTTCTATCGTATCAATTGTAAAACTTTCATCAGTTGCGAGAGGATGTTTTATAAAAGGATGCCATGCTCCTTCGAGTGTTTCGTAATTTAATAAAAAGAATTGTGGTTCTTTTTCTCGGTAAGAATCATCAGCGACATGCTTAAGTAATTCAAATACGATTATATTTGCTAACATTGCAGATGGAAGTGGTGAAAATGATGCTGATGAATGTTCATTTTGTAAAGTTGTTTCATGTAGCCGATGCCATGCGGATTCCCAGCATTCTTCACGATTAGCTGTTACGATAGGGCCGGCTATACCAAGTGCTGATAAACAGACGGCAGGTATGAAGTTCTTTCCTACTTCTCTACAAATCGTGTGAACTGCTCTTAGGCCTTCAATATCTCCATTTTGAGAAACATACAAAATCCAGTCGAAAGGCTCGAACACTTCATGCAGGGGACGATCAATTGTCGTATCTATTTCCTGAACTAGGACATGATCATCAACTTCATGTGCAAGTTCTACTAGCTCATGAATGCGATCGTAATTTGTTTCCTCATAATCTGTAACAAGGTAATGAAAGGTAGGTAATCCTGATTCTAATAAAGAAGAAACTAAGGAAGTAAGCATATCTCCAGAACCAATTATAAGGACGTTTGCCGCGCGATACGTTTCGAATTTTAGAGCGCCTGAATGAGAATCAGCTTCTAAAAATTCAATTTGTGAAGCGTATCTATCAAGTAATGCGCTATTTAATTCATGAGGTGCATCTTGACTTACATCCCGAACGAAACCATTTTCATATAAAATCTCTCCAATTTCAAATACACGATTTTGATAGGGGAGAGGGAGACCATCGGTTATTTCTGCTAAAGAATAATTCCCGTTAAACATTGGCATTAATTTTTCAATCCAGTTGTAAATTCCATCACCGTCCATACGAAATGAACTGGCATTATTTCGAAAATAGACACCCCCGTTTGAGTCGGGGAGGAAAAAAGTATCCTTATTTGCTTTAAGTTTTGCATCAATTGGAAGGTTATTCATTTTAATCCTCCTTACGTTTTAGGCATACATTATTAGCTTATGTAATGAAATTTGTCCCATATGAATGCAATAAAAAAAGGCTGTAGAATAATTCATTCTACAGCCTGTAATAGATTATTAATCTATCAACCTTCTAATAATAATGATTTTGGATCTTCAAGCATATCTTTAACAGCAACAAGGAAGCTAACTGCTTCTTTACCATCAACAATACGGTGATCGTAAGATAAAGCGATGTACATCATTGGACGGTTTTCCATACGTTCTGCATCAATTGCAACTGGACGTACTTGGATTTTGTGCATTCCTAAAATACCTACTTGTGGGCTGTTTAGGATTGGTGTTGACATTAGAGAACCGAATACACCACCGTTTGTAATTGTGAATGTACCACCTTGTAACTCTTTTAATGAAAGTTTGTTATCGCGTGCTTTCATACCTAAATTACGAATTTCGCTTTCGATTTCAGCGAAGTTTAATTGGTTAGCATCGCGTACAACTGGAACAACTAATCCATCTGGAGCTGCTACTGCAATACCGATATCATAGAATTTTTTAATGATAAGCTCATCGCCTTGAATTTCAGCATTTAATAATGGGAATTGTTTTAATGCTGCAACAACTGCTTTTGTGAAGAATGACATGAAGCCAAGACGTACATCATGTTTTTTCTCGAAAGCATCTTTACGCTCTTTACGTAATTCCATGATTGCAGTCATATCAACTTCGTTAAATGTTGTTAACATTGCAGATGTTTGTTGAACTTCTACAAGGCGTTTTGCAATTGTTTGACGGCGGCGGGACATTTTCACGCGCTCAACTGGTTTTTCGAATTCCGTTTTTGCAACTGGAGCAGGAGCTGGACTTTTTGGAGCAGCTGGTGCTTCTTTTGGTGCGGCAGCATGAGCTTGTACATCGTGTGGTCTCACACGTCCAAGTGGATCTGTGCTACGTACGTCGTTTAAGTCGATACCTAATTCACGAGCCATTTTTCTAGCAGCTGGTGATGCGATAGGACGGTTCGTATTCGGTAAACCTTGTAAAGTTGTAGTTTGCTCAGCATTTGGTGCCGCAGCTTTCGGTGCTTCAGTTGTTTCTTGTTTTGGCTGTTCAGCAGCCGGTGCAGGTGTACTTACTGCAACCGGTGCTCCGTTTGCATCTAAAATTGCGATGGTTGCACCAACTTCAACTGTATCCCCAGGTTCGCCTAGTAACTTCGATACAATACCTGAATCTTCTGCAATGATTTCTACATTGACTTTATCAGTTTCAAGCTCAACAACGCTGCCGCCTTTCTCAACTTTGTCGCCTACGTTGATAAGCCATTGTGAGATAGTTCCTTCAGTAATAGATTCTGCAAGCTCAGGTACTTTAATTTCGATCATTTTAAATGTCCTCCCCTTATTTGCCTAACGGTGTGTTTTTTCTTCTTTTGTCTTCGGTAATCTCCATTTGTTAGCCTACCCCCGGGCAGAATATCTGTCCGGGGAGCAAGCTAGAAACCTTCATTGTTACTTTCAGTTGCTGAAAACTTCAATTTCTTGTTTATCTTGACGGAAGTTATACTTCACATCTAAAGCGTGTGCAACAATTAGTTCTTGCTCAGCTTTGTGAGCGAATGGATCGCCACCAGATGGGCTAGAGCGATCTGGGCGTCCAATGTAACCTGTTTTCACTTTATCTCCAGCAAGTTCGAACAGAATTGGAGCCATGTAATGCCATGCGCCCATATTACGAGGTTCTTCTTGAACCCAAATAATTTCTTCTAAGTTTTTAAAGCGTTTAATAATAGATTGAACTTTCTCAGCAGGGAATGGGTACAGCTGTTCAATACGAACGACATGAACTTCATCTAAGTTATACTCATGTTTACCAGACTCAATTTCTGCTGCTAAGTCAATCGCCATTTTACCTGTGCTTAAAACAAGACGTTTTACTTTAGTTGGTTTCATGCCAAGGTTTTCTTGTTCTAGAGCAGGTTGGAAACGTCCTTCGCTTAACTGACTAGCAGTTGAAAGCGTAAGTGGGTGACGTAATAAACTCTTCGGCGTCATCAATACTAATGGTCGAACAGCTTCTGTTCCTAAGATAGATGCTTGACGACGTAAAATATGGAAGTATTGTGCCGCGCTCGTTAAGTTTGCAACTGTCCAGTTATTCTCAGCAGCTAACTGTAAGAATCGTTCTGGACGTGCACTAGAATGCTCTGGTCCTTGACCTTCATAACCGTGCGGTAATAGAAGAACTAAACCAGATTTTTGACCCCATTTTGCTCTTCCTGCTGAAACATATTGATCAAATAATGCTTGCGCAGTATTTGAGAAGTCACCATATTGCGCTTCCCACATAACAAGAGTTTCTGGAGCGAATACGTTATAACCATACTCGTAACCAACAACAGCAGCTTCTGATAACGGACTGTTATGAACAGAGAAGGATGCATTAATGTTTGGCAAGCGATGTAATGGCGAATATGTTTCATTTGTATCAGTATCGTGTAATACGATATGACGGTGCGCGAATGTACCACGCTGTGAATCTTGACCAGTTAAACGAATTGGCGTACCTTCTTGTAAAATAGAAGCGAATGCTAATGACTCAGCAAGTGCCCATTCAATTTTACCGTTCTCTTCAAGAGCGTCTTTACGGCGTTCAAGAATTTTCTTTACTTTCGGATATACGTTAAAGCCTTCTGGCCAAGATAGTAGACCTTCATTAATTGCACGAAGTGAGTCAATCTCAACACCAGTATCAATTGGCTGAATGCCTTTTGCAACAACATCTGGCACTTTAACGTCAATTGTTGCAGCGCTCGTATCAGCTGGCGGTACTTGTGCATAGTCAGATTTTAATTGCTCTTGTATAAACTGAGTCATTGTTTCAACCTCATCTGCATTTAGAACACCAGCAGCTTGTAATTGATCTGCATAAATCGCTCTTACAGTTGGGTGATTTTTAATCTTTTTGTACACTTGTGGTTGCGTAACTGCTGGGTCATCCATTTCGTTATGACCGTAGCGGCGGTAACCAATTAAATCGATTAAGAAGTCTTTTTTAAACAATGTACGATATTGAATCGCAAGGTTAGCAGCAGCAAGACAAGCTTCTGGATCATCAGCGTTCACGTGAACAATCGGAATATCGAAACCTTTTGCAAGGTCACTTGAATATTTCGTAGAACGAGAATCATAGCTATCAGTCGTAAAGCCAACTGCATTGTTTGCGATAACATGAATTGTTCCGCCTGTTTGGTACGCGTTCAATCTGCTTAAGTTCAACGTTTCAGATACAATACCTTGACCAGGGAATGCAGCATCACCATGAACTAAAATTACGAATGATTTTGAAGTATCTTGTTCTGGAAGACCAGATTTTTTACGATTCTCTTGAGCCGCACGTGCAAAACCTTCTACAACAGGGTTAACGAACTCAAGGTGACTTGGGTTATTTGCTAATGTAACGCGAGTGCTAACTTCTTCGTTACTAACGACTTGTTCTCTACCTAAATGGTATTTCACGTCGCCAGTCCAGCCAGAATTTGCCACTGCGCCTTCTATTTTTGCATGTTTGAACTCAGCAAACATGTGACTATATGGTTTTTCTAATACGTGTGCAAGTACGCTTAGACGACCGCGGTGAGCCATACCAATCATGACATCTTCTACGCCGCCCTTTGCACCTTCGAGAACAATTTCATCTAGAACAGGTACAAGCATATCAACGCCCTCGATAGAGAAACGCTTTTGCCCAACGAATGTTTTATGCAAGAATTGCTCGAAACCTTCAACAGCTGTTAAACGTTTTAAAAGAGCAGTTCGTTTTTTATTTGATAGTGGTTGACGCAATGAATTTGATTCCACCATTTGATGCAACCACGCGCGTTCTTCACTATCTTGTATATGAGAAAATTCATAAGCTAAAGATTTTGTATAAACGTCTTTTAATCTATGAATTACATCAAGTGCAGTGTGAATACCTTCTGGTGCATCTTGCCATACTGTTTTCGCTGGAATCGCTTTCAAGTCAGCATCGCTCAGTTCGTTCATTGCTTTCTCAAGAAGAGATTGTCCATTAGCAGCATCTTCCATCGGATTGATGTGAGCCAACGTATGCCCGAATGAACGAATTTGTTCAACAAGCTGAACGACTTTAAGAATTTTTTCAATGTTCCCTGTGTTTTGAGGAGAAAAATGTGTTGCTGTGTTGTCCCCTGTTACGACATCATCTTGAAACGAAGGAGCTCCAAAAATTTCAAAAAGCTCTTGTAATTCCGGATCAACAGAACCTGCTCCAGTTACGTAAAGATCATACTGCTCAATAACATAACCAAGGTTCGGACCATGGAACTTGGCCCAAGGGTTTGTCGTTGTATTCTTCCTCGTCATTTGTTTAAACCTCCCAATGCATATAATCCTTTTTCCAAACAAAAGGTGCATTTTGCTCTTTTCAATAATTGATGAACCAACAATCAATGTAAATGTTTTCTTTATTCTTATGTTATTACAATAATTTACATAATACCAAACACTATTACTTATCTGTTTTGTAAAAAAACATTCACAATAACTTATCACCCAAGTTAATCTTTCATGTTATAAAGTAATTTCACAGAAAAATGGGGTGGATATATTTGGTATACCTACACGAATAACTAAAATTGTTGCATGTAAATATAAGTATAATAATTAGAATGTTTCGATAAAAACGAGTTCGAATTATGTATATTGAAATAATAAGCGCTTTCATTGATATTATACAACAATATAACGGAATATAGTATAAAAAATAAAAAATTATGAATTTATCGTAAACTTTATTTAGATAGTGTTAAATATTGAAAGGAAAGTGAAGGATTTCTACAAAAAAAGTTGCTAAACATAAAAAATGCTTCATAAACAGTTAGTTTCTATAAATATGACGAAAAACACCGTAAAACCAATAACGCATTTCGTGGAATAAAGAGATGAATGAAATATTTTAAAAGGATAAAACAAATAGGGAGATATTAAATTTAAAAAATAGAGAGGAGAAGATATAGTAACAATTATTTACAGTGTTCCGCGTTTCATTTCAAAATAGACGTGCTGAAATTGAAAAGTTTCTTCTATATAAATAGAGTGAAACAAACTAAAATGCATGTAAAGGAAACTTGACGTAAAGGTTGCTTTACATATATACTCACTGTAAGGAAGGAGGGAGAAATTTCCTTGGAAAATAAAATGGTTGAATACCGAAAAAAATTTGGACTATCTCAAGAAAAATTGGCTGAGAAACTTGGAGTTTCCAGACAAACCATCATTTCAATTGAAAAGGGAAAATATGATCCATCACTTCCGTTAGCATTTGAAATAGCAAAAACATTTCAGACAACGATAGAACATGTATTTATTTATGAAGGAAAAGAAGAGGGGGAATAGGGATGAATTATTCACAAAAGTACTTTTTAATTATGGGAATTATTTTCTTTATTATGAGTGGAACCATGGTATTAGCGGGCATAATGACGCATTCCGCACCACTGGCTCCAACGTATACAGTACTTACGATGATGATTATGTGTTTCTGCTTAAGTTACTTACACCCGCAATTTAAAGAAAAAGATGAGCGAATGAAACTTATTCGTTATAAAGGAATGTTCTTCAGCTTTTTTGCGCTAACGGCATATTACCTTCTTTTCTCTTTCGGTTTAAATCTACACGTAATTACACTATCTGCGGTTGAACTATTAAACATACTTATGGCACTTACGATGAGTACAGTTTTTATCTCATTTGTTGTTTTATCGAAAAGATATTAAGATGGAAGAGAGAAAGGAAGATTAACATATGCAAATGATGTATGCTTTTGGCATTGGACTTGTATTATTTTTAGCCGTATTCTTATTTATTCGAAAAGACGTTCAAGGTGGGACGTTAACGAAAAGAGGCTTTTATAAAATGATCGGCTGTTTAGTTGTTATGTTTATAGCGATTATCGTAATGATCGTTTTAATAAATCAATCACTATAGAATATAAAAATGGAACCTTACTGTAGTAAGGTTTTTCTTTTTGATGTAAAATCCGAAAATTCCCATGAAATCCATTTACTACATATAATGGATATTATATAATTTAATAAAATGATAGATAGGGAGCATAGTATATGAATAAAAAAACTATCTTCTTTTTATTAATATGCCTACTACTTATAGCTAGTATTACTTATATAATATGTAACAAACGAGAACAAGTGCCACCTATGTTAGTATGGGAGCACCAAGAATACTATGTTACGAATGAACCTGCCGAAGCTGAAAAAGTTGGACAAAGGCTCGGAGAAGTAACGAAGAAAATTGAAACAAGTAAAAAACCTACTAAAAACAGTGAATCCAACATAGTACAAGAAAAAACAGAAGTATTCACAATGATAGAGGAAGAAAAAAATCCTCACTCATCTTTAATCATAAAGGAGCCTTATAGTGACGAATATAGAGTAGTAAGACCGATGTTACATGTACTATAAAGTGAAAAGGAGACTCATATGCAGACAGTAACTTATCCATGGTCGTTAAGAAAAATGTTTGTTTTTTTCCTTTGCTTCATCCTTCCGCTAATCGGCGCAATTTATATTTTGATGAATCGAGAAGCGCTACAAAAGAGAGACTTCATTTTATATGTATTATTTGCTGCTATTAATATATCGCTTTGGTTATCACTTATGATCTTTGAGAGGAGTATGTGGATGGTAGCGGGGCATTATGTGTTTGGAGCAATTATTATTGTTTTATCGAATATGAATAAGAGATAAGCCAGCAATCTTAAAGTTGCTGGTTTTAATTTTGCTATTTATAATGAGGAAATAAATTTTTAATAGAGAGTAGTGGGCGTTATGAGATGGAAAGAGGGGACGTTTGAAAAAATAGACACGAATGACTCATATAAATGCTATACTAAAAAATGTTTGTAATGTCAGTTTCATACTATTATATAATGCTGACTTACTAGAAAAGATAAGAGGAGAATGAGCGTGCAAAAGATAAAGAAACTATTACTGTTAATGATGGTAGTAGGATTAACAGTAGGTGTTTTAGCAGGGTGTGCAAATCCGAAAGATACGACAGAAGAATTTTTAACAGCGATAAAAAAAGGTGATATAGAAAAGGCTCGTACATTTGTTGAGAGTGACAAGGAATTTAACAAACTAAATGAAAAAACAGATGATGCTGAGGCAAAAGCAATGCTGAGTGCAATTACGAAAAACTTTAAATTTGAAAAGCTAGAAGAAGTATCGAAAAAGGATGACAAAGCAGAAGTGAAAGTGAAAATTACATCTGCTGATCTATCCGTTGCTGTAACAAAAGCAGTGGGAGAAGTTATGCCAATGGCTTTCGCTAGTGCTTTTAGCGAAGACAAAGAGCAATCTGAAAAAGCAATCGAAAAAACGATGACATCAGCAATCGTCAAACACTTATCAGATAAAGATGCAATCATGGCAACTCGCGAAGTTACATTGAACTTAAAGAAAAACAAAGATGGCGACTATAAAATCGTTGCAGATGATAACTTGAAAGAAGTATTGTTTGCTAATGCGAAGTCTTTGGAGAAGATGTTTGGTGGGAAGTGATTGATTTAGATAAAAAAGAGAAACCATATCACGTAGAAGGTTGATACGGTTTCTCTTTTTTTTATGACCCCGGAGAGGCTCGAACTCACGACCTCCACCCTGTCAAGGTGGCGCTCTCCCTGCTGAGCTACGGGATCTTCAAAAATGCGTATGTAACAGCATCTTTAATCTTTATGCTAAAGCAATTATATATAATTAACTGAAATTTTACAATATTTTTATAGTAAGTTTTAAAAGGGAAATCATATGCAATTATGCGAGTAGTGTCTGAAGGGATAATGATGAGAATAAGACTTAGTAGAATGTAGCGGTCATATTATTTAATGTATTTATCCAAAGGGTTTTCATCGCTTAAATCAACAAGTAAAGGACATAAGAATAATAAAGGTAGAGCGGCATTAGCATGATGAAAGGTGTCATTTGATAGATACTGCCTTCCAAAACAATACGGGCAATCTTTTTCAAATGTCACGAGTATTGACCATACATCTTTTATTGTCCACTTCGTTTTACAATACGTACAACGCGCCATAGAGTTCCTCCTCATTTTAAGTCTTCTTCTAGTATATTCCATTTTATTGTACTGAAGTCATTTGTATTTGGTGTGATAAAATGTAAGTTGTTTTGTTTTTTTATGTGGATTTATTTAGTCATTTATGATCAATTACATATCGTTTCATGTTTTTGCAGGATGATAGATTTTCAGCTTCAATATGCAAATTGGCCAATATATCCTTTTTACAATTTACTTAAAATCATGTATAACAGAGATACAAGATTATTTTACCCCGCTATTTGCGGACGGTAAGATCCCCACCTCAAAATTTAGCGAAAGCAAAGAAGTTAGGTGGTGGCAGGCTGCTCGTAAAAGCCCGATTGGTGAAGGCTGATTAAAGTTTCACTTTATAAATATTCAGTAGTAGAGGGAGAATTATTGTAATGGTAAGGAAAACGTTCAAGATGCGCGTATCTAGAAATAGAACGATTTCGATTAATGGCTCGATTCTTGATGTGGATGTTACACATGATGAGTTTTTACAAGAGTTTGTTGAGTGGGTCGATTCTAAAGGCTGGTCGTTTATGGGGATGACAGATGAGATTACACCCGAGGAAGCTAGTCAAAATTTAATAGATTCATTGATTGATGAGAAGGATAAGAAAGAATAATTCCTTCTTATTTTTTATTGTATATTTATGTTCTTTATCGTAAAAGTGTGATATAGTGAAAAAAGTGAATGTTCTTCCAAATTAATACAAATTACATATAGGTTGGTAGAGGTATTTTATAGAATGTGAAAGTAAAGGGAAAAGGGAGAGTCATATGGTAAATTTTAAGAAAATTTCGGTTTTCGTTATGGTTATTTGTTTATTTTTTTTGACACCTATGACGTTATATGCTGAGACGAATATTGGAGTAAATCCGGAGCAAGTGGCACCTCCACCTGCGGAAGGGCCGAATGTTTTTAGTCAGTTTGCGACTACGATTGATGCGAAAACAGGAGATATGTTGTACGACAAAAATGCACATCATCGTGCGTTCCCTGCTAGTATGACGAAAGTGTTAACGGCGATTTTACTGATGGAGCATACGAAGCCAGAGGATCAATTTACGTTTTCACAATTAGCATTAGATCAAGAGAAGAGTAATTATCAAATTGAGTTTCACCCTGGTGAGACTATTAATAGAAATACTGCACTTATGATTTTAATGGTGCTGAGTGCGAATGATGTGTCGTATGCGATTGCGGAGCGTATTGGAGGAAGTGTTGAAAACTTCGCCAATATGATGAATGAAAGGGCGAAGCAATTAGGGGCTAAAGATAGTCATTTTGTAACGCCAAATGGATTGCATGATCCAAATCATTATACGACGCCATATGATATGGCCATGATTACGAGAGGTGTGCAAAAGTATCCTGAAATTTTACAAGCGATGAATACGAAAAGAACGACGGTTACGACATCTACGCAAACAGTTTCTATTTTTAATAAGTCTACTTATTTTGAAAATCCATATAGTATGGGTGGTAAGACAGGATTTACGAATGAAGCACGCAATACGCTCGTTTTATTAAATGAGAAGGATGGTAATCGTATTATAAATGTAGTAATGGCTTCTCAAAGACCTGAAATTTATGAAGATTTGAAGCAGATGGCGGAATATTCTTTTGGGCAATTTACGAAGCAAACTGTACTAGATAAACATAGTTGGCACCAAAAGGCAAAGTATTTAAATAAAGATGTTGATTCTGAGCTGGAAAAAAGTGCAGAGCTTATGCTAAAGAAAGATGAAGGGAAAAATATAAAAACGGCTTTTCGGGTTAATTCAGTGGATAAAGAATCTTTGTATCAAAAAGGAATTCATCGCGGTGAAGTAGTTGGTGCGGTAGATATTATAAAGAATAATCAAACGATTGCGACTATAAATGTTCTTTCAAAAGAAGATGTTACTTTTGCGATGCCTAAAAAAGATACAGTTGCACCTGAAGTAAAGGAATCGAATGTGAAAGTGATAAGTGTTGGAATAGGTGCGATTTTATTATTTGGAGCGATTTTATATGTAGTGCTGCGCCGAAATAACCAAGGGATGAAATCAGAAGAAAAATAAATTGCTAGTAGACCGTGATGAGATTTTGTCACGGTCTTTTTTGTATGCATTTCAAAAATGATTTAACTAATAATTGTAAATTTTCTTATTGCATTTCCATATCGTTCGTTATATTATTTACTTGTGTTCTTGTTAGAGAATTAAAGTGAATATTGTATACTTCAAATAACATAAAACAACGGAGAGGGAGAGAAACGATGAAATTAATTTGGAAGGTGATTAGCAACGTTATCTCATTTGTTTTATTTGCATTGATGATTTGCTTAGCTTTTGTAGTTATTTCTTCAAAAGCGAGCGGTGGGGATCCAACAGTGATGGGATATCAATTTAAATCAGTGTTATCAGGATCGATGGAACCGACATTTTTAACAGGATCAATCATTGCGATAGAACCGACGAAAGATGGTTCTAAATATCAAAAAGGCGATGTTATTACGTTTAAAGAGAAAGATGACAAAATTATCACTCACCGTATTATCGGTGTGAAAGATACAAATGGAAAAGTAATGTATGAAACAAAAGGGGATAACAACAACGGACCAGATTTAGCACCAGTACTTGCAGAGAATGTAATTGGAAAGTATGCAGATATTACAGTTCCATACGTTGGTTATGGACTGAATTATGCGAGTTCAAAAGCGGGAGCAGCATTACTTCTCATTATTCCTGGAGTCTTTTTACTTGGCTATTCCGCAATTTCTATTTTTGGCGCTATTCGTAGCATTGACGGAGAAAAGAAAGATAAAAAAGTAGAACAATCCGTCTAGTTCGTTTGGTTATACTTTCCGTTTAGGAAGTTAACAAATATATATATATATTAAGGGGATATGGACATGACTTTAAAGAAAAAATTAGGAATGGGTATCGCATCAGCGGTATTAGGCGCTGCATTAGTTGGCGGAGGAACATTTGCATACTTTAGCGATAAAGAAGTGTCAAATAATACATTTGCGTCTGGAACACTTGATTTAGCGCTGAACCCATCAACAATTGTGAAAGTGGATAATTTAAAACCAGGTGATACAATTGAAAAAGAATTTAAATTGGAGAATAAAGGTACACTAGATATTAAAAAAGTACTATTAAATACGGAGTATGATGTAGAAGATGTGAAGAAAGATAATAAGAAAGACTTTGGTGAAGACATTGAAGTAGTTTTCTTGAAAAATATAGATAAAAAAGATGAAGTAATTAAGAGAATGACATTGAAAGAGTTGAAGAGTAAAACAATGACTGCTGCAGAAAATGATTTAGTAAGTTGGTTATGGCCTGAGAAAGGTATTAAAGCAGGAACTAATGATTCATTTAAAGTGAAATTCCACTTTATTAATAAAAATGAACCTCAAAATGAATTCCAAGGCGACAAACTGCAATTAAAATGGACATTTGAAGCACAACAAGGCGATGGAGTGGAGAAAAAGTAATCATAAAAAGAGACTATCAAAAATGATAGTCTCTTTTTATGATAAAAGTGAAATGTACAAAGAAACATAATTTCTTATATCATTTTATAATTCACTTTATTATAATAAAGGTATAGTTCTTGATAAAGAACAAGTTGTTCGATAGGAGAGATTAAAATGCTGAAGCCACCTCGCAAATTCAAAAGGATGCTTATATTGCCATGTTTGTGTTCTATTACTTTTTATTTAGGCTCTCAAATGATGACTTATACAGAAGCAGCTTTCATTCATGAAACGAAAGTTGAGGCTACTATTTCTACAGCAAGTATTTTTCCAAAAACAGTTGATCAATTAACAGAACAAGCTAAGCAACATAAGGAAGTTATTTTGCGTGAGTATGAAGGGATGAAATTGAAATTAACCTTTACTTCCATTCAAGAGTTAGAGCAGGTGCTTGCTACGTGGAAGCAAGGGCGTGAGAAAATAGTTGCGGAAAGAGAATTGTTACAAAAAGTATATGTATCAATAGAGGGTCCTTATAATCAAGTGCAAGAAGAGTTAAAAGGAAATAAAAGCGAATCGAATAAGCCAGTATTCTCATATGTGAATGCTGGTTTTCATATAGTGAAAGACAATTGTGAGTATGTTGATAAAGAGGTAAAGTTACAGGTGATTGATAAACAAATTCAAGATTTTGAGAAATTACTAGTAGAGGAAACAGCAAAACAAGTAAGTGAGGCTAAGAAACAAGAAGAAGCGAAAAAACTAGAAGAGAGTAAGAAGCAAGAAGAAGCGAAAAAGCTAGAAGAGAGTAAGAAGCAAGAAGAGGCGAAAAAACTAGAAGAGAAGAAACAAGAAGAACAGAAAAATAAAGATAGCAAGTAAATACAGCAACTTTTCAGAGCGAATAGAGGTTATAAAGCCGAATAGGTGAGAGAGCATTGCGACTCACCTATTCGGCGTGTCTTCTTTATTTTAACAATACACGTCATATACGAGAAAACTGGTTGGCAGCATGATGGTGAAAGATACTAATTAGTATAGATAGTGAAAATTAATTACGTTTTTCTTTGTTTCTCAACAAATTTCCGAAAATTTAAAATGATATTGAGAAATAAAAATAACTGAAAATACTAATAAAAAAATGTTGTATTTATATAGAGTTGTTCGTTATAATGAACTTAAGGTTTTTAAAAGAGAACGAATATTAGCTAAGCTAATATAGTTTTCTTTATGTCCCTTATTGAAAAATTATAGGGGGAAAAATATAAAAAACAGCTAGGGGGAATTGATTGTGAGTCTGAAAAAGAAATTAGGTATGGGAGTTGCATCAGCGGCACTGGGGTTATCTTTAATTGGTGGAGGAACGTTTGCATACTTTAGCGATAAAGAAGTATCAAATAATACATTTGCAGCTGGGACGTTAGATCTTACATTAGACCCTAAAACGCTTGTAGATATTAAAGATTTAAAACCAGGGGATTCTGTTAAGAAAGAGTTCTTATTAAAGAATAGCGGTTCATTAACAATTAAAGACGTTAAACTAGCAACAAAGTATACTGTGAAAGATGCAAAAGGTGATAATGCTGGTGAAGACTTTGGTAAGCACGTTAAAGTGAAATTCCTTTGGAACTGGGATAAACAAAGTGAGCCTGTATATGAAACAACTTTAGCTGATTTACAAAAAACTGATCCAGATCTTTTAGCTAAAGACATCTTTGCTCCTGAGTGGGGAGAAAAGGGTGGATTAGAAGCTGGTACAGAGGATTATTTATGGGTACAATTTGAATTTGTAGATGATGGAAAAGACCAAAATATCTTCCAAGGTGATTCATTGAATTTAGAATGGACATTCAATGCTAACCAAGAAGCTGGCGAAGAAAAATAATAAAAAAGCGGGTATCCCCCGCTTTTTTTTATAAAGAAAAAGAAGTGCTGGTTGTTAGCACTTCTTTCTATTATTATTTTTGATCGTGCTTCCATTTTGTAAATTCAAGAAATTCACGAAATTGTTCTTTGGAGACACCAGAGTTCATTGCATCTTTAACAAGCTGTGTCCATTCGGAGTCTAGGTTAGTTTCCTTTGTTGTTTCATCATGAAGTAAAGTATCAACTGGAATTTGTAGAACTGCTGCGATCTTTTCAAGAAACTGAATGGAAGGGTTTTTTTGTAAATTTCGCTCTATAGAACTAATGTAAGATTTAGCAACACCAGCTTTTTCGGCAAGTTCAGTTAATGAAATACCTTTTTGTAAGCGAAGGCGTTTTATACGTTCTCCAATCATATTTGCGCACCTTTCTATCAATATGTAGTCGTCTTATGATGTCATTATTATAACATAAACTTCGTTAAAAAGAACAAGGCTATTGAGCCTGACTGGATGGCTTCATACGTCTTAAAAAATGTTCGATATCTTGCAGGGCGATACCAGCGTCTAGAGCTTCAAGTATTAAATCAATCCATTCTTGGTCCAGTGCGTCAGTCTTATCTTTGTACAAATGTAATTCCTCCCTAATTATCGGTCATAACTGCTGCTACAGAATATATGATAATGCAATCGCATTTTGTGTTTTATATAGTGAATTATCAAATATTTTGTAGATAAAACAAAGATAAAATCCCCATTAAATTCCCTCTATGGCGATTATAAAGTTTCTGACAAATATTTTCAATATTTTCAGAAAACATTGTTGAATTGTGATATATTCGTATGCTAACTATGGAATTTTTACAAATATGTTAAAAAAATTACATAATATAACTAAATATTGAAAAAATATTGAATTTTTAATAAAATTCAATTTGTAATACATATTTTTTATTAGGGGAGGAAATAAGGGATGAACAAGAAACCGTTCAAAGTTTTGTCATCAATCGCTTTGACAGCTGTGTTAGGTCTTTCATTCGGGGCGGGTGGCCAGTCTGCATATGCTGAAACACCTGTGAATAAGACAGCTACGAGTCCAGTCGATGATCATTTAATTCCAGAAGAACGTTTAGCAAATGCGCTAAAAAACCGTGGGGTAATTGATTCGAAGGCTTCAGAGACAGAAACAAAGAAAGCCGTCGAAAAATACGTAGAGAACAAAAAGGGTGAAAATCCTGGGAAAGAAGTATCAAATGGGGACCCACTTACAAAAGAAGCATCTGACTTTTTAAAGAAAGTGAAAGATGCGAAAGCTGATACGAAAGAAAAGTTAGACAAACCAGCAACAGGAACACCTGCAGCGACAGGCCCAGTTAAGGGTGGTCTAAATGGTAAAGTACCAACTTCTCCAGCAAAGGGAAAAGAATATAACGGTGAAGTTCGTAAAGATAAAGTACTCGTTTTACTTGTAGAGTACGCTGACTTTAAACATAACAATATCGATAAAGAACCTGGTTATATGTATACTGACGATTTTAACAAAGAACATTATGAAAAAATGTTATTCGGTAATGAGCCATTCGCATTAGAGGATGGCAGCAAAATCGAAACGTTTAAACAATATTACGAAGAGCAATCTGGCGGTAGTTATACAGTAGACGGAACAGTTACAAAATGGTTAACAGTTCCTGGTAAAGCTGCTGATTACGGTGCAGATGGTGCGACAGGTCATGATAATAAAGGACCAAAAGGACCACGTGATTTAGTAAAAGATGCATTAAAAGCAGCTGTAGATAGCGGTATTGATTTATCAGAGTTTGACCAATTCGATCAATATGATGTAAATGGCGATGGAAATCAAAAACAACCGGACGGTTTAATTGATCACTTAATGATTATCCATGCGGGTGTTGGACAAGAAGCAGGCGGCGGTAAATTAGGTGACGATGCAATTTGGTCACATCGCTGGACTGTTGGACCAAAACCATTCCCAATTGAAGGCACACAAGCGAAAGTTCCATATTGGGGGGGGAAGATCGCGGCATTCGACTACACAATTGAACCAGAAGATGGCGCAGTTGGTGTATTCGCACATGAATATGGTCATGATTTAGGTCTTCCAGATGAGTATGATACAGACTATACTGGTGACGGTGAACCAATTCAAGCTTGGTCTGTTATGAGTGGCGGAAGCTGGGCTGGTAACATTGCAGGAACAACGCCAACGAGTTTCTCACCACAAAATAAAGAGTTTTTCCAAAAAACAATCGGTGGTAACTGGGCAAATATCGTAGAAGTAGATTACGAGAAATTAAATAAAGGTATCGGTCTAGCAACATATTTGGACCAAAGTGTTACGAAATCTAACCGCCCAGGTATGATTCGTGTTAACTTGCCAGATAAAGATATAAAAACAATTGCTCCAGCATTTGGTAAGCAGTATTACTACAGCACAAAAGGTGACAATCTTCACACAAAAATGGAGACGCCACTGTTCGATTTAACAAATGCAACGACTGCGAAATTTGATTTCAAGTCATTGTATGAAATTGAAGCAGAGTATGATTTCCTTGAAGTACATGCTGTAACAGAAGATGGTCAGCAAACATTAATCGAAAAACTGGGTGAGAAAGCAAATAGTGGAAATGCACATTCAACAAATGGAAAATGGATTGACAAATCATACGATTTAAGCCAATTCAAAGGTAAGAAAGTAAAATTAACATTTGAGTACATTACAGATGGTGGTTTAGCATTAAACGGTTTCCTACTTGATAATGCATCACTAAATGTAGACGGTAAAGTAGTATTCTCTGATGATGCAGAAGGTACACCGCAGTTCAAATTAGATGGATTCGCTGTATCTAATGGAACAGAGAAGAAAAAACATAACTATTATGTAGAGTGGAGAAACTATGCTGGTTCGGATAACGCATTGAAATATGCTCGCGGTCCAGAATACAACACAGGTATGGTTGTATGGTATGCAGACTCAGCTTATACAGATAACTGGGTTGGTTTACATCCAGGACATGGTTTCCTTGGCGTAGTTGATTCTCATCCAGAAGCAATTGTTGGAACTTTAAATGGTAAACCAACAGTAGCAAGTAGTACACGATTCCAAATCGCTGATGCGGCGTTCTCATTTGATAAAACGCCAGCTTGGAAAGTTGTATCTCCAACGCGCGGAACGTATACGTATAATGGCTTAGCAGGCGTACCGAAGTTTGATGATTCGAAAACGTATATTAATAAACAGATTCCAGATGCAGGACGTATTTTACCGAATCTTGGCCTGAAGTTTGAAGTAGTAGGACAAGCTGATGATAATTCTGCTGGTGCTGTTCGTTTATATCGTTAATACAGTAAAACTACCGAAAGATTTTCTTTCGGTAGTTTTTTTGTGAGCAATGAATTTTATATGCAAGAAGAAATTATATATAATGTAACTTTACGAATAGAAATTTATTATATATGAAGTCTATATAAATAATGAAAGAATTGGATAAAAATAGTGGGAGAAGGTGAATGAATGAGTGTTTCTTCTATTGTAAATAAACAAAAAGCATATTTTTATAATGGCCATACGAGAAGTGTAGAAGTGAGAAAGAATAATTTGAAGAAGCTTTATGAAGGCATTCAGCGTTTTGAAGAAGAAATATTTCAGGCATTGAAATTAGATTTAAATAAGTCAGTTCATGAGTCGTTTACAACGGAAGTTGGATATGTATTAAAAGAAATTTCCTTTCAATTGAAGCATATTTCATCGTGGAGTAAACCGAAGCGGGTTCGAACAGCACTCACTCATTTTGGATCAAAGGGGAAAGTAGTTCCTGAACCGTACGGTGTGACACTTATTATTGCACCGTGGAACTATCCGTTTCAATTAGCAATTGCACCTCTTGTAGGAGCGTTGGCGGCTGGAAATACAATTGTTTTAAAGCCGTCAGAGTTAACGCCAAACGTTTCCAAAGTACTTACGAGGATGTTAGAGGAATTATTCCAAGAAGAGCTTGTAGCGGTAGTAGAAGGCGGTGTAGAAAAGAGTACGGAATTGTTAAAGGAACCGTTTGATTATATTTTCTTTACAGGTAGTGTCGGTGTTGGAAAAGTTGTGATGGAAGCAGCAGCGAAACGGTTGACGCCACTCACGTTAGAACTTGGGGGAAAAAGCCCATGTATTGTACATAAAGATGCAAAAATAGATGTAACAGCAAGACGAATTGTTTGGGGTAAGTTTTTAAATGCAGGGCAAACGTGTGTAGCGCCTGATTATATGTATGTGCATGCTTCGGTGAAAGAACAGTTAATCGAGGCATTACGACACGAAATTGCGGAGCAGTATGGAAAAGATCCACTAAACAATGACAATTATGTACGAATTGTGACTGAACGTCATTTTGAACGTTTATGTTCATTTTTGAAAGATGGTAAAACGGTAATCGGCGGGAACTATAAAAAAGAAACTTTACATATAGAACCAACAGTGTTAACAAATGTTACATGGCAAAGTACTGTTATGGAAGATGAAATTTTTGGTCCGATCTTACCAATTGTAGAATACGACAACATAGAAGAGGTAATTGGAACAATTCAGCAACATCCGAAGCCATTAGCGTTATATGTATTTTCTGAGGATAAAGAAGTACAAAAGAAAGTGACAAGTAATATTTCATATGGCGGAGGCTGTATTAATGATGTTGTCTATCATCTTGCAACGCCATATTTACCTTTTGGTGGTGTTGGAAGTAGTGGATTAGGTAGTTATCATGGGGAAGAAAGTTTTCGGACTTTTTCACATTATAAAAGCATTTTAGCCCAATCTACGGCATTCGATATGAAAATTCGTTACTCTTCTACAAAAAGTGCTTTAAAATTCATACGAAAGTTGTTAAAATGATGATGGTGTTTATCAGTAGGCGTAGCCGTATGATAATAGCCCCTTCGTAATGGAAGGGGTTTTTCTGTTCGACATATGTATCATGCAAAAATGAATCAAACATACTACATAAAGAATAGAAGAGAACGCTAAACAACCATTTTTGTTTGGATCGAAACAAAAAATAGTCTATAGAACATAAATATTTATTCATGAATATAAAAATTAAAATTTAAGGTAGATAGGACGGGAAAATGAAAAAGATTATTAAAGTTGAAGCAGTAGAAAAACATTTTGGAAATCAAGTGATTATCCCACCTCTTTCTTTAGACATTAAAGAAGGGGAATTTTTAACGATTTTAGGGCCGAGTGGTTGCGGGAAAACAACGTTACTTCGCATGATCGCAGGCTTTGAAACGCCAACTAAAGGGAATCTTTTATTAGATGATGAAAAGATTAACGATTTGCCACCATATAAGCGTCATATGAACTTAGTGTTCCAACATTATGCGCTATTCCCACATATGAATGTGGAGAAAAATATTTGTTTCGGTATGAAAATGCAGAAAGTACCGGCAGCAGAGCAGAAAGAGCGTGCTGAAGAGGCAATGCGTTTAACGCAGTTACTTGAGTTCCGTAATCGTAAACCTGCAAAGCTTTCTGGTGGACAGCAGCAGCGTGTAGCAATTGCGAGAGCGATTGTAAATAACCCGCGTGTATTATTACTAGATGAGCCACTTGGGGCGTTAGACTTTAAGTTAAGAAAAGATTTGCAACGTGAATTGAAAAACTTACAACGTAATTTAGGAATTACATTCATATACGTAACGCACGATCAAGAAGAAGCGATGAGCATGAGTGATCGTATTGTCGTTATGAATAAAGGACATATTGAACAAATTGGAACGCCGAAAGAAATTTACAATAAGCCGAAAACAATGTTCGTTGCGACATTTATCGGTGAAAATAATATTGTGAAAAACGGGGAAGGCTATGTAGCAATTCGCCCTGAAAACGTAAAAGTACGTTCGGTTGAAGAGCCGATTTTAAAAGAATACCATCTTGGACATATTGAAGACGTTGAGTTTGTTGGAAATATGGAAAAGCTGTATGTACGTGACGAGAAAACATCAGAATTACTAATGGCATATCAAACTGCTGAAGAAGCAGCGCAGTGGAGCATTGGAGATAATGTATACGTAGGCTGGGAGCAAGAGGACGAGGTGACCTTAAATTGAAAAAAGGGAAATTACTCGCACTACCGACAGTCGCGTGGCTGTTAATCTTCTTCCTAATTCCCCTTCTGTTTGTATTGGCATTTGCCTTTATGCAGCGCGGGGCATATGGGACAGTTGAAATGCAATTTACGTTAGAGAATATAGCTCGTGTGTTTGATCCACTATACATGGGAACGTTATGGGAAACTGTTAAGATTGCAGTTATTACAACAGTAATCTGTTTAGTAATTGGTTATCCATTTGCTTATACAATTACAATTGTTGATCGCAAATACCGTTCAATTCTTTTATTATTGGCAACGATCCCGTTTTGGATTAACTTCCTTGTTCGTTCATACGCATGGATTGTTATTTTACGTTCACAAGGTCTTGTAAACACATTGCTATTGAAACTAGGTATTATAAGTGAACCTTTAAATTTACTATATAACACACCTTCTGTAATACTCGGAATGGTCTATTCTTTATTACCATTTATGATTTTACCGGTGTATGCAGCGATTGAGCAGCTTGATAAGCGTAAGCTAGAAGCAGCTTATGATTTAGGAGCAACACCAGCAAAGGCATTTTGGAATGTAACAGTACCAATGACGATGTCAGGGATTGCTACTGGTTCTATTTTAGTGTTTGTTTCTTCTATCGGAATGTTTGTTGTATCAGACGTTATGGGTGGATCGAAAGTAGCGTTAATCGGAAACGTAATTCAAAATCAATTCTTAGGAGCGCGTGACTGGCCGTTTGGATCTGCGTTATCTATGATTGTTGTTCTATTCTCTGTTCTGTTAATTTACTTATATTATCGTGCAACGAAAGTATATAAATATGATGGGAACGGAGGGGAATAGGCAAAGATGAAGAAGTTTTTAGTTTCTTATTCTTGGTTAATTTTATTGTTCTTGTATTTTCCAATGATGGTTTTAATGGTATATTCCTTCAATGATTCTCGCATTAATGCGGAATGGGAAGGTTTTACATTCCATTGGTATACAGATTTATTTCAAAAGCAAGATGTTATTGATGCGTTTGTAAATAGTATGACGATTGCGATCGTAACGACGGTTGTAACGACAGTTCTTGGTGTGATTTTCGCGATTGCATTACATCGTTATAAATATCGTTATGAAGGGGCTATTAACGGTCTTGTGTATTTACCAATTTTAATTCCTGATATTTTAATGGGATTATCTTTACTTATCTTATTTAGTCAATTAGGTATGGAACTTGGCAAAACAACAATTATTATTGCGCACATTACATTTAGTATTTCATTTGTTGTCGTTATTTTAGCAGCGCGTCTTTCTGGTATGGGACGTGATTTAGAAGAGGCTGCGAATGATTTAGGAGCAACGCCGTGGCAAACGTTTCGTTATGTAACGTTCCCAGCAATTGCACCAGGGGTTATTTCAGCCGCATTATTAACATTCACATTATCAATTGATGATTTTGTAATTAGTTTCTTCGTATCAGGACCAGGATCAACAACATTGCCATTATACATTTACAGTATGGTTAAGCGCGGAGTATCACCAGAAATTAATGCACTTTCTACAATTTTAATTGTGGCTATCGTAGGATTAATGGTTCTATCTGAAATCTTCCGTAACAAAGGTGCAGATGGTGAAGAAAACTCTGGAGGACACCTTCCTTTATAATACGAACGATATAGAAAGTACGAGGAGGTAATAAACCGATGAAATTAATGAAAAGATTAGCCGGCGCAGCAATTAGCTTTAGCCTTGTTGCTGGTGTACTTGCTGGTTGTGGTGAAAAGAAAGAAGAGTTAAACATTTATAGCTGGGCTGACAATTTTGATGAGCAAGTGCTAAGAGATTTTGAAAAGAAATATAACGTGAAAATTAACTATGATAAGTATGCAAGTAATGAAGAAATGCTTGCGAAATTACAAGCAGGTGGCGCGAAGTATGATTTAATTCAGCCGTCTGATTACATGGTTAAAACAATGGCGAAAATGGATTTATTAGCGCCGTTAGACAAAAAGAATATCCCGAATATCGAAAATATGGTTTCTAACTTCAAAACACCGGCGTTTGATCCAGAGAATAAATATTCTTTAGTATATACTTGGGGCGTAACAGGTATTGCATACAATAAAAAGTATGTGAAAGAAGCTCCTACAAGCTGGGCTGACCTATGGAATGAGAAATATAAAGGGCATGTAACTTTATTAAATGATTCTCGTGAAGTATTAGGTATGGGTCTTAAGAAGCATGGATTCTCAAACAGCACGAAAGACGATACACAGTTAAAGACAGCAGCAGATGATTTAAAGAAGCTGCTTCCAAACTTATTAGCATTTGATACAGATAATATTAAACAAAAATTCATTACAGAAGATGCTTGGATCGGAACAGTTTGGTCTGGAGATGCAGCATTTATCGCAAAAGATAATAAAGATGTAGAGTACGTTGTACCAAAGGAAGGCGGCACAATTTGGGCTGATACGTTAGCAATTCCAAAAGGTGCGAAAAACAAAGAGCTTGCAGAGAAGTTTATGAACTACTTATTAGATGAAAAAGTAAGTGTGAAAAACTACGAGTCAATTGGATACAGTAATCCTAATGAAAAAGCTCATCCTCTTCATAGTAAAGAATATCGTGATAATCATATGATCTTCTTAACGAAAGAAGAATTAGATCGTACAGAATGGCTTGTTGATGTAGACGATAAGCTAAAAGACTATGATCGTTACTGGACAGAGTTAAAAACAAAAGGTAAATAAGTAAGGAAATGCGGTTTCTAAAATAGAAATCGCATTTTTTCATAGTAGGAGGAAATCGCTTGAAAAAGAAGTTGCATCAATATGAGGTAGTATGTATCGTTTTATTACTTGCTGTATTTGGCATTGTTGCTTGGCGCGTACATGCGGGTGGCGTTACAGTGATGGATACATATGTCCGAGCATTAGTAAAAGGATTACAAACAGAAGGTTCGCTTACATTTTTCTCACACTATACAAAATTAGGTTCTGCTATCGGGATCGTAACTACGCTGGCTATAAGTTTACTTGTTTTCTGGAGAAAACGTTATTATGCTGCGATGATCGTGTATCCAATGGGCATTTTAATAACACATCTTGTTAATAAAGGGATAAAAGAAATTGTGAAAAGGGAGCGCCCATCGTTAAATGAAACGTTGGATGCGCTTGGGTATAGCTTCCCTAGTGGACATGCAATGTTATCTATTATGACATTCGGGTTTCTTACTTATATTATTGCGGCAAATTTGAAGAGTGTAACTGGAAAATATGTTATAACGATTTTGATGGGAATTGTAATTGTATCGATTGGATTAAGTAGAGTTATTTTAAATGTACATTATCCAACTGATATTTTAGCTGGTTATTGCGTAGGTGGTATTTTGTTAATTATGGCGATTTACTGCCATCGTTTACTTACCAAGAGATTGGGACTTAATAAAGAGAGATAAAAAACGTCTGGAAAAACTATCATTATAGTGTTTCCAGACGTTTTTTGTTTGTACGAAGATGTGATACAGTATAAATGACAATTGAATTATTTAAAGTAGGTGAAAATGTGTGAAAACAAATGTACATAAAGTAGATAAGTGGGGGAAATTAGGAGCTTTTTTGTATCAGTTTCGTTATACAGTAATTGTAGCATTACTATTGGTTGCGATCGCACTCGGTATTTTCGCTCCAAAGCTGCCGGGAGTATTAGGCGGTGATGGTTTCCAAACGGAAGGGGACTATCAAAAAACGAAAGAAATTTTAGATAAAGATTTTAAGAGGTCTCAAGACACACTTCTACTCGTTTTTGAAAAAAATAAGGGTGCTTCACATGAGGAATTTCAAAAGCAAGTAGAGGGAATTGTAAAGAATGTACAAGAGAAAGAGACATATGAATCTTTCCATCACCCAGTGCAAAATAAAGAAATGTTACAAGATGATATCGGCTATGCGACAATTTTATTTTCCGGGAAAACAAATAAAGAACGAATGGAAAAGACATTGCAATTTGCTGATAAAATCGAAAAGGAAAGTAATGCCGCATTAAAAGTAACGCCTACAGGGTTTCCAAAAATTAATCAAGAGATTAATGAAAGAACGCAAAATGATTTAAAAGTAGCGGAGATGATTGGGTTACCAATTGCATTTCTCGTATTACTATTTTCATTTGGTAGTCTTTTGGCATCTATTTTACCAATTGTAAATGGGGCGCTTAGTGTTATTAGTACGATGGGCATATTATACTTTATAGGTAGCGATAAGGAACTATCTATCTTTGTGTTAAATGTTGCACCGATGATTGGACTTGCGCTATCTATTGATTTTGCACTATTATTTGTAAATCGCTTTCGAGAGGAAGTTGCAAAGCGAGCGGTAAAAGAAGCGATAGCAATTACATATCAAACAGCAGGGCGCGCTATCGTATTTTCAGGATTATGTGTATTTGTTGGATTATCTGGCTTGTTTTTCTTTAAAATCGATTATATTCAGTCTGTCGCAATTAGCGGAATGATTGTTGTGATTATGAGTATTTTATTCTCACTCACACTTCTCCCAGCGCTATTATCATTAATTGGGAAACGAATATTAAAAAAGAATCAAGTAGCACATACGCCGGCAAAGGCTTGGCGCAAATTTGCGCAATTTGTAATGAAACATCCAATCGCAATGATTATTATTGTTACAACATTTATTGTTATTTGCTTATTACCGTTACGTACAGCTAATTTGCAGTTCCCTGACGTAGAAGCTCTACCTAAACAAAGTGATACAAGAATTGCATATGAGAAGTACGAAGAGGCATTTAATAAAACTGCAAAAAAACACGCTGATGTTACGTTAGTAGTAGAGACGAAAAAAGATATGAAAGAAAAAGAAAGTTTACAAAAGATAGAAGAAGTCGTTCAAAAGTTAAAAGATGATAAGAAAGTATATGAAGTTAGAAGTTTATACGACGGGTTAACTCGTATGAAAGCAGATCAAGTTGCTGGAATGTTAGAGTCGCCAGAAGCGGCGAAACTAGCTCCTATATTTGAAGCGTATACGAAAGGAAATAAGACGACGATAGAAATCTTTTTGAAAACAAAACCACGTACTGAAACTGCTAAACAGTGGGTTCGTGATTTTAAACAAAATTATAAAGAAACAGATGTTACGTATTATTTAGGCGGGATGACGACGTTCCAACAAGAGTTAGAAGATGAAATTAAAGATAAAGTTGCAATTGGTATGTCTGTTATATTTGGATCGACCTTTGTTATATTATTATTTGCATTCCGATCTATACTCATTCCAATTAAGGCGATTATTATGAATATACTTAGTTTAAGCGCAACAATTGGAATTGTTGTTTGGTTATTTGAAGGTGGGCATTTTGGTTTAGAAGCGAGTCCTGTTCTATTTGTCTTACCAATCTTTATTTTTGGTCTCGTATTTGGGCTTAGTATGGATTATGAAGTTTTTCTTATTTCACGTATTCATGAGTTATATGAAGAAACAGGAGATAATGATCAAGCAACGTTAGAAGGACTTGTGTCAACAAGTAGGATCATTACATCAGCTGCGTTAATTATGATTGTTGTAACAGGTGCGTTCGCCTTTACTGATATTTTACCAGTACGGCAAATGGGGCTTGGTGTTGCATTAGCAATATTCCTTGATGCAACAATTATTCGTCTTATGCTTGTACCAAGTTTAATGAAACTGTTTGGAGATTGGAACTGGTGGTTACCATTCCGAAAGAAAAGAGAAAAATCATCGTAAAAAATACTCATCTTATAGATGAGTATTTTTTTATGAATAGCAAGACCTACATTTTGCAAATAGTATGTGATAAGAACATTACATATAAGTAGGTGAAGGCAATGTTTCGTTATTTTAAGTTTAAGCTAAATGATACAGTACAGTTTGCAGAAAACGATGGGCATATGTATCGCATTGTCGGTTATCGGTTAGAAAAAGGATATTATCCAAAAGATGAATGGACTCATATCATTTATGAATTACTTAGAGATTTTGATGGGTATACGATGGATGCGGAAGAGGAGGAACTTGTAAAGGTCATTCAAGTAGAGGATGAGTATTACAAAATACAAGAGGTATCGGGCTATCGTTATCCAGTAAAAATGAAGCAAAAACAACAAGTGATGAAAGTAGAAAAAATTGATGACTTATTAGATACGTATAATGATTATAAAAGATTGGCGGATTTCTTTAAAGATTTATCGTATGAGCAAAAAGCGGAAGAAGTATTGCAGGAAATGAAACGGCGTAGAGCGTGAGGGGGCCAGTCTACTATAAGACTGGCCTCTATTTTTGACGGTGCATCAAATTGTGTTTTCCGTTACAATGAGAGAATCAATAGAAATAAGGTGATACAGTATGGAAACGAAGAAGAAGGGCGAATGGTGCGAAATTACTGTTCCAGCGAAATGGAATGGCATAAGTATTGATTCGTTATTAAAAATAGAATGGGAAATACCGAAAAAGTTGTTACATCAGCTTCGTATGGAAAAAGGTATTACCGTTAACGGAGAACAGAGAAGATGGAATGAGCTTTTAAAAGAAGGCGATAAGTTACAAGTGCATATGTTTATGGAAGAAGAATACGATGTAGATCCTGAATATGGTGAATTAGATGTAGTATATGAAGACGATCACGTACTCATCGTAAATAAGCCTGAGAAGATGGATACGCATCCTGCGGAAAAAGGTGGGATGGGAACACTTGCAAACCTTGTTGCTTTTCATTTTCAAATGCAAGGTTTAGAGACGAAGGTTCGTCATATTCATCGGTTAGATAAAGATACGACAGGTGGTGTCGTGTTTGCTAAGCATAGAATTGCTGGTGCAATTATGGATCGTTTATTAATGGAACGAAAAATTAAAAGAACATATGCGGCGCTTGTGGAAGGGAAAGTAAAAGGTAAGCAAGGAACAATTGACGCAGCTATTGGAAGAGATCGCCATCATGCGACGAGACGACGTGTTTCTCCAAAGGGAGATCAAGCTATCACATTTTATAAAGTAGAGAAGTATTTTAAAAACCAAAATGTTACGTTCGTAACGTTACAATTAGAAACAGGTAGAACCCATCAAATTCGTGTTCATATGAGCTATCATGGTAATCCATTAGTTGGGGATGTATTATATGGTGGACAAACGCAATATATGTCCAGGCAAGCATTACATGCGATGAAGATAAACTTCTTACATCCAATTACGAAAGAAGAGATCGAAGTGGATGTACCATTCCCTGCAAAATTAAATGATACAATGAAAGAATTTCAAAGAATGAATGCGTAAAGTATAAGTTTAAATTTGAGAAAAGTAGATTCCTGCAGGAATTTCTCTAAAAGAAGCGAAGCCGTTAAGAGAAAAGAGAGGTGAGAATTGCTTGGTCAAATATAAATACATACTAGGAATATTTTTCGTTTGTCTTTTAGTTACTCTATGCCTCTATCCATATTTACCAAATGAGATGGCTGTACATTGGGATGAAAATGGTGGGCCGAACGATTTTATGAGTAAACAAGTTGTTATAGCATTTATTCCTTTTTTTCTTATTTTTTTACATGGGTTGATGTATATTATTTCACATAATATATATAAGTTTAATGAAGGCGAGCATGTCATTATAAGTGGATTTCTAAAGACGATTACTTTATTTATGTTGTTTATCCATATGCTCATTCTCTTTATTAATTTTGGAAGTATGATATCCTTTCAAACAGGACTAACAATTGGGATTAGTATGTTTCTTTTTATGCTTAGTAAGTTGTTTAAACAAGTTCAGAGTACGGAAAAAGACCCAATCAAATTACAAAAGATCCGTTTAGTGAGTAGGCGGATTTTTCAAATGATGGCATGTAGTATATTATTTTCATTATTTTTGAACTTGAAGTGGGGGTTTTATGTATTACTTAGTGTAATAAGTAGTGGTTCTATTTTGTTCATGTTTTACATTTTATACTCATACATAATAGAAAGTTATGAAACATAAAAAAGAGTCTTCTCATTATGAGAAGACTCTTTTAATCTATTTACTTCGTAATAAATTGTTGTGTCCAGTAGTTGCCGCTTTCTACATAGCCAACACCGATGTGAGTGAAGCCGTTATTTAAGATGTTTGCACGGTGTCCAGCACTGTTCATCCAAGCTTGTACTACCTCTTCAGGTGTACGTTGGCCTTGAGCGATGTTTTCACCTGCAGATGTATAAGAAATACCAAATTTCTTCATCATGTCAAACGGAGACCCGTATGTAGGGCTGTTATGATCAAAGTAGTTATTCTTCTGCATATCTTCAGATTTAACACGTGCTACTTTGCTTAATTCAGTATCGATTTTTAGTGCTGGTAAGCCTTGTTTTGCACGTTCAGCGTTTGTTAATTCAACAACACGTTGTTCGAATTCGCTTAAAGATTTTGCTTCTTCAGCAGGCTTTTGCTCAGCAGGTTTTTGTTCAGCTGGTTTTTGAGTATTGTTGTTTTCAGCAGGTTTTTGAGCTTCTGGTTTTTGAACTTCTTCAGCAGGCTTTTGTTCAACTGGTTTTTGCTCAGCAGGCTTTTGAGTTTCTGGCTTAGCTGTTGGTTGCTCAGTTACAACATTTTCAGTTGGTTGTTGACCAGGAATAATGCAATTTGGTTGGAAGTTTCCTTGTTGCCATTGTGCTAATGATTCCACGCCCATAGATTGTAAGAATGCTTGTAATTCTTGTTGGCTCATTTGCTTCATCATCACTTTTGAATGCTGAATATTTTGAACCTTTACGTTAGATGGTTGTACTGTTGCAGCTTGTGCATCTAGAGAAGATACTCCTAAAGTAAGAGCCGTTGCAGCAGCTACAGATAATAAAACACGCTTTTTCATGATGTGTGTCCCCCTATATAAAGTTTTAATTTGTTTTCACACGATTTGTTTTTGACAGCCTGTCTGACTGACAAATTCATCGTAGCATAGATTTTGTGAGAAAAAAGATGGAAAAAAATTCATAGACTTAAAATTTACCTAATTTATCCTAAGAGGGGAAAAGAGGAAAAATAAGAGAAACATAGAGTATAAAAGGAATTTTCAGCATTTTTATACTTGGTTTTAAGAGGGGTATTTTGGATGAATTTACCTAAACAGAAAATGAAGAATCCTATTGTATCAATGGTTTGAGAGTTTTTTTTAGGAATATACTGGATTGATTTTTACAAAACTGTAATGTATCTGTTGTTCTTTTTTATAATAAAGTAACATATTTTTAATATTGTAGCGGACAAAAAAGCGGCTATCTCTTTACATAGACGAAGGAGATAGCCGTTTTCCTATTATTACGTATGTTACGAGTTATTACGAGTTGGTTTCAATTGCTTCTAATAATAAATCTACAATGTGAATTCCTCTCATTTTATGAGAAAGTCCTTCTCGTTCAATGCCTAATTTCATTTGTAGTAGACAACCTGGATTTGCAGTAACAATAGTTGCTGCTTCTGTTTCATGTACACGGTCCATTTTATAATCTAGAAATTCCATGGATAGTTCTGAATGAACAATATTGTAAATACCAGCAGAACCACAGCAGCGATCCGCATCTTTCATTTCACGATATGTTGCGCCTTGAATTGCTTCTAGTAACATACGAGGTTCTGAAGATGTTCGCATAACATTGCGTAAATGACAAGAGTCTTGATACGTAATAATTTGCGATGGAAGTCGTAAGTCATTTCGTTTATGGAAATCTAGTTCTACTAGAATAGCAGTAATATCTTTAATTTTAGAAACAAACTGCTTTGCGCGTTCAGCCCACTGTGGATCATCTTTTAAAAGATAATCGTAGTCTACGAGGTAAGCTCCGCAACCACCTGCATTCGTAATAATATAGTCAATATTTAAATCTTCGAATGCTTTTATATTTCGTTTCGCTAATTCTTTCGCTCCGCTCTTTTCACCAGCATGCCCATGTAATGCACCGCAGCAACTTTGTGTTTTCGGAATAACGATATCACAACCAGCTAACTGAAGAAGTTTCATTGTTGCGTTATTTGTTTCTAAAAACATCGTATCCATTAAACAGCCTGTGAAGAATGCAACTTGTTTCTTTTTTGTACTTTCAGCAGGTAAAAATGCAGGACGATCTTTCATTGCTTTCATTTTAGGGACTTTTGGTAAAACGAGATCCATTGTTGCAAGTGTTTCAGGGAATAACTTCATAATACCCATTTTATGTGTTAGTGTTTGTAAACCAGAACGTTGGTAAAATCCGATTAACCCTGTTAATGTTCTCATTCGATTTTGATGCGGGAAGAGCCCTTCAAAAACGACTTTACGAACGGCTCTCACTGGCACCGAGAACTTTTTGTTTTGATTAATAATATTACGAGCTTCTTCTAATAAATGTCCGTAATTTACACCTGATGGACAAACAGGTTCACAAGCACGGCAGCCAAGGCAAACATTCAATGTATTTTCAACATCTTCATCTGGTTCAATTAAACCGTCAACGACCGCTTTCATTAATGCAATACGTCCTCGTGGTGAATGTGATTCTTTATATCCAGATTGAATGTAAGTAGGACAAGTAGGTAAACAGAAACCGCATCGCATACAGTTTAGTAGTTCATCTTCACTTAATCTTTCTTTAAATTCTTTTTGAATGTTTTCTTTATTTAATGTTGTCATCGCTCAACCACCACTCTTTTGCGAGTGTCTTTCGCGAACATCTTGCCAGGGTTCATAATGTTATTTGGATCGAAGGCTTGTTTAATTCCTTGCATGGCAGCAATACCTTCTTTACCTAATTTCATTTCTAAATAAGGAGCTTTCATCGCACCAATACCATGTTCACCAGTAATTGTGCCACCAAGTTCAATTGCTTTCGCAAATATTTCAGCAAAAGCTTGTTCAGCTCGGTGCATCTCTTCTTCATTACGAGCATCTGTCATACAAGTTGGGTGTAGGTTGCCATCGCCAGCATGCCCAAACGTACAAATAGGAATATTATATTTTTTTGCAATGGCATTAATAGCTTCAACCATCGGAGCTATTTGTGAGCGTGGTACCGTTGCATCTTCTAATATTGTAGTAGGTTTTAATCTTGCAAGTGCTGATAGTGCACTACGGCGAGCTGTCCGAAGCGCATCTGCTTCCGCTTCATCTTTTGCAATGCGAACATCGACTGCATTCATAGAGCGGCAAACGTTAGCCATTTTTTCAATATCTCGATGGACAACTTCAGGTGGACCGTCTTGTTCAATTAATAAAATTGCTTTTACATCAGTTGGTAAACCGATTTGTGCAAACTCTTCTACTACTTCAATTGTCGGCTGGTCTAAAAACTCAAGTGTCGCTGGAATGATTTTATTTGCAATAATAGAAGAAACAGCACGTGCAGCTTCATTAATATCTTCATATAGTGCAAGCATCGTTTTCTTCGTTTCAGGCATAGGAACAAGTTTTAATATTGCTTCTGTTACGACGCCAAGTGTTCCTTCAGAACCGATAAATAAACGAGTTAAATCGTAACCGGCTACATCTTTTGCTAATTTACCGCCAGTACGAATAATATCGCCATTTGGTAAGACAAGTTCAAGACCCATCACATAATCACGTGTTACGCCATATTTTAATCCGCGTAATCCACCTGAGTTTTCATTAATGTTACCGCCGATTGTAGAAATTTTCATCGAGCTTGGATCTGGTGGATAAAATAAACCTTTTTCTTCTACCGCTTTAATAATATCAAGTGTAATTACACCAGCTTGTACAGTAATTGTTAAATTCTCTTCATCAATTTCTAAAATGTTATTCATATGGCGGAAGATAAGGACGATACCGCCTTCAAGTGGACATGTCCCCGCGCAAAGGTTTGTTCCAGAACCACGAACATATACAGGAATTTTGTGAGTGTTACATATTTTTAACACTTCAGCTACTTCATTTGTATTACGAGGAGCAATGACTGCATCAGGCATTGCTTGGAAGTTTGGAGTGGCATCATAACTATACGTTAAACGCCCCATATTGGATGTATCTACATTATCTTCACCAACAATGGATACGAATGAATGAATAATTTGCTTTTCTAACATTGGAAATCCCCCTCAAACTGTTAACGTATTTAGTCATCATAAAAAACGTTGTAACAGTGCTTTCATTATAATGATAAAAAAGTTGAGGGATTCTTTCTATGTATAATCATCTAAAGATTAATCTTTTTTATCATTCTTTTTTGTTTGATTATCTAATAAGAGGAGCGAGAAGTATAAAATGTTTAAGTCTTTGAATTGTTTCGGGTCAAGTCCTGTATGCTCCTCAATCTTTTTAAGTCTGTAATGCAATGTGTTAATGTGTATATGTAATTGTTCAGCTGTTTGTTTATAGGATTGGTTATAATCAATAAATAAGCGTAAAGTGTGCATAAGCTCAGGAGATGATAGTAAGTTTTCGATAGTACGCCTTAGAAACTGTTCCCGCGTTTCAGCAGAAATATCTTGTAAGCACATTTCTAAACGTAAATCTTCATTAAATACAATTTTTTTCGTTTCAAGTGATACGGAAAGAGCTTGTAATGCTTGTTCGTACGATAAGTTCATATTGCTTGGTGTAACGGATTGTCCAATCCCAATATATAAAGGAATAGAAAACAAAGTTTCACAGTCTTGTTTTAATCTTTTTAAAAATTGATACGTTTGCTCTTTGGAGTTTGTGGCTGTAAATAAAATGAATCGATCATTTCCCCAACGAACAAATAGATGCTCCTTTGTTAATAGATTGCGTACGTGTTGCCAAATCTTACGCTGAAGCATCGTGTCATTTTGATCGATAGAGAACAAAATAAGTTGTTTCTTCTTATATAAATCAATACCAAGTGTTTTTGCGCGATCGAGAAAGCTTGGAGACCAGTCTGTATTTTGAAGCCAATCAAAGACAAATGCTTCATAAGAACGGTGTTCAAGTTCTAGTTGTTCTAAAAAGTAGTTTTCGTGAATGAGTAGTTCGGTCATTTTACGTAATATTTCTCCGTATTGTGAAATGTTTTCAGGTTCGCCTGTAATTCCAATGACACCAATTACTTCGTCATGAAATAGTAAGGGGAGGTTCATACCCGCCTTTACGCCTTGCAAACGTCGTTCATCTTCTTTTGTAATAATGACAGTTTTCTTTTGTTTTGCGCATCGGAGTGCACCTTCATGAAATTGGCCGATTCTTTCTACATCTGTACTTGCGATAATAACGCCTTGTATATTAATGATAATGATATTTTCTTTAATTAATCTGCGTACTTCTCGTACAATTTTATTCGCTAAATCAGGAAAAAGCATAATTTGCACACCTCAAATTCTATTTGTTGTACATTATATATGTAAATGAAGTAAGAAAGGAAAATTTCACAATTTCCACACATTTATTTGTTATTTTACAATTATAACGAAATCATCCGAAGATGGAGGGAATCTTTTGAGAAAGTATGTTTTTCTTCTCTGTTTTTTATTTCTATTAGTAGGGTGTCAAGGAAGTTCATATACACCGATTGCTAAAGATAAAAGTGTTATTATAACAACGAATATAAAAGAAGGTAGTATTAGTTTTGTTGATGAAAAAACTAAAAAGTTAATTACGACATGGGAACTTAATGAACCAATGGCAGGAGTTGCACTACTTCCAAACGGTGAGGACATACTTGTATATGGCAAGCAGTTAGAGTACATGTATGTATATTCACTAGCAGAAGGAAGGCAAGTGGACAAATATAAAACGGGAAAAGGCATTGTAAATGTGATTGTATCCGAGGATAAAAAACAATTATTTGCTGCCGATCAAACTGCCCAAAAGGTAAGGTTCTTTACGATAAAAGGGAAAGAGACAGGGAGTGTATCAACAGGAAAAGGACCAATTACGATGGTAGAGCACGATAACCAGTTATCTGTATTAAACTTTTATGATACGAAGCTAACGACCATTGATACAAAGAAAAAAGAAGTGATACAATCCTTTATGATTCCCCCAGCATCAACGGGAGCGACAATTAGCCCAGATGGGAAAGAAATATGGATTGGCGGACATGGTGATGGAAATCAAGTCAATGAAAAAGTATTAGTGTATTCATTGCAGAGCGGAGAAATGGTACGTTCTTTACATGCTCCGTTTATGCCTGTGAATATAACGAAGGATAATAAGAATGTATATGCATTAAGTCACGGTTCGAATACGCTTAGAAAGTTTGATGTTAGCACGTATAAAGAGGTGGCTTCTGTAGAAGTAGGATCGAATCCATTTGCATTTTTGAAGAGCGGAGCAGAAGGATACGTAGCAAGCTATGATAGTGATGAAGTGTGTGTCATGGATATGAAGAGCTTGAAAATAAAACGAACAATTAAAGTCGGAAAAGGGCCGTTTCAACTCATAGAGAGGGAAGGGAAGGACAATGAGTAAATATAGGGTGCTAGTTGTAGATGATGAAAGTGATATGAGGCAGCTTGTTGGAATGTACTTAGATAATTTCGGATACGAGTGGGGAGAAGCTGAAAATGGAAAAGAGGCTCTAAAAAAATTAGAGACTGATCATTATGATTTCGTTGTATTAGATATTATGATGCCAGAGATGGATGGACTTTCAGTTTGTAAAGAAATTAGAAAAACGTCGGATGTACCAATTATATTTTTAACAGCAAAAGGTGAAGAGTGGAATAGGGTGAACGGCTTGCGTATGGGAGCAGATGATTATATTGTAAAGCCTTTTAGTCCTGGAGAACTAATTGCTCGTATGGAAGCTGTGCTAAGACGTTATACAAAGCAAGAGCAACAAGAAGAGATTCGGTTTGGACCGATACTTATTAATGAAAAAAGTAGGAAGATTGAGGCTGATGGTGAGCCGATTTCTCTTACAGTAAAAGAGTTTGATTTACTCTATTTTCTTTGCCAACATACGGGACAAGTATTTAGCCGGGAACAATTGCTGGAAAAGGTATGGGGATATGATTATGCCGGAAGTACAAGAACAGTGGATACGCACGTGAAAACGATGCGTTTGAAGCTTGGAGAAAGTGGAAACTACATTCAAACGGTTTGGGGTGTAGGCTATAAATTTGAGGTGTAACGTATGTTTACGATGGTACAGAAGCTTTGGCTTACAGTAGTATGTGCAGTATGTGTAACAGTTTCCTTTCTTTATTTTGTATCTTTATACTCGTATGAAAAACTATACGTTGATAATTTAAAAGATTCATTAGTAATGGAAGGGAAACGTCTTGCTGCGCAATATGATAAGCGTGAAGGAATAGCAACTTTTGAAGAGAAAGTAAGAGCATTTGATCAAATATCTAGTTCAGATGTTCTTTTCGTATCTAATCCGCGTGATTTAAGCGCGTGTTTACCTTTTGATGTGCATCATCATTCTCTTATAAGTGAAGGGGACAGGCAAGCATTATTAGATGGAAAAACTGTGACAAAGATAGGGTATGAGGAACATTTTGACCGAAATATTATGGGGGTTGTCATCCCTGTTTTAGAAAATAAAAAGTTAGTTGGCATTGTATATTCTTATATTCCTTTAAAAAGTATAAAAGACTTAATATATGATATGGGCCTTATTTTAGCACCATTAGCACTTGCTATGACTTTACTGACAATATGGATTGGTAGAAAGATTATTATTGCTATTACGAGACCGCTTTCGCAAATGGAACGAGTTGCCAATCATTTGGCTACGGGAGATTTCTCAGAACGGATTACAATTTCTTCCGAAGATGAAATTGGACGATTAGGAAAAGCATTTAATAAAATGGCAAATTCTTTAGAGACAGAAGACGTAAAGCGTAAGGAATTTTTAGCTAACGTTTCGCATGAACTAAGAACACCGCTTAGTTATATAAAAGGATATAGTGAAGCTATTTTAGATGGTGTAGCGAAGGGACCACAGCAGGAAAAAGTAACACAGCTCATTCATAAAGAAGCGGGTCGTATGCAGCGTCTCGTTCATGATTTATTAGATTTAGCACAATTAGAAGGTGAACATTTTCCGTTAAAGAAACAACCTATCGTTTTTTCACAACTGATTGAAGATGTGTTAGATACGTATGAGATTAAGTTTATAGAAAAGAAAATTCGTATTTCAACAAATTTAAATCCAGAAATCATTGTAATGATTGATGAGGATCGTATGCAACAAGTGCTTCATAACGTGTTAGATAATGCGATACGGTATACAAATCAAAATGGGGATATTGTGATAACACTCAGGCAGATAGATGATTACTGTGAATTAAACATAAAAGATACAGGAATCGGTATTGAAACAGAGCATTTAGAAAATCTTGGTGAACGTTTTTACCGCGTTGATAAAGCGAGAAGTCGTCAACATGGTGGAACAGGTTTAGGCCTTGCCATTGTCAGACAAATTGTTCATATACATGATGGACAGTGGCGAATTGAAAGTGAAAAAGGGCATGGAACGACGGTTAGTATTAAATTGAAAATACAAGTTGAAGAAAGCATGTTCTAACGTGAAGGACATGCTTTTCTTCATGAGTGCAATGAATAGAGGAATAATTATAAATTAATATCAAATAAATATTAAAAATTTGACGATTTTATGAACAAAACATTTGTACTTCTTACCAATTCGTTCTAAAATAGTTATGATGCAAAGTTCTTATAAATCGTTTCAATTGTTGTTTGGAAGATACTGAGGTGATTTAACTGGAGTACAAATCTATTAAACCGAAAAAGATTTACGAAGAAGTATCTGAAGCTATTTTAACAATGATTAAAAATGGTACGTTAAAACCTGGTGACAAACTACTTCCTGTACATCAATTAGCTGAGCAGTTTCAAGTGGGTAGATCTGCTGTTCGAGAAGCGCTAAGTGCGCTAAGAGCAATGGGCTTAATTGAGATGAAACAAGGAGAAGGTACATATGTGAAGAATTTCGATTCTTCTTCATTAACAAAATCATTAAACAATAAATTATTAATGAAGAAAGAAGATATTTTAAACTTATTAGAAGTACGAAAGGTGCTTGAAGTGGGGGCAGTTCGAGCAGCTGCGGCAAAACGTACGGAAGATAATTTGCAAAATATGAAGCATTGGTTAGATGAAATGGTAAAGAGCATTGGAGATGAAAAGGCTGGCGAAAAAGCAGATTTTCAGTTCCATATGGGAATTGCGGAGTCTTCGCATAACAACATTTTGCTTGAACTCATGAATCACGTTTCAGAGATGATTGCTGAAACGATTGGTGAATCAAGACGCATTATTTTATATGGTGAACAAACAACATCAGAACGACTTATAGAAGAGCATCAAGTTATATATGATGCAGTGTTAAAGCAAGATGTAGAATTAGCGCAGCAAGCAATGCTAGATCATTTAACAAATGTAGAACATATTGTCACAGGTAAAAACGATATAAATTCGTAATTTAATCTTTTAAAAATCAAATTTTTTGATAAAATAGAGAAAGATTAAGTAAGCGTTTTCTTTAGAAGAGGGAGAGGATAGGCCATGGTTGAGCCTACTTCTTCTTTCCTTAGTCATCTGATGACCATACGTTTGTTGGTGGAGTTGTAAAAAGGGGGAGTAATAATTATGAAAGTTACTTTATTTGTTACTTGTTTAGTCGATATGTTTGAAACAAACGTCGGCAAAGCAACAGTTGAAGTGTTGGAGCGTTTAGGTTGTGAAATTGAATTTCCAGAAGCACAAGTTTGTTGTGGTCAGCCTGCTTATAATAGCGGCCATGTAGAAGCAGCAAAAGAAGCGATGAAACATATGATTGAAACTTTCGAAGATGCAGAATATATCGTTACACCATCTGGTTCTTGTGCGACAATGTTTCATGAGTATCCGCATGTTTTTAAAGATGATCCGAAGTGGGCTAAACGTGCGCAAAAGGTTGCTGATAAAACATATGAATTTACACAATTTATTGTAGATGTTTTAAAAGTGACAGATGTTGGTGCAAGCTTACCAGGGATAGCTACTATTCATAAATCTTGTCATATGACACGCCTGCTTGGAGTAAAAGAGGCACCAGGAATTTTATTATCAAACGTAAAAGGATTAACTGTGAGAGAACTGCCAAACGAACAAAATTGTTGTGGGTTTGGGGGAACGTTTTCAGTGAAGATGACTCCAATTTCTGAGCAAATGGTAGATGAGAAGGTAGATAGTGCAATGGAAACAGGTGCTGATTATTTAATCGGTGCAGATTGTGGGTGTTTGTTAAACATTGGCGGACGTATTGAGCGTTTAGGAAAAGAAATAAAAGTAATGCATATTGCTGAGGTACTAAATAGTCGCTCATGAAGGGGGAACATAAGCTATGTCTATGAAAATCAGTGAGAAAAAATTTAATGATCGCGTTGGCGATGGAATTCAAGATTCTTTTATGCGCGGAGCAGTATCTTCTGCGCAAACCCGCTTATATACGAATCGCTTAAAAGCAGCGGAAGAATTAGGAAATTGGGAAGAGTGGCGTGAACTAGGTGAACAAATTCGCCAACATACGTTAGAAAATCTTGATTATTACTTAATGCAGTTAAGTGAAAATGTATCAAAAAGAGGCGGACATGTGTACTTTGCGAAAACGAAAGAGGAAGCAGCAAAGTATATTCAAGACGTTGCAAAAAAGAAACAAGCGAAGAAAGTTGTAAAATCAAAATCAATGGTAACTGAAGAAATTAGTATGAATCATGCCCTTGAAGAGATTGGTTGTGAAGTGTTAGAAAGTGACTTAGGAGAGTATATCTTGCAAGTAGATAACGATCCACCTTCACATATTATTGCGCCCGCACTTCATAAAAACAGAACGCAAATTCGTGATGTATTTAAAGAAAAGCTTGGCTATGAAAATTCTGATGATCCATATGAAATGACAAAGTTTGTTCGTAAACAACTTCGTGAGAAATTTATGGATGCAGAAATTGGTGTGACAGGTTGTAACTTTGCAGTTGCAAATACTGGCTCTCTTTGTTTAGTAACGAACGAAGGTAATGCCGATCTTGTTATGTCGATTCCGAAAACTCAAATTGCAGTAATGGGTATGGAACGTATGGTTCCGACAATGGAAGAATTAGATGTTTTAGTTGGTTTACTATGTCGTAGTGCAGTAGGGCAAAAATTAACAAGTTATGTAACTGTAGCGGGACCAATCCAAGAAGAGGAAGTAGATGGACCAGAAGAATTCCACTTAGTTGTTGTTGATAATGGCCGCTCTCAAATTCTCGGGTCTGAATTCCGCTCAGTATTGCAATGTATTCGTTGTGCTGCTTGTGTTAACGTATGTCCTGTATATCGTCACGTTGGTGGACATTCGTATGGTTCTATATACTCAGGACCAATCGGTGCGGTATTAACACCACTTTTAGGTGGATACGATGATTACAAAGAGCTTCCATATGCCTCTAGTTTATGCGGAGCGTGTACAGAAGCTTGTCCAGTAAAAATACCATTGCATGATTTATTATTAAAACATCGTCAAGTAATTGTTGAGCAAGAAGGACGTGCACCACTTGCAGAAAAATTAGCAATGAAAATGTTTAGTATGGGTGCATCTTCAGCAGCTTTATATAAAATGGGATCAAAAATGGCGCCAGCAGCAATGAGTCCATTTACATCTGGCAACCGTGTATCAAAAGGTGTTGGGCCACTTAAAAACTGGACAGATATTCGTGAATTCCCGGCTCCAAGTAAAGAACGATTCCGTGATTGGTATAAAGATCATAAGAAAGGCGGGGACAAATAATGACAGGATTAATTCAAAACCGTGAGTCCTTTCTAGATAATATTGCAAAAGAACTTGGACGTGAGCGGAAAACGGAAGGCGTAAAGCGTCCAGCATGGAAAAGTAATGTGAATGTAGAAACGCTAAAAGATTATTCAAAAGAAGAATTGTTAGAAGTATTTAAAAATCAATGTACAAACATTCATACAACTGTAGTGGAAACGACAAACGACCGTTTACGTGAAGATATTCAAAAAGTAATCGTGGAAAACGGCGGGGGACCTATTATGTTATCGGCAGACGAACGTTTTGATTCTTATGGATTGACTTCTTTATTTAAAGAAGAGCTTCCAAAGCAAAATGTTGAAGTGAATGTATGGGATCCTGAGAAAAAAGAAGAGAATATGCGTATCGCAGAAAGAGCGAATATTGGAATCGCATTTAGTGATTATACTTTAGCTGAATCTGGTACGATTGTTGTACAAAGTCATAAAGGCCAAGGTCGTTCTTTACACTTTTTACCGACTGTATACTTTGCTATTATTCCACGTGAAACACTTGTGCCTCGTATTACACAAGCAGTTCAGGATATGAACACACGTGTAGAAAATGGCGAGGCAGTAGCATCTTGTATTAACTTTATTACAGGACCTAGTAACTCGGCAGATATTGAAATGAATCTTGTTGTCGGAGTACACGGACCATTAAAAGCAGTATATTTCATCGTATAAAAGAGGGGAAAGCAGGCCAGAAAATGGCCTGCTTTTTTAATAGAATAGAAATAATATGAAGTAGAATTTCTCTCCTTTTTTTGCTATGTTCTTCTGGAAAGGAGAGGAAGGGATGTTCACTTATTTATATGCATTGTTAGTGGGGATGGTGTTTGGTTCTTTTTTTATGTTAATTGCGATGAGAGTACCACTTGGTGAGTCTATCATTACCCCTCGTTCACATTGTCATTATTGTAAGTATGTGCTAAAGCCAAAAGAATTGATTCCAATCATTTCTTTTTGTATACAAAGAGGACGTTGTACGAATTGTAAGAGGAAAATTTCAATTTTGTACGTAGTATTTGAACTTGTAACAGGAATGATATTTCTTCTTACTGTATATATGATTGGGGTGGAACGGGAGCTTATCATCATTTTATCGCTTTTTTCTCTACTTCTTATTATTTCAGTTACAGATTACATATATATGTTAATCCCCAATCGTATTTTAGCTTGGTTTGCCTGTTTACTCATTTTAGAATGTGTTTTTGTGCCGTTAGTGACTTGGACAGATAGTATAGTTGGTAGTGGCGTTATATTCATTTTGTTATATTGCATGCAAAAGATATATCCAGAAGGGCTTGGTGGAGGAGATATAAAATTACTTTCGTTACTTGGATTTATAGTGGGACTGAAAGGGATTTTTATGATCTTATTTTTAGCATCTTGCTTTAGTCTTTGTTTCTTTGGAGTTGGTATAGTATTAAAACGTATGAAAATGAGGAGCCAAATTCCGTTCGGTCCTTTTATTAGCCTTGGGGCAATATGTTACATGTTGGTCACGTATACAAAATAGAGAGAGGATAGAACATGAATGTATATATGGATGATCAAAGAAGTTGTCCGTACGGGTATGTGCCCGCCACTACAGTAGAATGTGCCTTGCAAATGGTTCGGGATTATGATGTGAATATTCTTTCCCTTGATTTTAATATGGGATGGGGGAAAAGAAATGGATTAGATTTTGTAGAGGCTTTTTGTAAAGAGGGTTTATATGTAAATGAAATTCACCTTCATACGAATGATGTCATCGGTATGCACAAGATGAAACAGAGAATTAATAAGGGAAAGGAAGAAGGCGAAATTAATCCGCACCTTGTTGTTAAATATGTGGGGAGCTAAAAACTCCAAAGTTTTACTTTGGAGTTTTTAATGTTTCATATGTGCTTGTAACGGAATGATTTCTTCTTGTTGAGCCGCTACTAATTCAGTTTCTTCTTGTTTCACGTCAGGTACTTTCTTTGTTAAGTAATGGTATACCATGCCGACAAAGACGGACCCGCCAATAATGTTACCGATTGTAACTGGAATTAAGTTATGAATAGCACCTGCAAAAGAAATTGTCTCCGGATGCGGTGAAACTAAAGATAGAGCAAACAGTGATAAGTTTGCAATGCTATGCTCGTAACCAGATAAGAAGAATGTGAAAACGAGTAGCATCATCATCATAATTTTTGCTGTATCACCTTTAACTTGAGAAGGTAAGAAACACGCAAGACATACAAGCCAGTTACATAAAATTGCTTTAAAGAATAATTGCATTGTAGGTGTATTCATTTTTCCTTCTACTACTTTATTCATGAAATGGCCGTGATCAATTGCTTCGAAAATTCCAGTTGCATAAAATAGTAAGGCAAAGAATAAAGCTCCAGCTAAATTCCCTGCATAACAAGCGACCCAGTTACGAAGTGTATCAGAAATCGTTGTTTCTTTTCTTAAAGTTGCTACAGTAAAGTACATTGTGTTTCCAGTAAACAATTCAGCACCGCCATATATAATAAGTACGAGGGCAATTCCGAAAAACATAGAAGCAGCTAAATAAGTTGCCGGTGAATCTGCAATGTGAAAAAAGTTACCTAATTTAAAACATAGTACAATAATAAAACCGATATAAATACCCGCAAGTGCGGCACGAATGAAATATTGCATCGGGTTTGTATCTAGCATTTGTTTTTTGCTCTTAGCCAGTTTGACAACATAATCTATTCCTTGCTCTAGCATGAGTAATACGCTCCTTTAGTACATCATCTATAAATACTCCTTATATGAATAAAGTACATGGAATTGTTCTTAGTTTCAATAAGTTTGTGCAATGTTTCACAAAAAGGACATACATATATTAAGAAAACGCTTACAAATGGTAGTATAATAGAATTTTTTCTGGACATTGAGAGGGGAAGGGAAAAAGAAAAAGCGCTGTAATTACAGCGCTTTTTCGTCTAAATTCTTTTCTACTTTTACTTCTACTTCTTTCGAGAAGAACCAACCGCCAACTGCGATTCCGACTAATACAATCCAGAATGTAAGCTTCCATAGTGTAGATTCTGGGAATGAATGCGGAATTACATTTAATGCAGGGTGTGCTAATGTATAAACTGCTAGTTTCACACCAACCCAACCTACAATTAAGAATGCTGCAGTTTCAAGTCCTGGTTTACGTTTTAAGATTTGTACGAAAGCAGTTGCTGCAAATCTCATGATGATTAACCCGATAAGTCCACCTACAAAGATAACAACGAATTGCCCAGTATCAAGACTACCAATTGTACCTAATCCTGTTTTTGGTAAAGTCATTGCTAACGCAACTGCAGCTAAAATTGAATCAACTGCGAAGGCGATATCAGCAACCTCAACTTTAAATACAGTCCACCAAAAGTTCTCTTGTTTTTTCTTTGCTTCTTTTTCTTCTGTTTCTTCATCCGTATTCTTTTTAACATACGTTTTAAATAAGTGATTACCAGCTATAAACATAAGGTAAATGGCACCGATTGCTTGCACTTGCCATACGTCGACTAAGAACGAGATCATAAATAACGATCCGAATCGGAAAACAAATGCCCCCGCTAATCCGTAAAATAATGCTTTCTTTCGTTTTTCTTCTGGTAAATGTTTTACCATAATTGCAAGAACGAGAGCGTTATCAGCCGCTAAAATCCCCTCTAGTGCAATTAGGATGAGTAATACCCAACCATACTCCAATAATAATGATACATCCATGTACATTCTCCTCTCATTTCTATAAGTACTAAATAAGTGAAGAATTTCCCCACTATTTAGTTTCCCCATACTCCTGCCTATTAACTTTGGAAGAATTTGGAAATTAATACAAAAAAGACCTCTGCCGTTAATAGGCAAAGGTCTTGCTAGACATATGTAATGAAAATGCCAACAAAGCCGGAAGAACTAAGTTCTACGTAATGACGACTTTGTTTCCAAGAAATATTCTTGGACGCTACTCCCCTTTGGAGATATGCTATTGTACTCTCATTATATGGATAATGTATACGGTTGTCAACCTGTTAAAATATCTTCATTCGGATATTTTATTTTTCGGTTCTTTTTACGTGCAAATGAAAAAGCCAATGTTAAAGGTCCCATTTTCCCAAAAAACATCATAAAGATGATAATAGCTTTTCCGATCATAGTTAAGTGTGGTGTGAAATTCATACTGAGACCGACAGTCCCAAATGCTGAAAATACTTCGAAAGCACTCATCAATAGAGGAACTCGCTCAGTAATACTTAAAATTAAAATAGCAAAAAAGATAAATGAAATGGAAATAATAGTGATGGTCAATGCTTTGACAATGAGAGTATCTTTAATAGATTTTTTAAAAACGACAATATCATCTTGTTCTTGTAAAAATTTAAATACCCCAAAAAACATGATTAAAAATGTTGTTAACTTAATTCCACCACCGGTTGAAGCACTACCAGCGCCAATAAACATAAGGAGCATCATTAATAGTAGGGAAGGCTTTGATAATGCAGAAATATCAACTGTATTAAACCCGGCAGTACGAGTTGAAACCGCCTGGAAATAAGCGGCCATTCCTTCTTCAAATGGGGTAAATCCTCTCATAGAAAGGGAATTGTGGAACTCGAATATAAAAATAAAAACAGTCGCAATAATATTGACGATTAGAGTAGAAGAGAGCATAAGTTTTGAGTGTAATGTAAGGTTTTTAAAATTTTTCTTTCTTTTTATATCTACGATTACTGTAAAACCAATCCCACCTAAAATAATGAGGGAGGAAATAACGAGATTGACAAGAATGCTATGAGAATGGGACATTAAATTATCGCTCCACACAGAAAAACCAGCATTGTTAAAAGCAGAGATCGAATGAAAAAAGCTATAATAGATCCCTTTAGCAATCCCGTATTTTGGTACCCATTCAAAAGAAAGAATCAAAGTAGCGATACATTCGACTGTAAAAGAGAATAAAAATAATGCTTTGGCAAGACGAATGACACCACCAATGTTCGTTTGGTTTAACGCTTGTTGCAGTAAAATTCGGTTTTGAAGACCAATTTTTCTGCCGAGCATAATCGCAATTAAAACGGCAAAGCTCATAATGCCAAGTCCCCCTACTTGTATAAGCGTTAAAATGACACACTGTCCAAACAAAGTAAATACTTTTCCGGTGTCTACAACACCAAGCCCAGTAACAGTACAAGCAGAAACTGTTGTAAATAAAGCGTCGATCCATGAAATAGAAGTTGTTGTAGCAATTGGTAGTTTTAATAAGCATGTACCGATAACTGATAACATAATAAAAGACAAAGTAAGAACACGGGGAGGACTCATGCTAATATTAATCCGTTTCATGTCACATATCGTTCCTTTCAGTTTGCTCTTACTAGTATGTGAAAAAGCACGATTATGTATGTTAAAAATAGAAAGAGGCAGAGAATATCTGCCTCTAAGCCATAGGTTATTGTATTATCCACGTAATTGTTGTTGAGCTAAAGCGACTAGTCGTTTCGTTACTTCACCGCCAACTGAACCGTTAGAACGAGATGCTGTATTAGAACCTAAGCTAACACCGAATTCTTGTGCGATTTCATATTTAAATTGTTCAAGCGCTTGTTCTGCACCTGGAACTAGTAATTTGTTTGTTTTTACCATGTTGATACACATCCTTATGAGTAGTCCAATTCAGCTAAATACTTATCTAAACTGGTAACGTTATTTTATGTGGAAACGACGTACTCATACGCGGAAGTAATCGGTGTGATTAGAAGTTATTGGATAGAAAAAAGAGTAGCAAATTTGCTACTCTTTTTTCAGTATTGTCGCTGTACCTTCCACGACAATATCATCGGATTGATTATATATGTTTGTTTGCAACGTAATGATTTTTTTATCGTCTCGTTTTTTAATGACTTCTGCCACAACGCGAAGTGTATCACCGATTTTGACAGGAGCACGGAATGAAACGTTTTGAGATAAATAAATCGTGTTTTTGCCAGGGAGTTTCGTTCCAAGAATCGTCGAAATGAAACTGGAAACGAGCATGCCATGAGCAATACGTTCTTTAAACATTGTCGTTTTTGCAAAAGAATCTAAAATATGAATAGGATTCACATCTCCAGTTAATTTTGCAAAATTAATAACGTCCTCATCCGTAATAGTTTTTGTAAGGGATGCTTGATCACCGACTTGAATCTCATCATAACGAAGCTCCGGAACAGTTTGTGCTTCTTGAAATGGATTCATTTTGGCCTCCTTCTTTTCCATATCGAAAAATGCTAGCCATCTTGATGTAGTAGGAGGAAGAAAGAGTTTTGTTTGTGCTGCAGTTAGCTCCCACATTTTTCTTACTTGATGGAAGTAAATAAATTTTTTGAGTTTTCCTCGAACTGCTTTGCGAGTTCTAGTTGTTTGGACTTGAACTCTCCCAAAAAAACTTCTAACTGTTTTTGAACCTCTTCACGTTGTAATTGTTGTTGTTCAATAAATTGTTTTGTTGTTTCTTCAAATTGACCGCTAGTTTGAGTAAGAATAGACAAAGATGTTTTCGTAGGAGAAACAGTCAGTTGGTGCATTTGATTAGAAAGTTCATTCCATTTCCCTTGCCACTCGTTAATTTGATCATTTAAGGAGTTTCCAGTTAATTGCTTCACGTAATCTGTATATTGGTTATTGAACTGAGCAGTGAATTGTTGTAGTTCTTTTTCTAGTTCATCTACTCCTGATGTTAATTTATGCAAAGCGTCTTGTTGTTGTTTTAAAGTTTCTAAAGTAAGTTGCTCTAATTGTTTCCCAGCTGAAGAGAAGAGGGAAAGAGATTGAGACCAGTTTTTCCAAAATGCATCGACTAATTCGTATGGTTTAGTTTCCATTGTTTGACCTCCAAATGTTTTTTTGCATATTGTGAACGCAGATTACTCTGCTGTACCACCAGGTGAAGATGAAGAATCCTTTTCATCCTTTTCTGGAGAAGTAGAAAATGGAAAGAACGCATTGGTGTATAACGTAAAAAACGTCCGCAACATATTTTGATAATGTTCAAAAGAAGTTGCACATGTTGTTAAATATTGCTCTCCATATTCTGTTAAAGAATAAATTCGTTTCGCTGGCCCGCCTTCACTTGTATCCCAAGTGGAAGAAATGAGATTTTCTTTTTCTAACTTGCGCAATGTTCTATACACATTACCTTGGTCAACAGAAGAAAAGCCGATGTCCATTAGCATTTGAATGAGTTTGTAACCATGAAGACTCCAGTCTTTTAGACAGAGAAGTAAGAAAGGAACTAAGAAGTTTTTGGGCATGGAGTTTGGTTGTTTCGCTTGGTTTTTTTCCAAACTTTCTGGGTGTTCTGGTTCATTATGTAGCATGATTGTGCATCACCTCATGAATCAGTTAGATGGAATTTTTTTGCTTATAAGTGCAATTTACACCTATCTGTTTTTAATGTCAACAAATTTATCGGAAAATAAAGAAAAATAAAATATAGACTTGAAGTTTTATTCAGAATATTAGAAAATAGTGAATAGGTTGAATTGTTTCAAAAACGAAAAAGGGAGTGTAGGCGAAGTGATTGATCAAAAATTCGATCCATTGCAAGCATGGAAAAATGCTTATGAACAAACCGAAACATTTTGGGGAAAAGCGCTCAATGAAACAATTAAAACAGAAGAATATTCTGCTTGGATGGGCAGCGTTCTAGATTTGAATTTGTTTTATCAAAAAGCATTAAATGATACGACAAAAAATTATTTAGAACAGGTGAATGTGCCGACGAGAGAGGATATCGCTAGAGTAGCTACGCTTGTTATCAATTTAGAAAATAAAGTTGATAACATTGAGGAGATTCTAGAAGAGAAAGTGGATTCATTAGGACAAGCTCCTACATTAAAGCGTGATGTTACGAAAGTAAAACAAGATATTCGCACGCTAGAAACGAAAGTTGATCAAATTTTAGAGTTACTAGAAAAGCAAAATGCAGTACTAGCGAAATTACAAGTACCTGCAAAAGAAGAAGTAAAACCTACGAATAAGCCGGAAAATAAAAAATGATAATAGCGTTTGTTTATAACGTGTAAAAGGGAAGGGGAGAATCTCTTTTTCATGTATAAACAACGAAACATAATTAATATATGGACTCTATTAATATGAGTACCAAAATGATTCATAACAATCGTTCACAAATTCATTTAAGGGGGAAAAGAAATGGTTCAATTAAATGGCAAAGTAGCAATCGTAACAGGTGGGGCAAAAGGAATTGGAAAAGCAATTACAGTAGCATTAGCACAAGAGGGAGCAAAAGTAGTTATTAACTATAACAGCAGTAAAGAAGCAGCTGAAAACTTAGTAAATGAATTAGGAAAAGAAGGACATGACGTTTATGCAGTTCAAGCGGATGTTTCGAAAGTAGAAGATGCAAACAGACTTGTAGAAGAAGCTGTGAATCATTTTGGTAAAGTTGATATTCTTGTTAATAATGCTGGTATTACAAGAGATCGTACATTCAAAAAATTAAATCGTGAAGATTGGGAGCGCGTAATTGACGTGAACTTGAGCAGTGTATTTAATACAACAAGCGCGGTACTTCCATACATATCGGAAGCAGAAGAAGGAAGAATCATTAGTATTTCTTCTATTATTGGCCAAGCTGGTGGATTTGGACAAACAAACTACTCTGCAGCAAAAGCAGGTATGTTAGGATTTACAAAATCATTAGCATTAGAGCTTGCAAAAACAAATGTAACTGTAAACGCAATTTGCCCAGGATTTATTGATACTGAAATGGTAGCAGAAGTACCAGAAGAAGTACGTCAAAAAATCGTTGCGAAAATCCCGAAAAAACGTTTTGGTCAAGCTGATGAAATTGCAAAAGGTGTAGTATACCTATGCCGTGACGGTGCATATATCACAGGTCAGCAATTAAACATTAACGGTGGATTATACATGTAATGAATCGAGAAAAAAGTGCATATCCATAGCAGGAATGCACTTCTTTTTTTAGAAATAAATCGACCGAAAAGGAGATAGAAAAATGACTACATTCGTAACGGAATGGGAAAAGCAATTGGAGTTGTACCCAGAAGAATATCGTAAAGCATATCGCCGTGTGAAAAGAGCGAGCGAAGTTTTATTACGCGAACCAGAACCACAAGTTGGTTTAACACCAAAAGAAGTTATTTGGACGAAGAATAAAACGAAGCTGTATCGTTACATTCCAAAACAAGAAAAAACACAGAGAGTTCCAATCCTATTAATATACGCGCTTATTAATAAACCGTATATTATGGATTTAACTCCAGGAAATAGTTTAGTGGAATATTTAGTAGATCGTGGTTTTGATGTGTATATGCTTGATTGGGGCACATTTGGTTTAGAAGATAGTCATTTGAAATTTGATGATTTCGTGTTTGATTATATTGCAAAAGCAGTGAAGAAAGTAATGAGAACTGCGAAATCGGACGAGATTTCTTTACTTGGTTATTGCATGGGTGGAACGCTAACTTCTATTTATGCAGCACTTCATCCACACATGCCAATTCGCAACTTAATCTTTATGACAAGTCCTTTTGATTTCTCTGAAACAGGATTATACGGTCCTTTATTAGATGAGAAATACTTCAATTTAGATAAAGCGGTTGATACATTCGGAAATATTCCGCCAGAAATGATTGATTTCGGAAATAAGATGTTAAAACCAATTACAAACTTTGTAGGTCCATATGTCGCTTTACTTGATCGTTCAGAAAATGAGCGCTTCGTCGAAAGCTGGAAATTAGTTCAAAAGTGGGTTGGTGACGGTATTCCATTCCCAGGTGAATCGTATAGACAATGGATTCGTGATTTTTATCAAAATAATAAATTAGTGAAAGGTGAACTCGTTATTCGTGGACAAAAGGTAGACCTTGCAAATATTAAGGCGAATGTCTTAAATATTTCTGCGAAACGTGATCATATCGCCCTGCCATGCCAAGTAGAAGCTTTGCTAGACCATATTTCTAGCACAGATAAACAATATGTATGTTTACCAACGGGACATATGTCGATCGTTTACGGTGGAACAGCGGTAAAACAAACATATCCGACGGTTGGAAATTGGCTGGAGGAGCGTTCTAATTAAAAATAAAAAGTCCAACTAGCGTATGTTAGTTGGATTTTTTTATGGGAAATAACAAAAGATAGAAAGGAGAAATTTATATTTTAGGAGTATAATTATGAAACTTATGACTGGTAAGTTGTTTTGGAATACAGGAGTTTCTATACCTTGTTATCCATCATTAGAAAATGATATGATATGTGATGTGCTTGTAGTCGGAAGCGGAGAAGCAGGTGCTCATATAGCGTATTCGTTAGCGAAAATTGGAATGCGTGTTACGCTCATTGAAAAACGAGCAATCGCATGTGGTAGCACAGCTGCTAATACAGGTTTACTACAATTTCTTCATGATAAATCGCTAACCTCACTTATCCATACATTTGGTGAAAAAAAGGGGGTACGAGCATATAAGCTTTGTTACGAAGCGCTACGAACAATGGAGCAAGTTGTACCGACTCTCGATATTGATCCCCAGTTTATTCCGCGAAGTAGTTTGTATTATGCAAGTAGAAATGAGGATGTATCGTTTTTACAAGAAGAATATAATACGTTACGCCATTATGGATTCCCGGTTGAATATTTTACCGATTCACATATGAAGAAGAAGTATTCATTTATAAAACAAGCAGCGTTATATACGCATGGTGATGCCGAAGTGAATCCGTATTTATTAGCGCATAGCCTTTTGCATAAAGCAAATCAAATGGGAGCTACTATACTTGAGCATACAGAGGCCATACATATAAAAAAACGCCAAAATGATTTAATTTGTTACACGAAAACAGGAAATCAAATTGTAGCAAAGAATATTATTATGGCGACAGGTTATGAAGCACTTTTCGGAAAGAAAGAAAAAAATACAACAGTGGAAACATCATATGCAGTGGTGACAAATAAGGTAGATTCATTTGAAGGCTGGCATGAACAATCATTAATTTGGGAAACAGCACGGCCTTACTTATATTTTCGAACGTATCAAAACCGTATTATTGTAGGCGGATTAGATGAAGCGATGCAAATTCAAACAATTGGTGATACGAAATTATTGCATAAGCGTGATATCCTTATTAACATTGTAAAAGAGATGTTCCCGCAGTATAAGAATATACAGGCAGAGTACTATTGGGCGGCAGCATTTGGCGGTAGTCATGATGGTCTCCCTATTTTAAAAGAAGACAAAGAGATACATAATTTATTTTACGCATTGCCATATGGAGGTAATGGAACTGTGTATGGAATGGTATTTGCCAAATTATTTGAGCAGTTATTTACAAATAAAGAAAGTGAAGATTTTTCTTTATTTAATCGATAGAAAAAAAGGTAGCGAAGTGATGGAATGAGAGATATAAAAAAATTTTTACAAAAATTACGTCCTGTACAACTCATTGTTTTATTTTATTTATTAGCAGTAGTTGTATCGGTGATATTGCTTAGTTTCCCGTTTGTTACGAAGTCTGGTGTGAAATGGACATTTATCGATGCCCTCTTTACATCTGTTAGTGCGGTAAGTGTTACGGGACTGTCTGTTGTTACAATTTCAGATACATTTACTACGGCAGGAATTATTATGTTAGCCCTTATTTTACAATTAGGCGGCTTAGGAATTATGGCACTTGGTACGTTTGTTTGGATTATAACGGGGAAAAAGATCGGTTTGCAGAGAAGAAGACTCATTATGGCAGACCATAATCAAGGGAATTTATCAGGCCTTGTAGAATTGATGCGTTCTATTTTAATTGTAATTATTTCGATAGAACTTATCGGAGCGATACTATTAGGTACAAGATTTCTACTTTATTTTCCAACTTGGCAAGAAGCTTATTTTCACGGTTTCTTTGCCGCTGTTAGTGCAACCACGAACGGCGGATTTGATTTAACTGGACAATCACTAATTCCGTACAAAAAAGATTATATTGTGCAAATGATTCATATGTTACTTATTGTTTTAGGAGCGATTGGCTTCCCGGTGTTAATGGAAATAAAGCAATTCTTTAGTAAAAGGCGACAGCAATTATTCCGCTTTTCGTTATTTACAAAATTGACGACAACAACATTTTTTGCCCTCGTTATCGTTGGAACCATTATGATTTTTTTACTAGAACGAAATCAATTTTTAGCAGGAAAGTCATGGCATGAAACAGTTTTCTATACATTATTCCAATCTGTGACGACGCGAAGCGGTGGACTTGCTACAATGGATATACGTGAATTGTCACAACCGACGCTTTTATTTATGAGTATATTAATGTTTATAGGGGCATCTCCAAGTTCGGTTGGGGGCGGAATACGTACAACAACATTTGCTGTTAGTATATTATCGTTATACACTTTTGCAAGAGGTGGAAGAACGGTTAGAGTCTTCAAACGTCAGTTACATGAAGAAGACGTGCTAAAAGCATCTGTCGTTATGACGATGGGGATTTTATTATGTGCCACAGCACTCTTTATTTTATCTATTACGGAAAATGTACCGCTTATGAGTTTAATTGTTGAAGTGTGTTCTGCTTTCGGAACGACAGGGCTATCGACAGGTATTACGCCAGATTTAACAACTGTTGGTAAACTTGTACTCATTGTACTTATGTTTATTGGGCGTGTCGGTATTTTAACATTTATACTGGCTAGTGGGGGAAGAGAACAGCCACCTCGCTATAAATACCCGAAAGAGAGAATTATTATTGGATAGTATGAAACCATTCTACCTATGTGAGGTAGAATGGTTTTTTAGTCGTTAATGCCAAATTGCGGATGCATAAAAGCCTCATTCTTATTATCCACTTCTTTTTTTAGCAACTCTTGATTTTCTTCTGAAATCCACCCAATATCATTTGTAGGATGAATCCATTCTTCTCCAGCCATAATGGCAGGGTCTACTTCATCAGTCCAATTGTGAAGTGGACTATTCTCGGAATCATATTTACTGTCTCCGATTACGACGTCATATTGATTTATGAAAGGTTGTTGCATCTTCTTTCCTGTTCCTTTAAAAGATGGGAAATTCATTTGATGCGGGAGCGTTTCATCTAAAATTGGTGACTGGATTTTATCTTTCTTCTTCAAAATAATCGCCCCTTTTCTAATGTTTTTTTCATAGGTAGTATTTCCATCTAGCGGCCTTATGTACTTGTTAACACTTGCCAGTAATAATTATTTAATGTTGTTTCAAACTAGAGTTGAAAGTGAATTCTTGAGAGCAGGTGAATGTATTGGTAAAAAGAAAAGTGAAACAAAATGCGGCAATCAACAATAATAAAACTCCGAAAGAAAGCTTACCAGATGCAGAATTTGCATTAGAGTATGAAGGAGAAAATAGCGCGAAGTATGCAAATCGTAATTCAAAAAAAGGTAAACAAAAATGAGGCGTTTTTTACAAACGCCTCATTTTTTTGTGGGATTATAAAGGTTTTTTTAATTATTTGTAAATTTAGTGTTCATTATTAGCAGAAAAATGCGAAAAAACATAGAAGTAGCAACGTATTACACAAAAACAAACAACAAACAAAAGATTAATGTTGGTTTAATACTGCTTTTACACTAGTTGTTTATATTAGAGTTGTACATAAGATTTATAAAAGGAGAGAGAGACAGTGAAAAAAACAATCTTTAAAGCTGTAGCAACTGGAATGGTATTTTCGTTATTAATGGGGTGTGGTGCAAAGAAAGAAGAAAGTGCTGGGGCAAAAGTAAAGGATGATAAATTATCTGGATCATTAACTGTTTACACAGCGATTGAAGAAGAACTTGTACCAATTTATCTTGATTCTTTTAAAAAGAAATATCCAGATGTGAAACTGAACATTGTTCGTGATTCAACTGGAGTTATTACAGCGAAATTGCTAGCTGAAGGAAAAAATACACAAGCAGATGTTGTATGGGGAACAGCAGCGTCTAGTCTATTAGCTTTAGATAAAAAAGATATGTTAAAAGGATACTCTCCAAAAGGAGCGGATCGTGTTCTTCCGCAATTTAAAGATGATAAGCAACCAGAAAAATGGGTAGGTAATACGGCATTTATGACGGGGATTGCTATAAATAAAGAAGAATTAAAGAAGAAAAATTTACCGATGCCAGAATCATACGAAGACTTAACGAAACCAGAATATAAAGGAACGCTTGTTATGCCACATCCAGCTTCTTCTGGAACAGGATTTTTAACAGTTTCTGCATGGTTACAAATTATGGGTGAAGATAAAGGCTGGGATTACATGAAGAAACTTCATGATAATATGGCAACTTATACTCATTCAGGTTCAAAACCAGCGAAATTAGCAGGCGCAGGTGAATATCCAGTTGGCGTATCAATGGTTTATAGTGCTTTGAAAGAGAAACAAAAAGGTGCACCAGTTGAAGTTGTATTGCCGAAAGAAGGATTAGGTTGGGAAGTAGAAGCGAACGCACTTATTAAAAAAGATAATGCAAAAAATGAAAAATTAGCGCAAGCATTTTTAGATTGGGCAATTACTGATGATGTAATGAAGTTATACTTCGAGAAAAATGGATTCGCGACAATTAAAAATGATTATAAACTTCCAGATGGATTCCCTAAAGATGTGACAGAAAAGTTATACAAAAAGAATGACTTTAAATGGGCAGCAGAAAATCGTGACAAAATTTTAGAAAAATGGGAAAAAGAGTTTGGCCAAAAAGCAGAACCGAAAAAGTAAGTGAGTGGGAGAGAGAAAAAATGAGCGAATATTTATCAATTCAACACATTCAAAAACAGTTTGATGCATTTACAGCGTTAAAAGATATTTCTTTTACTGTGAAAAAAAATGAGTTTGTATGTTTATTAGGCCCAAGTGGTTGTGGGAAAACAACATTGCTTCGAATTTTAGCAGGGCTAGAAGAGGCAACAACAGGTAGTATCGCTGTGGATGGAAAAGATATTACAGCATTACCTCCTGGAAAGAGGAATTTCGGAATGGTGTTTCAATCGTATGCATTATTTCCGAATTTAACAGCACTTGAAAACATTGAATATGGCTTAAAGACAAAAAAATATGGAAAAGCAGAAGTAAAAGAGAAAGCGCTAGAGGCGTTAGAACTTGTAGATTTGCTGAATGTAAAAGATAAATATCCTGCTCAAATGTCTGGTGGACAACAGCAGCGAGTAGCACTTGCACGTGCGCTCGCTCTGTCTCCGGATATTTTGTTACTCGATGAGCCATTATCTGCTTTAGATGCAAAAGTGCGTGAAAAGTTACGTAGAGAAATGCGTGATTTGCAAGAAAAAGTAGGAGTAACAACTATTATGGTTACGCATGATCAAGAAGAGGCATTAACGATGGCCGATAAAATTGTTGTAATGAATCATGCGGAAATTATGCAGATTGGCACACCAGAGGAGATTTATCAAAGACCAGCCAATCCATTTGTGGCAGATTTTATTGGTTCTATTAATTTCTTTTCGAAAAACAATGAAGAACATGCAATTCGTCCTGAGCATGTAACAGTTGTACAAAAGGATGGTATTAAAACGGTTGTGGAAAGCATGGAATTTCGCGGATCTGTATATCGGACGGAAGTGCGGGTCGTAGAAGAAAAAACACATCTTTATAACGAGAAAATTGTAGTGGATATATTGGCATCAGAAGTAGAAGTAACCGCAATTAGAAAAGGAAAGCCGATTCAAATCTCTTTCTCAGAAAATCATATGTTGTCATATGGAAAGAAGGTCATTGTATAGATGGAGATGTTAGAAGATTTCAAGGTAGAAAGTACGAAAAAAAAGATTAAGAGACGTATCGGTAAAGAAGAGTGGATACAAAGACTATTAATTATTGGTATGCTTCTCGCGTTTTTGATCATGCTTGTATTACCTCTATTACAATTGTTTACACAAGCTTTTTATGATAAAGATGGAGCTTTCATTGGTGTTGCGAATTTCAGTAAATATTTCACAACACCAACGCTAGTTCAATCATTACAAAATACGATATGGATTTCGGGCGCGACAACAATTATTGCAGTAACACTCGCTTTCGCTTACGCCTATGCGATCGCTCGTACGAATGTGTTTGGAAAGCGTGTATTTCAATATATTGCGTTGTTACCATTATTCGCACCAACGATGATGCATGGTATCGCACTTACATATTTATTTGGTAATCAAGGGTTAGTAACGAAAGGAATGTTTGGTTTGTTTGAAGGGATACAAATCCCTTTATATGGACCAGTAGGAATTGTAATGGCTGAAGTCATGTATACATTTCCGCAAGCATTTCTTATATTATTAATTGCTTTTCAAGGCTCTGATTATCGTTTATATGAAGCTTCTAATATGTTAGGAGCGAGTAAAACAAAGCAATTTTTCACTGTTACTTTACCTAGTGTAAAGTACGGATTAATTAGTGCGATGTTCGTTGTGTTTACACTTAGTTTCACTGATTTTGGTGCACCAAAAATTGTTGGTGGGCAATATAATGTACTTGCTACTGACGTATATAAGCAAGTAATTGGGCAGCAAAATATGCCGATGGGTGCAACTGTCGGAATGATTTTATTAATCCCAGCTATATTTGCCTTTGCAGTTGATCGCATTACGCAAAGAAAGCAGGCGAATCTCTTATCTTCCAAATCAGTACCTTACAGAATAATAAATAATAAGAAACGAGATGTTATTTCGTTCGTATATTGTAGCGTAGTAACGCTTATGATCATTCTATTATTTGTGGCAGTTGGTATTGCTGCAAGTGTGAAAGTATGGCCATATAATATGAGCTTTACATTTGAGCATTTTAATTTTTCCAGTTTAACAGGAGATGGACTTGAAGCATTTAAAAATAGCGTAATTGTTTCAGCAATTACTGCGGTTATTGGAGCGGTTTTAACATTTATGTTCGCTTATGCGATTGAGAAAATAGATCAGCTACAATTTTTCCGAAAAGCAGGTTACTTTTTCTCTATCGTCCCTTTAGCGATACCGGGTTTAGTACTTGGGTTAGGCTACGTCTTCTTCTTTAGTCAACCAACAATACAAATCTTTGGACTTTCCGTAACGAACCCGTTCCATTCTCTATACGGAACAATTGCTGTGCTAGTACTAGTCAATATCATTCATTTTTATTCTGTAACATTTGTTACGGCAACGACAGCTTTAAAGAAATTGGACCGAGAGTTTGAACTTGTTTCACAGTCGATGGGGATACCGTTTTATAAAACATTCTTTCGAGTTACGGTACCGATGTGTTTACCAGCCATTTTAGAAATGGTAATGTACTACTTCGTAAATTCAATGGTAACTGTCTCAGCAGTTGTATTCCTGTATGCAGCTGATTTTAAACTAGCTGCCGTATCAATTGTAAATATGGATGATGCAGGAAATGTAGCACCAGCAGCTGCAATGAGTGTACTTATTGTTGTTACAAATATTGTAGTGAGAGTTGTATATGAATGGGGAACGAAAGCACTTCGTAACCGAACGTCACAATGGCAAAAAAGATAAATAAGAAGGGTGATGGATTAGATGAAAGTAGAAGCAGTTATTTTTGATTGGGCAGGTACAACAGTTGATTACGGATGTTTTGCACCACTGGAAGTATTTATGGAGATTTTCCATAAACGCGGTGTTGCAATTACTGCAGAAGAAGCCCGTAAGCCAATGGGATTATTGAAAATTGATCATGTTAGGGCATTAACAGAGATGCCTCGTATTGCGAGTGAGTGGAATCGTATTTTCGGACAATTACCAACAGAAGCAGACATTCAGGAGATGTATGAAGAATTCGAAAAGATTCTCTTCACTATTTTACCGCGCTATGCGTCGCCGATTAATGGAGTAAAAGAAGTGATTGCTTCTTTACGTGAAAGAGGAATTAAAATTGGTTCAACGACTGGTTATACGAGAGAAATGATGGACATTGTAGCAAAAGAAGCAGCACTACAAGGGTATAAACCTGATTTTCTTGTAACACCAGATGATGTTCCAGCAGGTCGTCCGTATCCGTGGATGTGCTATAAAAATGCGATGGAGCTTGGTGTATATCCAATGAATCATATGATAAAAGTTGGAGACACGGTATCAGATATGAAAGAGGGAAGAAATGCTGGTATGTGGACAGTGGGTGTAATTCTCGGCAGTAGCGAACTCGGCTTAACTGAAGAGGAAGTGGAGAATATGGATCCGGTAGAACTTCGTGAAAAAATAGAAGTAGTTCGCAATCGTTTCGTTGAAAATGGGGCGCACTTTACGATAGAAACGATGCAGGAACTCGAAAACGTAATGGAACATATCGAGAAACAAGAACTTATTATTTCATAAAAGGGGAATAGGATCATGACTGAAAATCACTATTTATTATTAACGCCTGGACCATTAACAACAACCAAAACAGTAAAAGAAGTTATGTTATACGATTGGTGTACGTGGGATGCTGAATATAACAAAATGGTACAAGAGGTAAGAGCTAAGCTTGTATCGTTAGCAACGAAGGAAGAAGAGACATATACAACTGTTCTCATGCAAGGAAGCGGTACGTTTTCAGTTGAAGCAGTGATTGGATCTGTCGTTCCTAAAAATGGAAAGCTGCTCGTATGTACAAATGGTGCGTACGGTAAGCGAATTGTACAAATGGCAGAGCTGTTACATATAGATGTCGTGGTCAGTCAAACAGAAGAGTGGGAGCCTACTAATATTGCAGAGGTAGAAAAGATATTGCAACAAGATAAAGAGATTACACATATTGCAGTTGTTCATTGTGAAACAACAACAGGTATTATCAATCCAATTGTAGATGTATGTAAATTAGGGAAGCAATACGGAAAAGTAACACTAGTTGATGCAATGAGTAGTTTTGGTGGTATTGAAATAAATATCGCTGAGTTGCAAATTGACTTTCTAATTAGTAGTGCGAATAAATGTATTCAAGGGGTTCCTGGATTCGGCTTTGTTATTGCAAAGCGCGATGAATTGGTGAAATGTAAAGGGCAGGCACGTTCATTATCATTAGATTTATTTGATCAGTGGGAAACGATGGAAAATCAAAATGGGAAATGGCGTTTTACGTCACCTACACATGTTGTACACGCTTTTTATCAAGCACTACTTGAATTAGAAAAAGAGGGCGGAGTAGAAGCGCGTTACAATCGATATTATAACAATCAAAAAATATTAGTGAATAGAATGAGAGAAATCGGATTTAAGCCACTAGTAGATGAAAAATATCAATCGCCTATTATTACATCCTTCATTTATCCAGAAGAGGGGTTTGATTTTGGGCAGTTATATAATGAATTAAAGTGCGATGGGTTTGTTATTTATCCAGGTAAAATTTCAAAAGTAGATACATTCCGCATTGGAAATATCGGTGATGTACATGAGGCAGATATCCATCGCTTAGTTGATAGTATTGCTAAAGGAGTTGTTATAGGTTGAAAGTATTTTGCTTAGGGGGAGCAGGTAAAATTTGTCGTGAAGCAATTTTAGATTTAGTGCAATTTTCATCTTTTGAGGCGATTACAGTAGCTGATTTTAATGAAGAAGAGGGCCTGAAAGTAGTAGAATGGCTCAACGATCCTCGTGTTGATTTTGTGAAAGTAGATGTAACGAATCACGAGGATACGGTTGCAAAAATGAAAGGTTATGACATTGTAATGGACGGTACGACAATTAAGTTAAATGGATTGTCTACTCGATGTATTGCAGAAGCGGGTTGTCACGGTGTGAATTTGAATGGATTTGGTGAAGAAAATGAATCTCATTCTATATTTGCTCAAAATGAAAAAACGTGTTTACCCGGTTTTGGTATGACGCCAGGTGTAACGCAAATGATGGCAATGCATGCAGCAAATCAGCTAGATACTGTAGAGTCAGTACGTGTAAGTCATGGCTCGTACCGTCCAATTGCTTTTTCTGCATCAATTACAGAAACAACGACATATGAATATGATCCACATTTACCATCGCGTACAGTATATGAAGATGGTGAGTTTAAGCAAGTACCTCCGTTTGCGCGTCCAAGAGAAATTGAATTACCGGCGCCTTATGGTAAGGCAACGCAGTATATAATACCGCATTCTGAAACGATTACGTTAGCAAAAGCACTAGAAAATAAAGGCGTCAAACTGATAGAGACGAGAGGAACTTGGCCAAAGCAAAATATGCAGCTCGTACTTGCTTTATATGATTATGGTATATTGCGTAATGATCTGGTTGACATAAATGGGAAAGAAATTGGTATTATGGATTGTATTTCGAAGTATTTATTGCAATCGAAAGAAGGGAAAGAAACAGAAATTTACGGTTATGCACTTCATGTAGAAGTAATAGGTATGAAAAATAATGAGAAACAAAGGCACATATTATATCATACACACCCGTTATCTGATGGTTCTGTTGTAGGGTGGGAAAAATTAAGAGCTTATACGAGAAACGTCGGTATTCCATTTGGGATTGCTACAGAGTTAATCGCAAAAGGGAATGTAAATAAAGTTGGTGTTGTGACACCTGAGGAAGCTTTTGTAAATCCACAAATTATTTTTGATGAACTAAAAAAGCGTGGTATTCATATTCATGAAGAAATTTTAACTGAAAAAGAAAGTTATAACTTTGTATAAGTAAGGCAGTGTATGAGGTAGAAATCAATGGGGTGAAGCTATGTCTGTAGTAGGTGAAGAAAGAAAGCGAACCATTCTTGAGAAGGTGGAGTTTAAAGGGAAAGTAAAAGTTTCAGAGTTAGCGAGAGAGTTTGCTGTATCAACAGAGACGATTCGTCGTTATTTAGAAGAATTGGATCGTGAAAAGAAGTTGAAGAAAGTGTATGGTGGAGCCGTCCAACTTCCGGGAGCTGGAATAGAGGCACCAATGTTAGAACGAGAGATGCTGCATATAGAAGAGAAGAAGAGAATTGGGTATAAAGCAGCAACGTTTGTGGAAGATGGGGATGTGATTGCGATTGATGATGGAAGTACACCACTTCAAATGGTGCCATATCTTGTTCATCGTAAAAATTTAACGATTGTAACAAGTTCATTTCCAGTAGCTACACAATTAATTTCTTCTATTAATAAAAAGATGTTTCACGGTGAAGTTTTATTTATTGGTGGAAAAGTATCTCCAAAGCATTCACGTGTGTCAGGTTCTATTTCACAGCAAGTAATCCAGCAATTTCATTTTCATAAAGCATTCGTTTCGATTGATGGATTGTTACCTGGTTTTGGGGTTTCTAGTTTTGAATTAGAAAAGGCGAAACTGTCAGAAGCGATGCTGAAATTAGCGGAGAAAACATATATTTTATGTGATCATACAAAAGTAGAGGTAAAAGGAAATTATCGAATAGCAGCATTTTCACGTATCCAACATGTAATTTGTGATAAGAAAATGCCCTATAGTTTTGAAGAGGAAGTCAAAAATCATAATATTCAATGGACAATTTGCTAAATAAATTGAACTCCCACCTGTTTTTGAGGTGGGAGTTTTACTGTCCGCAAATAGCGGGATAAAAGATTTGTATGTATGCAAAAAGTGGACACATTTTCTCATCTCTTTCATATAATTTACCAATACAAAAAAAGTTGGTCGAAGGAAAGAAGGGAGAAGCATGTCAGAACGGATATATAATAAACTTGTATTGTATGCAAATATTTTGCAAAAAATTGGTTTTATTAATGAAAAAGAAAAAAGTGAAATTCTTCATATGCTAGGTAAAAAGGCCCTTTGATTAAAGGGTTTTTTATTTTTTATCTTTGGAAATATAAACTTAATGTAATATTATCATTGACAATGATAATGATATTCATTATCATTTATTTGTAGATAATTGATAACATTTATCAATTATGAAAATTATATATGATAGGGGATATTATTTTGAAAAAAAGTTATATTAAGGCGCTAGTAGTAGCCACAACATTAGCAATTCCATTTGCTACATACTCTACTCCAGCATTAGCAGCACTAAAAGCTGAAGCAAACCAGTCGGTGGCAGCAGCTAGTGAACGTACATACGATACTGAGATTAAAATATATAAGGATCAAAAAGATGAGCCATCTATGGTTTCTCAGTACATAAAAAATCCTAAAGTAGCAATTGAAGATGGGAAAAAAATCGTTACTGTAACAATACAAGATAGCGATTATTTTCAATATCTTAGAATAGAGGATAAAAACCAACCTGGTGTATTTCAAGATGTGAAAGTTTTATCAGAAGATAAGAGGAAAAATGGAACGAAAGTGGTCCAATTTGAAATTGGCGAATTTGAGAAGAAGCATAATATGCAAATGCATATACTTATTCCGGCCATCGGATATGATCACAAATATCAAGTTCAATTTGAAATTAAAGATCCAACTGTAGGTGACAAAGAAACAGAGAAACCAGATGATAACTCTAATTCAGGCAATACGGAAACGGATCATCCAGTTGATAGTCAAAATATGATAACAGATAACAAATTAAGAGAACTTGTTAATAAAAAAGTATTTAATAGAAAAGATTTAAATACACCAATTACGAAAGAGGAGTTATTACAAGTAAAGGACTTGTTTTTAAACACGAATGAGATTCTTGATTATAGTGCATTAAAATATATGCCAAATTTAAAATCTTTAACAGTTGCGAATGCGAAGATAACAGATCCGTCGTTCTTTGCTAATTTAAAGCAATTAAATCATTTAGCTTTGCGTGGTAATGAATTTTCAGATGTAACACCACTTGTTAAGCTGGATAATTTAGCATCTCTTGATTTGAGTAATAATAAAATTACAAACGTTGCACCACTCGTTGAAATGAAAAATGTAAAAAGTTTATATCTATCAGGCAACCAAATAGAAGACGTAACAGCATTAGCGAAAATGGAACAACTAGATTACTTGAATTTAGCAAATAATAAAATTACGAATGTTGCTCCATTAAGCGCGTTGAAAAATGTAACATACTTAACTTTAGCAGGTAATCAAATTGAAGATATTAAACCGTTATATTCATTACCTTTAAAAGATTTAGTATTAACGCGTAATAAAGTTAAAGATTTATCGGGTATTGATCAAATGAATCAATTAAATAAATTATTTATCGGTAAAAATCAAATTGAAGATGTGACACCACTTGCTAAAATGACTCAGCTTACAGAATTAGATTTACCTAATAATGAGTTAAAGGATATTACTCCATTATCAAATCTAGTAAACTTACAAAAACTTGATTTAGAAGCAAATTATATTTCAGACTTATCGCCAGTTAGTAAGTTGAATAAGTTAGTATATTTAAGTTTTGTTGCAAATGAAATCCGCGATGTTAGACCAGTAATAGAACTAAGTAAGAAGGCTTATATTAATGTTCAAAACCAAAAAGTCTTTCTAGAGGATACAGAAGTAAATAAAGAAGTAAAAGTACCTATATACGAAAAAGACGGCGAGGTATCTACAAAAATCCGTCTGAAGAGTGATGGTGGTACGTATAGTAATGGTGTAGTGAAATGGAGTACACCAGGTGAGAAAGTATATGAATTTGGAGTGAAAGATCCATTTGCAGATACAGGTATTTTCTTTACAGGATCTATAATTCAAAATGTAGTAGAAAGTAAAGGGGACAACAATTCTAAAGAAAACAATACTTCTAAAGAAGATGAAAAAGTAGAAGTAGTAGAATTTAAAGATGTACCAAAAGGACATTGGTCAGAAGAAGCAATTCATTATTTAGCGAAAGAAAATATTTTCAAGGGATATGGAAATGGACAATTTGGATTTGGGGATAGTATTACTCGTGGACAAGTTGCGTCTTTAGTACAAAGGTACTTGAAATTAGAAAATAAAGTAGAGCAGAAAGAGAGATTTACAGATACGAAAGGGCATATGTTTGAGCAAGAGATTGCCACAGTTGCGCAAGCTGGAATTATGCAAGGAGATGGTACTGGGGAGTTCCGTCCAGATGGAGTATTAACTCGATATGAAATGTCAGTAGTATTACAAAAAGTATTTCAGTTAAAGGGAAATGAAAAGAGTGTAGAGAACTTTACTGATGTGCCAAAAGGTCATTGGGCAGAAGGCTATGTGAAAGCTTTAGCGGATAATAATATATCAAAAGGTGATGGAAAAGGAAACTTTTTAGGTGATGATTTCGTAACACGTGAACAATATGCACAGTTTTTATATAACGCAATAAAGAAATAAAAGATGAGAAAATACGTTATTCTTTGATTTAAAAAGAATAACGTATTTTTTATGTACAAAATGAAATAGGGAATAGACAGAAGTATAGATATATGGATGGCCCATTTTAAAGAAGAGCTATGAAACTATATTGACAAAAAGGCGTTATCATGTGATAATTCAATTAAATTTTTAGAATAATCAAAAAATACTCCTTTTACATAGAAAGGATTCGAACATTATATAAATATTATGCCGGGGGTGACGAAATGTTATTTTTTCTAAAAAAATGGAATGAATTAAAAGATGTGAAATCTGAATTGGCACTTCGTGATTGGTTTTATGGTACAAAAATTAGTTTATCACTCTGTACGTCAAAAGAGCCGTTAACTTTTTTAATAAACGTTGAGGGAAGAGATAAAGGGTTATTTTCAGAAGAAGACTTTATTGTTGTTAATTGTATGTGTGAGCCAGTATTTGAAAATGAGGAAAAACCAGCTGCAGAATCGTTTATGCATGCGGATATTTATAAAAAAAGTAGTGCAGAATGTATTTTACAAGTGCAGACTGTAGATAGTCATTTAATATCAGAGTTATATGGAGAAGAAGGGGAAGTAACATTCGATAAACGTAGTGTGGAACGTGTTTTTGGAAAAGAAGGTATAACAGAAATGACAATTCCCATTGTAGAAGATGAGAAGAAATTTGCTGATTTATTAGAAAATAATGTACCGAATTTTATTGAAGGTGGAGGAGTAGTTCTTGTTCATAATTATGGCATGATTGTGTGGGGGAAAACTCCAGAAGAAGCGAAAAAATGGCTAGAGGGTATAGAATATTTAATGAATTACCATGTAAAGTTGTTAATGATAAAAGGTGCAAAGAGCTCTGTTATATAAAATGTTTGTGATGTCGTTACAAGTCAATAAAAAATGAAAGCGTTTTAAAAATAATTTCACTCATAAAATATAGGTCTCCTTATTATATATAGATTACATGTTGACATGTAAGGAGGAACATATTTTGCGAGTTAAATATCATTTTCTGCCAAAACAGCAAGTAACATTTTGCAAAATGAACGATTCAGGTGAAGAGGCTTTGCACATTATGAATGAAACGGGATTTCGAGCAATCCCTGTATTAGCAGAAGATGAAAAGAAATTCATAGGGATTATTTATAAAGTAGATCTTTTAGAAAAGAAGTGTAATAGCGGATTAGAGAAATTAAGTGCGGAACATATGCTGGGAGATTCCTCCGCATTTATTTTTGAAAAGGATTCTTTTTTTAGAGCATTTTATGTTATTCGTCGACTTCCATTTTTAGCTGTGCTAAATGACTATAATGAATTTGTCGGTATCTTAACGCATTCCAATATATTTGATGTTATTGAAGATTCATTCGGTATGCGGACGGGTGGTTATATATTAACAATTGCAACACAAGATTGTAAGGGAACGATTAAAGAACTTGGGACATTGTTGAAAGCATTTAATATCGGTGGATTATTTACACTAGATAACGGTGATCAATATATTCGCCGCGTTATCGTAAATATAGCAGATGAGTTAAATGAAAAAAGATTAAAGCAATTAATCGAAAAAATAGAGAAAAAAGGATTCAGGGTGAGTCATGTAGATTATATTTAAGGTGAAAAGGAAAGGTACCAATTTGCTATATGCAGATTGGTACCTTTTTAGTGTGAGTAATGAATCTTATTTTGAAACAGGAGGTGGAGATAGTGCTAAATCAGATAAAAAAATAAAATCTGCATGCGCGCGAATGTTAGGAATAGAAGTTTCTATAACACGTGATGTAATTTCACCTGGAGGTCCAACGTGTCCAATAGCTACCATAATCGGTTTTTCTTGAAGTTTTTTAATGAGTAATTGGGCTTGTTTTGAAATATGTGCCGCCGTATACACATCATCAAAAAATAATTGATTTTCAATAATAGGCACTCCTAATTCTTTCCCGATTTTTGGGACAACACTCTTAGGATTTGTTTTGCTATCTAAATAAAATAAACCGTGTTTTTTACAAGCTGCAAGTATAAGTCGTACAATTCTTTCGTCCGCGGTCACTTTTGATCCCATATGATTGTTCATGCCAATTGCATGCGGTACTTCTTGAATCGCTTGTTCGAGTCGGTTATTTATTTCTTCGTCGCTTAAATCAGTTGTAATTGCTTTTGGTCCAAGCCATTCTTTTTTACCTTTAATAGGTTCCATTGGCATATGTATAATAACTTCGTGCCCTTTCTTATGAGCCGCTATCGCATCTTCCTTTGTGGAAGGGAGAAAAGGCATAACGGCAACAGTCAGTGGAATAGGAAGTGATAACATTTTATCAGTCCCCTTCATATTATTGCCGAAGTCATCAATGACAATAGCGACTTTGTTTGTATGGGCCTTTGCTTGAACAGGAAACAAGAAGGATGGTAAAAACATAGTAAATATAAGCAATGCAATCGTATATTTGCGCATATAAATATTTCCTTTCTATTTTATCCCGCTATTTGCGAGCAGTGAGGAATGGACAAAATCCCCAATGATTAAATTTCAATTTATCAATCATCATTATGTTTTGCGTTTTTATATAAATTAAACAAAAAATGTCGAAGAAAAGTATATGGAAAATAGAGAATCCGCTATTTAATTGGTATTTGTAAAAAAAGAAGATGAAAAAAATGTCTATTATTGCGAATGTATTTACAAAGATAGAATAATTTGTAATAATTCTCAAAGTGAGGGTAAAGATTTGTAAATTACAGGGAGAAAATGTTAAATTTTCTGATTCTTCAAATTCAAATATGATTAAGTAGTTAAAAGGCCGATGGAGAAGTAAAGTCGAGAGCACGGAAGTATAATAAGGGGGATATGGATGTTTACTGTAAAAAGGAAGTACACATTAGAAAAGCTTTCACGTGATATTCATATGAAACGTGAAGAAATGATTCAATTAGGTTTAACAAGTGGGTTAAATAGTATGGAGACAATTCAAGTGAGTCAAGAATTGGACAAGCTTATTTTACAGTACCAGTGTTATAAAGAAAAACAAACACCAAAATGGTTATCAATTATAAAGGTACCTATTTTTCAAATTGGGTATGAAGGGAAATCAAGTAATTTTTGGCGAATGCTTGTGGCTGGTTTTATGAAATAAGTATAATTACCCTTTTGGGATAAGGATAATTATACTAGGTGTAACGGAATTTCGATATGAACTGTCGTTCCTTCATTTTCTATACTATCAATAAAAATATGCCCATTGTACATCTCTACAATTCGTTTACATATGACAAGTCCAAGACCGGTTCCAGTATCTTTATTAGTAAAGAACGGATGAAAGAGGTGTTTTTGAATATGTTTCGGAATTCCCTTTCCAGTATCTGTAATTTTCAATTGTGCGTGTGTCTCATTGTTTGTTACGGAAATGGTCAGTGTGTCACCAGAATTCATGGCTTCAATTGCATTTTTTGTAATGTTTAAAACCACTTGTTTCATATGGTCTTTTGAGCAACGGATATGAACAGGATGGTCTGGCAAATGTAAATGGAATACAATGTTATGTAGATTCGCCTCAGATTGAATAATTAATGCTACCTCATTTAGAATGGTTCTCACATCATATGTTTGTTCAATGATAGCAGTTGGCTTTCCAAGAATAAGAAATTCGCTTACAATTTCATTAATCCGTTCTATTTCTTGTTCGATGATGGAAAAATAAAACTGATCTTGTTCATCTTTATATTTCTCTTTTAATAGAGCGACGAGCCCTTTAATTCCGGTAAGAGGATTACGGATTTCGTGGGCTGTACTAGCTGCAAAAGTTCCAACTAATTCAATTTTTTGTAGTTCATTTTGTTGTCTTTCCAGTTTTGTTTGACGTTTTAACAACATATATTGAGCAAGTAAAAATAAAATAGACATTAAAAATAAAGTAGCTATACACTCTATTGCAACCCACTGATATAAAGTTTTTTGATGGATAGGCAATGGAGAAACAGAGACCTTCCAATTTAATCTTTTGAGTGGGGTAGTAAGCATATTAGAATGCGCATCACTTGTTTCGTTATTATCATCGGTGAGAAAAACTACATCATGTTTATCAGTTACTTCAAAATGATATTGTGGCTTAATGGCATTTAAAGATGCTGAAATGTAGTCAAAGCGTAAACTTGCTAACAATAAGCCTGAGATTTCCTTCTGTTTATTGAAAATGGGAGAAGCAATCATAATAGCTTGATGTCCAAGAACACGATCTGTAATGACTGATGATACAGTTGTTTTCTTCGTTTGCAATACGTCTTGAATATATTTGCGATCTGAGACATCAACAGGTGGCCGGTTGCCTTCAGATGCGATTGTAATGATTCCTTCTGGTGTAGCGTAATATAAACCAGAAAAACGTGCATCGTTTCCATCTGTATCATGTACAATTTGTTTAACTCCATTTATATTTCCAGTCTCGGTTCCTACGACCTTTGAGAGCATTTTTAATGCGGAAATTGCTTCACCAAGGTGATGATCTAAATAGTCTCTATATAAAAAGAGAACCGTGTGAGCAGATAGTTTGTTTTCCTGCTTCATTTTATACGAATGATATGAATAAAATGTAGCACCAATCCCTATCGTTGGTAGGATAACAAGCACTATATATAAAACTATGCTGTGGAATTTGACTTTCAAATTTGGTACTCCTTCTTTTTTATTATCATTATATATAAACTATGTTAAAATTGTCATGTTTTTATTCAAGAATCATTCATAATATATTTGGGGAGAGGAAATGAATGAGTGAATACTCATTCGGAATTCAGATGAAGTACTAAGTTGTTTTTTCTTTTTATTACTGAGAATTTAAGTGAAGGGTTGAAAGTTGTATGACATCAAATAATGAACGAGAAGATATTTCTCAATCTTTAAAAGTATTTATTGCATTATCTCGTGTACATCGTTCTGTTATGGATACTACAAATAAATCTATACAAAGTAACGGGCTAAATCCAACTGAATTTGCTGTATTAGAACTGTTATATCATAAAGGCGGTCAACCGCTTCAGCAAATTGGTGAGCGTATTTTAATAGCTAGTGGCAGCATTACATATGTTGTAGATAAGCTAGAGAAAAAGGGACTAGTAAAGAGAATTCCGTGCCCGAATGACAGACGTGTTATTTATGCACAACTAACTGAATCTGGAGAGAGCTTTATTGCTTCTATTTTTCCAGGGCATGAGCAAGTTATACATCAGTCTTTTGAAATGTTAACGAAAGAGGAAAAGGATGAATTACTAGCTCTATTAAAAAAGATTGGAAAATATGAAAAATAATAGTATGTTTCAAAAGAGCTTTGGATAAAGAAATCCAAGGTTCTTTTGTTTACATGTAATTATGACAGCATCTGCCGTATTTTGTTGAAGAATAAGAGGAGATTTGTAAGTAAGCATTGAATTATAGTAAGGATGCACATAATGGAGAGGAGGCTCGTTCATGTCATTTAAAGACTATGAATATAAACGGCCAAATATTGAAGAATTAAAAGAAAAGTTTACCGTTGCTTTAGAGAAGTTTGATAACGTAAAAACGGTAGAAGAACAAAAACAAGTCATCAATTCAATTAACGAAATTCGCAACGACTTCGGTACAATGGGGAACCTTTGTTACATTCGTCATTCTGTTGATACGACAGATGCTTTTTATAAGGAAGAGCAAGATTTCTTTGATGAATTCTCTCCCGTTGTACAAGGATATGGTACAAAGTATTATAATGCGTTAATTCATTCTCCATTCCGTGAAGAATTAGAAGCGTATTATGGAAAGCAATTATTTGCTTTAGCGGAGTGTGATTTGAAAACATACTCTGATGAAGTTGTGAAAGATTTACAATTAGAGAATAAATTGTCTTCACAATATACACAGTTATTAGCATCTGCAAAAATTGACTTTGCAGGAGAAGAAAGAACGTTATCGCAACTGATTCCGTTTATGCAAGGGAAAGAAAGAAGTGAACGTAAAGCAGCAAGTGAAGCATATTACGGATTTTTAGCTGAGAATGAGGAAGAGTTAGATCGTATTTATGATGAGCTTGTTAAAGTGAGAACGAAAATCGCCAAATCTTTAGGTTTCAAAAACTTTGTTGAACTTGGATATGCAAGAATGTACCGTACAGATTATAATGCGGAAATGGTGGCGAATTATCGTCAGCAAGTACTAGATTATATCGTTCCCGTTACAACGGAGTTAAGAAAACGACAACAAGCACGTATTGGTGTAGAGAAGTTAGCATATTACGACGAAAACTTTGAGTTTGCTACTGGTAATCCAACTCCAAAAGGAGATGCGGATTGGATTGTTAATCATGGGAAAACGATGTATAAAGTGTTATCGGCTGAAACGGATGAATTTTTCAATTTCATGCTAGATAATGATTTATTAGATTTAGTTGCGAAAAAAGGAAAAGCTGGTGGCGGATATTGTACATATATTGAGAATTATAAAGCGCCATTTATTTTCTCAAACTTCAACGGAACATCTGGCGACATTGATGTATTAACACATGAAGCTGGTCATGCTTTCCAAGTATATGAAAGTCGTAAGTTTGAAATTCCAGAATACAATTGGCCAACGTATGAAGCATGTGAAATTCATTCTATGAGTATGGAATTCTTTACATGGCCATGGATGAAGTCATTCTTTGAAGAAGATGCAGATAAATATTATTTCTCTCACTTAAGTTCAGCACTTCTGTTTTTACCGTATGGTGTATCTGTTGATGAATACCAACATTATGTATATGAAAATCCAGAAGCATCACCAGAAGAGCGTAAGACAGCATGGCGTAATATAGAGAAAAAGTATTTGCCGCATCGTGATTATGAAGATAATGATTATTTAGAGCGCGGTGGATTCTGGCAACGTCAAGGACATATTTATAGCTCGCCGTTCTACTATATCGACTACACATTAGCACAAATTTGTGCACTGCAATTTTGGAAACGTGCAAGAGATAATAGACAAGAGGCATGGGAAGATTATGTGAATCTGTGTCAACAAGGTGGAAGTAAATCATTCTTGGAATTAGTAGAAGTTGCAAATTTAACATCACCATTTGCTGAAGGCTGTGTGAAAAGTGTCATTACAGAAATTGAAGCGTGGCTACGTGCGATTGACGACACAAAATTGTAAAAAACATGCGCTTTTTTTCACATGTTTAACATCGACATAACTAGAAAATGATGAGATAATAAAAGAAAATTCAGAATACTAAAGAGGTGTTTCTAATAAGGAGCACCTCTTTTCACCAACAAAAAGGGGGGAAAGAATTATGCTTCAATCTAATATGGATGTGAGTTTAGAAAGTTTGGTGAACTCATTACAGTCTACTCGAAGCACGCTATTATCAGAAATTGAAATGTTAAATGATACAGAAGTGAATGTAAAGCCACGCCGTGATAAATGGAGTATTATTCAAATTTTGCATCACTTGCATTTAGTTGAACAATCAGTTACATCTGCCCTTGTATATGCTTTACAAAAAAATGAAAGAAACACGACTCCATTTAAAGACCTCCAACTTACGCTTGATCGCACACATAAACGAGAAGCTCCTCAGCAAATGGAACCAACAGAAACGTTAATGAAAAAACAGCAAGGAATTCAATTGCTAGAACATTCACGACAAGAACTATTACACGCGCTTCATAGTGTGATAGATGAAAAAGATTTATTTGAAAATGGATTAAAGCATCCTATTTTTAACGATTTGAATTTGTATCAGTGGGTTCAATTTCTTGATTTGCATGAACAAAGACATCTTACGCAGTTAAAAGAGGCGAAACACGCAATTTTGCAACGATAATCAGAAGGAAGTGGGAGACCACTTCTTTTTTGATACGTGCATAGTTTTCTTTCTTATTTTGGAATACTACATGGAGAAAGAATAGAAGGAGTTGAAAAGTATGTCCAAGAAAAAGAAAGAAGAAGAGCGCGCGTGGAAAGCACGTAAAGAAAATCAAAAACCACATGGTAAAGTGAAAGCCTTTGCTGAATTAGTTGAAGGAACAGAAAAAACGTGATGAGTATTTCATCACGTTTTTTGTATGAGTGGAAAAGTTAATAAGAAGGTTGTACCTGTACCTTTTTCGCTTATAATATCAATTTTTCCGTTCATAGCTTGAATAACACTGAATACGACCATCATTCCAAGACCAGTTCCTTTTTCTTTCGTTGAGTAGAAAGGGGATCCAAGGCGTTTTACTTGTTCTTGATCCATACCAACTCCTGTATCTTTTATATACAATTGTATATGCTTATGGTCTGGAACTAAAGTGAGTACGAGATCACCGCCTGTAGGCATTGCCTCAATACAGTTTTTTAAAATATTTAATAAACATTGGTTTAGTTTTTGTTTTTCACCAGCGATATAGAAAGATGTACTTTGTTTGATATAGTGGATACGAACATTTGTTAAATTAGCAAGAGGTGTGATTAAAGATAAGGCATGCAATAATTCTTCCTCTACTTGTAACTGTTGTTCTTTTTCAATACTTGGTTTCGCGAAAGTTAAGTAGTCTGTAAGAACATGATTTGCTTGTTCGATTCCGTTGATGGCTATGTCGATATATAATTTTCGCTCTTGCTCAGTGCATGTATTTGACTGCAAGAGTTGTAAAAATCCTTTTGTTGAAGTTAATGGATTGCGAATCTCATGAGAGATGGACGCTGCCATTTCTCCAATTAAATGGAATTTTTCGGCATTCATAAGTTCGTTTTGAAGACGAACTTGCATTTGTAGTATGTGTAGCAAATATAAAATAAGGATTGTTCCAATTATTGTACATATTTCGTACACGATAATATGGGGTATGTAATCGGCGCTATTTGTAACCTCTGAGAGGAAAGAAGGTACCCAGCCCAAGCTAAATATGAGACTGTAAAAGATAGCGAGTGCTATTTTTATTCGATTAGAACTGCGGTTAAATAGTTTGTATGTTAATAGTAGAACAATAAACAGTAGAACCGAAGCGATAAGGGATGGAAAAACACCTATTCCCCCTAATAAGAAGCGGTATATGTTTAATACAGTTAAGATGGAAGCACCAGCAATAGGGCCCCCTGTTAATGTACCGACAATTAATACGATATGGCGCATATCAAATTGAAATCCATAATTTGTTTTTGCTCCGAAAGTAATACATAGTATGGTAGCGAGGCAACATAATGCAATAAATATAGCTGAATTTAATTTAGGAGAACGTTTCCCTTTTTGATTCCAAAATAAATGGTATACGAGCATTGTAACAAGGATGAATAATATATTTAGAAAGAGATAAATAATAAAGGGTTTCAGTGGGGTGCCTCCTCTCTTCTCGCATTAAATTCATCATACTATAAAATGAAAGAAATGAAATGAAAAATAGCGGAAAAATCAGAAATTTTTTCTGGTAGTATACAATATGTTACAATAAGCTTTGTCAATGAAAGAAGGAATTCCGTGCATTGCACGGGAGAGGTTCGCGAACTCCCTCTATAAAAAACTATGGAAACAACAATATCTTTAGGTATTGTTTTGTTTTTTTATTGTGACAGTTCAAGAACGTTCTTTCTTCTTATTCGTAGTAGAGAAGGAGAATGAGTGAAATGAAAAAAGAAAAGGCAGTTGTTGTTTTTAGTGGAGGACAAGATAGTACGACATGCTTATTTTGGGCAATAGAGCAGTTTGCAGAAGTAGAAGCTGTAACGTTTAATTACAATCAACGTCATAAACTAGAAATTGATTGTGCAGCGGAAATTGCGAAAGAGCTAGGAATTAAACATACGGTGCTAGATATGAGTCTATTAAATCAACTTGCTCCAAATGCGTTAACGAGAACGGATATGGAGATTACACATGAAGAAGGTGAATTGCCATCGACGTTTGTAGATGGACGAAATTTACTATTCCTATCATTTGCTGCTGTATTAGCAAAACAAGTTGGAGCACGTCATATTGTAACGGGTGTATGTGAAACTGATTTCAGTGGTTATCCAGATTGCCGTGACGTGTTTGTGAAATCGTTAAACGTTACTTTAAATTTATCCATGGATTATCCGTTCGTAATTCATACACCACTTATGTGGATTGATAAAGCGGAAACATGGAAATTATCAGATGAACTTGGAGCATTCGAGTTTGTTCGAGAAAAAACATTAACATGTTATAACGGAATCATTGGTGATGGTTGCGGTGAATGTCCAGCATGTCAGCTTCGTAAAGCAGGATTAGATACGTACCTACAAGAACGCGAAGGAGCAAATAACTAATGGATAATTTCTTTGGATTTCGCATCGTAGAAAATTTGCAAAAAATGGACAAGGATATTCAGCGTAAACAGCTCAAATATCATAATAAAAGAGTAATGGTCAGCAAGGAATTTACATTTGATGCAGCACACCATTTACACTGTTATGAGGGGAAATGTAAAAACTTACATGGTCACACATATAAAGTTGTATTTGGGATTAGTGGATATGTAAATGAAATAGGTCTTGCGATTGACTTTGGAGATATAAAAGAAATTTGGAAGAATGAAATAGAAATTTATTTAGACCATCGTTATTTAAACGAAACGTTACCAGCAATGAATACGACTGCTGAAAACATGGTCGTTTGGATTTATGAAAAGATGGCAGAAGCATTACTAAAAGATAATCGTGCGAACGAATATAAAGGAGCTCGTGTTGAATTTGTTCGTCTTTTCGAGACGCCAACTAGTTATGCGGAAGTAAGACGGGAGTGGATGCTCGATGAGTAAAATCCCTGTCTTAGAAATATTTGGTCCGACCATTCAAGGTGAAGGAATGGTTGTGGGACAAAAGACGATGTTTATCCGTACAGCTGGCTGTGATTATAGTTGCGCATGGTGTGATTCTGCTTTTACGTGGGATGGATCGGCTAAGGAACAAATTAGACAGATGACAGCAGAGGACGTTTGGAACGAGCTTGTAGAAATTGGTGGCGAAAATTTTTCTCATGTTACGATTTCAGGTGGAAATCCAGCATTGTTGAAAAATATTGAGTTTCTTCTTTCTATATTAAAAGAGAATGGAATGCGGACGGCAATCGAAACGCAAGGGAGTAAATGGCAAGATTGGTTACTTCAAATTGATGAGATAACGATTTCTCCAAAACCACCAAGTTCGACGATGAATACTGATTTTCAGAAGTTAGATGCTGTTATTCAGAAACTAGCAGGAAAAGATATTAGTTTAAAGGTAGTAGTATTTGACGATTATGACTTTGAGTATGCAGTTAAGATGCACGAACGTTATCCAAATGTTCCATTCTTCTTACAAGTAGGGAATGATGATACAAAAACTGTGGATGATGCGATGTTGATTAAAAAATTATTAGATAAATACGAGTGGCTTATTGAAAAAGCGGTTAACTGTAAAGAAATGAATAATGCAAAAGTATTGCCACAGCTTCATGCGTTAGTATGGGGAAATAAACGCGGAGTATAATGAGAAGGGATGTTTAAAATGGCAGGAAGATTAGATGAAGATTTAAAAGATGTAACTTTATTAGGAAATCAAAATACAAAATATTTATTTGAATATAGCCCAGAAATTTTAGAGGTATTTGATAACAATCATCCAAACCGTGATTATTTTGTGAAATTTAATTGCCCTGAATTTACAAGTTTATGTCCGAAAACAGGTCAACCAGATTTTGCAACAATTTATATTAGCTACATTCCAGAACAAAGAATGGTAGAGAGTAAATCTTTAAAGCTATATTTATTTAGTTTCCGCAATCATGGTGACTTCCACGAAGATTGCATGAACGTTATTATGAATGATTTAATTAAATTAATGGATCCGCGTTACATTGAGGTATGGGGGAAATTCACACCACGTGGAGGGATTTCAATTGATCCTTACTGCAACTACGGTCGCCCAGGCACGAAGTATGAACAAATGGCAGACTACCGTATGATGAACCATGATCTATATCCAGAAACAATTGATAATCGTTAATATAATAGAAAGAAAGGATCTGTATGTTATACAGATCCTTTCTTTCTATTATATTATGCATTTTGATTAATGACAGTATAGTTTTTATGACTTACAACTGTAAGAGGTTCCATATCTAGTTCTCTAAAATTTTCCATAATTGTTATATCTACAATAACGGAGTTTTGATTTACTTTTTGAACACGGCCTTGCATTCCACCTTTAAATTCAATGATATCTCCAGTTTCTGCGATCTGCATAAGCAACTCTCCTTGTTACAGTTTTCCAAAAAAAGAATAATTTTGGTTTTTTTTTATTTCCTCTTATTTTGAACCATATTGTCTAGTTTGTAAATGTTTCCAAAGTAAAAATTCGAAAAATATTCACATTTTGTAAGAAAATATGCAAGAACTCCAAGTTATTAGAAAAAAAGAACGGTTTAAATGCGTGCATCTTTATATAGGGGTATAATGAAAAAATACAATAACCTACTAAAGTGGGAGAAATTAGAGGCGGTAAAATGATGTTTGAATTTGTGGGGAGTGTTATAGCATTAACTTTATTTGTATTTTCTTATATAAATTTAAAAAAGATTCGTCATCATGAAACGACTACATATTTTGATGGGATGGATGGTATACATGCTGGGGTCACACATGAGAGTGGTGGGGATATGTAAAGGTGTATAACTTTCTTTTTTTGCGTGGTATGATATTTAAAAATAGTACATAATAGAGTTCGTAAGTGATGAATGGAGAGTGGAAAGAATGAAGATTTCTTTTATTCGTCATGGCCGCTTAGATCGTACTATAGAACCAATGACGGTTACATCCTTTCATGAATGGATGAAAGGATATGACTTACATAACTATAACAGAAAAAGCACCTATACCAATGGAAACAATGGAAGCGGTTGAAGCAGCAAAGTTGATTGTAACGAGTGATCAAAGGTGTGCTATACAGTCAGCAGCTGAATTAATGAATTCTTTATCTTTTATGCAAAATTCTCTTTTTAGGGAAGCTGAAATTCCGACGAATTTTTATGCTCCAACATGGTTGAAATGTAAACCTAACGTATGGATGTTTATCGGGCGAACATTATGGATACTTGGTTACTATAAAGGTGTTGAGTCTTATAAGGAAGTAAGAGAGAGGGCAAGGCAAGCGGCTTACTTATTACACCGTTATGCTCTCGTACATGGAAGTATTGCTCTTGTAGGTCATAATTACATTAATGCAATGGTTGGTGCGGAGCTGAGAGCGATGGGATGGTCTGGTTCTCCTATTTTACATAGGAAGCCATGGGGATGTACAACCTATACATTCCACGAAGCGATGGATGGAAATATATTAAATACAAAATTAACATAAAAGCACACGATTTATATATAAATCGTGTGCTTTCTTTTTAAGACATAGAAATTTTGATGTTTAATGTTTTTACGAGGTGTGCATAAGGTTCGCCTACAAGCATAACGATTTGATCTTTTTTATAACCTAGTTTTTCATATAGTGAATAGGCACGTTTGTTTTCTAAATTAACAAGTAATGCGATTTTTTCATGCTCCTTTTCAGTTGCATGGATTTCAGCAGCTTCAATTAATTGAGAACCGATTCCTTTTCCGCCATATGCACTTGAAACTGATAATGTATCAATGTAATATTCATCAAGTTCAGCTTCTTTTTCTAATGTAATTGATTCATCTTTATGTAATTCTCTTAAGTAATGTACAATTGGTGCATCAAGACTTGTTGCTTCACTACCGTGATAAGCGACAATAACCCCAACTGCAACCCCGTCTTGTACATATACAAAACAGTTTTCATAGCTCAGTCGATTTCTCTCTTTTGAGAACCATGTTTCAAGTCCTAGTAATACTTCTGTCTCAACTGTGCTGCCTGTGATTTTTTCAGCAATTTCGTGCAGAGCGTTATATAATAAAGGTGCAATTGCCTTCGCATCTGTCTTTTTTGCTTTCCGAATCATAGTATCCCTCCTAATTCTATTTATATATTGTAGCATAGTGGTATGGAACTTTGCATAATTGAATACTGAAATGATTGATATAGAGAAGTAGCTATGTTAGTATATGATATTTAGTGGACATATACTAAAGAGATCTTTTTTGAAAAATAATGAAAATGAAATGAAGGTATAGCACCTGGATAATTTTACAGTTGTTGACCTATAGAATATACGATAAAATAAAATATTGCATAGAGGTGAAATACATGGATAAAGAATTAGCAAATGCAATTTTGGATCAGCTGAAAAATGGTGAAATAAAGGAGTATGTTGTTACGAAAGATGTATTTTATACGTTCAGAGAAGTTGTAGTAAGTCGAGAAGATTTTAAACATATTATTGGGAACGCACAGCGCGGCGGACAAGTAATTTATACATATTCAGAAACGCCACGTTCGTAACTAGAAGAATATAGGGAGGGGAATTATGGGCGATTTTAAACAAGGCATATTACCGCATTGGGATTATATGTGGAAAGATAGAGCTGGCAATAGGTTTATGGGGATGGTCATGTATCCAGAGAAACGAAAGTGTTCGGCAAAAATGCTTCAGAAAATAAAAAGAGCATATGAAGAGGCTATAGAAATTAAAGTAACCGTACAAGTTCAACATACATATCAGTACGTAGAAGGAATGATTGTGTACTTTGATGAAGAAGCTCCTGTATGTACAATGATTGATAAAGATGAAAATCCACATCATATATTTGTAAAAGATATTTTGCGCATTGAGCACTCAGAATAATCTTTTCATAAATAAGTTGAATTTCCATAATAATAATCTTTTTCTATAATAGTTATCTTTTAGTATGTAACGCGAACCGAAAGTATATGTATAATATTTAATAAAGTAAAACTGATAAATGTAATCGTTTTTTAGAACAGATTATCGTTTCATGTCTGTTCTTTTTTGCGTGATGCTGGAGAAATATATTCCTCCAGCATTTGCCGTTTTATGACAAAATATATTGGTAACTTTTTTTAAAATAAGGTTAAATTCGTTGACAACTTTTTTGAAAAGCACTTTATTGACATGAGTTTTAGAATGTTGTTTCATAGTCATTGTATTGAAAAAAATCGACTGTCTTGTCGAAAAGTAAAATTTAAAAAAAGAAAGAATTTATACATATATCTTGTGTCTTATTTTGAAACGTAATACAATATATAGAGAAAACAAGAAACAACATACAGAGAGTATAGATTGGAGAGGGAGGGTCGGAAATGATAGTTGCATATGATTCTATGACAGGAAACGTGAAGCGTTTCATTCACAAATTAAATATGCCGGCCGTTCAAATTGGTGAAGATCTAGTAATAGATGAAGACTTTGTTTTAATTACGTATACAACAGGTTTTGGCAATGTACCAGAACGTGTTTTAGAATTTTTAGAGCGCAATAATGAAAAATTAAAAGGCGTATCTGCAAGCGGCAATCGTAACTGGGGAGACATGTTCGGTGCAAGTGCTGACAAAATTTCTGCTAAATATGAAGTGCCTATTGTATCAAAATTTGAGTTATCAGGAACAAATAATGATGTAGAATATTTTAAGGAAAGGGTGCGGGAGATTGCGACACATTGAACTGAATAATGAAATCACGCAAATGCAGGACGGTTTTTATCAGCTTCATAAAGATAAAGAGGCATTAGAAGTCTTTATGGAAGAAGCTAGAGAAAATACCGTTCATTTTAATAGCGTGGCAGAGCGAATGGAGTATATGAAAGAATATGATTACTATTACAACGTTCTGGACGAGTATAGCTTGGAGGAAGTAGAAGAGGTATATAACATCGCTTATGGTGAAAACTTCGAGTTCCAATCTTATATGGCAGCATCTAAGTTCTACAAAGATTATGCGTTAAAAACAAATGATCAAAAACAATACTTAGAAAGCTATGAAGATCGTGTAGCAATTGTTTCATTATACTTAGGACGCGGTGATGTTGCGAAGGCAAAACACTTCGCAAGCATGATTGTAAAACAAAACTACCAACCAGCGACACCAACCTTTTTAAATGCGGGACGAAGCAGAAGAGGAGAAATGGTGTCTTGTTTCTTGTTAGAGATGGATGATAGCTTAAATTCAATCGGCTTTAACATTAATACTGCAATGCAATTATCAAAAATCGGCGGTGGAGTAGCTTTAAACTTGTCTAAGCTACGTGCACGCGGTGAGCAAATTAAAGGTATCGATAACGCTGCAAGTGGTGTAGTACCTGTTATGAAATTACTTGAAGATTCGTTTTCATATGCAAATCAACTTGGGCAACGAAAAGGTGCCGGCGCAGTATACTTAAACATTTTCCATTGGGATATTATTGAATTCCTTGATACCAAAAAAATAAATGCCGATGAGAAGAGCCGTATTCAGTCTCTATCAATCGGAATTATCGTTCCAAGTAAGTTCTTTGAGCTTGCTGAGAAAAACGAACCTTTCCATGTTTTCGCGCCTTATACGGTGTATAAAGAATACGGAAAGCATTTAGATGATATAGACATTGATGAAATGTACGATGAATTAATGAGCAATCCGAAAGTGAAGAAGAAGCCGCTAGATATTAGTGCACGTGATATGCTTATTAAAATTGCTATGATTCAGCTTGAGTCTGGTTACCCATACTTAATGTTTAAATCAAATGCAAATAACCAACATCCACTGAAGGATATTGGAACTGTGAAGATGTCGAACTTGTGTTAAATATGTAGCACCTTCTAGTAGAAATGCTAGTCGAAAACTCCGTTAAACGGGGAAAGCCTCAAATTTGAGGTAACCTACCGTGCTAAATCTTATCTTAGAATGAAAATATAAAAGTTCAGAATGTATCTTATTATTTTGTATAGCAGAGTTATGGGACAACATAAAGTAATAAGAGACTTTCTGAAGTATGTAAGATAAGTAAAAGCCTAACGACTATCCCTTATGGGAGTAGAGCGCAAGCGATTGGCGTTCGAAAAGCGGAGCACCTAATCAGGTAATGCTGTAGGTGATGATATAGTCTGTCCTGTATGGTGACATACAGCAGTTGCATGAGCAACGGACTGAGGAGTAGCGGACTCGGTTGAACATTCGAGACAGAAATCTTCCAGCTTCAAGAAACTTCTGAAATAAATGATTACGGTACAGATGATATTATCCGTCGTGATATTAACTGTAATTTAGGATCGTTAAATATCGTAAATGTAATGGAAAATAAAGAAATTCGTGAAGCTGTTCATGCGGGAATGGAAGCTTTAACAGCTGTGTCTGATATGACGATCATTCCGAATGCACCAACTGTGAAAAAAGCAAATGATGAGCTTCATTCAGTTGGACTTGGCGCAATGAACTTACACGGATATTTATCAAAAAACAAAATCGCATATGAAAGTGCAGAAGCAAAAGAGTTCGCTCGTACATTCTTTATGATGTTAAATTACTACTCTATTGAGAAAAGTATGGAAATCGCTAAAGAAAAAGGCGAAACATTTAAAGACTTCGATAAGTCTGATTATGCGAATGGCACATACTTTGAAAAGTACGAAACGATAGATTACAGCCCAGTAACTGAAAAAGTTCAGCAACTATTTGAAGGAATTCATATTCCAACAAAAGAAGATTGGACAAGTTTAAAAGAGCAAGTGAAGAAGAATGGATTATATAATTCATACCGTCTTGCTATCGCTCCAACACAATCTATCAGTTACGTTCAAAATGCAACTTCAAGCGTAATGCCGATCGTAAGTCAAATCGAATCAAGAACATATGCGAATGCGACGACATATTATCCAATGCCGTATTTATCAAAAGATACGTTCTGGTACTATAAATCTTCTTACGATATGAATCAGTTTAAATTAATTGATTTAATCGCAGAAATCCAAGAACATATTGACCAAGGAATTAGTACAATTCTTTACGTTAATAGTGATATTTCAACACGTGAATTAGCACGTTACTACATCTATGCACATAAAAAAGGCTTAAAGAGTCTTTATTATACGAGAACACGTAAGTTAAGCGTGGAAGAGTGTGTAGCTTGTACCGTTTAATATAAAAAGTGAGACATCATGAGCAGGGTTTTCTGAACCCTGCTCATGCTTAGTTATCAATTTTTCATGTTTATTTAGAGAAGGGGCGATTGAATGCGTGCGGTAAACTGGAACAAAAAAGAAGATGATTTTAGTTTAATGTTTTGGAAGCAAAACATCGCTCAGTTTTGGACAGAAGAAGAAATCGCAGTATCTTCTGACAAAAATACTTGGGCACAATTATCAAAAGAAGAGCAGATTGCTTATAAGCGTGTATTAGGTGGTTTAACACTTTTAGATACGAAACAAGGTGGCGAAGGGATGCCACTTGTACTTGTTCATCTTGAAAATTTACAAGCGAAAAGTGTATTAGCTTTCATGGGAGCTATGGAAGAAGTACATGCGAAGAGTTACAGTCATATTTTCACAACGTTAGCTACTGAAGAAGAAATTGATGATATTTTTGAATGGGTAGACAATCATCCATTACTTGAGAAAAAAGCTGGTATTGTTACTAGTTACTATCGTCGTTTATTAAAGCCTGAAGTAACGAAAAAAGAGTTATACATGGCGATGGTAGCAAGTGTATTCTTAGAAAGTTACTTATTCTATAGTGGATTCTTCTACCCACTTTACTTAGCAGGTCAAGGTAAATTGACAGCAAGTGGTGAGATTATTAACCTAATAATTCGTGATGAGTCAATTCACGGCGTATTCGTCGGTATTTTAGCACAACAACTCTTCGCAGAACTTGCTGCAGAAGATCAACAAGAAGTGCAAAAAGAAACACAAGAGTTATTAATGGAACTATATGAAATTGAAATGGCATACACAGAAGAAATTTACACTTCTATCGGTCTTGTAGAGGATGTAAATCGTTTCGTTCGTTACAATGCGAATAAAGGACTTATGAACTTAGGACTTGAGCCGAAGTTTGAAGAAGAAGAAATTAACCCAATCGTTTTAAATGGTTTACGTACAGATACGAAAAACCATGATTTCTTCTCTGTAAAAGGGAATGGTTACGTAAAAGCAACGAACGTTGAAAAGTTAGCTGATGATGACTTCGTGTTTGATTTTTAATATATACTCATAAAGAAAAGCTGTCTTATTCATTGATAAGACAGCTTTTCTTTATGGATTTGTTTACATAACACTATTATTTTTGTATAACGAGTTTTGTTTAAAAAGTTCTATCCAGCAAATGGATAGAACTTTTTTGTAATTAAATGGGTATTTACAAACTATTTGTATCAGTGTATTATTTAACTAGTACACCAATACAAAAGGAGGGAAGAAATGAAAATAGAGTTTTCTCCAAATACACCAATTTACATTCAGGTAATGGAATACATAAAAAAAGAAATCGTAACAGGACATTTATTGCCGGGTGATAAAATTCCCTCTGTACGTGAATTAGCGAGTGAATTACAAGTAAATCCAAATACGATTCAGCGTACATTTCAAGAGCTAGAACGGGATGGGGTTGTTGTCACACGTAGAGGAATGGGACGATATGTAACGAATGAAGGGGAGAAAATTATGGAGCTGCGAAAAGAGATGGCGAAAGAATTACTTCATTCTTTTATAGATGGAATGGACAATTTAGGTTTTTCAGAAGAAGAAATTCTTACAATCCTTCGCTCTTCATTACACGAGAAGAGGGAGGAGAGCGAATGACAGAGTTATTAAAAATAGAAAACTTATGGAAGAGATACGGATTGAAAGCAGTGATCCGTGAATTAAACATAGAGATTACGGAAGGGAAAATTATAGGACTCGTTGGAGATAACGGGAGCGGGAAAACGACGTTATTGAAAATGATTGCCGGTCTGCAGCATCCTTCCGAAGGCAGTATTACAATCGCTGGTAAAAAGGTAGGATTAGAAACGAAAGAAATTGTTTCTTTTATGTCGGATAAACCAGTATTTGATGATTGGATGACGGTAAAAGATTCTTTATTCTTCTATCGAGATTTTTATAAAGACTTCGACATTCAAAAAGCGGTAGATACAATTGCGGAATTTAAAATACCGTTAGAAGAAAAAATTACAGCTTTATCAAAAGGTATGGTTGAAAAGCTACAAATTATTTTAACATTTTCGAGGAAAGCGAGGTTATACGTACTAGATGAACCATTGGGCGGGATTGATCTCGTTTCTAGGGAGCATGTACTGGAACTTATTTTACAGTTTTATCGCGAAGACTGTACTATTTTAATTGCAACACATTTAATTGGAGAAGTGGAAAATATTTTTGACGAAGTAATCTTTTTAAAAGATGGTGAGAGTGTATTGCATGAAAATGTAGAGGAATTACGTTTCCAAAGAGGAAAAGCTGTTACGGATTTGTTTAAGGAGGTGTTTAGTAGATGAAGGCCAGTTTAATATATATGTACAATGCGAATAAAAAACAAATTTTCATTTCGTTATTGTCATTCATATTTATTGCAGCTGTCGCTTTTGTAAGTATGGGGAATTATATTAAACAAGAATCAGGAGAAGTAAGGCAAATGATTATAGTTGCCTTAGTATTCTTAGTTTATATAATTTTTGCGGTATTAGTATTTCTGCAGGCGATGTCTGCGTTTGGGAAAATGACCGAAAGTACATTATTTCGATTAACACCGATATCTGGTAAAAAAATTATTTTAGCAATATTGTCATATGCGGCAATTAGCTTAATGTGTTTTGAAGTAATAGGTACTATGTTTTTCTATAGCATTTCGATGAAAGTAATAAAAGGTACAGAACTCTATGGATTGTTATTTACCGAAAGTACACTTACGTTAGATATAGTAAAACAATTATTTAGCAGTGTGTTATATGTATTTAATTTATCAAGTGTATTGTTAGTTTTACTTTTTACAGTAGCTGGCGTTAAAGTATTTTCTTTGAAAAAGAAAAAAATGGAGTATGTAATTATTTTCTTCTTATTTTTACTAGTAACGAAAGTAATCAATATGATATATGAAATGCTAGGTGGACTTGCACCTACACCTGCTTTTATAACAAAGTTAGTGTATATAGATGAATCATCAGAAGCAAATGTGTTTCTTTATCCAGAAAAGCTTATGAATTTATATAGTATTGCTTTTTCAATCGGTATATTTGTTTTATTTGTTTATATAACAGGTCGCATAATCGATAAGAAACTAGAAGCCTAAAGGAGGAATCAACATTGGGAAATGTAGTAGTAAAGTTAGAGAATGTTCGAAAAAAGATTGGTGGAACGGAAATTATCCGCGGTTTATCATTTGAAGTTCGTGAAGGGGAAGTGTACGGGTTTCTTGGACCGAACGGTAGTGGTAAAACGACGACAATTCGTATGATGACAGGTCTTATATCAATGACAGAGGGCGATATTACAATTTGCGGTCATAGTATTCGCACGGAGCGTGAAAAGGCGCTAGAGCAAATTGGGGCGATCGTAGAAAATCCTGAACTATATGATTATATGACTGGAATGCAAAACTTAAAGCATTTTGCGAACATGGCAATTACACCAATTAGTAAAGAGCGCATTGCTGAGATTGTAAAGCTTGTCGAATTAGAGCACGCGATTCATAAAAAGGTGAAAACATATTCACTTGGTATGAAACAACGTTTAGGAATTGCACAGGCATTACTTCATCAGCCGAAAATCTTAATTTTAGATGAGCCAACAAATGGATTAGATCCAGCGGGTATTCGCCAAATTCGAGATTATTTACAACGTTTAGCGAAAGAAGAGAATATTGCTGTAATCGTATCAAGTCACTTATTAAGTGAAATTGAACTCATGTGTGATCGCGTCGTTATTATTAAGCAAGGTGAGTTTGTGCAAGAGTACAACTTACACGAACAAGCGAAACATGATGAGACAGTAGTTGTAGCGTTTGAAGTAGATCAAGTACAGAAAGCGAATGAAATCATTAAAGGTAAGACGCAAGGAAATGTAATTGCAGTATCTGTCATGAAAGAAGAAATCCCACAACTTGTAAAAAAACTTGTGAATGACGATGTGCTTGTATACGGAGTTACTGTTCAAAATAAAACGTTAGAGGATGAGTTCTTAGCGATTACAGGGGGAGTGAAAGCGTAATGTTTAAATTAATTCAAAATGAATTTTTAAAGTTACATGCGAAAAAAGGTATGTATATTTTAATTGGTGTAATTGCAGTATTGGAGATTTTGGGAGTTTTAGCGATGCTGAAATGGGGAGACGGAAGTGAATTTAAAGGATCATATTTAGATTTTGCAAGTTCAGAGATTGGTTTAATTACTTTGTTTGCAACAATTTTTGGGATTACGATTGCTTCTCGTATGATTACTGATGAGTTCCAAAAAGGTACAATTAAGCAGTTATTAATCCGTCCAAGAAAGCGAATTACAGTTTTATTCTCTAAATATATTACAGTGTTACTTACTATAGTATTTATCATATTTGCTAGCACGTTAATTGCAATGATTATTGGCGGAATTGTAATGGATGGTAGTAAAACGGAATTAACGGTAGGAATCGTAATGAAATCTACTTTATATCAAGTACTTTCGCCGTTCTTCTTTGCGACGCTTGCATTTTTCTTAGCAAACGTATTTAGAAAGTCTGTATTACCATTAATTATTACGATGTTTCTCTTCTTCTTACAAGGAGCAATTAATATGGTATTAATGATGTTTGCAAAAGGTGTAGCGAAATTTGTAGTGTTTTTCCATTTAAATTTAAGTGTGTACGATAGCAATAAACTAGTAAGTGGCGGAACGGAACCAACATTTACAGAGTTTACATTTACAACTTCCTTATTACTTGTAGCTGTATACTTTGTTGTATTACTTGTAGCATCAAGTGCATTATTCCAAAAACGTGACGTATTATAATAAAAGAAATCCCCGCTTGTAAAAACGGGGATTTTTATTACATAACTTTCTCGTATATTTCAACTGTAAGAAAAGAATGATTACTATATATATTGTTCGAAAGTATTTGAGAAAAATAGGGAGAATTTCAACTATATTCATATTATAATTTAATTATCACACCATTTATTTTACTATCTTTGGGGGTGTTCTATTATGCACTATGCATTTTCACGTATAAGGCTACGCAGTTTTTTTGGATGGATGATTATAGGATTGTTCCTTACGATGATCCCATTAAGTCTAGCAAATGTTTCTGAGAATACGATGGAGGTTATTTCACAAATAACTGTATTTTTTGTATTTCCGTTATTTTGGTTATACGTAAAAACAAATAAAAATAATGTTGTGTTTAACAGTTTTTTTGATAAGCCAGGACGTTTACCGTGGGGATTAATTGTATTAGCAACGATAATGGGAATAATTTTTTCAGTTGGTATATCTCATATTCAATTTTACATATTAGCACATACGTTACCGAATTTCTTAGTTACTATGTTAGAAGAAGGAAATGTTATTAATACGAGTAACATATATATGACGATATTTACTTTCGTTTCAGCATGTGTATTAGCACCTATTATGGAAGAGGTTATTTTTAGAGGCTTCTTTTTACAGCGCATGGCTTATAAATGGGGCATTAAAAAAGCTGTAATCATATCTTCACTTATTTTTGGTTTAGGACATTTTGATGTTATTGGTGCATTTATGTTTGGTATTGTAATGTGCCTTTTATACATAAAGACGAAAAATATATGGACGAATATCGCTGTACATGCTCTAAATAATTTAATTGCAACAAGTATGCAATTTGTCGGTGGAGAAGAGAGTAGCGCAATCTCAATTACTGAATTACAAGCGCAAAGTAATTTATGGATCGGTATTGGTCTTACAGTTGTTGGATTACTTTGGTTAATTCCTTACGTTTGGAAACAATGGCGTACAGTAAAAGAAGTGGGTGTGCCACTAGTGCGCTTTATAAATGAGGAAAAAGTGGTGAGTGCATTACAAGAAAATGAAGTGTATAGTCAAGTGATCGTAACAGATAGACTGATGGCTGTAGAGCTACCAGATGAGGCTGTAAATAAGCTTCGATTAGAAGAAAATGATTATGTAACAGTATCTGTAGAAGAAGATAAAATTGTAATAAAGAAAGCGCGTGATAGATAATTAAAAAGTAGCTCTTAGGAGCTACTTTTTAATTTGTAATAATTTCTACACGAAAATTATTACCGTTCTTTACATATTTAATATCTGTAACAGTGCGGACTGTTTTTAAAATCTCCACTTTTTCACCAATTCGAGGGATAGTCGGAACATTATCCCAAATGCCAAGTAAATCATCTAATTGTGCCGTTTTTTCATAAAACCAGATTTTCAATGTAAAGCCCCTTTCTCGAACTTTATGTATTTTAATACATAATATATTATTTTTATTCTTATTGTAAGGGGTTTTTTTGTATTTTATGAATAAAAATAAATTAAGCTTCTGGGAAGATATGTTCAATATCAGGAGTAAGAGATACTTCTGATAATACGATATGAGAAACTGTCGTTGCATATGAAGAAACATCATTGATAAAATCTTCAAGTTCAACGAGTGAAGGAACAGAAATTTTTACAATGTAGCATAAGCTTCCTGTTACTCGGTAACAAAAACTTGCAGATGGATAAGACTGAATAAATTGTTGCATACGTGTTGTATCACCATTTTTTAAAGTGATTTCTAGAATACAATCTAAAACGAGTCCTGCCTTTTTATAATCAATATCGATTGTGTATTTTTGAATAACACCTTCGCTTTCGAGCTTACGAACACGTTCTGAAGTAGACGGAGCAGATAAGTTTACTCGTTTAGCCAATTCACGCATCGAAAGGCGACTATCATTATATAATTCATTTAAAATTTTTCGATCAACACGGTCTAATTGCATTTGTAAATATACCTCCAATAAAATAATGATTTTTGTAAAGGAAAAATATAAATTAAGATTCATATGAAATGTAAAGTGAACGTTATTTATTTTACAATAAAACAGAAGGAAATAGGAGGGGAAATGATGGAGAGAATTTCATTATCAAATGTAGGAGATACAAAGTTTCAAAAGTTATTAGGGCATAATTCGGATATATTACATTCGTGGAGTACGTTAGAAGATACACTGTACAATAAAGGAACTCTTTCAGCAGAGTTGAAGGAGCAAGTGAGAAGAACATTAGCGTATGGGAATGAATGTCCGTACTGTATGGCAAAGGGAAGACCTGATGATGTGCAAAAGGCAGAGGAGATTGGTGTAGCTGTTACTTTTGCGCATACATTTGTTCATGACCGAAAAGCAATAGATGATACTATGTTTCACGTATTAAAACAATATTGGACAGAAAAAGAAATTGTAGAGCTTTGCGCCTATGTTTGCTTTATTACTGCGTCACAACAACTTGGTTTTCTGTTTCAATTACAGCCGAATGAAGGAGAAAATGATGACTAATCAAATAGCACTTATTATAATTGATGTACAAAAGGCGTTTCAGTCACCATACTGGGGCGAGAGAAATAATCTTTTTGCTGAAGAAAACATGAGAATGTTATTAGCAGAATGGAGAAAAAGGAAACGACCAGTTTTTCATATTCAACATGTAAATAAAGAAAATGCTCAATCGATGTTTTATGAAGGAGCGGAAACGGTGAACTTTAAAGAAGAGCTGAAGCCATTACCAGGTGAAGTGATTATTCAGAAATCTGTTAACAGAGCGTTCATTGGGACAAATTTAGAAGAGCAATTAAGAGAGAACAAATGTAATGCAGTAGTGGTTGTAGGATTAACGACAAATCATTGTGTGGAGACTACGACACGAATGGCAGGAAATTTAGGATTTACAACGTATTTAGTGAGTGATGCAACGGCTACTTTTAACCGTAAAGGTCTAGATGGTAAAGAGTATAATGCAGAGGATATTCACAATATGACACTTGTAAATTTACATGAAGAGTTTGCTACGATTGTAACGACAAAAGAAGTGTTAAAATTATTTTAAGAAAATAATTGCGAATTATGTAGAAAAAAATAAGAATATTTCGTATAATCTAAGTACAATCATTTTGAAATAGGGGTGGCATCATATGGAGCAAATTCCGGTAAAGAGAATAGAAGAAGTACTTGTTGTAGCAGGGGACGATAAACAGAAGCAAAAGGAATTTTATGAATTGCTCTTATCTACTGAGTTTTATGTTGCTGGTTCACTAGAAGCAGAGGACGGGGCAACAGAAGGAATACTTCGTTTGCGTCATTTCCAAGGAGAGGGTAGATGGATCGTTCCGTTCTTTACACAAATGGAATTTGTAAAAGACGTGTTGCCAGAAGGAACGCCCCTTATTACGATACGTGGAAAAGAATTATTTGGTAGCATTGAGAAAGATGCTACAGCAGTATTAAATGTTGGCACTGATATAAGTAAAACATTTATTCCAGAAGAAGTTGCAGATATCGCATCTGGACGAATTTTTAATTATTATAAATAAAAGGAAAAGCGGAATCGCTTTTCCTTTTTAATTTGAATACGGATTGGCTACGCCAGAAGAAATAGAGATTGTTTTATTATTTGTATTTATTGTCGCTGTAGCTCCAAGAGGAATCCCGATGTTTGGGCTTATATGTCCAATCGGTAAACCGAATAGGACAGGTATATGATATGGTGCGAAAAATTCATATAGTATTGTTTGCAATGATTGAGATGGTTTAGAAGGAGTGCAGTCGTGACAACTTGTAAAAATAACACCGCTACATTCATTAAACTTTCCAGATATAAGTAGCTGATTTAACATACGGTCAATGCGATACGGTTCTTCCCCGATGTCTTCAAGCAACAAAAGTTTATTAGCCGTAATTATCTCATAGGGTGAGCCAATTATACTCGTTAATACAGTTAAATTTCCTCCCGCCAATGTGCCTGTAACTGTACATGGAGAGGTAGGTACGATACATTCTGAAGCAGATAAGATGGTTGAATACGGATGGAATAGTTGATTGAAAGAAGATAAAGAAAGAGAATCTACACCTTTACCTAATTCTTCAACCATTGGACCATGAAAAGTAACAAGCTTTGCATAACGTGAAAAGGCCGTATGTAAAGCTGTAATATCGCTATATCCCCAAAAGATTTTTGGATTCTGCTGAATGATTTCATATTGAATGTGAGGGAGGAGACGAGCACTTCCGTAACCACCTCGTGCACAGAAAATGGCCTTTACTTCATTATTTGTAAATGCTTCATGTATATCATCGAGCCGAACTTGATCACTTCCAGCTAAATATCCATATTTCTTATAAACACTCTTCCCAATTACTACAGATAAACCCATTTCTTGTAATAGGGTTACCCCTTTTAATACATTTTCAATTGTTGGTGGGCCGGACGGTGCAATAATCATTACTGTATCACCTTGTTGTAACGCATTTGGATATATCATTGTTTTCAGCCTCCTTCACTTTCAATATATTCGCTTCATAGGAAGTTCAACCCTTGTAAAAGAAGGGGAAAGTTTGTCAAATAAAGAAGATATAAGGGGAATAGGAGGAGAAATGATGTTTACAAGTCGAGTTATAGATACATTACAAATTAAGTATCCCATCATTCAAGCAGGTATGGCAGGTGCAATTACGACGCCTGAGCTTGTTGCAGCTGTAAGTAATAGCGGAGGACTAGGAACGCTTGGAGCAGGCTATATGAGCCCTGAGCAAATTCGTGAAGCAATTTATAAAATAAGGGAACGAACTGATAAGCCTTTCGGTGTTAATTTACTGTTAACGAAAGAGATACAGATAGAAGAAGAGAAAGTAAACTTGGCAAAGGTATTGCTTAGCGGAGTGAATAGAGAATTCGGTATAGAGGAAGAAGAGACGATAAAGCTTCCAAAAAGCTATAAAGAACAATTACAAGTGTTAGTAGAAGAAAACGTACCAGTCGTTAGCTTTGCATTTCAAACGTTAGAAAAAGAAGAAATAGATGACTTAAAAAGAAGAGGAATAAAAGTCATCGGAACAGCTACTCATGTGAGAGAGGCGAGGGTGCTTGCTGAATTAGGAGTAGACATTATTGTCGGTCAAGGTAGCGAGGCAGGAGGGCATAGAGGAACGTTTATTGGGAAAGAACAGGACGCTATGATTGGGACGTTTGCATTAATTCCACAGTTAGTAGCAGCAGTCCCGCATATCCCAATTGTTGCAGCAGGTGGTGTAATGAACGGACAAGGGCTTGTTGCGGCATTTACACTGGGGGCAGAAGCTGTTCAAATGGGATCAGCCTTTTTAACGAGTAAAGAAAGTATTACGCATGATGTGTATAAAGAAGCAGTGTTACATAGTACAGATACGAGTACAACTGTGACCCGTGCGTTTTCCGGGAAATATGCGCGGGGTATTCGTAATGAATTTATAGAGAGACATGAAGGGAAAGAAGAAGGGCTTCCGATGTATCCAGTGCAAAATGTATTAACCTCTAAAATACGCCAAGAAGCAGCAAAACAAAATAAAGGAGAATATATGTCACTTTGGGCAGGACAAGCGTCATCATTAGCGCGAATAGAATCAGCTCAGCATGTAGTGGAGCGAGTGATGAAAGAAGCAGATAACGTAATCGAACAATTGCAAAGTGTATATAGAAAAAGACCACTTGAATAATTCAAGCGGTCTTTTCTTTAGTTTGCTTTATAAAATTGTTGGATGGCTTCATCGATATAAACCCAGCCTTTCCAACCTAAGTGCATGTGATCTTTTAAGAAGTATTTATCATACTCATGATTTGAGAAGTCGGCAATTGGATAGCCAGCTTTCTCAATTTGCTCATGAACTTTCTTATAGTACAATTCTCGGCGTTCTTTCGGGAAGCCCGCGTAATCGTACCAAGGACCTTTTACAGGAACAGAAATGAAGAGTGGTTTTGCACCAGATTGTTTTAATAAATCAAGTACAATTTGTAAATCTTCATATTCTGGCGATTGATCATAAGCATCATTTTTTAAGTAGCCTTCACGTTGCTTTAATTTCTTCTTGATTTTGCTGTTGAAGTAATCATCTTCGATACCATATTCGTTAGAACCTGATTCTACTGCACCAGTTTGATCTGCATGTTTACGAGCTTCTTCCCAATTCATTTGTTTTAATGAAGGGTCAAGTTTTTCTTTATGCGGTTTAATATCAAACATTGCTGTAAATAAATCTTTACGATCTAAAATGTTACGATAAATATAAGCGAAAGGTTTAGCAGCAAGTGCTTTTACTTTATGCTTTGTATCATCATAAACGATACCTTCAAGCGAAATTTTTAGTAAAGTTTCTTTCTTGACGATCTCAAAGTTTAATAAACGTTTTGCAATTTGCTTTTTCATTTCAGGCTTTAAGTCATCATTGAAAAGCAAGTGATAGCCTTGTTGTTTTGAAAAGTTAGGTGCAAAGTGTGTTTCATCAATACCTTGTGGTACAAACCATTGAGGAGAAAGAACGAATACCATTTTCTTACCCTTCAATTGATCCATTGTAGATGCAAAGTTTAACACATGTACAAGGTCTTGTGTTCCTCCGCGTCCAAGTAGGAATGGTGTGAACCCTTCAGGCTTTACTTTGAAATAATTTGATGGATGGAAAGCATCCATACGTGCGAATTCCGATGAACCGTACATCGGAAGGTATTTCGGGTCTGCTAACATTTTTTGCTGTAATATCATACTTTGAATCTTTTCTTCTTTTAAAGAAGTGGCAGCTTGTTCTACTTTTTCATCACTTAAAAGTGGAAGTAGAAAGCGCGTTGGAATAAGTAAGAATACAGCAAAAAGGGCCAATGCTAAAAGCATCGGACCAAATTTTGCTTTGTTCATCGGATTTCTTCCAACTTCTTGATAACCATGTTTGGTGTAGCCCACTCGTCACGGTCAAAATCAGAAATAGAAACTTCAATATCTAAACGCTCTTGGAATTCAACTAATAAAGATACTACAGCGAAAGAATCAAGAATACCTTCTTCAAATAATTGAACATCTAAGTTTTCTTTCACAATATCGTTTTCACATACTTCTTCTAAAATATCTAATACTTGCTCTTTAAATTCTGCCATTTTTAAAATCTCCTTTATATCCGAAATATATTATATGTGCAACTTCTTACTAGTATAAGAAGGGTGCATTAAAAGTATCTGTTAAGGTGTCCAGAGAAAATTAGGAAACCGAAACATACAACGTGGAACGTAATTACAATCGCAAGGATGTGTGTAAATTTATTGTTTGGCCAAAACTTATGCTTCTTGTTTTTTCGCTCGAAAATATCGAATAAAATAAACAGTGCGGCATGATAAAGACCATAAATAATGTATTGATACACATGCTCACCAGTAATATGCCATATTCCCATGATGAAAAAGTTTAAAAATGCACCGATATACGAAATTGTGTAACGGTTTTTAATTAACTTTTTCTTCGTTGCAAAAAAGACGAAACGCATGTAAATAAAATCACGGAACCAGAATGATAAGGTCATGTGCCAGCGATTCCAGAAGTCTTTAATGTTACGACTAATGAATGGTTTATTAAAGTTTTCTGGAATTTTAATTCCCATCATATAACTTACACCAATTACAAATGAGCTATAACCAGCGAAGTCAAAGAATAAATATAAGCTATAGCTATACATGTAAATCATATTTGATAGGATTGTATCTTGCTGAGCGAATGCCGGATCCATAAAATATTGCTTTATTAAGTAAGCGATAATAAATTTATACAAGAAACCTTGGAAAATACGGTTTAGCCCTGTATATAGTAAATTTTGATATTCTTCTGCACTAGGTGGCTTTTGAATATCTTTTTGGAATCTGCGGTAACGATCGATAGGTCCCGTTGAGATAGCTGGGAAGAATAAAATGAATTCCCAAAAATTAAAGAAGGAAAGTTCTTTAATTAAGTTATCACGAACTTCAAATACCATTTGTACTGCTCTAAATGTTACATAGGACATTCCTAAAAATACAACAAACTTTAGCTCAGGTACAAACGGTGCAATTTTTGCTAAAACGAGCGGTAAAATCGACAAAATAACAGCTATACAAAACATGAATGTACTATTATTTTGTTTTCTTAAAATTAAATAGCCTTTAATAAGGGCATATTGCCAAATAATAAATGCGGCTAACATAATCGCTTGCTTCGGTTTATCCGAGAAGATAATAACGAGCATTACTAATGTTAAAACGGCATTATATTTACGCAACATTTTACCTTTTAGTCCAGCTATGATAGTAGGTATTAATAAAATGCCCACTATAGCGAAAAAATAAAATGATCCATATGCGGTCATGCTGTAACCTCACTCAATAATTTTTTGCGATCTACCTTTCCATTTGGTGTCATTGGAATAGAAGATTGATACATGAATTTACGTGGAATCATGTAGTTTGGTAATCGCTCATTGAGTTCTTTTTTAATTGCAGATGTTAATTTGAATTCTTTTTCAAATGAATGTTCGCCAGGAACAACAACCGCTAATAAATAATCGTATTTCTCACCTTTTTTAATTGGAACGATAACTGCTCCTTCTACGTAAGAACACGCACGAAGGTGATGCTCAATTTCTTCTAATTCCATTCGATAACCATGCAGCTTAATTTGGAAATCAAGACGACCATTATAGAATAGAAGACCATTTTCAACATAGCCAGCATCGCCTGTTTTATAGGCGCGCTCACCGTCAATCATAGTAAATGCTTTTTCTGTTAATTCAGGGCTTCCTAAATATCCAACACTTACGCTTGGACCGACAATTACGATTTCACCTTTTTCACCATCAGGTGCAAGCGTACCATCTTCTTTCATAATAAGAAGGTGGCAATCTGATTTACAGTAGCCAACTGGAAGTGATTTGTATTGATCAAGCACTTCTTCTGTAACGTGAATACCTGTTACAGCGACAGTAGCTTCTGTTGGACCGTACGTATTCATAATTGTCGCTTTCGGGAAACGCTCAATTAATTTTCTAGCTACTTCATTTGGTAACACTTCACCGCAGAATAAGAATGTTTTCATGTTCGGTAGCATAGTCTCAGAGAAAGATGCTTCCATTAAACACATCTCTGCGAAAGATGGTGTTGAAGTCCATACTTGTATATCCGATTGCTCTAAAGAAGCAAACAAGTCTTTTGGACGTGCAATCATATCTTTATCGATTGCCCAAAGTGTACCACCTGTTACTAATGATGGGTAAATATCCATGACAGATAAATCGAATGAGAAAGGTGCTTGGTTTAAGAATACTTGTCCTGTTTGTAAGTTGAAATCTTCTACAGCCCATTTTGTAAAGCTTACAAGGCAGTTATAAGTAATCTGAACCCCTTTCGGATTACCTGTGCTTCCTGATGTGTAAATAATGTAGAAGTTCTCATCACCTTTTACCGCATGTTCAGGATTTGGAGTGTTCCCTTTATGAGTAAAGAAAATATCTTTTAAGTTGTCTTCACTTACAATGCGAACTGGTAAATCAGTTACAGTTACTTCAGTTCCTGATAAAAGTAGTTTCGCACCAGAATTTTCAGCGATACGTTGTACACGATCAGCTGGGATAGATAAATCTACAGGAATATAAGCGTGTCCAGCTTTTACACATCCTAAAAAGTTAATAATCATTTCAGGTTGCATATGGCCATACACCATAATTGGTGAACGATCATCTGGATACTCAGAAGAAATCCAATGTGCTAACGCATCAGAATCTTCCTTTAATTGTTTGTACGTAATTTTCGCATCTCGCCAAACAAAAGCAGTTTGATCAGGCGTTTCAATAGCCCACTTTTCAATTTGTTCTAATAACTTCATAACGTTCCCACCCTAAAATTCGTTGTAAATAAATGTACTTGTGTTTGTATCATGGAATCCATACAACCAAAGCAATGCAAATAAAATTGCAAGGTAATAAACCGTCTTTGCAACCCATTGTGTGAGTGGTCGAGACCATATCTCTTTTAATCTTTCCATGTCTTTCCCTCTCTTAATGAAATGATAGCTCTTTGTAGGTATCATGTCCTACATTATTGTGAAAAAAACAAAATTCCACATTTTAGGTAAAAATAAGTCAAAAGGCTCTTTTCTGATATTAGCACTAAATACTAAAAAAGAAAATCCCTAACTTAGCAATTATATTACATTCAGTATGAATTTGTAATGGGTTTGACATGTAAATAGGAAGTGGATTGTGTGAATGTATAAAAGTGGTCTGGGAGAATGGATAGAAATGTAATATTTGTTTGAGTTTTTCATAGTTAATATATGAATTGTTAAAGTTTCATAAGAGGAGGAATTTCTGATGAAGAGGATGTGGAAGGATCTTATTTCAGAAGAAAACATTATTAAGTGGAGACAGCATTTTCATAAATATCCGGAATTATCATTTCATGAAAAAGAAACTTCACAATTTATATATGATACATTATGCACATTTTCTTCTTTTGAAGTAACGAGACCGACGAAGTATAGTGTACTAGCAATTAAAAGAGGGACGGGACAAGGGAAAGTAGTTGCAATTCGAGCTGATATAGATGCTTTACCAATTCAAGAGGAGACAAGTAAATCTTATACGTCTGTGAATAAAGGAATGATGCATGCATGTGGGCATGATGCTCACGCAGCTATTTTGTTAAGTACAGCAGAGGTGCTATCAAATATAAAGGAAGATTTCGTAGGTGAGATTCGTCTCTTCTTTCAGCACGCAGAAGAGGTGTATCCTGGCGGGGGACAAGAAATGGTTGAGGCAGGCGTGATGGATGGTGTTGATTATGTAATAGGTTTACATGTTATGTCTGGATTGGAGAGCGGGAAAATCGGAATTGCGTATGGACCGATGATGGCGGCACCGGACGTATTTACAGTTGAAATTCAAGGGAAAGGAGGGCATGCGGCGAGGCCAGAAGAAACGATAGATCCTATTGCTATCGGAGCGCAGATTATTACAAATTTACAACATATCGTATCAAGAAATACAAGTGCTTTCATGCAAAGAGTTGTTTCAGTTACGCAGTTTCATGGGGGAATGGCTGATAATATTATTCCTAATGCAGCAACTTTAATGGGAACTGTGCGTTCTTTTAATCAAGCGTTAAGAATAGAAGCAGAAGAGAAAATTGAGCAAATCGTGAAAGGAATTACAAAAGCGCATGGAGGGAAGTATACATATACGTATCGATATGGATATGATCCGGTTATTAATGATGAATATATTACGAAAGTAGTAGAAGAAAGTGCACTACATTTGTTTGGGAATGAGCGTGTTGTGAAGCTTGAACCTTCTATGGGAGGAGAAGATTTTTCAGCATATTTAAGAAAAGCACCGGGTTGCTTCATTAAATTGGGGACGGGGAATGAAAAGATAGATACTTGTTATCCACATCATCATCCAAAATTTGATGTAGATGAAGCAGCTTTAATTTATGGAGTGGAATTATTTCTAGAGACAGCAATAAGATTACTAAAATCGTAAAAAAGTATAAAAAAAGGCAACTGCGCTCTATCGCAGTTGCTTTTATTTCTTTCCGTCAGAGAGGGCTGAGAAAGAACTATGCTCATTTATAGTATATGAATAGCTAACGGACAAGCTTGTACATTTTAATCATTTTTTTAAAAATAGTTATTGACATTGATAATCACTGTCAATTAATCTAAGGGTAGTTGAAATTGATAATTATTATCAATAGGATGGATGCGACATGTTAATGAGAAAAAAATTTCACCTTCTGCGGAGGGGATTAAAAGATAAAAATAAAGATGTTGATCAGCATATGGAATGGCAACGAAATGTAATTCGATCTGAATATGTAGATGAGAAGAGTACACTTCCAACAGAAAAAGAGATACAAGGTAAAAGGAGAGATTCAGTTGAGTAAGTTAGTAATGATATTTGCAAGTATGAGTGGAAATACAGAGGAAATGGCTGATCATATTGCGGGTGCAATTCGTGAAACAGAAAATGAAATTGAAGTGATCGATATTATGGATTCACCAGAGGCTTCTATACTAGAACAGTATGATGGAATTATTTTAGGTGCTTACACTTGGGGAGATGGTGACCTTCCTGATGATTTCTTAGATTTTTATGACGCAATGGATTCTATTGATTTAAATGGGAAAAAAGCAGCAGTATTCGGATCATGTGATTCGGCTTATCCGAAATACGGCGTGGCGGTTGACATTTTAATAGAAAAGCTACAAGAGCGCGGAGCTGCAGTTGTGTTAGAAGGACTAAAAGTAGAATTAACGCCAGAAGATGAAGATGTAGAAAAATGTTTACAGTTTGGAGCTGAATTTGTAAAACACCTTTCTTAATGGCAGAAGGGAGATGAAGAGCAAGTGCACGAGAAAATCGCAATCAAAACGATGACAGATTATCATTTGTATGATTTTATGCGTTGCCCGCATAAATTTTATTTTCGTCATATAAAAAGAAGAGAACCTTCTTCGTTTGAATGGCAACAAATCGCACAAATGATTGTGAATCGAATTATTAACGAATATTACACACTACCTGCGGGCCAACAAACGAAAATTGTACTTTTAATATTAATAGAAAAGTATTGGAAAAAAGTAAGGGTTAATATGTTTGCTTCGAAGGCGGAGTATTATATTGTGTTAGCGAAGCTAACAGATCACTTATTACAGTTTGTTGAAAGAGATGATAGTCAGACACCGCCGTTATTTTTGTATGAAAAATTTCAAACATATATGGAAGAGTTAGGTGTCCACATGTCATTGACATTAGAAGTTGGTGAGTGGAGTACTGAGTCGTTTGTAATTAAAAAGTATGTTGTCGATGTGGATGAGGAAATGCTTGCTCTTTGTCAAAAGTTAATGACAGTATTCAGTTATAAAGCTTTCGGCATTCTTCCAGGAAAAATTGAAGTTATTAATTTAATAGAAGGAACTAAGTATGAGTACATTCCGAAACAGGAAGATATTATAACTGGCATGGCTGATTTATCTAGAATGAAAGAAATGTTGCAACAACCTGAGCATTATACAGAGCGTCATTTTCGTTCTGAGTGTATGAGTTGTGCGTTTCGTAGTGAATGCCAAAGGGAAGAAGTAAAGAAAGAAGCGAAGCAGAAGAAAAATATCGTACATTAAAGGATGCAATTTTGCATCCTTTTTTGTTATTGACATGAAAAGCTTTTCATCATTTACCGTATATTTGTAGCAGATTTTAATAAAGGGAGGAATAATCAATGAAAGATGAAACGAAAGTATTTCAATGGTTAAAAGAACAGAATGCTCCTTTTGGAATTCAACTGCAAATTTTACAAGCGTTTCAACTGTATCAAATTATTGTTGAAATGGATAAAAAGTTAATGATGTATGAAGAGAGAGAATATCGGGAGAGAATTTAATCTCGGCCCTGTAGTATTACTTTCAGTTTTTCTGTACCTGCTAGGAATTCAAGTTCATTCTTTGTTTCAAAGTTATAAATCATATTATGTAATAAAGGACTGTATTGATAAAAGGTCGTGATGCGATGAATGAGTAATGGATCATGGTGTGAAATAAGCGTACTGTATTGTTCATATACTGATGTAGTAAATTCATGTCCAAAATCATAATATAGCCCAGCAAAGTCAAAGGCGGGATCTCCTATTTGAGCATCACCAAAATCGATAATCCCTGAAATGGTTTTATTTTGGTGATCAAATAAAATGTGATGATGTGTAAAGTCAGCGTGAATAATTGTTTTTTGAAAAGTGGATGTATCGATACATGTAAAGAAATTTTCGAATAAACAATTTAACGCTGATTTCTGGTATGAAGTAAGACTGTTAGTAAGATATTGAGTTAATTTTGTTTGTAGCTCTTTCCAGTAGGTGAGTGTTTTTTCTATAGGGAATTCTAATGCCTTCACACGCTTTAAAGGAATACTATGTAGAGCCGCAAGGAAAGTCGCTAATTGTGTAATAATTACTTCAAGTTCTTTTTTCTCTAGCTTGGTAACTATCTCTTTTTTAAACGGTTCACCATGAATGAGAGTATAGTAACTACAGAGGGGAACAGTATCAGTATCCTTTTTATAGAATAGGTGATACTTTGGAACCTCGATTTCTTGTAGCAAATGAGAGAGAATTATGCACAGTTCTTTTTCTAAAGGAATTCGCATTGCATATTCTTGTTTTCGCGGGAAACGAAACAGTAGCTCATCATTTACTATAACTGCTACATTATCCCATCCTTCTTCATTTTGTTTATATGAATGTATAGAAAGATTAGGCAAAGCTTCTTTTATATACTGTTTGTAAGAGTCCATAATTGCTCCTCGTTTCTGAATTAAGTTATTCCACTTCATGATATCGGAATTTTCTTTCTATATGTTAAAATATAACTATCATTATGAAGAAGGGCGGGAGTATTACGAAGAAAAGACTATTCATCATTTCTCTATGTATCGCTTTTGGATTGTTTTGGTCATATAAAGAAGAGGTTTTTGCTAGCTTTAAACCGATTAATAAGTACGGATTAAATAATGAATTAAAGAACAAAAGTATAGAAACTTTAACTCATAATGAAATGAAAAAGGTAGGAAAACATTTTGTGACAGAGCAATTATCAGTGTTTGAGCTTAATAATAAAGAAGATGTGAAACGAAAAGGTGAAGTACTATTTGTAAATAGAGGGTATGAACAATTAATAGGAAATTATTATCCAAATCGGTTTCGGGATTTAGAGTATAAATTTACAAACGAGGACATACGTGAAGTGACGGATGAAAGTTTTCGTTATCAAACTGTAGCGTACGTTGCGGGTGCTGAAAATGGTAAGAGAAGCGAAATGAAATTGAATTATGAAATAAAAATTGTAAAGGTTAATAATATATTTAAGGTGTTAGAACAAAAACAGTATGTAAAATAAAGTGAAACATGAATTAGTGCTACAAATAGCGGATAAAAAAATCCCCCAGTTCTTTGAGGGATTCTAAAGGTTTTCATTTTGTTGACCAAGTTCTTTTTGAGCAATATATAAATTTCCTTGCTCGACTTGTTTCTGTGTAAGAACAGAATCACCTGCATACCCTTTTTCTGTTTTCACAGTTCTTTTTGAACGATTGGAATCTTGTTTCTTCATATATAATATGTCACCTTTCCTTAAAAATAAACGAAAATGATGAGTACGAGTAACACCGCAGCAAAAATGGTAATGCCCATTAAAAACGAGGTGTTTTTATATTTAGGTGGCTTATGTACATCTTGCCGATATCCAGGTGAAATTTCAGGGGCGAATTCTTCATCGAATGATTGCTTTTTTTCTTTTTCGTCCATATGTATCCACCTTTCTTTTTCATTATGTTATACGTTCAAAGAAAAAATATGCATAAAGAAAACCGCCCCTCTATCGTGAGCGGCGGTTTTCTGTTGTATATTTTCTTTGAACTTGAAAGAGACGGACAAGAAGGAAGATAGCGCCAAATGCTAGACCGATAATAAGACCGATCCAATATCCTTTTGCTGCCCAGTCAGTATAAGTTGCTAATATGTAACCGAGAGGGAGACCTATTACCCAGTAAGCGATTAATGTCATAATTAAGGAAACATTTACGTCTTTATAACCACGTAGTGCCCCTTGTACAGGAGTTGCAATTGCATCTGAAATTTGAAATAAAATCGCAAATATAAGAAATTCTTTTGCTAAATGATGAACTTGTATATCTGTCGTATAAATTGAAGCAATTGCATCATCAAAGAAGTAGAGAAGAATTGAATATAATAGGGCGAATGCAAGTGCTAAGCCAATCCCGATAAATCCATATTGTTTTGCGTTATTGTATCGCTTTGCTCCAACTTCAAATCCAACAGCGATGGTCATTGCCATTGCTAAACTTAAAGGAGTCATATATAACAAGGAAGCGAAGTTCATAGCTGCTTGATGAGCAGCGATTGTTGTCGTACTAAAATTACTCATCATAAGTGTCACCGCAGCGAAAATACTCGTTTCAAAAAAGATAGCAAATCCGATAGGGACGCCAAGTTTTAAGAATTCAGTCCAACTTGAAAGAGAAGGACGATATAATTGTTTAAATATATTGAAAGATGCGAAAGGCTCTTTCGTACGAATAATAATAACGGTAATGATTAAAATGCACCAATAGGTTGCTGCAGAAGCAATTGCCGCTCCAACACCACCGAGTTTTGGAAAACCGAAATGACCAAAAATTAATACATAATTTAATACTACGTTAATTGGTAATGATAGTAATGTAATGATCATCGTTGTGCGAGTTTTTCCTAATGCATCAATAAAGCCGCGTAAAACAGTGTAAGTAAATAAAGGGATAATTCCAATTGCAATAATACTTAAAAATTGTGCCGCAATACGTTCCACGGGTTCTTCCAGGCGCATGCCGTTTAAAATAGGTGAAACAGCGAAGAAACCGATAAGGATGACCACGAAACTGGCACAAATTGCTAAATATACTGCTTGTATGACAACTTGGGGAACATCCTCTTTTTTCTTTGATCCAACTAGCTGCGCAACAATTGGAGTAGTAGCCATTAAAATTCCTGTTAATCCGGTACTAACGGGAAGCCATATACTTGTTCCGATAGCAACACCCGCTAAATCAATAGGACTTGCGTGCCCGGACATTGTCGTATCGAAAAAACTCATTGCAAATAATGACATTTGCGTTACGAAAATCGGGAAAAATAGTAATACAAATTGCTTTAATTTTTGTGAGAATGAATTAGTTTCTTTCATAAAATCCCCTTTCCGCTAAAAAAACAAACTCATACTATCATACAATTTAATCAAAAAATAGAAAAGAAATACGCGCATACAACATGTACAATCAATAAAAAAAGGATGCACTTTAAAAGGGGATAAGGTATTATGATAAGGTGTGAAAAATTACATATTTGTTATTAAGGAGGCACTACTCGTGGCTGATTGGTTAATTGGAATAATCATGGGTGCTGTTGAAGGTTTAACAGAGTTTTTACCAGTTTCATCAACAGGACATATGATTTTAACAGGTCATTTACTTGGATTTGACGACGAGAGAGCGAAAGTTTTCGAAGTTGTTATTCAATTGGGATCGATTTTAGCAGTTGTTGTTATATTTTGGAAGCGTCTATGGTCTTTAGTAGGTATTGGGAAAGTAACAGATGGACCATCGTTAAATTTATTACATATTATTATCGGGATGATTCCTGCCGGCGTACTTGGCGTATTGTTCCATAGTGCGATTAAAGAAGTTTTATTTGGGCCAGGCCCAGTTGTCATCAGTTTAGTGGCTGGTGGTATTTTAATGATTGTTGCTGAGAAGTTTTCGAAACCAAGTACAGCAAGAACATTAGATGAAATCACATATAAGCAAGCATTTACAATTGGGATGTTCCAATGTTTAGCGCTTTGGCCAGGATTTTCTCGTTCTGGTTCTACAATAAGTGGTGGTTTATTAGCTCGCGTGTCACATACAGCGGCGGCTGAATATACATTTATTTTAGCAGTACCAATGATGGTAGCTGCAAGTGGTTTAGATTTAATTAAAAGCTGGGATATATTAAGTGCGGCTGATATCCCGTTATTTGCAACAGGATTTATTACAGCATTCGTTGTTGCGATGCTTGCAATTGTTTCATTCTTAAAATTATTAGGTCGTGTAAAACTAACACCGTTCGCTTACTATCGTTTCATTTTAGCTGCGGTATTCTATTTCTTCATTATGTAATAAAAAAACTGCCGAGTTCGGCAGTTTTTTTATTTTACTACTTTTTCCATCATGCTTTCCATTACATGTTCCCAAAGAGAAGTATCATCAGCTAATGTAGCACGGAAATTAGCGTACATTTCTTTTTGTTTCTCTTCGAATGTTGGATCTTCTTTTTCAGGCAATGTAGCGCGCATTGAAGTTACTAACTCTTGTACTTTTGGAGCGCGTGGTCCCCAAGCGGCTTGTTCATTTCCATCTTTATCAATGAAAATAAAAATTGGAATGGCACGTGCTGTTCCATTTGTTAAATATTGATCCATTAATTCTAAGTTTTCATCGCGAATTAATAATCTCATATCAATATTTGCAACTTCAGAAATTCGTTTCATAACAGGTACGCATAAAAGAGCGTCACCACACCAATCAGCTGTTAATACGATAACACGCCAGCCATCATTTTGGCGTTCTTCTAATACAGGAAGTAATTCATTTGGAATTGAAAAGTTATTGTAAATGTGCAGTAGCTCATATTGATTTACTTTCATTTCATTCACATATGTATCAAAGGACATACCTTTATCAGCCCATTGTTGTAAGTTCATAAGTAACACCTCTTTAGTATGATTTGTTTTCATTGTACCAATTTTTATATAGAAAAGCTTGCATTCTTACTCTTTCTTGTCACTTAATAATTGATTTAATAGGAAAAGGAATAGTACGACACATAATTCAGTAAGATTGGACAGTTGTACGCTCTCTATCCAATCATCGGCAGTATGAATGACGAACCAATCTAGCGTAATTTCAATGATTGCAAAAAGAGTAATAGCCAGCCAATTTGGCATGTTTTTTGTCATTGGATATAGCAACGCCTTGAGGAAACCGAAGATAAAGAATGTAATACCGTCTAAGAAAGTGATTAATAGAAAAAATAGAAGTAAAGCAGTGCGTGATCTATACTCTATACCTGTAATATGAAAGATTCCTACATAAACAAAGAATATAAATGCAAAAATTATAATGAGAAACAGAATAACAAAACCAATAATCAAAGTCTTATCTTTTAGATTGAGATTAGAAAATTTTTCTTCTTCACTCACTATTCCATCCCCTTTTTCTGGAAAATCAACTTTATTGTATCATGAAATATCTATTAAAAAACTACGAATTGTGGGAAAATAAGGTGACAAAAAGTAAGATTTCATGTAAAATTATTAATAAGGTTTTTATTTAACTAAATGAAATAAAAGGGGCTGTCAAAGTTGTCTCAAAATCGAGAGCAATTAATGGAAGAACTATCGACAAATGTTTTTGCTATGTTCCGCACGTTGCGTAATGATATTGGAAAGATATTTGGTGGTTACATACCGTGGAATGAGTTCATCGTCCTTAGAATATTGAATCGTACGAATAAAGAAATGGTATCACGTGTAGCCAATGAGTTAAATGTGTCGAATAGTCATATTACAGCTGTTACAGAAAAATTAATTAATAAAGGTTTTGTAACTCGTTCACGTTCTACGTCAGATCGCAGAGTTGTATATTTGGAGATTACAGAACAAGGAAAAGATTTAGTTGCAAAAATGGAAGGGGAGAAAAAGAAATATTTACAAGAAAGATTCTCCACGCTTTCAGAAGAAGAAATGAATATAATGATATCAATTTCTAAAAAACTTATTTAATTCATCACAGGTAAGAAAACGCTTACGTAATAAAGAAGAAGACCTTCCTTATGAGAGGAAGGTCTTCTTTCGTATGTAAAAGATTATAAAAAAGAAAATATGTAACATACTACTAGTAAAGGAAGGGGGCAGACATATGACAAATCGAAATGGTAGTAAAGGGAGCGGAAATCAAGGCTCACCAAAATCAGGACAGTTTCAGCAAGAGTTTAGTACTGAATTTGAGACTGGTAATGATAATAAAGGAAAAGAATATCGTTCGAAAAAAGGAAGTAAATCAAAAAAGGAGTGAAATAATTCACTCCTTTTTTGATTTAAGATGCTGCGGATTGATCCGTATTATATTTTTCTTCTGATTTTGCGACGATCATTGCGCAAATTGCATCACCGGAAATATTTACAGCTGTTCTTGACATATCTAAAATGCGATCAATACCGATAATTAAGGCAATACCTTCTACCGGTAGATTTACTTGATTTAAAACCATCGTAAGCATTACAAGTCCAACACCTGGTACACCAGCAGTACCGATACTAGCTAGTACAGCAGTTAATACGACGACAGCTAATTGGGACATAGTAAGCTCAACTCCGTATACTTGAGCGATAAACACAGTTGCTACACCTTGCATAATGGCAGTACCATCCATATTAATTGTTGCACCTAGTGGTTGTACAAAAGAACTTATCGCTTTTGGAACGCCAAGTTTTTCTTGTGCTGTTTTCATTGCAAACGGAAGAGATGCATTAGAGCTAGATGTACTAAACCCAATTGCCATTACCGGTCCGAAATGTTTAAAGAAACGGACAATACTTTCTTTTGCTAATACCTTTAATAATCCGCCATAGACGAAGACGCCGTGAATAATAAGTACTAGCATAACGACAATCATATACTTGAACATCGCAGCGACGCCTGCAAGACCCATTTTACCAACGGATGAAGCGAGCAATCCAAATGTTCCGATTGGAGCTAATTTCATAACGAGATTAACAAGATACATCATTAATTCGTTGCCCTGTTCAAGTAATGAATGGATACCTTGAACCCGTTTTCCTAAAATAGCTATACCGAGTCCGATTAATACGGCAAAGGCAATAATTTGTAACATGTTTCCATCAGCCATCGCTTTTGCTGGGTTATCTGGTACGATATTTAGCAATGTATCGACGAAAGATGTTTCGGTTTTTGCCCCTTCATATTTAAGCCCTTCGGTTTTAAAGTTACCGCCAGATCCTGGTTGTATAATCAGTGCAAATGTAACTGCAATAGAGATGGCAACGGCTGTAGTTACAAGAAAGAATGAAATTGATTTTAAGCCGATTCTTCCAAGTTGTTTCGGGTCTCCAAGCCCAGCAGATCCAAGCACGATAGAAATGAATACAACAGGAACAACTAGCATTTTAATGAGGCGAATAAATAATTGACCAAGTGGATTGAACACATATTGATTTAATGGTTCAAAAATGGATGGTGCAGCTAAATTTAAAGTGAGTCCGACGACTAAACCGAGAAATAATGCGATTAAGATTGCTTTTGTTTGTTTCAATAAAACCCCCCCTTTATTTTTGTGAAATTACTTTCTACATTAATTGTACAGAAAAACCGCCTATTTTGACAGTATTTTCTGAATATTTTGTATGAAAATATGTATTTAAATATAGATTGCTTTTGCTAAAGTAAGCAAAAAAGTTGGGGAATCTAGTTAGAACACAAAGTAGACCATCACATAGGATGGTCTAGGGAAGGGGACAATTTATGTCGATTTAATTAGGGATGGAAGCCATTCAAAGACACTGGGGAATGTCTTATAAATTAGGGAGGAACAGCTTCGATACATATACTATAAAAGTTGGATGTGACCCCCACGTGAACATAGAGTGAAAGAGAGAGGGAGTTTTAAATAGAAGATAGAGTAAACAAAAAAATAAGACCATCACAAATGACGGCCTAAGGAAGGGGACAATTTATGTCAATTTAATTAGGGATGGAAGTTGTTCAAGACACTGGGGAATGTCTTATAA